>NZ_CP014841.1:0-662000 GCF_001641285.1 Dyella thiooxydans
ATGACCGCGCAGTTGCCGCTTGCCCTGCGCTGGCCGCGTCGCCAGCGCTTCGAGCACTTCCACGCCGGCCCGCACAACGCCGCCGCGCTCGCGGCCATCGAGGCGCTGTCCACGCAGCCGGGCGCTCCCTGGGTCTATCTGCACGGTCCGCTGGGTAGCGGGCGCAGCCATCTGCTGCTGGCCGCCGCCCAGGCGGCGGCCGAGGCCGGGCGTCGCGTGCAGTACCTGCCGCTGGCCACCCTGGCCGACCGCGCGGCGGCACTGCGCGGCGTGGCCGGCAGCGAATGGCTGGCGCTGGATGACCTGGAGGCGATCGCCGGTCAGCGCGAGGCCGAGCACGCCCTGTTCGACCTCTACAACCAGACCCGCGCCGAGGGTGGTGCACTGCTGTTCGCGTCGGCGGCCGGGCCATCGGAGTCCGGCATCGCCTTGCCCGACCTGCGTTCGCGACTCGGGGCATGCACGCAGTTCGTGCTCAGGCCGCTGGACGACGACGAGCGCCGCCAGGTGCTCAAGCGCCGTGCGGCCGATCGCGGGATCGAGCTGGACGAGCCGGTGCTGGACTGGTTGTTCAACCGATACGCGCGGGACCTGGGAGCCCTGCTCGATCTGCTCGATCGCCTGGATCGTGCATCTCTGGCGGCCCAGCGCCGCATCACCGTGCCGTTCCTCCGCGGCTTCCTGCGGGACGCCTGAAACTCCTGTCATCCGTGTGCGCGGTCGCAGGTTCCAGCTGCTGCCCCTCAAGTTCTTGCGATGCCGGGCGATAGATATGCAATCGGTTGCATTGGGCGGCCGTCCGGCGGTCCCGGGGAGGGCCGTGCAATGAATATCTATTCTCCTGCTGCTTTCGAAACGCCCGGTCCATCGACAGGGCCGGCCGAGTCCGGAAAGGGCGGACTCTCCGAGTTCTTCCGCTATCACGGTTTCTGGGCGCCTGGCGTGCGCCTGTTCCGGGCAATCGGGTTCAAGCTCAAGGCACTGATCATCGCCGTGACCTTCCTGGTTCCCATCGCATTCCTGGCCTGGACCCACTTCGCTGGGGAGGCCAGGCAGATCGCTTCCTCAGCCAGGGAGCATCAGGGTGTTGCCTATGGCAACAAGGTCATGGGATTGCTTCCCTTGCTTGTGCGCTCCCGGGTACTGGCGGTTGAGGAGGCCGATGCCGCCTCTCGCAACGAGGTCCGGACGTCGATTGCCGAGCACCTGACGCTGTTGGCCGACGAGGAAAAGGCGAACGGCGACGCGCTGGGTACAGGCAAGGCCTACGGTGTGTTCGTGACAGCCGTGGAAGCGGCCGACAAGGCCGTCGGTGACGCACCAGCGGTGGTTGCGCGCCATACCGCTGCCATCGAAGCACTGCTGGGCCTGCTCGATGCCAGCACCGATGGCTCGAATCTCACCCTCGACCCGGACATCGATACCTATTATCTGATGGATGCCTCCATGACGCGCCTGCCGGCCATGATCGAGGCCATCGGCAAACTCCAGGCAGAGGGGAGTGGCTTGCGAGCATCGGGCAAGATGGATCCGGAGCGTGTCAGTGCACTAACCAGCGGAAGGCACGAACTCGCGGTCTACGCCAAGGCCCTGGAGAACGGCTTGGGCAAGGCAGTCGCCCGGACCCCGGCTCTGGCTGCGACATTGGACGTCGCGCAGACCCGCAAGGCGCTCCTCCAGTTCACCAGCTCCATCGATCGCGCGCTCTATGGCGCCGACCCGACCGTGGCCACTGCCGTTCCCGAATTCATCGCCCTGGGCGACCACGCGATTGACGCTCTCGTGGCACTTGAAACCGCTGCGACGGGTGAGCTCGACGCTCTGCTTGCCGCGCGGTCCAGCAGGCTGGTCCGCGAGCGCGACATCACGATCGCAGTGCTTGCCGCCAGCATGCTGGCGGCCCTGTATCTCTTCGTTGCATTCGGCCGCGTGCTCGGCGGCGGCATGCGCGAGATCGCCTTCCACGTCGACGCCATGCGTGAGGGCGATCTGACCACATGTCCGCGTGCCTGGGGAGCCGACGAACCGGCCCAGCTGATGTTCACCCTGAGCGAGATGCAGCAGGCCCAGCGCCGCATGGTGGGGCAGATGCGTGTGGCCTCCGATGCGATCCTTGGCGCCAGCTCGGAGATCGCCAGCGGCACCGGCGACCTCAGTCGCCGTACGGAGATGTCGGCGGCCAATCTGGAGGAAACTGCTGCGGCGATGGAAGAGATCGCCGCGACGGTGAAAGGCAATGAGCAGGCCGTGGACGAAGCGACGAAGCTGGCGCTTGCCAACGCCCGCACCGCCGAGCAGGGTGGTGAGGTGATCGGCCGCGTGGTCCACACCATGGAGTCGATCAGCGAAGCCTCCGGCCGCATCGGCGATATCGTCGGCAGCATCGATGCAATCGCCTTCCAGACGAACATTCTCGCGCTCAATGCGGCGGTCGAGGCCGCCCGTGCAGGCGAGCACGGGCGCGGCTTCGCCGTAGTCGCTTCCGAGGTCCGGGCGCTGGCGCAGAGCGCCGCCGCCTCGGCGCGCGAGATCAAGGGCTTGATCGGTACCAATCTCGAGCAGGTCGACGCCGGCGTGCAGGTGGTGCGCCAGGCCGGGGAGACCATCGGCGAGCTGGTCGGTGGCGCCAAGCGCATCAGCGAACTGCTCGGCGATGTGGCCTCCGGCGCACGCGAACTCAGCATCGGGGTGAACCAGACCGCCTCGGCCGTGCAGCAACTCGACGGCGTGACCCAGGAAAACGCGGCGCTCGTCAGCGAAGCCGCCGCTTCGGTGGTCGAGCTGAAAGGTCAGGCCCAGCGCCTCGCTTCGGAAGTCGCGCGTTTCCGCCTGACTCCAGACACCGTGGTGCGCAGGGCCGGATAGGGCAGCAGGGACGATGACCGGGGCGCCTTCGGGCGCCCCGGCTGTCGAGCGGAGCGATGCCCACGCGGGGCGCTTCTCGGCGGATGGGTGGTGTCATGGCCCGCGACGCGGCATGGTATGGCCAGTCCGGCGGTCTGCCCGCGCCGGCGCCAAGGGAGCATGGAAATCATGATGCGATGGATCGTGTCGATCGTACTGGTGGCGCTGGCTCCGGCCGCGGCGGTCGCGAGCGGGGGCTCTTCCCCGGCTGCTGCGCCAGCGGGTGCTTATGCCGTGCGCTTCTGCCAGGGCTCGTGTTCGCCGCATGCCGGCGCCGTGCGGCGCACGGGCTTGCTGGTGCTGTTCGACGAACCCTTGCGTGATCAGCAGGGGCGTACCCGCGACAAGTGGCTGGAGCCGGGGCCCATCAACGGGTGCCTGAGACTCGACCCGGTACAGGGTGGCGCTGGCTGGGTGTTCGCCCCAAGCGCGCAGACGCGCCGCTTTGTGACCTGGTCGGTCCACGCGCCGGATGGAACGGTTCGCTTCGAACTCGATCGCGCTCCCGACGCCGGCTACCAGGTCGAACTGAAGCCGTCTGCCTCCGGTCTCCATGGCATGGGCGAGACCTGGAGCGTTCCGCCGGGGGCACTCGATGCCCGACCACCCGACGAGGTCGATGCCCGGCGCATCGGCAAAGCCGATCCATCCCGGTGCCCGCGCCTGGGCGTGGACAGCGATGCCATGCATGACGTATCGGAGCCCTGAGCGGGTGGCGCAGGACAGGTTGCCGCCGGGACGAGCCAGGGCATGGGCGCTGGCGGCGTCATGTCCCATGTGGTCAGGGCCGCGGCTTCCCCCGGGCCAGGAGAGTCGATGCATGCCGCGGCGATGGTTGGCCTGGTGTGGCCTGGCGTTTCTTCTGAGCGGATCGGTGGCGGCCGGCGGCCGGCCGTATGCCCGTCTGCACCCGGCCGTCTACGCGGGTACCTACGCCGTCCGCTTCTGCATGGGGACCTGCCCCACGGGAGCCGGAACGGAGGGCGTCGGCCGCATGGGGACACTGGTGCTGCTCGCGGCGCCCTTGCGCGATGCGCGGGGGCGGCTCGGCTACAAGTATCTGGAGCGCGGGCCGATCAACGGTTGCCTGCTGCTCGGGCCATGGTCGGGACCGGCGGGTTACGCGCAGTTCGATCCGGATGCGCGCCGCCGCCGGTTCCTGGTTTGGGCGCTCGAACCCGATGGGCGCACGGTGGAGTTCGAGTTCAATCGATCGCCGGACGCAGGCAACGCGATGGATCTCCACCTGACGCCATCCGGCCTCGGCGGCACAGGGGGACTCTGGGTGGACGCAGGGACGCCCGATACCTCCCGGGCGCTACCTGGCAACGAAATCCAGGCACGCCGGATCGGTGAGGCACAGCCGGCCCGTTGTCCCCGCCTGGGCGAGGACAGCGAGGCGATGAAGGATGTCCGCTGGCCTAGGCCTTGAGCAGCGTCGGCGTGGCCTGCGCGCCGATGGCATCGACCATCGCCTTGGCCACGTGCAGGTTGCCGGCGATCAGGTTGCCGCTCTCGGGGATGCCGTCGCGGCCGGCGAAGTCGCAGTAGCGGCCGCCGGCTTCGCGCACCAGCAGCACACCGGCCGCCATGTCCCACGGCTTCAGGCCGATCTCGAAATAGCCGTCGTAGCGACCGGCGGCAGTGTAGGCGAGATCCAGCGCAGCCGAGCCGGAGCGGCGGATGTCCTCGGCCTGGCCGAGGATCGCGCGGGTCATGTCCAGCTGCGGTCCTAGGTGCGCCCGCTGGCGATAGGGGAAGCCGGTGGCGATCATCGCGCCGCCGAGGTCGTCGCGCTTGCTGACGCGGATGCGGCGGTCGTTGAGGAAGGCGCCATCGCCCTTGCTGGCGGTGTACAGCTCGTCGCGCAGCGGGTCGTAGACCACGGCATAGGTCGGCACGCCCTTCTCGAGCAGGCCGATCGACACGCAGAAGTGCGGGATGCCGCGCAGGTAATTGTGGGTGCCGTCCAGCGGGTCGATCACCCACTGCATCGGGCCCTTGCCGATCGCGCCGCTCTCCTCGCCGAGGATGGCGTGGTCCGGGTAGGCGCGGCGCAGTTCCTTGATGATCTCCGCCTCGGCCAGCTTGTCGACTTCGGAAACGAAGTCCATCTGCTGCTTCTCGACGACGTTCAGCCCGTCGATGCGGTTCATGTAGCGCAGGATGATGTTTCCTGCAGCGCGCGCGGCGCGCGCCGCGATGGTGACGGCGGGTCTTGGCATGGCGGGGACTTTGTAAAAAGAACGGGTTAGCGGCCGCGGATTCTAGCAGAGGCGGGGCTTCGCGGCAGGCTCAGGGCGGTTCGGCGGCCGGCTGGACTATCCTAGGCGGCCGTTTCCGCTCCCCAAGACCTCCGCATGTCCGCTCTCGACCTCGCCCCGCTGTTCCGCTTCGTACTGGTGCGCACCTCGCATCCGGGCAACATCGGCAGCGCCGCGCGGGCGATCCGCACCATGGGCTTCACCCGGCTGGACCTGGTGTCCCCGCACCGCTTCCCGGATCCGGAGGCCACCGCGCTGGCGGCCGGGGCCGACGACGTGATGGGCGCGGTCGGGCTGCACGAGGGTCTGGTCGACGCCCTGGCCGGCAGCACCTTCGCGCTGGGCCTGTCGGCGCGAAGGCGCGGGGTGAACCTGCCCGAACTCAGTCCGCGCGAGGGCGTGGCCCAGGCGCTGGCCGCCGCCGCGCGCGGCGAGCAGGTGGCGTGGGTGTTCGGCAACGAGCGCACCGGCCTGGAGAACGAGGAACTGGCGCGCTGCCACGCGATGGTGCGCATCCCCAGCGTGGAGGACTTCAGCTCGCTCAACCTGTCGCAGGCGGTGCAGGTGATGGCCTACGAGCTGCGCATGGCGATGCTCGGCGACGAGCTGCCCGAGGCGCCGCCGCTGCACGAGGAGCCGCCGGCCGATGCGGAGAAGATGGAGCGCTTCTACGAACACCTCGCCCAGATGCTCGACGACATCGACTTCCACAAGGGCCGCACGCCCACCACGATCATGCTCAGGCTGCGCAAGCTGTTCCAGCGCGCGCAGATGAGCGAGCGCGAGCTGCGCGTGTTGCACGGCATCTTCGCCGACGCCCAGCGCATGGCGATGCTGGCCGGGCAGAGCGGTCGCGATTGAGTCAGGCGCCGCCGCCGCGAAGCAGCAGGATCAGCACCTCGCCCAGCCCGGCGATCACGCCGGCACTGGCCAGCGTCAACGCCCAGGCGGCGATCAGCACCGCGCCGTCGCGCTCGATCAGGGCGAACGCGAACGCCAGCAGCAGCGCGCCGAAGAAGTAGTTGGTGAAGGGCAGGGGCAGGGCCAGCATCAGGCCCAGCAGAATCAGCATGACGCCCGAAAGCAGGCTCGATGGTCGGCGCAGCAGGCCCGGCAGGCGTGGCCGGCAGGCCCGCTCCAGCCGCGACATCACCGGATCGAGCCGGTCGATCAGGGCCAGCAGCCGGCTTCGATCCAGCCGGCGCCGACCGATCCAGCGGGGCAGCCACGGCCGCGTGGCACCCAGCGCCATCTGCGCGCCGATGCCCATCACCCCGGCACCCATCACGCCGCCGATCCCCACTGCCAGGGGCATGAAGTTCGGGATGGCCAACAGGATCAGCAGCACGCCGAAGGCACGCTCGCGCAGCGGGTCGAGCAGGGTGTCGAGGGTGATCCGGGTGTCCGGCTGGCCGGCGATCGACTGGCGCAGCAGCCGGGTGGCGGTGGTGTGGCCGGCCGGTGCATCGTGCGACTCGCCCATGGCCCGGGTCCGCCGCGTCAGCCGCCGCGCGTGGCGTCGTCGTCGGGGCCGTCGGTGGGCGGGGGCGGCACCACCAGCAGCTTGTCGATGCGTGCGCCGTCCAGGTCCATGACCTCGAAGCGGATGCCGCGCCACTCGAACACCTCGCCCACTTGCGGGATGTGGCCCAGTGCCGTCATCACCATGCCGGCCACGGTGCGGAAATCGTGTTCGTCCTCGCCCGGCAGCGGGCCCACCCGCAGCAGCTCACGCAGGTCGTCGGTGGACAGGGTGCCGTCGACCAGCCAGCTGCCGTCTTCGCGTCGGACGATCGGCGAGCTCTCCTCGCCGGGGCTGCCGTGGCCGAGCTGGGCCACGCCGACCACCGCCGAGAGCAGGTCGTTGATGGTGACCACGCCCTCGATGTCGCCGTATTCATCGACTACCAGCGCCATTGGCGTCTCGGCGTCGCGGAATTCCTCCAGCAGATCCAGCGCGCGCGCCGTGGCCGGCACGTACAGCGGCTTGGACAGGCGCCGGAACAGGTCCGGCTTGCCCTGACCCAGGTCGGCCAGCAGGCTCTTCACCTCGACCACGCCGACGATGTCGCTCTCGTCTCCGCGGTAGACCGGATAGCGCGAGTACGGCGTCTCGCGCAGCACGGCCATGTTCTCGTGCAGCGGCGCGGCGATGTCCAGCCAGGCGATGCGCATGCGCGGGGTCATCACGCTGTCCACGGTGCGGTCGCCCAGTCGCAGCACGCGGTTGACCATGTTGTGCTCGTCGGCGTCGAGCACGCCCTGTTCGGCGCTCTCGGCCACCAGCAGCCGGATTTCCTCTTCGGTCACTGCCGCGCCGCCCTTGTCGGTGACGCGCAGCAGCCGCAGCACCAGCGTGCTGCAGGTATTGAGCAGCCACACGAACGGCGAGCAGATCCGGCTGAGCACCAGCATCGGCATGCCCACCACCATCGACGCCCTCTCCGGGCCGGCCAGCGCCAGGCGCTTGGGCACCAGTTCGCCGAACACGATCTGCACGAAGGAGATGACGATGAAGCTGATCGCGAAGCCCAGCGCGTGGGCGTAGGGCTCCAGCCAGACCGCGCGGTCGCGGTGCAGGGCCTCGGCAATGTGCTCGCCCAGCGCGTCGCCGGCCAGCGCGCCGGTCAGCAGCATCACCAGGGTGATGCCGACCTGCACGGTCGACAGGAACCGCTCCGGCGACTCGGCATGGCGCAGCGCCACGCGGGCGCGGCGGCTGCGATCGGCCATCTGCTTGAGGCGGCTCTTGCGCGAGGCGACCAAGGCCATCTCCGACAGCGCGAAGAAGCCATTGCAAAGGGACAGGACGAAGACGAGCGCGAATTCGGTCAGCATCGCGCGTGCCGGGAACAGGGAGCCATGAGCGCAGTGTATTGGCAGCGGGGTCCGGGATCACGTGGCCGTGGGCGGCTCCTCCGGCTTGCGCGCTCCTGTAACATAAACGTCATTTTACCCACCCAAGGTGCCACCGATGTTCTCCCTGCAAGCGATGTTCGGCAAAGGCGACCGCTTCTACGGCCTGCTCGAGCAGAGTGCCGAAGCGGCCTGCGACAGCGCCCGCGCCGTGCGCGAGCTTGTCAGCCAGGCCGACCATGCCCCGGTGATGGCGGCCTTCACATCCAGCCGTGCCCGCGAGAAGGCGCTGGCCCAGCAGATCAGCGAAGAGCTGGTGAACACCTTCGTCACCGCGCTGGACCGCGAGGACATCGAGGCGCTCAACGCGGCGCTGTACAAGATTCCCAAGACGGTGGAGAAGTTCGCCGAGCGCTACGCCGTGGTGGCCGACCGGCTGGCCGGCGTCGACTTCGCCCAGCGCGCGCTGGTACTCGAGCGCTCCGCCGAGGTGGTGGTGCAGATGATCGGCGAACTGCGCCGCGGCCTGCGCATCGATCCGGTGAAGAAGCTGCAGGACCGCCTGCAGGCGCTGGAGTCGGAGGGCGACAAGCTGCTGCTCGATCCCTACCGCACGCTTTACGTCGAGGGCGCCGACGTGATGCGCGCGGTGCTTGCAAAGGACCTGTTCGAGCTGATCGAGAAGGCGATCGACAAGTGCCGCGATGTCGGCAACGTCGTCTACTCCATCGTGCTGAAGAACTCCTGAGGGCGCGGCCGTGTCGACCTTCCAACCGGGTTCCCAGGGGAGCCGCACATGACGCTGGGCATGGTGATCGCGGTCCTGACGATCGCGCTGGCCTTCACCTACATCAACGGCTTCCACGACACCGCCAATTCGATCGCCACCGTGGTGGCGACCAAGGTGCTGACGCCGGGGCAGGCGGTGCTGATGGCCGCTGTCACGAACATGGTCGGTGCGCTGTGGGGCACCGCGGTGGCGGTGACCATCGCTAAGGGCCTGATCGATATCCACGTGGTCGACGTCGGGCCGCAACTGCTGGTCTGCGCGCTGCTGTCGGCGATCGTGTGGAACCTCATCACCTGGTGGCTGGGCCTGCCGTCCAGCTCCAGCCACGCGCTGGTCGGCGGCCTGGTCGGCGCGGCGGTGGCGGCAGCCGGCGGCAAGTTCGATGCGGTGATCTGGTCGCAGGGCGGCAGCCACTGGTGGAACGGTGCCGGCGTGATCCCGAAGGTGATCGTGCCGATGGTGGTCTCGCCGCTGATGGGCTTCGTGCTCGGCTTCGCTCTGATGGGGCTGCTCTACGCGCTGTTCGCCTGGCTGGCCAACCGCACCGGCGTCCTGCGCCGTTTCGGCCGCACGCCGTTCGTCAACGCGCTGTTCGGCAAGGCGCAGATCTTCTCCGCTGCCGCGATGGGCGTCTCGCACGGCATGAACGACGCGCAGAAGAGCATGGGCATCATCGCCCTGGCGCTGGCCGGCGCCACCAGCGCCGGGCAGTTCGATCACCTGCCGGCCTGGCTCGGCTTCCTGCGCATCACCACCGATGCCAGCCATCCGTTCGCGGTGCCGGTGTGGGTGACGGTGGTGTGCGCGCTGACCATGGCGGCGGGTACCGCCGGTGGTGGCTGGCGGATCATCAAGACGCTGGGCCACAAGATGGTCAAGCTGCACCCGATCAACGGCTTCGCGGCGGAGTTCAGTTCGGCCGCGGTGATCCTGTTCGCCTCCTCCCTGGGCATCCCGGTATCCACCACCCACAACGTGTCCGCCTCGATCATGGGCGTGGGCGCGGCCAAGCGCTTCAACGCGATCCGCTGGACCGTGGTCGAGCGCATGGTGTGGTCGTGGATCCTGACCTTGCCGGTCACTGGCCTGCTGGCCTACGCCCTGGTACGGCTGGTGCAGGGCTGGGGCTGAAGTCCACGGTCGATGGCCTCGAGGGTCGGGCACCGTGAGGCATCCCGGCCCTCTTCGTTTCAGACCGCACAGGTCAGAGGCTGTCGCCTTCGGCGGCGATGGCCCTTTCGAGCTGATCGCCCAGCGTACCCAACTCCAGGATCACCCGCTCCAGTTCCGCGGCGTCGAGCAGGTCGTAAGGCCGGTTCTCGCACAGGTGCAGGTAGGGTGAGCCATCCAGGTCGGCGACGGCGAGGAAGCCGGTGCGCTGCTCCCAGTTGAAGCGCAGTGCTCGCTGGGCGTCGATGCCCGACAGCGGGCCGATCGGCGTGGAAATGCGAAGGAAACGCCGGTCCGCCTCGTCTTCCAGCTCGGCCAGGTAGATGCCCTGGTGGCGGCCAGGGGCGACCGACAGGTCGAAGCTGATCAGATAGGGGTCGTTGTTGCGCAGCGTGTGCCTTGCACCGAGGTGCGAGCGGACGGCTTCGAAGTGACGCATGGCGGAGGCTTCCGTGGCAGTCTGGATCTCCTCCTACTGTGACACGACCGCCATGATTACGTCGCGTGAGCCCCTGACCGACGCCCAGCAGCACATCTACAGCGCGATCGCCGCGATCCCGCCCGGTCGCGTGGCCAGCTACGGCGCCATCGCCGCCCGCGCCGGGCTGCCGGGGCGTGCGCGGCTGGTCGGTCGCCTGCTCGGCGAGGTGCCGGACGACGTCGAGCTGCCCTGGTTCCGCGTGCTGCGCGCCAGCGGGCACATCGCCATGCCGCCGGGCAGTCGGGGCTTCCGCGAGCAGGTGCGGCGACTGAAGGCCGAGGGCGTGGAGGTGGTCAATGGCCGCGTGCCGCTGTCGCGCTTCGGCCTGGACGCCAACATCGACCGCGCCCTGTGGGGCATGCCCGGCGGCTGAACGCGCCGGGCGCCGATGCACCGGCGGGGCCGGACCCGGCAGCCGGGCTTGACCCGTTTGCTACCATCGCCCGGATGCCCGCCTCCCCGCTTCACGTCCTCCAGTCCGTCTTCGGCTACGCCAGTTTCCGCGGCCACCAGCAGGCCATCGTCGAGCAGGTGATCGAGGGTGGCGACGCCCTGGTCCTCATGCCTACCGGCGGCGGCAAGTCGTTGTGCTACCAGGTTCCCGCCATCGTGCGGCAGGGCACCGGCGTGGTGGTGTCGCCGCTGATCGCGCTGATGCAGGACCAGGTCGACGCCCTGCACGAAGCCGGCGTGGCCGCGGCCTACCTCAATTCCAGCCAGGATGGCGAGGCCCAGCGCGAGGTCGAGCGCCAGCTCATGGCCGGCGAGCTGGACCTGCTCTACGTGGCGCCCGAGCGCCTGCTCATGCCGCGCCTGCTCGGGCTGCTCGAACGCACCGAGGTGGCGCTGTTCGCCATCGACGAAGCGCACTGCGTGTCGCAGTGGGGGCACGATTTCCGCCCGGAATACCGCGAGCTGGCGGTGCTGCACGAGCGCTTCCCGCAGGTGCCGCGCATCGCCCTCACCGCCACCGCCGACCCGCGCACCCGCGAGGAGATCGTCGAGCGGCTGGCGCTGCAGCAGGCGCGGCAGTTCGTCTCCAGTTTCGACCGGCCGAACATCGGCTATCGGGTCAGCCTCAAGCACAACCCGCGGACGCAGCTGATGCAGTTCCTCGACGGCCATCGTGGCGAGTCCGGCATCGTCTACGCGCTCAGCCGCCGCAAGGTGGACGAGACCGCCGCCTGGCTGGCCGACGCCGGATTCGAGGCGCTGCCGTATCACGCCGGCATGGAGGCGGCCGACCGCGCCCGCAACCAGCAGCGGTTCCTGCGCGAAGAGGGCGTGGTGATGGTGGCCACGGTCGCCTTCGGCATGGGCATCGACAAGCCGGACGTGCGCTTCGTGGCGCACCTGGACCTGCCGCGCTCGATGGAGGGCTACTACCAGGAGACCGGCCGCGCCGGTCGCGACGGCCTGCCGGCCGAGGCGTGGATGATCTACGGCCTGGCCGACGTGGTGACGATGAGCCAGATGATCGCCCAGTCCGAATCGGCCGACGAGCGCAAGCGGATCGAACGGCAGAAACTGGAGTCGCTGCTGGCCTACGCCGAGGCCACCCGCTGCCGGCGCGAGCTGCTGCTCGGTGCCTTCGGCGAGCCCTACGAGGGGCCGTGCGGGCATTGCGACAACTGCGTGTCGCCGCCGAAGACCTGGGATGCCACCGTGCCGGCGCAGAAGGCGCTCTCGGCGGTGTACCGCAGCGGCCAGCGTTACGGCTCGGGCCACGTCATCGACATCCTGCGTGGCATCGACAGCGAGCGCGTCGGCCAGCTCGGCCACGACAAGCTCACCACCTTCGGCGTCGGCGCCGACATGGACGAGAAGGCCTGGCGCTCGGTGTTCCGCCAGCTGCTCGCCGCCGGCCTGCTGGCCACCGATCCGGAGGGCTACGGCACACTGCGGCTCACGGCGGCGAGTCGAGGCGTACTCACCGGCGGCGAGCGGGTGCTTCTGCGCGAGGATGCGCGGCCCGTGCGCAGCACCCGACGGCGTCGTGACAGCCAGCTGGTCACCGGTGCCAGCATCGGCATCGAAGCCTACGAACAGCCGCTGTGGGACGCGCTGCGCGCCACCCGTTCTCAGCTGGCCAAACAACATGGCGTACCGCCTTACGTGGTGTTCCACGACGCGACCCTGCTGGCGATGCTGCGGGCGATGCCCAGCAACGAGGATGAGCTGGCCTCGATCAGCGGCGTCGGCGAGGCGAAGCTCAAGCGCTACGGACGCGATTTCCTGGCGGTGATCAACGCGGCAGAATGAGGGGTGGCCTCAGGCCTGCATCGGCCAGTGCACCTCGTCTTCGTCGGTGGCGCGCGCGTGCACCAGCGCCATCTGCGGCAGGAAGCGCCAGCGCTCCAGTCGCGCCGGGAGCCGGGCGTGCGGATAGGCCTCGCGCAACGCGGCCAGCGCCCCCTGTTCGCACTCGAACCGCCCCACCTCCTCGCACTCGCGCAGCGCACGCCAGCGCCGCCCGTGGCGGATGATGCGGAACAGGCCAAGCAGCGAGGGGTACACATACTGCGCGAGCACGACGGTCACTCCGTGGGGGTGGGGCGGCGCAATCTAAGCAGCGGTCTGTGACCACGGCGTTATCCGTTCGCTACCTTTTGAATGGGGCGTTCAGGGATGTGATCGGCGACACGTCCCGCAGCCCCGCAGTGCGGCACGACCTTGCGCGGCAAACCGGCTAGGATTGCTCCGCGTCCGGCCCCGCCCCGAGTGGCCATTCCAATCTAGAGCGAACGCGAATCCAACGTGGCGACGAAGGGAAAAATCACCTCGCTCGACATCGCCTATCTGGCCGGTGTCTCCCAGGCAACCGTCTCGCGCGCCCTGCGCGGCAGCCCGCTGGTCAACGAGGAAACCCGGCGGCGCGTGGAGGCGGCGGTCAAGCAGCTCAACTACAAGGTCGACAAGAACGCCTCGAACCTGCGCACGCAGCACTCCGGCACGTTGGCGCTGCTGATCTTCGAGGACCCGACGGCCGACGATTCGCACATCAATCCGTTTTTTCTTTCGATGCTCGGCTCGATCACTCGCGCTTGCGCGCAGCAGGGCTACGACCTGCTGATCTCGTTCCAGCAGTTCTCGCGCGACTGGCACGCCGACTACGCCGACAGCAAGAAGGCCGACGGCATCATCCTGCTCGGCTACGGCGATTATCTGGCCTACCGCGACCGCCTCGCCGCGCTGGCCGCGCAGGGCACCAAGTCGGTGCGCTGGGGCGCGGTGCTGCCGGACCAGCCGGACGTGTCGATCGGCTGCGACAACCACCACGGCGGCCGCGCGATCGGCGAGCATCTGCTCGCCCAGGGCTGCCGCAATATCGCGTTCATCGGCGACGCGTCGAACCATTTCCCGGAATTCCAGGATCGCTACCTTGGCTTCGCCGAGGCGCTGGACGAGGCCGGCCTCGAGGTCGATCCGGCGCTGCAGGTGGACGCGGAGACCACCGAGCAGTCCGGCTACGAAGCCACCCGGCAGCTGATCGCCAGCGGCGTGCCGTTCGATGCCGTGTTCGCCGCCAGCGACCTGATCGCCTTCGGCGCCCTGCGTGCATTGGACGAGCACGGGCTGAAGGTGCCCGAGGACGTGGCCGTGACCGGCTATGACGACATCCCGATGGCGCGCTTCGTCAATCCGGCACTGACCACCGTGCAGCAGGACACCCGCCAGGCCGGCGAGATGCTGGTCGACGCGCTGCTGCGGATGATCCGCGGCGAAAAGGTGGAGAGCACCATCCTGCCGGTGAAGCTCACCGTGCGCCGCTCCAGCCTGCGCGCTGCGAAGTAGCCCCGCGGCCCGCCTACAGGGCGTCGAGATCGGCCAGGTAGGTTTCGGCCTGCGCCAGTGTGGCCGCGCGCTCGTCGGCGTCCATCCGCTCCCAGCTGCGGTACGCCATCGCCAGCCTCGGATTGCGCGCGAAGCGCTCGCGATGGCGCGCGTGGAAGTGCCAGTACAGGCTGTTGAGCGGGCAGGCGCGCTCGCCGTGACGCAGCGTGTGGCGGTAGTGGCAGCCCTTGCAGTGGTCCGACTGACGGTTCACGTAGGCGGCCGATCCGCTGTACGGCTTGCTGCCCAGCACGCCGCCGTCGGCAAACTGGCTCATGCCGCGGGTGTTCGGCAGTTCCACCCATTCGAAGGCGTCGACGTAGATGCCCAGGTACCAGCGGTCCACCTCGTCCGGATCGCATCCGGCGAGCAGGGCGAAGTTGCCGGTGACCATCAGCCGCTGGATGTGGTGCGCGTAGCCCAGCTCGAGCGACTGGCCGATCGCCGCGCGCAGGCAGGCCATCTTCGTGTCGGCATCCCAGTACCAGCGCGGCAGCGGGCGCTCCGCGCCCAGCGCGTTGAGCGTGGCGTAGCCGGGCATCCGCGCCCAGTAGATCGCCCGCACGTATTCGCGCCAGCCGAGGATCTGCCGCACGAAACCCTCGGTCGCGGCCAGCTCCACCTCGCCGCGCTCGAACGCCTCCAGCGCCGCGTCGATCACCTCGCGCGGGTGCAGCATCTTCAGGTTCAATGCGAACGACAGGCCCGCATGGAACAGCGTGGGCGATGCCCCGCTGATCGCGTCCTGGAACCGGCCGAAGTGCGGCAGGCGGTGCGCCACGAAATCGCGCAGCCACGCCTGCGCCTCGCGCCGGCTCAGCGGCCAGCCGAAGGCTTCGGCCGACGGCTCGCCCATCGTCTGCACGCCGGCTGCAACGATCTCTTCCCACAGCGCGCCCAGGTCGTGCCTGTGCCAGGGCCACGCCGGCGCCGGCGGATCGCCCGGCCACTTCTCGCGGTTCTCCGCATCGTAGTTCCAGCGCCCGCCGCGCGGCGAGCCGTCCGGCTCCAGCAGGATGCCGTCGCGCCGCCGCAGCTCGCGGTAGAAGAACTCCATCCGCGGCACTTTCTTCTCCATGCGCTTCACCGCGTCGGCGCGCTCCAGCAGGAAGTGCTCGGCGCTCACCGTCGCGTGTGGCAGGGCGCTGGCAGCGAAGGCTTCGTCCAGCGCCTGCTCCACCCGCCATTCGTCCGCCTCCATCCGCTCCAGCCGCGTCGCGCCGTATCGCTCGATCAGCCAGGGCAGGTTGGCGGCGAAGCTGTGCCGGTTGCGCGCATCGCCGATGCGCAGGTACTCGACGCGATGCCCGGCCTTCTCCAGTGCATCGCCGAAGCGCCGCATCGCCGCGAAGATGCCCAGCACCTTCTGCGCATGGTGACGCACGTAGTCGGTCTCGCTGCGCACTTCCATCAGCACGTAGACGACGTTCCCGTCCACACTGCGGAACCATCCGTGCCGGGCATTGAGCTGGTCGCCCAGGACCAGCCGCAGGCAGGTCATCGGCCAGGCTCCGGCACAGGAGCGGCACCTGCCCGGTGCCGCCGGCAGCGTTCGCTGCAGTAGCGCACCTCGTCCCAGACGCGCGCCCACTTCCTGCGCCATGCGAACGGGCGCCCACAGGTGAGACAGGTCTTGCTGGGGAGATCGGGTTTGCGGCGCATGGGCGCGTTACGCATCACGCGCGAAAACGGATGTCCGCTCTTGTTCGTTTCCCGGGTCGGGCGGGCTTCACCGCTTCGATCGATCGGCCCTCCGGGTTCGCGGTCCGGCACGGTTCGGGCCCCGGCTCATCCCGCCAGATGCACCGGGGCGCAGCGCGGGGTCGGGAGGGAGTGCGGCGTTCCGCCTTCCGGACATGCTGCGGAAGCCGTCACTCCGAGCCGTGCATCGATCGCTCAGATCGACTGGCCGTCCTGATCGTGGAGGCGGTCCTGGTCCTTCAGCTTGTCCTGGTCGTTGAGTTGGTCCTTGTCCTGATCCTTCAACTGATCCTTGTCCTGATCCTTCAGGCGATCCTGGTCCTTGAGCTTGTCCTGGTCGTGCAGCTTGTCCTGATCCTTCAGGCGGTCCTGGTCTTTCAGCTTGTCCATGTCGTGGAGCTTGTCCTGGTCCTTCAGGCGATCCTGCGTGTGCAACTGGTCGCCCCTGGGGGCGGTCGTCGGTTGCGATGTGCGCGGTGCATTGCCGCCCCGGTTCTGGGCCGTGACGGCGGAAGAGGCCAGGGCCAGGGCGAGCGAGGCACCCAGAACGGACATGGTGGAGATGCGCATGGTGACGGTCCTCGGTTGATCGGGTGGATGTCCGCGGCATGTCGCGGCAGGGGAAGTCTAGGAAGCCGACATCCGTGCATCTTGATATCGATCAAAGGCACGTGTTCGCCGGTCACTAACTTCTGCATGCGGGCTTCCTGTGCACGAGTTCGTCCTGCGCGAGCCGCGCCATGGAAGCACGCAATTAGATGCCCCGCTCCTCTACCCATAAGAAGAAGGACTCCCGTCATGAAATACGGCAAGGCAATCCATCTGACTCTCATCGCCGGCCTGCTCGCTGGCGCGGCTCCGCTGGCGAGCGCGGCCGATGAAGGCAGCCCCTATGTCAGGATCGGTGCGGACTACAGCAGCGGCAAGTACGGGCTGGACACCCGCACGAACATCTGGGATGTCCCGCTGAGCGTCGGTTACAAGGGCAGCGCATGGTCGGCCAGCCTCACGGTGCCGTATCTGCACGTGTCGGGGCCCGCGAATGTCATTCCGGGCATCGGCGTCGTCAGCAACACCAATCCGCAGGGGCGCGGACGTGGCCGCGGCGGTGCCGGCGCCGTGGTGACCACACCCTCCACGACGCTCTCCGGCACGGCATCAGGCATCGGCGACGTGGTTGCACAGGCGACGTACCACGCCATCGAGAACCGGGATGCGGGTTTCGGCCTGGATCTCACCGGCAGGATCAAGTTCGGCACGGCCAGCGCCGACAAGGGACTGGGAACGGGCAAGAGCGATTACACCGGCGCCGTCGACCTCTACAAGACACTGGGCGCGGCATGGACGGCCTTCGGCGGCGTGGCCTATACCGACTTCGGCAGCTCCAGCTATATCCGGTTGAACAATGTCTGGAGCGCCAATGCAGGGATCGACCATGCGTTTGGCCAGGGCGACAGCGCGGGGCTGTATCTGTTCTACCAGGAGCGCGCTGCCGACACCGCCTACGCGCGCCGCGAAGCAACGCTCTACTTCAACCACAAGGTCAGCGAGCACTGGGGGCTGCGTGGGTACGTGCTGGGCGGGTTTGCGGATGGCAGCCCCGACTATGGCGCGGGCATGTCAGCGCGGTTCTCGTTCTAGCGACGATCGCGTTCCTTACCCCCGGTCCGCTTCGCTTGCGGGGCGGGGGCGCGACTTACGCTTCCGCCGCGCCACCATGCGGCCCGATTGCCGTCGCCGCGGACGCGACGGCGAAGCGACCGTCAGCCGGTGAACTCGGCGATATCGCCGGGCTTGCGCAGCATCTTGTTGACCTCGCCGGCGTGCAGTTCCTCGGCAGCGATCAGTTCGCGCGCGTATTCCTCCAGCATCACCGACTTGCCCGCCACCAGATCCAGCAGCTCGTAGTAGGCCGCCAGCGCCAGCTTCTCGTGCTCCAGCGATTCGCGCAGGATCGGCCCGATGTCGTGCTGGTGGGTCTCCAGCAGCGGGCCGATGCCGAGCGACGGATGGCCGCCGAACTGGGTGATCAGCTCGCCGGCACGCCGCGCATGCAGCAGGCTCTCGTCGGCCTGGCCGGACAGCCAGCTGACGATCGGGATGCGGTTGTAGCCGTAGATCATCAGTGCGTAGTGCGTGTAGCGCACCACGCCGGCCAGTTCGAGTTCGAGGATGCGGTTGAGCAGCGCGATGGCGCGTTCCTTGTCCTGCGGTTGCATGGCAGGCTCCTCCTTGTCGACAGGATGGATGGCGGTCGCCGCCGGTCGCGGCAACGTCCTAGCCTACTCTTCCGGCGGGGCGGTCGTTCCGGTAGCGATGATCCGACCGGGTCGATCGCCGCTGGCCCCGGCTATTCTTTGTGCGAGTGGTGGAGCTGAGGCACTGCGTTTCCGCCCCGACGGAGCCGCTGCGCGGCCCAACCGAGGTGAGGCGAGCCATGAAACCGATCGTTGCCATCCTGATGTTGTCGGCGGTGCTTGGCCCGGCGCATGCAGCGGAGGCTTACCCCGCTGCGGAACAGGCGCTGATAGGTGCGTGGCACCAGCGTGGCAACGCAGGCTTCTTCGAAGAGTTTTCCCTGCAGGTCGAGGCGGGCAGGCGCGTGCTCGATTCATGGCTGCATCAGCGGCCCGACATCACGGGCGCGAGCTGGAAGTTGGTCGACTGCAGGCTGATCGTCGAATCACCGGATGATGGAGTTGGCACGCTACGGTTCCGCGTCCTCGGGCTGAAGCACGACACGCTGCGCCTCTACGACGAGTCGGACCGCCTCGAGTCCATCTATGTGCGGGTGCCGGAGCAGCCCTGACGAATCCGGTCCGGGCGGCTCCACGGCGTAGCTTCACCCGGCGCCGTCTTCAGTGCGGAAGCACCCCGATCGCGTGCAGCCACCGCTCCGCCAGCTCCGGCCACCGCCCGACCGGCAGGTTGGGTTTGCGCAGGCCGAAGCCGTGGCCGCCTTGCGCGTACAGGTGCATCTCCGTCGGCACGCCGGCCTCGTGAAGGGCGACGTAGTAGGCCAGTGCCTGTTCCACGCCGTCGACGTGGTCGTCCTCCGCCATCACGAGGAAGGTCGGCGGGGTGTCTGCGGTGGGGTGGATGTCCGGACGCAGGCTGAGATCGTTCCCGTTGCGGGTGGCGCGGTCCTCGTCCTCGTGAGCCCACAGGTGGCCGGGGTAGATCGCCAGGGCGAAGTCGGGGCGGCTGGAAAGCCGGTCGGCAGCGTCCACCGGCGTGTAGGTGCGGTGCTGGAAGTGGGTGCTGACCGCGGCGACCAGGTGGCCGCCGGCGGAGAAGCCGATCACGCCGACCTTGTGCGGGTCGACACCCCACTCGGCCGCATGTTCGCGGACCAGTCCGAGGGTGCGCTGCGCATCCTGCAGCGCGGTCTGCACCTTGGGGTAGTAGCGGTGGTTGTCGACCCAGGTGGGGCCGGAATTCGGCACGCGGTACTTCAGCAACACGCAGGTGATGCCCCTCGAGGTGAGCCAGTCGCAGATCTCGGTGCCTTCAAGGTCCATCGCCAGGATCTGGTAGCCGCCGCCGGGAAACACCACGACCGCCGCGCCGGTGTTGTGCGCTTTTGGCGGATAGCGCGTCATCGTCGGTACGCTGACGTGGCTGACCTTCGGCCAGTCGGAGCCGACCGATTCGGGCGGCGGGTGGGGCAGGGCATCGGGCACTTCGCCCGGCCAGATCGGTACTTGTTCCAGTCCGGGGCCTGGCTGCCAGGTGGTCGCATGGAGGGTGGCGCCGACGAGGGCGAGCAGGGCGGACAGCAGCAGCGTCGGGGTTTTCATCCTGTCGACCTCGGTCGTGGCGGGTTCGGGTATCGGATGGCGGCAGGTGATCAGGGCGACAGCACGCCCTCGGTCACCAGCCACGTCTCCACCAACGCTGGCCAGTGGGTGATCGGCAGCCTGGTCGGGCGCAGGCCGAAGGCGTGGCCGCCGTGGGCGTACAGGTGCATCTCCACCGGCACGTCGGCTTCCTTCAGCGCGTTGTAGTAGGCCTGCGCCTGCTCCACGCCGTCGACGTGATCGTCCTCGGCCATCACGATGAAGGTCGGTGGCGTGCGCCTGTTAACGGGCACGTTGCGGTTGAAGCCGTCCGGTGCGGCGAGGTGTCCGGGGTAGACCGCGATGGCGAAGTCCGGGCGGGCGCTCAACGTGTCGGCGGCGTCGAGCGGCTTGTACACGGGCAGGTCGTAGTTCGTGCTTGCCTGCGCCACCAGGTAGCCGCCGGCGGAGAAGCCGAGCACGCCGATCCGGTGCGTATCGATGTGCCAGGCCGACGCGTGCTGGCGCACCAGGCGGATCGTGCGCTGCGCGTCCTGCAGGGCTGGTGTCGGTATCGCGAAGTTGTGCGCACGACAGTCGCAGTGCCAGTCGTACGGAAGGCCCGGCACGCGGTACTTCAACAGCACGCAGGTGATGCCGCGCGAGGTGAGCCAGTCGCAGACCTCGGAGCCTTCCAGGTCGATCGCCAGGATCTCGAAGCCGCCGCCTGGGAACACCACCACGGCGGCGCCAGTGTTCTTCCCCTTCGGCGGGTACACGGTGTAGGTCGGTCGGGACACGTTGTGGATCGCTTGCCACGGCTTGCCGGCCACCAGCTCGCTGGTCACCTGGGTTACCGACTCGGGCCCGGGCAGCGCCTGCGCCCCCGGTGGCGGGCCGGGCCAGACCGGTTGCTGCTTCAGTCCGTGTCCCGGTTGCCAGACGGTGGCGTGGACGGCCATGCCCCACAGGGCAAAGAGGGCGAACAGGGCCAGGCGTGGCAGCTTCATCAGGGGGCACCGGACAGGAAGGAAAGGCGCAGCATGCGCCGGTTCCGTGGAGCCGGCCGGACCGGGTGGTGGCTTTTTCCGGGAAGACGTGTCGTCAGGCCGATGGGCGTGGCGCCTTCGCACCCATCACCAGCAACCACAGGCAGGTGCCGATTTCGCCCAGCGCGGCCAGCAGCGTGACATAGCCGACGAAGTCCATGTCGTTGTAGCCGGCGACGAGCACCTGCCCGGCGAAGTCCGCGACGTAGGACAGGCCGCCCAGCATCAGCAGGTAGCCGAGCAACCGGGGCAGTTGCCCGGAGCGCACTACCAGCCAGCCGAACGGGATCAGCCAAAGGCCCCAGAAGACCTGCGCGACCAGCACAGCGCTGGCATAGCCCGACAACTGCAGCATCACCTGCGACTGCAACTGCCCGGCATCGAACGCGTGCAGCCAGGCCGCATGGCCGAGCAGGGCAAGCACGTCGAGCTTGTGCGTCAGCGAGGCGATCGACAGCGGCACGCTCACCAGCGCCAGTACCACCATCAGCGCGGCGGCGTTGCGGTTCACCGCGCCGAGCAGCCGGTACAGCAGCAGCGGCAGCAGCAGGAACTCGACGTAGCAGAACAGGCCGGCGGCGATGCCGGCGCGGTACAGCGATTCGTGCGCCAGGATGTTCTGCACGGTGGCTGCTGGATCGCCGTGGCCGCCGGTGATCGACGGCACGACCATCAGGCTGAAGATGCCGGCGATCACGTTGACCAGGTAGGCCGCACCCGCTGCGCGGGCGAGCCGGCGGGTGGACCGGTCGTTGTCGTCCATGGCCATGCGAGGGCTCCCGGTGCGGATGCGAGACGTTGCGATCAGGGCGTCGCGGGGCCGCGCCGAGGCCAGCGCCACGCAGCCCATACGATCCCCAGCGAGAGCAGCACCTCGATCACGCCAAGGAAGATATAGAACTGCCAGGCGCCCGCCATCGTCATCAGCATGATCGCGGTATAGGCCAGTCCGAGCAGCACGCTGGACCAGCGAGCCAGGGCGGCAGGCAGCAGCAGGACGGCGCAGACCATCAGCGCCGGGATCGCCATCATCGTCGAGGTGCCCAGCAGCACGCCTTGCGTGACCGCGCCGAGCGGTGCCATCCGCCCGGCCAGCATCCCGCCGAGCTTGCCCGGCACGTACAGGCCGAAGTAGTCGCCGTAGACGTAGCAGAACATCAGCGAGGCCCACAGGCCGGCCAGCTTGAGTCGCGGGCTCAGCGGCGGATCGTGCAGCGGAGCGCGTTGCGGGTCGGCCATGGCGTGATCCCTCGAGCGGAAAGGTCGTTCCGGGCGCCGCTGAGGGTAGATGGGCGCGATCGGCGGGCGGATGTGGCACAGGTCATGACTCATGGGAGGCGATGCGCCTCCCGTGAAGCATCCGGTTCAGGCGGCGGCTTCGTCGAACGCCGTCGCCGCGCCGACCGGTGTCCATGCCGCCAGATCGCACAACAGCTGCTCGGCGTGGCCGCGCACCGCGTCCAGCGCATCCTGGCCCAGCTGCAGGCGAAGCGGCGTCTGTGCGGCACGCAGGGCCCGGTCGACCGCAGCGGCAGCCTTCGCCGGGTCGCCGGCCTGGGTGGCATGCATGGCGTGGGCGAACGTGCGGGTGGCGCCGACGGTGTCGCGGTAGGCATCCAGCTCGGGCATGTGCTTCATCGATGCACCGGCGAGGTTGGTGCGGAACGCGCCGGGCTCGACGATCAGTACCTTGATGCCGAATGGTGCGACCTCGGCGGCCAGTGCCTCGGACAGACCTTCCAGCGCGAACTTGCTCGCCGAATAGGCGCCGAACCCGGCGAAGGACAGCTGCCCGCCCATGCTCGAGATATTGACGATGGCTCCCGCGCGCTGGCTGCGCAGCTGCGGCAGGGCGGCACGGATCACTGCGGCGGCGCCGAAGAAATGGGTCTCCATCTGCGCTCGCAGTTCGGCGACCGGCGTTTCCTCCACCGCACCGACGATGCCGTAGCCGGCGTTGTTGACCAGCACGTCGATGCGGCCGAAGCGCGCGACCGCCGCGGCTACGGCGGCTTCGGCGTCGCCGTCGCGGGTGACGTCGAGCGGCTGCACCAGCGCGCGTTCGGGTGCCAGCGCCGCGAGGGCGGCGATCTTGCCGGTGTCGCGCGCGGTGGCGACCACGCGGTGACCCTGTGTCAGCGCGTACCGGGCGAAGGCCTCGCCGAAGCCGCTGGATGCGCCGGTGATGAACCAGACCTGGGACGTTGCCATGGGGATGCTCCTGATGCGGCGCCGGGGTGGTGCCTTCGGGAGACACGATGCGCGCCGGGGAACTGTTTGATAATCCGGTTTTTTCCGCATGGGTTATTCGATATCGTGCAGCAATGGATCGCGATGTCCTGACCCATCTTCCGGTGGTCGCCGCCGTGGCTCGGCGGCGCAGCTTCGCCGCGGCCGCGGCAGAGCTCGGCATGAGCCCGTCGGCGATGAGTCACGCCGTGCGGCTGGTCGAGGACCGGCTGAAGTCGCCGCTGTTCGCCCGCACCACGCGCAGCGTGGCACTCACCGAAGCGGGCGAGGATTTCTTTGCCCGCGCCTTGCCGGCGCTGCGGCAACTGGCCGAAGCCAGCGAGGCGACGCGTGCGCTCAAGGGCGTGGTCAGTGGCACGTTGCGCATCAACGCGCCGCGCGTGGCGTTGCCGATGGCGCTGACCGAGCTGGTGGCGACGCTGGCCACGCGCCACCCGGACCTGGTCGTCGACGTGACCTGCGACGACGCGCTCACCGACATCGTCGCGCAGGGCTACGACGCCGGCGTGCGACTGGGCGAGATGGTGGCCGAGGACATGGTGGCGGTGCGGCTCACCCCGCCGGTGAAGGCGGTCATGGTGGCGGCGCCGGCCTATCTCGCGTCGCGCGGCACGCCGGCACGCGTGGCCGATCTGCAGGCGCACAACTGCATCAACTACCGCCAGGCCAGCACCGGCGGCACCTATGCCTGGGAGCTGCGCGAGCGCGGCAAGGACGTGACGGTGGCGGTGCGCGGCACGGCGCGCGTGTCCGATTCGCTGTTCGCCGTCGATCTGGCGCTGGCCGGCGTGGGTATCGCCTACCTGTTCGAACCGCTGGTCGCCGACCACCTGCGCGACGGTCGGCTGGTGCCGGTGCTGCCGAAGACAGCGATCGAGGAGCCGGGGTTATTCCTGTACTTCCCGCAGCGCGCATCGGAAGCGCCCAAGCTGCGTGCGCTGATCGACGCGGCGCGGGATCGGCTAGGCTGAGTCGCTGCATGACGGGGTGGCTGCGGTGGGGCACCGCATCTTTGATGAGTCTTCCGTCTACGCAGACAGGCTCCATGCAGACCCGGCGTCGCCTCCGACTACCGAATGCGGAGTGTGTCGGCGTTGCATATCGCCCGACCCGCTTGCGGGTAGTCAGGCAGGCTTCCCGATCGGCGATGGCTCTCACAAAATTGGATGCACGCCGATCGCGGATGGCTTCCCGACAGGGATATGCTTGTCGCTCGTCGTCCACACAGGAAGCTTGTGGTGCATTGCCGGTGTCCGGGTTTGCGTCCGGCGTCGAACAAGGCAGTTGTGGCGGCCCTCCCGCGGTCGCCTTCGTTGAAGGGAGATCGACATGCCTGCTTCGCGGTGCCTTTCAGCTTCCAGGCCCGTCCGTTCCAAAGGAATACCTGCCTGTGCGGGCGTTATTCCCCTCGTCATGATCCTGACCATGCTGGGCGCTTGCCGCGGGTTGCCGGCAGCGCCAAAGCCGCATCCGGAACACGCCATGGAGACACATCCGATGACCACGCCGGCCACGTCCGATCCCACTCGCGTGCAACTCAGCGCGCAGCAGGCCATGGAACGCTTCCTGGACTTGATCCGCGCCACGCGGACGTTGCAGGACATCACACCGGAATCCATGCACGAAGCCATGGGGGTGGATATTCAGTCGGTGTCTCCCGACCACTATGGCTACGGCCAGGCGTTGCCTGGCAACTGGGCGTTCAGTGTCGAACGAAAGGATGCAGGGGGCGCCGGACCGCAGGTGAACCTCAGCTTCTCTCCCATCCCGGGGAAGAGTGCTTCGCCGGAGGGGGCCTGTGAGCCGGACTTCGCGCACTTCGCGGACGCCCTGCTGGGTATGGGGTTCACCCGTCATGCGTCGCACGGAGAGCACAGCCGCTGGCTGTTCGACTACTTCGAGCGGCCAGGCATGCGGGTGGAGGTCTATCCGCGGACGCCCCGCTCTGATCGTGGCGCGCCGACCGGCCCGATCTGCGTAGACAAGGTCCTGATTCGGTAAGGAGACCGATCATGCCGTTGAGTGCCCAGGCCCAGGCCGTGGTCGATGCCTTCGGGAATCAGTCCGGCGTCACCGCAGAGCAGTTGGCCAACCTTCAGGCGACCATCGTCGCATCGCCCGCCCTGACCCGGGAAGTGAACGATGCCGTGGCACAGGGCCACCTGCAGCGCATCGTTCCGCTGAACAATCCTCATGCGGGCGGGGAGTACAACCGCGATGCGCACGAGATGCGTCTGCCGTTGGGGATGCTTTCCGCTCCGGCCGGTGGCCATTTCGACCGCGGCGAACCCACGTTCGTGCTGGGACACGAGCTGCAGCACGGTTTCAACGCAGCCGCCACGGCACAGGCACAGACCACCTTCACGCACGAGCTGGCCGTCGTCGCGCAGTCGCCGGGCCACGATCACGATTACACGGCACCGATCGGCAGGCTGATCGCGGCCAATCGGTGCGACGAAGCAGGCGCCGAGATTTCCGGTTGGAACGCTATCGTCAGCGCTGCCCGTCAGGAGGCCGCCGACCATAAGCGACCGGCGCCGACGCTGGCTGACGTCTATGCCCGCAACCCGGGGCGCATGGACGACTTCATCGACGTGGACCGCTCCCACTTTCCACCGACTTACGCGATGAAGCCGAATCTCACGGTCAACGCCGATCTCACCATGCCGGCGACCGCGCACAACATCGAGGGCATGGGGCGGAACTATTTCGACCGTTCCGGCGGCCTGGGGCATAACGGCAATTCCGACTACGCCAACTACTACGGTGCCTATGCCGTCGGCGTCGCCGCGACCTACGAGCGTCACTACAATCCGCAGGCGGCGGGACACACGGCGCCAGCCCACGAGATGAGTCTGAACCTTGCGCAGCTGCACCTGGATCCGCGGATCATGGCGGAGAACGGCATCGATCTCGGACCGGATACCCGGCCCATGCCCTATGCCGACAAGAGTACGCAGCCTCCCTCCCAGGCGCATCTCGATCATACGATCCAGACCCACGTTTACACGCCGCCCGCGCCCATCGAACCGGTCCTGGCGCCCGGTCTTAAGGACGTGGCGCATCCGGGGCATGCGCTCTATGAGCAGGCCTACACGGCCGTCCTGGCATTGGACGCGCGACACGGCCGCGAGCCCGATCAGCGCAGCGACAATCTGGCCGCAGCGCTCTGCGTCGCGGCGTGCCGCGATGGCATGAGCGCGATCCACCATGTGGAGCTCAGCGAGGACGCGTCGCGTGCTTTCGCGGTGCAGGGTGACGTGCGCTCGCCGCTCAAGCGGATTGCCCAGGTCGACACTGGCGAAGCGGTGCGGACTACGGTCGCGCAGAGCAGCCGCACCTGGGAGCAGCTCGGTCTCGAGCACTCGACGGCCGCTCTGCAGATTGCGCAGCCAACGATCGCGCCGGTGCAGCAAGCCCCGTTGCGACTGCCTGGGTAGGGCGGTACCGGTTCTCGGTAAAGAAGGCCCGGCAAGTTCGCCGGGCCTTTTGTTTCAGGGAGAGCCGCTCAGTGGCTGGGCCGACGCAGTTCGCGGAAATATGTCTCGATGTCTTCCGGGAAGGCGTATTGCGTTTCGGGCAGCGGCGAGCCGGCGTCGATCAGCGCCTGGGCGCAGCCCAGCCAGTCGCCGCCGGGCGTGGTCTGTGCCTGCGAGGCGAAGCTGAGCGTGCCGTAGACGTTGTCGTTGTAGCCGTGGCGCTCGTCGTAGTGCGCGCCATGCGCGAGCAGGAAGTCGGCCAGCGGGGCGTTGCCGCGGAACACCGCCCAGTTCAGCGCGCTGCCGTCGATGTCGCCGCCGCGGGTGGCGATCGGCCAGCCTGCTTCCACCATGACGCGGACCGCCTCGTCCTGGCCGCTGGCCGCCAGTTCCGGCAGCAGGCGCAGCTCCATCGGGTGCAGCTGGTCGATCATTCCGGGCTCGTTATCCAGCAGGCGCCGGACGGTGGCGCGGTCGGCCCGGGCGCAGGCGGCGAGCAGCGCGTCGGATGGGCTCGGGGCCTCCGGTGCGGCCCCGGCCTGCAGCAGCCGTTCGGCCACGTCGTCGAGTCCCAGGCAGCGGGCGAGGCGCAGCGCGCTGACGCCGTGGGCATTGCGCACGGAAGGGTCGGCACCGGCATCGAGCAGGATGCCGATCACCTCGGGCGAGCGGCGGCGTCGGATCGCGTGCAGCAACGGACAACCGTTAGGCCCGGGCTCGTTGGCATCGCCGCCGTGGGCGAGCATCAGGCGCACGGTCTCGGGCCGTTCGCCATCGAGCGCGCGGAACAGCGCATTGCAGCCGGTGACGCGGGCACCGGCCTCCAGCAGCAGGCGCACCAGGGTGGGGTCGGCCACTTCGGCGGCGTGGTACAGCGACTCGTTGTCGTTGGGATCGGCACCCGCCTGCAGCAGGCGCGTGGTGATGGCCACGTCATGGTTTCGGCCGGCGGCGCCGTACAGCGCGCTGAGCAGATCGTCGGGCAGTTGCGGGTCGTGCCAGCGCACGTCCGGGTCGGCGCCGGCATCGAGCAGGAGGTCGACGCAGGTACGGATGCCGGCGGCCCGCCCGGGCAGGGTGACCAGCGCCGAGAAAGTGGCGCAGACCAGCGGCGTCATACCGTTGCCGGCCCGCGCGCTGTTGGCCCACGCCGCATCGGCGGCGATCGCCGCCTGCACCACGGCGACGTCGCCGATCGCGCAGGCCAGCACCGGATCGTCATCCAGCAGCCGCGGATGCTCGCGCAACAGACGTTCGGCCAAGCGAGGCTTCGCCGGCTGGTAACCGTGACCGAAGGTCCAGCGTTGCCACTGCTCTCGACGCACGGCGGTGTCGGCCGAAACGGCCTGCAGGGCGACGTAATCCTTCAGCTGCGTCCACGACTCGAAGCCGTATTCGCGTGCCACGCAGGACTGCATGTCGTGCAGGCGCAGGTCCATCGCGGCGATCGCAGCGTGGTCGTGACTGGCGGCGGCGGGCAGCGCGAGGCGGACGCGTTCGAGCGCGGCGGGATCGCGGCGGCGGGTGCCGTCGAGCAGGGCCTTGGCCTGCTTCTTCAGGTGGTCCAGGTGTGGACGGGCGGGAAGCTCGTTCATGACAACCTCCATGCAATCAGCGCCGAAGGTCCGCAATCCCGGCTGCACAAAGGTTGATGGTGGCAAGCGTGCGACAAGTGGGTTGAACCCTTTCCGCGGACCCGGAGGCGGCTTGCGACGCCGGGGCGCGAGCATAGAGCAACGGACGGATGCGCCGCCACTCGCTTGAAAGCGCCGGCAGGGCACCCACGTCGACGTTTTCCGCCCGTGATCCCGGCGACCGCGATGACCGGCTGACCCGCACCTGCTTCTCCTCCCCGACCGGAGCTCCCTCATGCACATCGATCTGTCCTCCCGTACGGCCATCGTCACCGGCTCCACCGCCGGCATCGGCCTGGCTATCGCCAAGGGCCTGGCCGGCACCGGCGCCCACGTCGTCATCACCGGCCGCACGCAGGCACGTGTCGACGAGGCGCTCTCCGCCATCCGCGCGACGCAGCCGGACGCCAAGCTCAGCGGCGTCGCCGCCGACCTCGGTACCACCGAAGGCGCGGCCCACCTGATCGCCGTGATGCCCGAGGCGGACATCCTGGTGAACAACCTCGGCATCTTCGAGCCGAAGGCGTTCTTCGACATTCCGGACGAGGACTGGCAGCGCTTCTTCGAGGTCAACGTGATGAGTGGCGTGCGCCTGTCGCGCCACTACGCGCAGGGCATGGCACAGCGTGGCTGGGGCCGCATCCAGTTCGTGTCGAGCGAGTCGGGCGTGCAGATTCCTGCCGAGATGGTCCATTACGGCATGAGCAAGACCGCGCAGCTGGCGGTGTCGCGCGGACTGGCCGAGACCCTGGCCGGCACCGGCGTCACGGTGAACGCGATCCTTCCGGGCCCGACCCTGTCCGAGGGTGTGGGCGAGTTCTTCGGCAAGATCGCTGCCGAGCGCGGCGTGCCGCAGGCGCAGGTGGAGCAGGAGTTCATCGCCACGCATCGACCGAGTTCGCTGATCAAGCGGCTGGCGTCGGTCGACGAGGTGGCCAACCTGTCGGTGTACCTCGCCTCGGAACAAGCCTCGGCGACCACGGGTGCAGCGGTGCGCGTGGACGGCGGGGTAGTGCGTTCGGCCTTCTGACCGCGCAGCCGACGGTCGTGCCGGCGCTTCAGGAAGCGATCGGCACGCCGTCGATCAGCCGCCTCGCCAGCCGCGGCTGGCGGATCTGTTCCAGCCACCAGGCCAGCGCGCGCCCCTCGTGGTCGCCGCGCCAGGCGGCGAACAGCACGTTCGGCTCGCGCGGATCGGCCATCGCCTTTTCCACCAGCGCGCCGCTGTCGAGCAGGACGGAGACGCGGTGGCGTGGCAGCCAGCCGACGCCGAGCCCGTCGCGCTGGGCGAGGATCTTCGCGCGCATGGTCGGTACCGCCAGCGTCGCCTGGCCGCCGATCACGCCGTAGCCGCGGGCGTTGCCGCGCGAGGAGTCCGCCACCACCACCGAGCGGTGCTCGCTCACCACCGGCTGGGTCAGCGGCTCCTTCGCCCTGGCCAACGGATGCCGCGGCGAGACCGCGAACACCCACTCCATGTGGCCCAGCTCGAACCAGCGCAACTGCGGGATCGCCGGCGGCTCGTTGGTGGCACCGATCACCAGGTCGGCGCGTCCTTCGCGCAACGCTTCCCAGGTGCCGCCCAGCACCTCGCCGGTGATGCGCAGGCTGACGCCGGATTCCAGCCTGTCGAAGGCGTGGATCACCGGCAGCAGCGTCTCGAACTCGAGGATCTCGTCGGTAACCAGGTGCAGCCGGTCCTCCCAGCCGCCGGCGACCTGCTTCACCCGCCGGGTCAGGCGCGACACGTCGTGCATCAGCCGGGCCGCTTCCTGTGCCAGCAGGTGGCCGGCCGGGGTGAGCTGCAGGCGGTAGCGGCGGCGATCGAACAGCAGGGCGTCGAAACGCGCCTCCAGTTGGCGCGCGGCGTGCGACACGGTGGAAGGGGCGCGGCCCAGCCGCATCGCGGCGCGGGACAGGCTGCCGGTCTCGCGGATGGCCTCCAGCAGGGCCAGTTCGTCCTCGGTCAACATATGCAATCTCTTCGAACGAGTTCGTCGATCCGATGGTACGGCAAAGCACCGGGCGAGGCGCAGCATGTGTTCACGTTCAAACCCAACCCCGAACGTCATCCATCCAAGGAGACCGACATGAACCGTTTCGCCAACAATTCCATCCTCGTCACCGGCGGCAGCAGCGGCATCGGCCTGGCTGCGGCCAAGGCCTTCGCCGCCGAAGGCGCCCGAGTGGTGATCACCGGCCGCGACGCCACCGCGCTGTCCAGCGCGCTGTCCGAGCTGGGCCCGAACGCCGTTGCTCTTCGCAACGATGCCGGCTCGGTGGCCCAGGCCCGCCAGCTGGCCAGCGACCTGGCCGCGCAGTCGATCAAGCTCGATGCGGTGTTCATCAACGCCGGCAGCGCCAGGTTCGCCGCCTTCGCCGACGTCGACGAGGCGCTGTGGGACCAGAGCTTCGATACCAACGTGAAGGGTGCCTACTTCCAGCTGCAGGCGCTGCTGCCGCTGTTCAACGCCGGCGCCTCGGTGGTCATCAACGGCTCGATCAATGCGCACATCGGCATGCCGGCCTCGTCGGTCTATGCCGCCAGCAAGGCCGCGCTGATCAGCCTGGCCAAGACGCTGTCGGCCGAGCTGCTGCCGCGTGGCGTGCGGGTCAACGTGATCAGCCCGGGGCCGGTGGCCACCCCCCTGTACGGCAAGCTGGGCATGGACAAGGAAACCCTGGAGGCCACCGCCGCGCAGATCCTGGCGCAGGTGCCGCTGGGCCGCTTCGGTACGCCGGAGGAGATCGCCTCCACCGTGCTGCACCTGGCCTCGCCGGAGTCGGCCTTCATCGTCGGCAGCGAGATCATCGTCGACGGCGGCATGAGCCAGCTGTAGGCGGGTTCGTCAAAAAAGAAGGAGCCCGGGCATCGCATGATGCCCGGGCTCTTCGCGTGCGGCAGATGCCTCAGGCGACCTTGGGGAAGTCCAGCGTGGTGTCGTTGATGCGATTGACCATGTTGGTGAACAGGATCGCGCTGACCGCCAGCGGAATCTCCACCAGCTGTCGATCGTTGAAGCCGACCGCCTTCAGTGCGTCCACCGCGGTCGCGTCCAGCGTGCCGCGCTGCTGCACCAAGCCCAGTGCGAACTTCACCAGCGCATCGATGCGGGCGTCGCCAGCGAAGCCGCCGGCACGCAGCTCGCGGGTCTGCTCGGCGCTGTAGCCGGCCAGCTTGCCGGTCATGGTATGGGCCGCGACACAGTAGTCACAGCCAGTGGCTTCGCTCACCGCCAGGTTGATCGCCTCCTGCTCCAGTCGCGAGAGCGTGCTGCGACCCAGGGTGGCGCCGGTGTTCAATACATGGGCCAGCACGTCCGGCGAGTTGCCGCCGAGGGTGGCATAGAGGTTCGGCACCTTGCCGACCTTGCTCTTGACGGTGGCGAACAGTGCGGCGGCTTCGCCGGTGGCCTGGTCGATCGCGGGGGTATGCAGACGGGTCATGACGGTTTCTCCTTGGAAAGTGATGGCGTTTGCCGTGGGCGTCCGCCGGTGGAGAAAATGCTAGGCACCGAGGCCCGGCCGTCGTGTTCCGTGCGTCTCGATCCTTGTTGCGTTCGTCTCAGGTGACCGATGGACAGTTTGAGTGCACTGGTGGCGTCGATGGGTCTGCACGGTCGGGTGGATCTGCTGTGCCGGTTCGCCGGGCAGTGGACGGTGCCGCAGCCTGCGGCGCCGCCGGGGCAGTTGCCGTACCACGTGGTGCTGGCGGGCGCGGGTGTGCTGGAGGTCGGGCGCGAGCGGCGTCCCTTCGTCGTCGGCGACCTGGTGCTGTTTCCGCGCGGCAGCGCGCACACCATGCGCCATGCCGATGGTGCCACCGCCGCCTTCAACGAGGTGCGGCGACCGCTGGGGCGCATCGTCGAGGTGTCCAGCGACGCACCGCACAGCGAATTCGACGTGCTCTGTGGCACGTTCGAGCTGGGCCAGCATCACGCCCTGCTGCTGCGGGCGCTGCCCGAGGTGGTGCACCTGTCCACCCATGGTCGCGACGACTACGCCGGCCTGCATGCACTGATGCGGATGATGCGCCACGAGAGCGTGCAGGCCTCGCCCGGCGGCGACGCGGTGATCGCGAACCTGTCGGCATCGCTGTTCACCCTGGTGGTGCGCACCTTGATCGCCGAGGGCACGCTGCGCGAGGGCCTGCTGGCGCTGCTGGCGGATGACCGCGTGGCGCCCGCGCTGGCCGCGGTGATCGCCGCACCGGCCGAGCCGTGGACGCTGGAGCGGCTGGCCGAGGCCAGCCGGATGTCGCGCGCCAGCTTCGCCCGGCACTTCGCCGGACTGTCGTCGATGACGCCGATGGACGTGGTGACCGCACTGCGCATGGACCTGGCCGCGCGCCTGCTGCGCGAGACGCCGCGTCCGATCGAGCTGGTCGGCGAAGCCTGCGGCTACGCCTCGCGCGCCGCGTTCGGGCAGGCGTTCAAGCGCGTGCACGGGACCAGTCCGGCGGCGTGGCGCCGGGGTGCCGACACCGCGAAGATCTGACTGGCGCCGATCTTCCGCCGCGCGCAGACTCTGCCGATTGCCGACCGATCCCGAACAGGAGTCTCCGTCATGCAACGTCCACCGCTGCCGCCGTTCGACGAAACCACCGCGATCCAGAAGGTCCGCATGGCCGAGGACGCCTGGAACGGCCGTGATCCGGCGAAGGTGGCGCTGGCCTATTCGCCCGACAGCCGCTGGCGCAACCGCTCGGAGTTCCTGCAGGGGCGCGAGGCGATCGAGGCCTTTCTCACCCGCAAGTGGCAGCGCGAGCTGGACTACCGGCTGATCAAGGAGCTGTGGGCCTTCCGCGACAACCGCATCGCGGTGCGCTTCGCCTACGAGTTCCACGACGACAGCGGCCAGTGGTACCGCGCCTACGGCAACGAGAACTGGGAGTTCGACGAGAACGGTTTGATGCGCCTGCGCATCGCCAGCATCAACGACCTACCGATCGCCGAGGCCGATCGAAAATACCACTGGCCCCTAGGTCGGCGGCCCGACGATCATCCGGGCTTGAGCGAGCTGGGGCTCTGATCCCGGAACCGGGCGACCCATCGGGCCACCCGGTGTGACGGGCTACTTCGTCTCGAGGATTTTCTTCAGGTTGTCCAGGCCGGACTGGTAGACGCCGGCGATCGTGGTCGTGGCGGCCTTGTCGTCCGCGTCGGCGGCGGGGTGGTCGCCGGTGTCCTTGCGCTTGAAGGTGCCGGACCAGGTGACCCTGCTGCTGTCCTTGTCGATGGCGACCACATGCAGGCTTGAGTGGTAGTCGCTCACCGGAAGTACGCCGCCGAGGATGGTGTAGCCGAAGCGGCGGTGCGCGTCGTCGAAGCTCAGCAGCTTCTCGTGCACCCAGCCGCCGTTGCCCAGGGTGAGCTTGCGCTCGGCGCCCGGATGATTGTCGGTGCCGGCGACGATGTCGTCCCTGGTGACGGCCGGGTGCCAGGTGTTCAACCCGCCGAAGTCCTTGACCCTGGCCCACACCGTGGCGGCGGGTGCGTGGATGGTGACGCTCTTGCTGACCTTGAGCGTGGGTGCGGCGGCGAGTGCCAGTCCGGGTGCCAGGACGAGCGCGGCGGCAAGCATGCGGATGCGGTTCACGGTGTTCCTCCCCTCGATGGATGGACGCCGGCATGGGCCATGCACTGCGGGTCGGCCATTCGCCGGGCCCGTGGAATCTGGCACAGGACGACAGGAGTAGCGTGAAATCCAGCCCCCGACCTTGGTCGGATGTCGCAGATTGCGACATCGCAAGTGCTTGCGTCACATGCGATGTGTAGCCGTATGGACGTCCAAATGAATTCAGTCGCCCGACGGTGTCCGCGTGGTCGTCAGTCGTGGCCCCTTGGCCAGGGTCTGGTACACCACGCAGTAGCGCTCGGTGAGGCGGAGCAGGGTGTCCAGTTGTTCGTCCTCGGCGTCGGTATCGAGCAGGAAATGCAGGCGGATCGCGGTGAAGCCGACCGGCGCGGCCTTGTCCACGCCCAGCGTGCCGCGGAAGTCGAGGTCGCCCTCGGCCTGTACGGTGGCGTCGCGCAGCACGATGCCCAGCGCAGTGGCCACCGCGTTGAGGGTGACGCCGGCACAGGCCACCAGGGCCTCCAGGAGCATGTCGCCGGAGCATGCCGACAGGCCGTTGCCGCCGGTGGCCGGGTGCAGGCCCGCCTCCACCAGGGCGCGGCCGGTGTCCACCCGGCAGGTCACGCCCTCGCCCAGTCGTCCCTCGGCGCGCAAGGTGATTCGCGCCGCGTGCGGCGATTCCCGGTAGTGCTGCTTCAGTGGGGCCTGCACGGCCTTCAGCTCGTCGGCATTCACGGGGCGGCTCCTCGGGATGGAGCCGGCAGCTTACGCCGGGAAGGCGTGTCGAAGGGACCGCGGGCTACTCCCAACGGATATTCGCGACGTCGGGAATGCCGGGTACGATCGCTTCGACGTGACGCCACAGTGCATCCAGCGCTTCACGGTGGCGTCGTCTCCCGAACAGCCGGCCTGCCAGTGACGACTCGACTGCGGGGAACAGGCTCCATTCGGTGGTGGATCCATCGATATGGCCGCAGCCAAGCCAGAGCAGGAACGGCTTGCGGGTCACGATGACGAGCCAGCCGAAGTCCTCGGCAATCACGCCCTCGGTGATCACCCCGCGAGCCTCCAGCCGTTGCTGCATCCATCGCGCGAGTGCCTCGCCGTAGCGGCCGGGGTAGGTGGCCTCGTCCTCGTCGGGCCGGATCCCGAAGAACCCGGTATCGAAGGTCACTTGCGGTGTCGATCCGGTATTTCCCATCGTCGCTTCCCTGCCGTGGTTCAGTCGGTCGGTCTCCCGTTTACCACACCGGCGCCATCCGGCATCGGCGGGGATGGGTTTCGGGCCTGGCCACCCACCATGCTGCGCAACACCCCGTCGCGGCGGATCAGCCCGTGGTACAGCGCCGCGCCCATGTGCGCGAGGAAGGTGAGGAACAGCAGGTAGGCGAACACGCCGTGTGCGGTGCGCAGCCAGGCGAAGACCAGCGCGTTCTCCGGCAGGATCGCCGGCAAGCGCAGGCTGGCGCTGAGCATCACCGGGTAGCCCCCGGCCGAGAGCATCGCCCAGCCGATCAGCGGCATGGCGATCATCAGGGCGTACAGCAGCCAGTGCGACAGATGCGCGGCGAGTTTCTGCAGTGCTGGCAGGTCTTCCGGCAGCGGCGGTGGCGGATTCCGCAGGCGCACGACCAGGCGCACGATCGCCAGCAGCAGGATCGCGAGGCCCAGCGGCTTGTGGATCGCCAGCAGCCACTGATGCTTCTCGCTGACCGTGGCGACCATGCCGACGCCGATAAACAGCATCGCCAGGATCAGTGCGGCCATGGTCCAGTGCAGCACGCGCGCGGGCAGGCTGAAGGTGGTGCGGACGGTGCTCATCGGGCGGCCTCCGGCGGGGCGTGGGTGGGTGCGGTGGTGCCCGGGACGTGCGCTTCCTCGCGCGTGCGGCGCAGGTAGGAGTCGGCATAGGCAGCCGAGCGTGCGGGCAGCAGCGGATCGTCGGAGATGGCGATGCCGGCGGGCAGCACGGTCGGGTCGTAGTTGATGTCGCGGCACGGGCCGTTGTCCTGCGGCTGCTCGCCGGTGAGCACCAGGGTGCCGGCATCGATCGTGGTGCGGTCGGCCGGCCAGACCTTGGTGGCGTCGTCAGTCGGATCACCGGGGGCGGCCAGGGTGACCAGCAGGTGCCAGCGCTGCGGACCGCGGGCGAGGCGCTGCTTCAGATCGGAAACCAGGTAGTTGTCGTCGCCGGCCGGTGCCGGGTTCGTGTCGGTCGCTTCGGGTGCCATGCGCCAGCGCACCGCGTGACGCCCGCCTTGCGCATCGATGAAGTAGAACGCGTCCAGGCCGTAGTAGCTCTCGGTGATGAAGCTGGCCGACGGTCTGGCCGTCTTGGCCCAGGCGCGGAATGCGGCGGTCTCCGGATGCGCGGCGAAGAACGCAGCGAGTTTGGCCGGGTCCGGTTTGCCGGTGGCCGGGTCTTTCCGGCTGGCCACCTGCTGCGCGTAGAACGCCTGCGGGGTGGCCACCGGGAACACCGGCATGCTGTTCATGCCGGTGCGCCACTGCTGGCCATTCGGCAGGTTGAAGCGCAGCGCCAGGCTGCGGATCGGTACGCTGCCGTCCGGCGCGTACGGGTTGCCGCCGGGAATCGCGAAGCGGCCCACCACCGGCGTGCGACCGACGGCGAACACCGAGGCGGTGGAATACGCGCTGGCGTTGCCGTTGCCCTCGAAGTAGCCGGCCACGCACACGCCCTTGGCGTGGTTGCGGCGGTAGCCGGGATGCACGCCGCCGCCGTTGCGCTGCAGTTCGTCGACGAGGCGCTGCGCGGTGAGCCGGTGCGACGTGAGCCAGCCGCCGACATAGGCGAAGGCGCCGCCGGCGACCACGACGGCGCCGGCAATGAGTGCCCAGCGCAGGCCGTTGCGCGGCGGGCGGGAAAGCGGTTGGGGATCGTGCATGGAAGGCGCTCCGGGCCGGGTCGGCGTTGGGTGGTGACACCAGCCAGACGCCGGTCGCGCGGATTTATTCCCGCGCCGTGGAATAATTTCCTTCCTGCGGCGTCCTGCATGGCGAAACCACTGCGGCCCGATCCATGTCCGTCCACGCTTTCGACGACCAGCTCAGCGAACTGCTGCCGCGCCTGCGGCGCTTCGCGCTGTGGCTGACCCGCGACCTGTCCAGCGCCGACGACCTGGTGCAATCCACGATGGAGCGTGCGCTGTCCACGCGCGCCGCCAAGCGCGACGACGGCGACCTGCGCGCCTGGCTGTTCCGCATCCTCTACCGGCAGTTCCTCGACGCGCGGCGCCGCGCGCAGCGTTATGCCTGGCTGCTCGGCCGCCTGCGCGAGGACGACGAGCCGCAGTGGCCGTCGGCCGAGCGCGAGCTGCTGGCGCAGTCGGCGCTCGCCGCGTTCGAACACCTCACCCCCGAGCAGCGCAGCCTGCTGCTGTGGGTGACGGTGGAGGGCCTGAGCTACCAGCAGGTCGCGGACATCCTCGAGGTGCCGATCGGCACCGTGATGTCGCGCCTGTCGCGCGCACGCCAGGCGATGCGTCGCCATGGCGAGGGCGAACAACCCACCCCTTCGTTGCGGTTACTCAAATGAACACACCTCCCAGCGAACACGACATCCACGCCTACGTCGACGGCCGCCTCAAGGGCGCGCCACGCGAGGCCGTGGAGCGGTATCTGGCGCGCCACCCCGAGCGTGCCGCAGAGGTGCTGGGCTGGCAGCGCGATGCGCAGCGACTGCGTGCGGCGATCGGGGGTGCGCAGCTGCCGCCCGACAACGGCGCACTGCATCCCGGCGTGGTGCGCGCGCGTCGCCGCCAGCGCCGGATCGCGCGGCTGTCGCTCGCTGCCGCCGCCGTGCTGTGCCTGGGGCTCGGTGGCGTCGGTGGCTGGCAGGTGCGTGGCATGCGCAGCGAGGTCGCCGTCGCCCCGATGGCCGACGCGATGACCGCCTATCGCCTGGTGGCGATGGACCATGCCGCACGCCCCGACGTCGTGCCGCAGCGCGCCGGTGACATGCAGGCCTGGCTGGACGCGCACTTCGAACACGCCGCACGCCTGCCGGATCTCGGCGGCGCCGGCTTCCATGCCGTCGGCGGTCGCCTGTTCGCCACCGACCAGGGGCCGGCCGCGATGGTGCTGTACGAGGATGCGGCCGGCCACGCGATCAGCTTCTATGTGCGCCCGCCGGGCCCCCGCAACCACCTGCTGCCCACCGGCCAGCGCAGCGACGGCGGACTGGTGGCGCAGTACTGGTCGGGCCAGGGCTACAACTACGCCATGGTCAGCCGCGACGATCGGGTGGATGCGCAGGTGGCCGCGCAGGCGCGGCAGCAGTCGATCTGACCGTCGGCGTGCTCAGCCCGGGAAACGTTCGGCCAGCAGCTCGAGCAGGCTGCGTAGCCGCCCCAGTCGCTTGAGGTCACGGTGGTAGCCGATCCAGGTGTCGCGCGAGGGCGGCGGATCGCCCAGGTCGATGCGTTGCAGTTCGCCGAAGGCGTCGCCCAGCGCCGTGGGCAGTACCGCGACACCCACGCCCTCGGCACACAGGCGCGCCTGTACCTCGCGGTTGTTGCTGGTGCCGGCGACGGTGGCCTCGGGCAGGTGCTTCTTCAGCCATGCGACGTCCGGCATGCCGCCGAACGCGGCGTTCATGGTGACCAGGCGGACGCCGCGGCCGCCTTTGCGCAGGCGCGGCTGGTCGCGGTGCATATAGAGCGAGTAGGGCATGCGCAGCAGGCGCCGCGCGATCACGTCCGGCTCGTCGAACGGGGTGATGCGGAAGGCCAGATCGGCCTCGCGCCGGGCCAGGCTGTACAGCCGCGTGTCGGTGAGCAGTTCCACCATCACCGCGGGCTGGCGTCGTGCGAACTCGGCCAGTATGGGCGTGAGCACGTAGCTGCCGAACCAGTCCGATGCCGCCAGCCGCAACGACCCGCCGAGCGCGCTGCCGCCTCCGGCCAGCTGGCGCTCGAAGGCGAGCGCTTCCTCCTCCATGCGCTCGGCGCTGGCCATTACTGCATTGCCTTCGTCGGTCAGCACGAAACCGTCGGGCGTGCGCTGGAACAGGGTCTGCCCGACCGCGGCCTCCAACGCGCGCAGGCGGCGGCCCATGGTCGGCTGGGTCTGGCCCACGCGCCGGGCGGCGGCGCCGAGCGAGCCCTCGCGGGCGATGGCGAGGAAGATGCGGACGTCGCTCCATTCCATGGCAGTGCCCCTGAATGATGTTGGCATGCATTTTTGCATGGATATCGAACAGGATTGTCGATTTCCATGCATGAATTCGCGATCTACCTTGGCGCCACTCCCCCTCACGGACCCATCGCCATGAACGCTCTCCCCGCCACCATGAAAGCCGCCGTGCAACAACAGGCCGGCGCGCCGCTCCATCTCGTCGACCTGCCGCTGCCCGTGCCCGGTCCGGGCCGGGTGCTGGTCCGCGTCGCCGCGGCGGGCCTGAACCCGCTGGATACCAAGATCCGCGCCGGCAGGGCCGCCCATGCACGCCATCCACTGCCGGCCGTGCTCGGCATCGACCTGGCCGGCACGGTGGTCGCGCTCGGCCCCGACGTCGCAGGCTGGAGCATCGGCGACGAGGTCTACGGCATGACCGGCGGCGTCGGCGGCGTGCAGGGCTCGCTGGCCGAATACGCGGCGGTCGATGCCCGGCTGCTGGCGCGCAAGCCGGCGGGTTTCTCGATGCGTGAGGCGGCCGCGCTGCCGCTGGGCTTCATCACCGCCTACGAGGGGCTGGTCGACCGTGCCCGCGTGCATGCCGGGCAGCGGGTGCTGGTCCACGGAGGTGCGGGTGGCGTGGGACACCTGGCGGTACAGCTGGCGCTGGCGCATGGCGCGCAGGTGTTCGCCACCGGCGCGGCCGAAAGCCGCGAGGCGATCGAAGGCTACGGTGCCACGGCGATCGACTACCGCGTCACGCCGGTCGCCGACTACGTGCAGGCGCATACCGGCGGCGAAGGCTTCGACATCATCTACGACACCGTGGGCGGCGCCACCCTGGATGCCTCATTCGAAGCGGTCAGGCCGTACCACGGCCACGTGGTCAGCGCGCTGGGCTGGGGCACGCACGCGCTGGCGCCGCTGTCGTTCCGCGCCGCCACCTATTCGGGTGTGTTCACGCTGCGCCCGCTGCTGACCGGCGAGGGGCGCGCGCACCACGGCGGGATCCTGCGCGAGGCCACCCGGCTGGCCGACGAGGGCAAGCTGCGCATCCGCCTGGATCCGCGCGAGTTCCCTCTCGCCGGGGTGGAGCAGGCGTACCGGCTGATCGAGGAGGGTGCCGCGAACGGCAAGGTGGTGGTCACCGTGGCCAGCTGAGGCCGCGGATGGAGGGGCCGGGCGAGCCGCTGCCGCGCCAACTGGAGTAAGTTCTGCGCTGCCCACCGCCGCCGCCGGTAGCGGCTCGATCCCGATGCATCACGGAGGCCTGTCCATGCACGCACGCACTGCCCGTCTCATCGGTGTCCTGCTGCTCCTTCTTGTGGGGTGTGGCCCGGCGTTCGCCGGCGAGGCCGTGACCTTGCGCGCCGCCGATGGCGTGAGCGTCTTCGGCACGTTGAGCCCGGCCAGGCCCCACAACGACAAGGTGCTGCTGCTGTTCCACCAGGCCCGCGGCAGTCGCCACGAATACGATCCGCTGATCGCCCGGTTCAACCAGCTCGGCTACGACACGCTGGCGATCGACCAGCGTTCCGGCGGCGACCTGTTCGGCGGCCACAACCAGACGGTGCAGGTGCTGGGTCGCTCCGCCGATTACCTGGATGCCGCGCCCGACCTCGATGCCGCGCTGGCCTGGGCGCGGGATCGGCACTACGGCACCATCGTGGCGGTCGGCAGTTCCTATTCGTCGGCGCTGGTGATCCTGCTGGCCGCCCGCTATCCGGCGGGGCTCACGGCCATCGCCAGCTTCTCACCGGGGGAGTACTTCGACGACAAGGACCTGATCAAGGACGCGGCGGCCAAGGTAACGGTCCCGTTCTACATCACCACCGACCCGGCCGAGGCCGGCAACGTGGCCGAGGTACTGCGCAAGGCGCATGGGGGCAACATCACGGATTACCGTCCCAGGGCTGGTGTGCATGGTGCCTCGACCCTGGTCGAATCGCGAGATCCGGAAGGCCATTCGGCCAACCTGGAGAGCTTCGAGGCTTTCCTGCGCGATCTGGGGCACTAGGCGTCACCGGCCGGCCAGGGCGCCGGTTGTGGTGGTGGGTGGGGCGCTTTGCCGGCCGTGCGAGGCGATGCCTTCCCCGTTCCCTTCGCCACGAAACTGCGGGCATGATGCCAGTACCCGACCTGGGGGAAGTGGCTTGGGACCGCTCGATACCGACACGCTGCTCAGCGTCTACCTGGCGTTGTCCGGACTGACCGCGCTGTTCACGCTGGCAGGCGGCTGGACCACCCGCAAACCTGGCCTGTGGCTGTGGTCGGGCGCGTTCATGGCGTCGCTGCTCAGCCAGGCGATCCGGCCGGGCATCGCCGAGTTGTGGGGCCTGCAGGCCTCGAAGCCGCCCGGGCACCTGGGGGGCGTGCTGCAGGCGTTGCTGGTGCTCGCCGGCATGCGGGCTTTTCTGGGGCTGCGCATTTCATGGCTCGGCATGGCTGCGCTGTTCGCCGCGGTGACGGTGTTTTCCTTCACCCTGCTCGCGACCGGACAGATCCTGTGGTGGTCGCTGTCGGTCACCCAGGCCGTCGCTGGCCTGGTGATGGCGCGTGCCGCATGGCTCGCCTGGCAGGCGCGTCGGTCCGGCGGGAGCGGTGCGCTGGCGCTGATGGGCGCAGTGCTCGGCGTCGCGGCCCTGGTCGCACTGGCCCGCGCGGTCTCGGTGCTGCCCATCGGCATGTCGACCGCGCGGCTCGACGTAGCCAACGAACACTGGCTGATGGCCACCCTGCTGCTGGTGGTGGCCGAGGGTTTCGCCATGCTGGTGCTGGTGAACAGCTCGTTGCGTGAAGAGCTGGCAAAGCTGGCCGATTTCGATCCGCTCACGGGGCTGCTCAACCGCCGTGGTCTGCGCTCGCGACTGGAGCGGATGATGCCGCCAGCCGCCGCCGATCGCGCCGTTCCGGACCTGGCGGTGGTCCTGCTGGACCTGGACGAATTCAAGGGAATCAACGACCGCTTCGGCCATCAGGTGGGTGACGAGGTGCTGGCCGAAGTCGCACGTCGGCTCCATCGCGGCACCCGCCCCGGGAACCTGGTGGCGCGCACTGGCGGCGAGGAGTTCATGCTGGTCTGGACCGGCGAGGCCAGTGGGGCCGAGGCGGCGGGGGAGCAACTGCGCGGACTGGTTGCCGGCAGTCCGGTACCCAGCCAGGCCGGTGAAGTGGGGGTAACCGCCAGCGTGGGTGTCGCCACTGGGCCGTGGCGGGGCGACGTCAGTTTCGAGAGCCTGGTCGGGCGTGCCGATCATGCGCTCTACGCGGCCAAGCGGGCCGGACGCAACCGCGTGGTGATGGGCTGATCGACGAGCCCGGAAAGGCCGGTACTCCTCCGGCGCTCAGGCGCTTCAGGCGCCTTGTCAGGCCTTCCGCACGAATTCCGACTTGAGGCTCATCGGGCCGATGCCGTCGATCCTGCAGTCGATGTCGTGGTCACCCTCGACGAGGCGGATGTTCTTCACCTTGGTGCCGACCTTCACCACCAGCGAGGAGCCTTTCACCTTCAGATCCTTGATCACGGTGACCGTGTCGCCATCGTTGAGCACGTTGCCGTTTGCGTCGCGCACCACGCGCGCGTCGGTCTCCGCGCCCGGCTCGCCCACGGTCCACTCATGGCCGCACTCGGGGCAGACCAGCAGGCCGCGGTCCTCGTAGGTGTAGGCGGACTGGCACTGCGGGCAGGGCGGGAGGGCACTCATTGGGGGCGGCTCGTTGGACGGGACAGCGGTGCGGCACGGCGCCGACCGGGGCGTGGAGTATGGGCGGAGAATCCACGGGCCCACAAGCCGGTGGCCCCGACTTGTGGGCCCCCGGCTTCCGGCCCTGGACACGGAAGGTGCTGCGGTGACCTCGCCTTTCCGTCCACGCAGAATCGGAACAGTTGCATGGCGGCACTGCTTCTCCGGTGAGCCGGCGCGAAAATCCTTGCTCGCAAGTGTGGATGCGACGGGCCCTGGCAGACCCCGACAAGGCCGACGCCCGACTGGGCGGAAGTTAAGGAAAATCCGATTTCTGACGGACTGTACGTGCCCGGTACGCAAGCCCGGTTATTGGCCCAGTGGCTGCGATCCGTGAGGGCTGGTCCCGATGAGCCCATAGATTTTCAGTCGCTCGAATAGGAGATCGGTCCTCAGGCCGTCTTGGTACGCCGCAATGAAGTCAGCACGTGCTTTGTCGAACGCCCGGATCCGCTCGTAGGCAATGCCCCTGTTGTAGTGGGCCTCGCCATTGTCTGGCGTGATGGCCAGTGCTTTGGAGTAGTCGGCCAAGGCTCGGGCGGTCTCGCCGAGATCGTCGTATGCATTACCGCGATTGATGTAATCCTCTTCCACATCCGCCGGATGCAGAGCGATCGACTGGTTGAATGCGGTGACGGCCTCTGCAGGTTGATGATTTCGCCGAGAAGCAATGCCGATGTTTCGATAGGTCTGCGCCAGCGATGCCTGCTGCAGGTGGCCTTCCTTGATGCACGCGCGGAAAAGTTCAATCGCTCGCTGGTGGTGACCGGCTTCGGTGGCATCCCAGCCGCGATGGCAAAGGCCAAGGTCCTCCGCAAATGCGGTGGCTGGGACGAGCATGCAGGCTAGAAGGACAGGCAGGACGAAACGCATAGCGACTCCATTCGCCGGGGTGAACATCGTCGCGCTGGCGGCGATGGTTGGTGGACCGTCGGTTGCCCGGATTCCGCAGGATTCTCATGCCGCTGCATGGCGTGATGAAGAGGGTTTGCCTGACACCCCGGAAGGCGACTTCCGTTGTTTCGCGTCACCGCGCCGGATGGCCGCGCTCTTCCTGCAGCCGGGTCAGCTCGGCCAGCAGGTCGGGGCGGCGGACGCGGGCGTCGAGCAGGTAGACCTGCACGTCGTGCGGACCGACGGTGGCGTCGAGCGCGCCGCCGTCGCCGATGGCGACCGGCCGCCCGTCGCCGAGGAGCGGCTGCCACGTGCCGGACTGCAGCCACTGGCCGACCTTGAAGTCGGCCGGCTGGTCGCCCTTGTTGAGCAGCACCAGTGCGATCTGGTGCACCTTGCCCTGCTGGTAGACGCGGTAGAACGCCGCCTGCTGGCCGGCGAAGCGGATCGGCAGCATCAGGCCGCGCTGCAGGGCCGGGGTCTTCTCGCGCAGCGTGGCGATGGCCTTGAGGTGCTGGTAGATCGGACTCTTCGGCGCCGCGTCGATGCGCGCCTGGCCGAAGTAGTTGCGGTTGCCCTCGTGCTCGGCCTTGCCGCGCTCGAAGCCGATCTCCGAGCCGTAGTAGATCGCCGGGATACCACGCGCGGTGAACAGGAAGTTGTTGGCGTCGATGAAGCCGTTGTCGGTGGCGTTCAACCGCGCCATGTCGTGGTTGTCGTAGAAGGTCACCAGCTCGTACGGGTTCTGGTACGGGCCGTTGGTGAGGTAGAGCCGGTCGAGGATCTGCGCGTAGTCGCTGTCCGGGTGCTCGAACACGTCGCCCATGCGCCCGCGCAAGGGGAAGTCCAGCACGCTGATGCCACCGTTCTGCGGCCAGGTGAACTTGCCGATGTTGTCCGGGCTGTAGTCGAACGCCTCGCCGTACATGAAGAAGCCCGGATGCCTGGCGCGGATGCGCGCGCTGAACTGCTTCCAGAACGTGGTCGACATGTGGCTGATGGTGTCGATGCGGAAGGCATCGCTGCCCTGGTCGATCCACTGCAGGTAGGCGCCGACGAAATAGTCGAGCACGGCCGGGTTCTGGTCGTCGTTGTTGGACAGCTGCACCAGGTCGTCGTAGGCGTGGTAGAAGCGGTGCAGCGGGTTGCGCACCGGGTCCAGCTGGTACGGCGGCAGGTTCTGCTCGTCGGCGATCAGCTTGCCGTCCTTGTCGAAGATCTGCCCGAACTGCGGCTGCTTCACCGGCATGGTGAACGCCGGCGAGCCGTGGTTGAGCACGATGTCCTGCACCACCTTCAGGCCGGCCCTGTGCATGCCGGCGGTGAACTGGCGGTAGTCGAGATTCTTGCTGGGCAGGTGCTCGTCGAGCTTGTAGAAGTTGACGCCCCAGTAGCCGTGGTAGCCGGTCTTGCCGCGGTCGGTGAACTTCGAGCCCCAGCTCACCGGATCACCGCCGGTGAAGGCCTCATCCGGATTGTCGACGATCGGCGTGATCCACACCGCGCCGAAGCCCATACCCTTGATGTAGCCGGCGTTCTCCAGCACGCCCTTGAAGTCGCCGCCGAGGTAGCCGATGTTCGCGCTCTCGCCCTTCGGCGCACCGGGCACCGGGATGTCCCAGGTGGGATGCGCGCCGCCCTGGTCGCGATGATCGTTGGAGGTGTCGCCGTCGACGAAGCGGTCGGTCAGCACGAAGTAGATCGCGTTGGACGCCATCGGTGCGTCGGTGCCGACGAAGACCGGCGCCTTGGCCGGCGCGGCCGCGTGGGCGAGTCCGCAGGCGAGGGTGGCAACGAGGGCGGGCAATAGGCGTTGGCTGGTCATGATGCGGATTCCGTCGTAACGCTGTAGGAGCGCACCCTGTGCGCGACCTCTGTGGTGTTGATCTGCCTGGATAAACGGTCGCGCACAGGGTGCGCTCCTACAGGGGGATCATGCAGTTTCCATCCGCGGCACGCGCAGCGTGCACAGCCCGGCGATGAGCAGGCTGATACCGCCCAGACCCAGCGCCCAGATCGGCTGGTTGTGGAAGAACAGCTTCAGCAGCACGCCGAGCACGCTGGCGGCCATCAGCTGCGGGATCACGATGAAGAAATTGAAGATGCCCATGTAGATGCCCATCTTCGCGGCGGGCAGGTTGTCCGAGAGCATCGCGTAGGGCAGCGACAGGATCGACGCCCAGGTGAAGCCGACGCCGACCATCGAGGCGATCAGCCAGTGCGGGTCACGGATCACCAGGAACGACAGCAGGCCCAGCCCGCCCAGCCACAGGTTCACCAGGTGGCTCATGCGCAGCCCGCAGGCGCGCACCAGCAGCGGGATCACGATGGCGGCCAGCACGCCCACGCCGTTGTAGGTGCCCATCAGTACGCCGGCCCAGTTCGCGCCTTCGTTGTAGGCGGCCGAGGTGGTGTCGGTGCTGCCGTAGAAGCGCTCGGCCACCGCCGGAGTGGTGTTGATCCACATCGCGAACATGGCGAACCAGGAGAAGAACTGCACCCAGTTCAGCCGGCGCATCGGGCCGGGCATGCCGTACAGGTCGCCCATGATCTGGCGCAGCGCGCCCTGGCTGGCGGTGCGGCTGAGCCACACGAACAGTGCGCCGAAACCCACCAGTCCACCGGCCAGCAGGTACAGCTCCTTCTCCAGGTCGTAGTGCAGGATCAGCGCCAGCAGGATCGCGCCCAGGGCGAGGAACAGCGCGCCGATCTTCCACGCGCTGCCGACGACGACCGGCGTTTCGTTGACGTGTGCATCGGCAAAGGATTCCAGCTGCTCCGGCGGATATTCGCGGGTGCTGAGGATGGTCCACAACATTGCGCCGAGCAGCACCACGGCACCGGCATAGAACGAGTACATCACCGAGTGCGGTACCTCGCCGGCCGGCGCGGTGTTGGCCACGCCGAAGTGGGTCAGCACGTAGGGCAGGAACGAAGCCACCACCGCACCGACGCCGATGAACACGCTCTGCATCGCATAGCCCAGCGGCCGCTGCTTCGGCGGCAGCTGGTCGCCGACAAAGGCCCGGAACGGCTCCATCGAGACGTTGAACGAGGCGTCCATGATCCACAGCAGGCCGGCCGCCACCCACAGCGCGGGCGAGTTCGGCATCGCCATCAGCGCCAGCGTGGCCAGCACCGCGCCGGCGAAGAAGTACGGGCGGCGGCGCCCGAAGCGGTTCCAGGTGCGGTCGGACAGATAGCCGATGATCGGCTGCACGATCAGGCCGGTGAATGGCGCGGCGATCCACAGCACCGGGATCTGGTCCACGTTCGCGCCCAGCGTCTGGAAGATGCGGCTGACGTTGGCGTTCTGCAGCGCAAAGCCGAACTGGATACCCAGGAAGCCGAAGCACATGTTCCAGATCTGCCAGAACGACAGTTCCGGTTTCGCCCTGCTCATCGTGGGGTGCCCTTGTCCGTGGAGGCGCCCAGCGGCGCGATCACCATGCCCTTCACGTCGGCCGCGTTGAGCGGGCCGTCGCTGCCGCCCACGCCTCCGGTGTAGTGCGCGAAGTGGCTGAGGTAGCTCATGTTGAAGCCGTCTTCCAGCGTGAACGTGCATGCGGCGCCGGCCCTGGCCGAGAACTCGCCCCAGGTGGAGCGCTGCTCGCGCACGCTGTGCGGCATCACGATCGGCACCCGCTGCTCGGTGGCGCCGTCGCAGCGGATCGCCAGCATCTTCACCGCAGCGGTGATGCCGGTGTTGATCGGGCCGTGGTCGTTCGAATAGTTCAGTGACACGCGGAAGTTGCCGCTGGCCGGGGCGGTCCAGTGCCGTGGCCAGCTGCCATCGACCGGCTGGCCTTCGTCACCGCAGACCGCCGGACTGTGCAGCGACTCCAGGCCGTCATCGCCGACGCGGGTGGCGCTGACGCAGGTAAGGTCGCCACTGCGCGGCAGCGTGCCGGAACCGTCGATCGTCTCCGCGCGATGGCCGTTGACGTACAGCCGCACCTTGCCGTGCGCCTGGACCTTCCAGGTCTTGCCGTCGGCAGCGAGCGCGGGTGCCGGCGGCGCCTCGGGCGCGAACAGCGGCGCGTCGGTGCGCAGCGGGGCGTCCTTCACGGTGATCGCCTTCAGCTGCACGGTGGTGGCATCGCCCTTCGTGGTGATGCGGTCGGCGACCAGCAGGTTGCCGTCACGCATCTTCGGCAGGATCAGCGTGATGTGACGGCCGGGCAGGGCGAGCGAGATGCTGTCGCGGTCGCCGAACAGCATCGGCACCAGCGAGGTCGGCAGCTTGGGCACCAGCTTGCCGTCCGGCTCCAGCCCGAACACACCCTCGGTGACCGCAGCCATGTACGCGGCCACCGACCACAGCTGGCGCGGCGAGTTGACCACCGGCCCGCTGAGCTTGCCTTCGTCCACGTGCTGGCCCTGGGTCAGCAGCTCGTAGTTCTCCAGGTTGGAGCCGTACAGCGAGGCGCCGCGCATGATCGATTCGATCTCGTGCGCGATGCGCGCGGGCTGGTCGACGTCGCGTGCGGCACGCATGGCGTAGGCGCTGACGAACGGCCAGATCGCGCGGTTGTGGTAGATCGGCTGGTCGCGCCGCTCCGGCCACATCACCGGGCTGCCGGCCGGCCAGGTCGGGTAGTTCGCCAGGGTCTGCACGGCGCGCGCCGGATCGGCCACGCCGCTGGTCACCGCCAGGGCGATGCCGAGCAGGTCGTAGGTGTCGTTGGGCGTGCCGTCGCCGCCGATGAAGCTCATGTACATGCCGCGGTCGGCGCGCCAGAAGCGGGCGTTGATGGCGGCCTTCAGCGCCTTCGCCTGGTCGGCGAAGCGGCCGGCGGTCCTGGCATCACCGTGCTGGCGTGCCAGCGTCGCGGCCATCTGCAGCGCCTGGTAATGCAGCACGTTGGTGGACAGCGCGAACGACTGGCCGATGAAGGTGACCTCGTCGAAGGTCCAGGCGGGGTAGCTCTGCTCGCGCCAGTCCATGAAGGAGGTCTCGCCGTGGTACAGGCCCATGTGCGGATCGAAGGCATATAGGCGGTCCTGCGCCAGCGTATCCCCCAGCGCCTTGTACACGTCTGCGGCGAATGCCTTGTCGCCCAGCAGATGCTGCGCGCCGAGGAACCACACCACGCGATCGGTGCTGATCGGCCAGCTGCCGCCAGAGCCGGTGTCCTGCATCACGTACAGGCCCTGTGGTGCGGTGGGCACGCGTACGTCGGAAAGCTTGAACTTCAGGCCGTTGCGGGCGCGGTCGGCGTCGAAGCGCCACAGGCCCAGGTCGGTCGAATACGACAGGTCGCGCGTCCACACGTACGGCCACTTCAGGCCGGTTTCGAAGCAGTGGCAGGGAATCGGCTGGCCGTGGTCGAAGGCGCCGTCACGGATCGCGGTGACCGAGTCCTGCTTCAGGTCGTCCTGCGCCATCGCGTAGAGGCCGTCGAACAGCGGGCTGGCGGTGTCGGCGGCGAAGGTCTGCGGGGCAATCACGCGCTGGCCGAACGGCCAGGCCAGCGTGTAGGCGCCGGCGGCGTCCTGCTGGATCGAGACGTGTACACCGTGCCAGTCGAGACCGTCATGCCAGGCGGGCGCGGCCGGAGCCGCGGTCGCGGCGGCCATCGAGGCGGCCAGCAGTGTGGTCAGCATGCGGGGACCCCGCGCACGGCGTGGGGGAAGGTCGGGTTCATGGTGGCTTCTCCTCGAGCGATGACCGCGACGGATATGTATGTCACGTCGTGGCGACCCCTGCATGCTGCGTACGCAACATGCACCCGCACCGCTGAGGGCCGAGCCCCCCGATGCTAGGGAGCATCGCAGTGCAGCAACCAGCGCCTGCATACGTATTCATGGATGACCATGACACCGGCGGAGCGGAGAGCAGTCGGGGCGACAGGTGGCTCAGGGGATCCGGCGCGGGAAGAGAGGGTATCCGTCCGTGGATGAGTGGTCCCTGGTCCTTTCCCCCGAAGCAGCCTGCGGCGTCGACGGGGTTCCCACCCCGGACACATGCTCGATCAGGCCGCGCCTATTTGAGATCGGATACCATTCCGGATGTAACTGTCATTTCTTACAGGGCGTCGAATCCGGCGTGGAGGGACGACGGTGCGGCAGTGGCGGGAGCAATGCATGGCCCGGCTTGGCGATGCCGAGCCGTCGATGCAGGGGCTGGTGCTGGCCCTGCGCGACATGACGGCCGACCTGGGTTTCGAGCACTGCTCCTTCGTGCTGCGCCAGCCGTTGCCGATCGCCCAGCCGGCCGTCCATTGGGGCAGCACCTATCCCCAGGCCTGGCTCGACCGCTACATGGAGCGGAACTACCTCGAACTCGACCCGCTGGTGCAGCGGGCGCTGGCGAGCGACCTGCCGGTGGTATGGAGCGACCGTTCGATCGATCGCCTGCCGGAGTTCTGGGAGGAGGCCCGTTCGTTCGGCATCAATCATGGCTGGGCGGTGAGCTCGCACGGGCGCGATCGCGGGGTCGGCCTGCTGACCGTGGCGCGCCGGGACGAACCGGTGACCACGCACGAACTGGAGCAGAACGAGATGCGCCTGCTGTGGCTGGCGCACTCGATGCACGGCATGGCCTCGTTGCTGCCGGGTGTGGCCCAGGCGCTGCCGGAGCCGCTCTCCGTGCGCGAGCGCGAGGTGCTGTTGTGGAGTGCGGCCGGCAAGACCGCCGACGAGATCGGCCTGATCCTGGCCATCAGCTCGCGCACCGCGACCTTCCACATCAACCGCTGCATCGCCAAGCTGGACGCCGCCAACAAGACCGAGGCGGTGGCCAAGGCGCTGGTGCTCGGCCTGCTCTGACCGGGGTGAGGGCGGTAACGGGCGACAGGTCCGTCATCCGTTACCGCGCCGCAGGTCATTGCGCCAGGATCGCGCCGAAATGTCCCTGCACCGAGACGGTCACCTCGCCGTTCTGCACCACGTAACGCTGGCCGGTGAGCTGGTCGGTGAGTGTGCTGCCATCGACTACGCTGAGCTGCCACACCGGCAGCGTCACGTCGTACGTGGTGCTGTCGTTGTTGAGCGCCACCGCGATGCGGTTGCTGGCGTCGAACCGGCCGTAGGCGTAGAGCTTGTCGGCATTGTCGGTGAGCAGGGTCATGAACGAGCCGGTGCGCAGCGCCGGATAGGCGTCGCGGATCGCCGTGAGGCGATGGGTGAGCGCGACCGCATGGTTGCCCAGCGTGCCCTGGCTCCAGTCGAACGTGCGCCGGTCGTCCGGATCGGCGCCGCCCTGCATGCCGTACTCGTCGCCGTAGTAGATGGTCGGCGTGCCGACATAGGTCATCTGGAAGATCAGCGCGAGATAGGTCTTCCAGATGTCGCCGCCGGCCCGCGTGGCGAAGCGCGGGATGTCGTGGCTGGACAGGAAGTTGGTCATCGTCTGCTGCACGTTGCCCGGGATGTCGGCGCGGGTGCCGTGCAGCCAGGCGTCGAACGTGGTGGTGTCGATCCCGTTCGGGTGGCCGCCTTCGTCCTCGCCGGTGATCCAGCGCGAGACCGGGTCGGTGAAGCCGTTGTAGTTCATCGCGCCGTCCCACTGGTCGCCGCTGTCGACCCACGGGCCGGCCACGCCCCAGTACTCGCCGAGGATCTCGGCGTCCGGGTTGACCGATTTCACCGCCTGGCGCAGCTCGCGCATGATCTGGTGGTTGGTGTCGTCGTCGCCGCCGTTGCCGCCGGCGTCGAGGTACTCGGCGGCATCCAGCCGCCAGCCGTCGATGCGCCACTTCGGGCCGAGGTAGGTCTGCACCACCGAGTGCGGCGAGCCGTAGATCGCCACGCGCACGGCCGAGCCGGTGCTGCCGTAGTCCAGCTTGGGCAGGGTGTCGTAGCCGAAGAAGCTGCTGTACGTATCGGGCCACTGCTGGAAGGTGTAGTAGCCGTACCACGGGCTGGACTGTGACTCGTAGGCCCCCAACGTCGGCCAGTCGCCGTACTTGTCGAACCACCTGTTGGTATCGCCGGTGTGGTTGAACACGCCGTCCAGGATGATGCGGCCGCGCGGACCGTTGCCCCGGCGCTGGACGTTCTCGATCAGCTCGTGCAGCTCGCCGTTGGTGCCGAACGCCGGGTCCACCTGGAAGTAATCGGCCACGTCGTACTTGTGCACGGTGGGCGCCAGGAAGATCGGGTTGAGATAGAGGATGTCCGCGCCGACGGTGCGCTTGATGTAGCCGAGCTTCCTGCCGATGCCGGCCAGGTCGCCGCCGAAGAACACCAGGTTGTTGTCGCCGCCGGGCGAGGCGAACACGCTGGTGCCCCAGGCGTGCTTTTCGGTGCAGTGGCCCTTGTAGCAGTACTCGCCGGTCCGGATGTCGTTGTGGCGGTCGCCGTTGTAGAAGCGGTCCGGGAAGATCTGGTACATCACGCCGTTCTTCATCCAGTCCGGCGTCTTGAAGCCGGGGACGATGAAGAAGTCGCCGAACGGCTGCTCGCTGTCCCAGATGCCCTGCGCGTTGTACCAGACGGTCTTGCTGCCGTCGTTGATCTGGAAGCGGTAGTACTTCTCCGAACCGGAGGCCGGCACGGTACCCTGCCAGTAGTCGAAGGTGCCGGTGGCGTCGTTGCGCACCCAGTGCATCGGCACCCAGTGGAACTGGCTGTCGGCGCTGTCGTAGTACTTGATGTTGGCGCTGGTGATGTCGCCCTTGAAGGTGCGGAAGGTCAGCGTCACCGGATCGGTGGCGGACGGTTCCGGGGCACTGTCGAACAGCGGCCCCTGATCGTGGAACAGGCCGTTCCACTCCACGTTGTTGTCGTTGCTGGCGGCGTGCGCGTTGCCGGCGGCGCCGACGAAGGCCAGGGCGATGCCCATCGCCAGGGCGCGCAGCCCACGGGACGTGTGCAGATGCATGGTGGTTCCCCCTCGGTGGAGCGGACGCCCCCCGCGTCCGCGCGATCGCGTGGCCGGCCCCCGCCGGCGCGCGCGGGAAACCGCGGCGGCCGGAGCCGCCGCGGGTGGATGGCTCATTGCGCCAGGATCGCGCCGTAGTGGCCGTTGACGGTCAGCGTGACCGCGCCGTTCTGTACCGTGTACTGGGTGCCGGAGATCAGCTCGGTCACCGTGCTGCCGTTGGCCATGCTCAGCTGCCACACCGGCACGGTGATGCTGTGCGAAGTGCTGTCGTTGTTGAGCGCCACCGCGATGCGGTTGCTGGCGTCGAAACGACCGTAGGCGTACAGCTTGTGGGTGTCGTCCGTGAGCAGTGTCATGAACGACCCGGTGCGCAGCGCCGGATAGGCATTGCGGATGGCGATCAGCTTGTGGGCCAGCGCCACCGCGCTGTTGGTCGAGGTGCCGACGGTCCAGTCGAAGGTGCGGCGGTTGTCCGGATCGGCGCCGCCCTGCATGCCGTACTCGTCGCCGTAGTAGATGGTCGGCGTGCCGACATAGGTCATCTGGAAGAACAACGCGAGGTAGGTCTTCCAGATGTCGCCGCCGGCGCGGTTGCCGAAGCGGGTGATGTCGTGGCTGGACAGGAAGTTGCTCATCACCTGCTGCACGTTGGTCGGGTAGTTTGCCCGCGTGCCGTGCAGCCAGCTGTCGAACTGCGACACCGGGATCGAGGCGCTGTTGCCCGAGTAGTCCTGGCCGGTGATCCACTCCGAGACCGGCTGGGTGAAGCCGTCGTAGTTCATCGCGCCGTCCCATTCGGTGCCGTTGTCGGTCCACGGGCCGGCGTTGCCCCAGAACTCACCGAGGATGTCGGCGTTGGCGTTGACCGATTTCACCGCGCTGCGCAGCTCGGCCATGATCTGGTGGTTGACCGCGTCGCTGCCGTTGCCGCCGCCGGCGTCGAGGTACTGCGCCGCATCCAGGCGCCAGCCGTCGATCGAGTAGGGTGGTTTCAGATAGGTCTTCACCACCGACGTGCTCGAACCGTAGATCGCGTTGCGCACGGCCGACCCGCTGGCGCCGTAGTCGAGCTTGGGCATCGAGGAGAAGCCGAAGAACGCCGAGTAGGTGTTCGGCCAGCTCTGGAACGTGTAGTAGCCGTAATACGGGCTGGACTGCGACTCGTAGGCGCCGGTGATGCTGGTCCACCCGTTGTAGCGGTCGAACCATTTGTGGGTGTCGCCGGTGTGGTTGAACACGCCGTCGAGGATGAGGTAGCCCTTCGGCCCGTTGCTGGTGGAGTGGATGTCGGCGCTCAGCGTCTGCAGCGTGCTGTTGCTGCCGAACGCCGGATCCACCGTCATGTAGTCCTCGGTGTCGTACTTGTGGTTGCTCGGCGAGAGGAAGATCGGGTTGAGGTAGATGATGTTCGCGCCGAGCGTGTTCTTGATGTAGCCGAGCTTCTGGTCGACGCCGGCGAGATCGCCGCCGAAGAACACCGCGGTGTTGCAGCCACTGACGTTGGCGTAGACGCTCGAGCCCCAGGCGTGCTTCTCGGTGGCGCAGCCGGAGTAGGTGTACTGGCCGTTGCTGACGTCGTTGCCGGTGTTTCCGTTGTAGAAGCGGTCCGGGAAGATCTGGTACATCACGCCGTTCTTCATCCACGACGGCGTGGTGAAGCCCGGAACGATGAAGAAGTCGCCGGAACTGGGCTCGGACGAGGTGATGCCCGCCGCGTTGTACCAGGCGGTGGCGGTGCCGTCGGTGACCTGGAAGCGGTAGTACTTCTCCGAGCCCGAGGCCGGGATCGTGCCCTGCCAGTAATCGAACACGCCGGTCGGATCGTTCGATGCCCAGTGCATGGCGACCACGTGGAACTGGCTGTCGGCACTGTCGTAATACTTGATGTTGACCCCGGTGACGTCGCCCTTGAAGGTGCGGAAGGTCAGCGTCACGGACTGGCTGGCCGTCGGTTCGACGTGGTTGTCGAACAACGGCCCCTGGTCGTGGAACAGGCCGTTCCACTCCACGTTGTTGTCGTTCGATGCGGCCTTTGCCGAGGGGGCTGCGCAGATGCCGGCCAATATCGCTGCCAGCGCGAGCGGGAGAGTGCGGCGGACCTGCTGCGGGCGCCGGTGGTGCGGGAACCTGGTCTTTCCGAACATCGACTTTCTCCTCCGAAGGTGATCCCGGCCGTCATGGCCGGGACAAATCGGGAGCAAGCGACCCCGTCGGGCGTCTCCCCCGGGGACGCCCGATGCTCATGTCGACAACTCCCTCCGCTGGGACGTGGCCGGACTTATTCCGGCGCGTGCCCCCAAACCAATGCGAACTGCCGTGCCCGGGCCGCAGGCACGCGGATGTAGGTGACGGCGCCGAAGCGGTCGGTGCCGGTGGTCCAGCCTTCCTTCTGACCGGCCTCGAGCGCTTCGAGGCTGGCGGCACGCGGCACTGCCTTGCCGTCCGCGGTGACAGCACTGGCCGCGCCGCCGTGCACCTTGAACAGATAGGTCCTCACCGGCGGCACGTAGCTGCCTTCGGCGGTGGCGGTGCTCACCGTGGCGCCGTCGTGCGTGCGCTGGATGGTCAGCGGTTGCGCGAAGTAGGCGCCGTGCTCGTAGGCGTAGTCGTCGCCCTGGTCGTCGTAATAGGTGAAGTGCGTGGCCTCGGCGGCCGGAAATGCCTCCACCGTCACCTCGGGCACCGGGTGCTGGCCGACGTAGTCCATCACCGGCTGCATCGGGATGATCGCGCCCTCGCGCACGAACAGCGGAATGTCGCTCCAGCCCTTCGCATCCACCGGCACGGTGATGCTCTGGCCGCCGGCGTAGTGCTTGCCGTCGAACCAGCCGGTCCAGTGGCCGGCGGGCAGGTAGATCGTCTTGCTGGTCTGGCCCTCGTCGACCACCGGCGACACCAGCAGGCCCTCGCCGAACATCCACGAGGCGACGTCGTTGCGCACCTTCGGGTCGTTCGGCCAGTCGAACACCAGCGGGCGGACCAGGCCCACGCCGGTGACGTGCCGGGTGTGCTCGTAGCTGTAGATGTAAGGAATCAGCGCATAGCGCAGGCGGATCGCCGCGGTGGCGGCTTTCTCCGCCACCGGGCCGTACACCCAGGGCTGGCGCTTCTGGCCGAACTCGCCGTGCACGCGGAAGATCGGCGTGAACGCGCCGAACTCGATCCAGCGCGCGTAGTTCTCCGGCGTCGGCGTGCCGTGGCTGAAGCCGCCGCCGTCCATGCCCCACTGCATCGCGCCGACGTCGATCGCACTGAGCATGCGCGCGCGCTGGCCGGCCATGCTGTGGAAGCCGGTGGCGATGTCGCCGGACCACATGGCGTAGGCGTAGCGCTGCGCGCCGAGGTAGAAGTTGCGGTTGATCGACCACACGCGCAGCGGCGAATAGGCGCGCTGGCCGTCGTACAGCGAACGCTCCATGTTGGTGAACTGGGTGTCGCTGCCGATGTCGTCGGCCTCGTCGTTCCACCAGCCGATCATGCCGGTGTCGAACGAGTGCTTGAGGTGGTCGTTGAAGAACCACGCACGGACCGCGGGCTTGTCGAAATCCAGCTCGCGGATCGGCTTCTTCGAGAAGTAGTCCGGTCCTTCCTTGCTGGCCGGCGACCAGAAATCATGCGCAGTGGCATAGCGGCCCTCGACCGTGTCCACGTGCACGCGCGGCTTCATGATGCCGGTGAGATGCATGCCGCGGGCGTCGAGCATCTGCTTGAGCTTGCCGTCCGGGCCGTCGGGGAACTTGGTCTGGTTCCAGCGGAATTCGCCCCAGTCCTCGCCCCACGCCTTCCAGTCGAAGTCCAGCGTGAAGTTGTCGATCGGGATGTGCTTGGCGCGGTAGGTGTCGACGATCGACAGCAGTTCCTTCTGGTCGATGCCCCACTGGCTGTTGGTGAAACCCATCGCCCACTTCGGGAACAGCTGCGAGTGGCCGCTGAGGTCCGCCACCGCGCGGAAGATCGTCTTCGGCGCGCCGACGATCAGGTAGTAGTCGGTGTCCTTGCGCGAGCTGCCGCTGGCCTGGATGCGGCCGTGCGCGAGATTGAACTGGCCGCCGAGGGTGTCCACCAGCACGGCGTAGCCGGCGCTGCTCCACACCAGGGGGGCGCCGGCGTGCCCCTGCTCGCCGGCCATGATCTTCTGCTTGCCGTCGCGCAGCAGGCCGGCGCTGACGTCGTCCTGGAAGGCGGTATAGCCGCCGATGCCGTAGAGCGGATCGCTCGCCGCGTGGTCCAGCGTGAAGCCGCCGCTGCGCAGCGAGGCGAGGTCGGCCTGGGTCAGCAGTCCCGCGTGGCCGGGGGCATCGATGCGCAGCGTGCCCTGGCGACGGTCGTAGCGGACGCTGGCGGCATCGGTGGACAGCGTGATCGCGTCCTTTTCGTTCTTCACATGCACGTCGGCGAGCGGCGCGTTCGGCGCCTTGGGATCGAGCACCAGGGTCGCCGGCCCGCTCTTACCGCCGGGCAGGTAGTGCACGTGCACCACGTCCGGCGCGACGAAATCCACGGTCACGCGGTCGGCGCCGAGCGGGATCTGCAACTGCCCGCCGGTCACCGTGGCCGGCGCGGTGGTTGCGGCGATCGCGCTGGCCAGCGGAGTGAGCATCAGGCCGAACAGGGCCAGCGGGGCGAGCGTGCGTTGAAGGCGACGGGTCAAGGCGGACATCCTCTGTACGTGGGGCGTGGCGACCATCGGCGCGCTTACTCGAGCACCACCGACGTGTCGGGGGGAAGGTCGACGCGGTGGTCGTGCAGTTGCACGCCGTCGCGGCTGGCCAGGCGAATCGCATGGAACGGCGACGCGGCGCCGAGCGCCACGGATTGCGGCTGGCCGGACAGGTTGTGCAGCACCAGCACGCGCGAATGCGCATCCCGCAGCTGCCAGCCGACCACATGGGTGTTGCCGCTGGCGAAGGCGGTCAGCGCGCCGTCGCGCAGGGCGCTGACCTGCTCGCGCCAGTGGATCAGCATGCGGTAGTCGGCCAGCAGCGAGCCGGGGTCGGCCAGTTCCGCCTGCACCGACACGTCCGGACCGTTGGCGGCATTGCCGGGCTCCCAGGTGGTTTCGCCCGCGGCGCGCGGCCCGCGCTCCCAGCGCATCGGCTCGCGCAGGTCGGGGTCGGGCTTGACCCCGCGCATGCCCAGCTCCTCGCCGTAATAGATGAACGGGTGACCGGGCAGGGTCAGCAGCATCGCCGCGGCCATGCGCATGTGCGCCGCGTCGCCGTCGAGCTGGCTCATCACCCGGTTCTGGTCGTGGTTGGACAGGAACGGCGCATCGGCGCCCGCATGCCCGGCCTGGGCGGCGAAGCCGGCGTAGCGCTGCTGCAGGCGCTCAGCGAGGTCGCCGGCTGTACCGCTGCGCGCCGCGTCGATCATCCGCGTGGCGAGCGGGAAGTCGAACACCGCGCTGAGCGCGCCGTACCACGGGGCGAGCTGCTGCCAGCTGCTCTCGGTGACCTCGCCGACCACGTAGGTGCCCGGATTCACCGCACGCACCCCGCGCATGAACTGCCGCCACCAGGTGAGGTTTTCCCTGAGAACGTCCGGGTCGCCTTCCTGCGACTGGAAGTTGAGATAGATGTGGCGCGCGGCGTCCAGGCGGAAGCCGTCCACGCCCTTGCGCGACCAGAACTGGCCGACATCGACCATCGCCTGGCGCACGGCGGGGTTGTCGTAGTTCAGGTCGGGCATGCCCGGGGAGAAGATGCCCAGGTAGTGACGGCCATCCGGTAGCGCCTGCCACGCCTTGTCGCCCGCGGCACTGTGCGCGGAGAGGTCGGTGGTCGGCGTGGCCCAGCTGTACCAGTCATGATGCGGATCGTGCGGATCCTGCGCGGCGAGGAACCACGGATGCTCGTTGCTGGTGTGGTTGATCACCAGGTCGATGATCACCTTGATGCCGCGCTTGTGCGCCTCGGCCAGCAGGTGCTCGAAGTCGGCCATCGTGCCGTACTGCGGGTTGATCGCCTCGTAGTCGGTGATGTCGTAGCCGTGGTAGCTCGGCGAGGGATTGATCGGCATCAGCCAGATCCCGCTCACGCCGAGCGACTGGAGGTAGTCGAGCTTGGCGGTGACGCCGTTGAGGTCGCCGACGCCGTCGCCGTTGGTGTCGTACCAGCTGCGTACGAAGATCTCGTAGTAGACGCCGGAACGCGGCGTGGATGCGGCCTGGGCGTGCGCCTGGGTGACCGGGGATAGCGGAGCGGGCGCCGTTGTGCAGCCGCCCAGCAGCAGGGCGGATGCGAGCAGCGACGCGAGCGTGACGGAACGGATCAAGGCAGTCTCCCCGACGATCGGCGGACGCTGCGCGGACGAGATCATGCATCGTCTCGTTCGGACGTCCAAAGCGGCCCCCATGGTAGGCCGGTGCCCCCGTCGTGCGGCCGTGCTGCATACGTATTCATCGGCGTGGTTGTGCGGTTTTCCGTGGTGCAGTGCGGCAGATTCGCAAGCTCTTCACGGCCTGGGCATGGATCGGGGATGATCGCCACTCGCCATCTGCCGAAGCGCTCCATGCACCAGACCGATCTGTTCCTGCTGGCGATGCTGCTGATCCTCGCCGTGCCCTACCTGCTGTGGCGCCTCGGGCGCACCGAGTACGTGGCGCCGCTGGTGGTCGTGCAGATCGTCTGCGGCATCCTGCTCGGTCCCGGCGTGCTGGGTGCGGCCTTTCCCGCCTACTACGCCACGGTGTTCGACCCGGGCGTGATCCAGGCGCTCAACGGCATTGCCTGGTGGGCGGTGATGGTGTTCGTGTGGATCGCCGGCATCGAGCTGGATCTGGGGCAGGTGTGGCGGCAGCGGCGCGAGTGCGGCATCACCGCCGGACTCGCGCTGGGCGTACCGCTGCTGTTCGGCGCGCTGGCAGCGATGGCGTTGCTGCACTGGCGCGACGGCTGGATCGGTCCGCACGGCGCGCGCTGGCAGTTCGTCATGGGTGTCGGCATGGCCTGCGCGGTGACCGCGCTGCCGATCCTGTTGTTGCTGATGGAGAAGCTGGCGATCCTGCGCCAGCCGTTCGGCCAGCGCGTGCTGCGCTACGCCAGTCTCGACGACGTGGCGATATGGGCGGTGCTGGCGATGATCCTGGTGGACTGGCAGCGGATCGGCCTGCAGCTCGTCTTTCTCGTGCTGTTCGTGCCGGTGGCCTGGGCCTTCCGCCGCCTGATGCATCGGCTGCCGGCGGCCGACCGCTGGTACGTGGGGCTGATCTGGCTGGCGCTCTGCGCCCTGGCAGCGGATCGTGCCGGCCTGCACTTCATGGTCGGCGCCTTCCTCGCCGGCGCGGTCACCGATCGCGACAGTTTCGATGGCCCGACCCTGGACCTGCTGCGCCACCACGTGCTGCTGGTGGTGATGCCGGTGTTCTTCCTGTCCACCGGCCTGCGCACGCACTGGAGCGTCGGCGGCGGCGCGGTGTTCGCTGCGGCCGGCCTGCTGCTGGTGGCCGAGGTCGTCGGCAAGCTGGCCGGCGTGCATCTGGCGGCGCGCTGGCTGGGCTGGAGCCGTGGCGAGGCCTGGCTGGTCGGCTGGCTGCTGCAGACCAAGGCACTGATCATGATCATCTTCGTCAACGTGCTGCTGGACCGCGGCATCATCACCGGCGATACCTTCACCGCGCTGCTGTTGATGGCCGTGGCCTCCACCATGCTCACCGTGCCGATGGTGGCGCCGCGATTGCAGCGACTGCGCGCTGCGGGGTAGGGCGCAAGCTCAGCCCATCGCGCGGCAGTGCGTCGCGACGAACTGGCCGTGCTCGGGGAAGGTGGCCACGGCGCGCTGGATCAGCGTGCGCATGTTGCCGAGGAAGCCTTCCAGCTCCGCGGCGGGCAGTCCATCGGCGGCCGGATGCCAGGCCTGCGGGACGATGCCCTGGCCGAGCATGACCTGCAGCCAGCCCACCTCGGTGAACAGTTCCTCACCGTGGCGGAACACCTGTCCGCTGCGGCGGAACAGTTCGATGCGTTCGGCCAGTCCCTCGGGCAGGGCGATCGAGCGGCAATGTCGCCAGAACGCCGTGTCGTCGCGCTCGGTCGCGCGGTAGTGCAGCACCAGGAAGTCGCGGATGCGCTCGTACTCGAACCGCGTCTGGCGGTTGTATTCGTCGCTCAGCGCCGGGTCGCAATGCCTGTCCGGGAACAGCGAGATCAGCCGGCTGATGCCGGACTGGATCATGTGGATGCTGGTGGACTCCAGCGGTTCCATGAAGCCGCTGGCCAGGCCCAGTGCCACGCAGTTGCGGATCCAGAAGCGACGGCGCGCGCCGGTGGTGAAGCGCAGCACGCGCGGCTCGGCCAGCGCCTCGCCGTCGAGGTGGGCCAGCAGGGTGGCGGTGGCCTCGTCGTCGCTGATGAAGCGGCTGCAGAACACGTGGCCGTTGCCGTTGCGGTGCTGCAGCGGGATACGCCACTGCCAGCCAGCGGCGCGCGCGCTGGCCTGGGTATACGGCCGCATCGGTGCCACGCGCTCGCTCGGTACGGCGACCGCGCGGTCGCACGGCAGCCAGTGCGTCCAGTCGTCGTAGCCGGCCTTGAGCGCCCCTTCGATCAGCAGACCGCGGAAGCCGGAGCAGTCGATGAACAGGTCGCCCTCGACCCGCTCGCCTCCCTGCAGTTGCAGCGACTCGATGAAGCCGTTGTCCTCGCGCAGCTTGACGTCGACCACCTTGCCCTCGACGCGCCGCACCTGCCGCGGGTCGCAACGCTGGCGCAGGTACTGGCCGTACAGACCGGCATCGAGGTGGTAGGCGTAGCGCGTACCTGTCATCGGGCTGGAGCCGATCCGGTCCAGTCGGCCGAAACGATGCTGGGCGCAGGCCTGCGCGTTGATCGAATACGACCAGAGGTCGGGCGCGGCCTCGCCGCGTTCCTGCCGATCGCGCAGCCAGTAATGCTGGAACGGCACCAGCCCCAGCGGCAGCCCGATGTCGCCGAACGCATGCAGGTAGGAGTCGCCGATCCGCCGCCAGTCGTTGAACTGGATCGCCAGCTTGAAGGTGCCCTTCACCGCACGCATCAGTTCGTCCTCGTCGATGCCGAGGAAGGCGTTGACGTGGCGGATCTGCGGAATGGTGGCTTCGCCGACGCCGACGGTGCCGATCTCGTCCGATTCGACCAGCGTGATGGCCAGCCGTGGGCCGATGGCCCGGGAAAGCAGGGCGGCGGTCATCCATCCGGCGGTGCCGCCGCCGACGATGACCACGCGCTGGATCGGGTTGGCCTGCATGAAGGAATTCCTGCGCCGTGACGGGAAGCTGATTAGCGTCCCGCCGCCGGCTTGTCAAAAAAAAAAGAGCCCCGCTGGAAACCAACGGGGCTCGGGGAGGAAGCCTTGCGGCTTACTGGAACTTGTAGGAGACGCCCACCTCGTAACGACGGCCGTAGCGTTCCCAGGTCAGCACCTGGCGCGGGTCGTTGTTCTGATAGGTGGTGAAGATCTTGTTCGACAGGTTCGAGCCCTGCGCGATCACCGTCAGGCCGTTCAGCGGGCCGTGGTCGAAGGTGTAGCTGACCTGCGCGTCGTACGTGCTGCCGCCACCCACCGTCTGCTCGATGCGCGAGGCACTGATGCCCGACACCTCGCCCAGGAAGCTGGAGCGGTAGCTGTCGCTGATGCGCGCCTCGAAGCCGGCGTGCTGGTAGTACAGCGTGCCGTTGGCGACCCACTTGGACAGGCCCGGCACCGTGATCGGGTTCGGGTTGCCCGGATAGACCAGCGAGCTCTTGGTGCGGTTGGCGGTGAGGATCGTGCCGAAGCCGTCGAGCGGCTGGGCGATCAGGTTGAACGGCAGGTTCAACGTGACCTGGGCGCCCTTCACGTAGCCGCGGCCGTTGTTAAGGGGGCCGGAGACCGTACCCAGCGTGGTGCCCAACTGGGCAACCTGCGCTGGCGTGAGGCCGAACGGCAGGAACGAGCTGAAGTCGTACAGGAACGCGGAGTTCGGATTGATATAGTCATGCAGCGCGATGAAGTAGCCCGACACCGCGAAGTAGCCGCCGCCGCCGGTGCGGCACAGGTCGGAGTTCTTCTGGTCGCTGGAGCTGCACTGGAAGCCGCTGCCGCCAGAGAAGTAGTGCTCATAGCTGACGTTGTAGTTGTCGGCCATGGTCGGCTTCAGCTTCGCGTTGCCGCCGTCGGCGCTGAAATAAGCCTGGTTCGGATCGGTTGAAGCCAGCTTGTCGATATGGCTGTGCACCGTGACGCTCGGATTCATCTGGTCCATGCGCGGACGGGCCAGAGTGCGGGCCGCACTGACGCGGAAGTCGTCATCCTGGGTCAGGCCGAAGATCAGGTTCGCACTGGGCAGGTACTTGTTGTAACTGGTGCTGCCCTTGACCGGGATCAGGGTGATCGTATTGCCGGTGACCGCGCTGCCCGGCGCCACGCGCTCACCTTCTCCGTACTGAGAGGTGTGCTGCATCTGCACGCCGAAGTTGCCGCGCAGGCTGACGTTGCCCAGGTAGGTGTCCAGGTTGAACTGGAAGTACGGGGTCAGCACCTTCTCCTTCGTCTTCCAGTCCGGAGGAGTGTTGAGCGAGGAGCCGAAGGTCGGCACGCCGACCAGGGTGCCGTTGGCGATCTCGGCCAGCGGGTCGTAGCAGAGCTGCCGGCTGATGCCCATCCAGGCCAGCGGGCTGCAGGTCGAGCCGCTGAACGGCGCGGAGGTGACCGCACTGCCGCCGCTGATGGTGCCGCCGCCCAGGGTCAGGAAGCTCTGGTCGATGTGGTAGGTCTTGTGGCGCTCGCTACGTGCCACGCCGAACTCCAGGCTGGAGAACGGGCCGCTGACGAAGTCACGCTCGACGGCCAGCTTGAGATTGGCCAGGTAGTCGACCGTATGTGGCGCATTGATGAAGCCCGCCTGCACCACGTCGTTGCCGCCGCCCCAACCCTGCGGGTCGGTCAGCACGATGCCGTTGGTGTAGTCGTACGACGGGTTGACGTACAGCAGGCCGTTGCCCTGCTCGACGAAGCCGATCGTGTCGGTCGGGCCGGACTTGTTGAAGCCCAGGCCGGAGTAGCTCTCGAGGTTGATGTCGCGGCGCGTGGCGCGCGAGTAGTTGCCCACGAGGTCGGCCGACCAGTTGTCGTTGATGTGGAACTTGTTGTCCCAGTTGAGGTTGTAGACCCGGGCGCTGGTCTGGTTGTAGTCGTTGCGGATCACCGGCGACAGCGTGGTGTAGGTGCCGCTGGTGATCAGGCCGTTGCTGGCGGTGTAGCCCGGCTGCAGCGTGGCCGAACCCCAGGCGAGCGGCAGCTCCATGCCCTTGGCCTGTTGCACTTCCTTGAAGTTGTCGTACGTCATGTCGATGGTGCCGGTGTAGTGCTCGTTCGGCTCCCACTGGAACGTGGCGAGCAGACCGTTGCGCTTCATCGTGTCGGAGATGCCGTAGTTCTTGGCACCGCCCACCACGCCGTTGCCGGCCGCAACGGAATTGTCGGTCGGGTAGCCCCAGGGAGCCTGGTGCTGGATCTCCGCCGGGTTGGATTCGAAGTCCACGCCCAGGGTCACGCCCATGGTGTGGTCGGCGAACTGGTTCACCCACACACCGTTGAGGTTGTAGCCCTTGTTGCTGACGCCCTTGCCGGGGGACAGCTCGGACATGTCGTTCCAGACGTAGCGCGCGTTGAGTGCGGCTTCCGGCTTGGACTTCTCGAGCGGACGGATGGTCTGCATGTCGACCGTGCCGGCCAGGCCCTGGCCGATCAGGTTGGCCGAGGGGCTCAGGTGCACCACCACGGTGTTGAACCAGCTCGACGGATACTGATCGAACTGCACGTCGCGGTTGTTGGAGGTCGACACCTGCTGGCCGCCATTGACCAGTGCGGTGGAGAAGTCAGGACCCAGGCCGTGGATGGTCAGCACCTGCGGGCGACCGCTGACGGTCTGCACCGCGAGGCCCGGCAGGCGACCCAGGGTGTCGGCGATCGACACGCCCGGCAGCTTGCCGATCTGCTCGGCAGACACGGCCTCGACGATCGAGTCGGCGTTGCGCTTGACCGCAGTGGAGTTCTCCAGGGAGCTGATGAAGCCGCTCACCTCCACCGACTGCAGCTTGGTAGCGCTGCTGGGGCGCTGCTTGCCATCAGCCGTCTTGGTGTCCTTGCCGGCGGCCTGGTCCGAGCTCTGCGAGCTATCGCTGGACTGCTGGCCCGCGGCCGTTGCTGCATCCGCCTGCGCGTGCGTGGCCACCATGAACATGGCCGATGCCAGCGCTGCGCTCAGCAGATTGCGCTTGAGATTCAACATGTACGCCTCCCCTTGGAAAATCGATTTGATTTCGCCGGGAGTACCGTTGGATGAGTGACCCGGTCTGCCCGTTGCGAACGACATTTGTGGTTTGCCGTCGGGGCGGGATGTTAGTCCTGCCCAACTCGCTTTCGCGCAAACCTGCATACGTATTCATAACAACCCGACACGCCGCTATCGCTTTGTTGCAATTGATATTTTTCCTTGCGGCGGCGCAATACAACATGGTTCTGGAAAACGTTTTCACGCAGTCTGTGCATGGCTTTCTGGTGTTGATGCGTTGCCGCAAAACCGGGCTGCCGCGATGACCCTCACCGGCCTCTGCGTCGGGTGGCGGTACATCCGCCACGGAGCAGCGTCGGACACCTTCGGGACATCGTGCATGCGTTCTGCACGGCATTGCCGGAACGGTATGGACGTCCAGACGTCGATATCGCGCCACGCCTTCTGTGGTGCGGCTTCCGCGGCATCGAGGGCAACGCTTTGTGCGCGTAGGACCGGGCCGAAGGAGGTCGCCCGCACGGACGATCGGAGGTCAGCTTGCCCACGGGGCGTCGCCAAAATCGGCCCAGCCGATACAGCCATGTGGATGTTGCGCATGCGATGGCGCGGCTGCGAGGTCGTTGGCAAGTCGAAAACGGCTGTGGGTGGAGCTTCCGGCCGTGGCTGCCGGCAACGGGGCAATGCCGGGGAACGGGGAAAGTACCGCAATGCATCATGCGAAGCGGCCTGCGTGGCCCGCGAGTGCGCCGGATGAATACGTATGCAGACCCATCGGAAGGTGATGGACGCACCTTTAAGCTCCCCAGCCATCGCTGCACTCCAACGCAGCACGCGCGAGCCCGGACAGGGGTAGGGCGCGTTCGCAGGGATCAATACATGCAAAAGCAACCGTGGTGGCGCGGAGGCGTCATCTACCAGATCTATCCGCGCAGTTTCCTGGACACGAACGGCGACGGTGTCGGCGATCTGCCGGGCATCATCGAGCGGCTCGACTACGTGGCCAGCCTCGGCGTCGATGCGATCTGGATCTCGCCGTTCTTCAAGTCGCCGATGGCCGACTTCGGCTACGACATCGCCGACTACCGCGACGTCGATCCGCTGTTCGGCACGCTGGATGACTTCGATCGCCTGCTGGCCAAGGCGCACCGCCTCGGCCTGAAGGTGATGATCGACCAGGTGCTCAGCCACACCTCGATCGAGCACGCCTGGTTCCAGGAAAGCCGGCAGAGTCGCGACAACCCGAAGGCCGACTGGTACGTGTGGGCCGATGCGCGCGAGGACGGCACACCGCCGAACAACTGGCTGTCGTTGTTCGGCGGTTGCGCCTGGCAGTGGGAGCCGCGGCGGGGGCAGTACTACCTGCACAACTTCCTCACCTCGCAGCCGGACCTCAACTTCCACCATCCGGCGGTGCGCGAGGCGATCCTGGACAGCGTGAAGTTCTGGCTCGATCGCGGCGTCGACGGCCTGCGGCTGGACGCGATCAACTTCTGCTTCCACGACGCCCTGCTGCGCGACAACCCGGCCAAGCCGCCGCACGAGCGGGTCGGCCGCGGCTTCAGTCCGGACAACCCGTACGCGTTCCAGCGCCACTGGTACAACAACACGCAGCCGGAGAACCTCGCATTCCTCGAACAGCTGCGTGCGCTGCTGGACTGTTACGACGAAGTGGCTGCGCTGGGCGAGATCTCGTCGGAAGACTCGCTGGCCACCATGGCCGAGTACACCACCGGCAAGCGACTGCACCTGGGCTACAGCTTCGAGCTGCTCACCGACGATTTCAGTGCGGGCTACATCCGTGGCACGGTCGAGCGCCTCGAAGCGCAGATGACCGAGGGCTGGCCATGCTGGGCGATCTCCAACCACGACGTCGAGCGCGTGCTGTCGCGCTGGGGCAACGGCGATGCCTCGCCAAAGCTGGCCAACCTGCTCACTGCGATGGTCTGTTCGCTGCGCGGCTCGGTCTGCGTGTACCAGGGCGAGGAGCTGGCGTTGACCGAGGCCGAGGTGCCGTACGAGGCGCTACAGGATCCCTACGGCATCGCGTTCTGGCCGAACTTCAAGGGACGCGACGGCTGCCGCACGCCGATGCCGTGGAATGACCAGCCCAACGCCGGCTTCAGCGCGGGCAAGCCGTGGCTGCCGGTGCCGGCCGACCATGCGGCGCGCTCGGTGTTGGAGCAGGAGGATGCCCCGGAGTCGGCATTGAAGGGGTTCCGCACCTTCATGCACTGGCGCCGCACGCAGCCGGCCCTGTGCTGGGGCGACATCCGTTTCCTGGATGCTGCCGAGCCGGTACTGGCGTTCACCCGCACGCTGGATGGCCGTTCTGTGCTCGCCGCGTTCAACCTCTCGTCGCAGGCCGCCTCGCTCGATGTGTCGGCGCTGGGCCGGCTCTCGCCGCTGGATGGCCACGGCCTTGCATCAGGGGCGATCGACGGCAGCGCGCTGCACCTGCCTGCGCATGCGGTGATGTACGCGGCCATCGGCTGACCGCGCCGTGAGCTTCCGGATTCGCCTGGACGACCTGCGGGGTGCGTCGGTGCACGCGCTGCTGCGCGAGCACCTGGCAGGCGTGGCGCTGCACTCGCCGCCGGAGAGCATCCATGCGCTGGACCTCGAAGGCCTGCGCGCGCCGGGCATGAGCTTCTGGACGCTGTGGGACGGTGAGGAGTTGCTCGCCTGCGGGGCATTGAAGGAACTGGATGCGACCCACGGCGAAGTGAAGTCGATGCGCACGGCTGCCGCGCATCTGCGCAGGGGAGCTGCGCGGGCGATGCTGGAACATGTCGTGGCCGAGGCGCGCCGCCGCGGCTATCGCCGTCTGAGTCTGGAGACGGGCACTGCCGCGGCGTTCGAGCCGGCCCACCGGCTGTATGCGTCGGCCGGCTTCGTACCGTGCGGACCGTTCGCCGACTACGTGGACGATCCCTACAGCTGCTTCATGACGCTGGAGCTCTAGCGGGGAGCACTCAGATCCCCGCGTACCACTCGTAGCCGTAGTCTTCCCAGTAGCCGCCGTTGCCGCCGGAGATGTGGGCGAACGAGTCGACCAGTTCGATGCGGGCGATGTACTTGGCCTGCTTGTAGCCGAGCTGGCGGCTGACCCGCAGGCGCAGCGGGGCACCGTTCTTGATCGGCAGCGGCTTGTCGTTGAGGCCCCAGGCCAGCAGGGTCTGCGGGTGGCGTGCCTCGGGGATGTCCACGCTCTCGTAGTACGGCTCGCCCGGGTCCATCTCGTCGTAGCAGTGGAACACCACGTAGCGTGCCTTCGCCTGCACGCCGACCTTGTCCAGCACGTGCGACAGCCGCGTGCCGTGCCACTTGCCGATCGCGCTCCAGCCCTCCACGCAGTCGTGCCGGGTGATCTGCGCCACCTGCTCGATCTGCTTGAGGTCGTCGATGGAGAACGACATCGGGCGATCGACCAGGCCGCCGACCTGCAGCCGGTAGTCGCGGAAGCCGTTGGCGAGCAGCGCCTGGTAGGCCGGGGTGGTCGGCATGGCGGTGCCGTTGGAGCGGAACACCGGGGACAGGTCTGCCTCGGTGTATTCCTTCGCCATCGCGCTGGACGGCGCCAGCAGCGCCTGCACGCGGCGATTGAGCCCCTGTGCCTTGTTCAGCACCTTGGGGCCCCAGCTGCTCCCGGATATCCTGTCGCAGCCGGCGAGCACCAGGCTGGCTGCGCCGCCGATGGCCAGGCGCAGGAACGAGCGGCGGTCAGTCATGGCGGTTCTCCGTGGCCTCGTCGGCTTTGCCGGGAGTGGGGGTCTCGTCGATCCGGTACCAGCCGGTGATCATGCCGCGCAGCTGGTTGAAGGCACCGGTGATGATCACTTCGAACACGTGGATCAGCACGAAGGCGACGAAGCCCCAGGCAATGATGAAGTGGATGGTGCGCGCGCTCTGGCGGCCACCCACCGCCTCCACCAGCGGCGACAGCACCGCATCCATCCGTGGCGACATCGCCAGCCCCATCAGCACGATGCCGATGCCGAAGACCAGGATCACCACCAAGTAGGCCAGCCGCTGCAGGATGTTGTAGCGCAGTGCCTCCTCGCCGTGCAGGTGCTTGAACTTGAGGTGGTCGACGATCGAGCGGCCGATGCCGCGCCAGTCCTGCCTGGTCGGCACCAGGTCGCGCTGGAAGTGGCGCGTGGCCAGCGAGTAGCCGAGGTAGCACAGCCCATTCAGCACGAACACCCAGGCGAAGAAGAAGTGCCACTGGCGGCCCATCGCCAGCCAGCGCGGACCGGGAATGGTCAGCCAGGAGGGGAAGCCGCGTACCTGCGGCTGGCCATCGGGCCCGGCGGACACGCCAAGCACCCCGGTGGTAACGAACTCGTGGCGGCCGACGCGGGTGACGCCCACCAGCTTGCCGTCGGCACCCATGCGGGCGTCCAGCGCCAGGATTTCCTTGCCGGGATCGGAGCGGTTGCCCAGCGACAGGCTGGGGTGGGCGTTGAAGATCTGCAGGCCGCTCATGAACAGGATCGACAGCGCGATCACGTTGATCCAGTGCATCAGCCGGATCGGCCAGCGGTGGCGATAGACCAGCCGGCCGGGCGGCCGACGGAGCCCATCGGCTGCGGCGTCCGTGCTGGTGGCCGGGAACGCCGGATCTGCGTTGCTTTCCAACTGCGCGCTCATGCCCTGCCCCCAGAAGCGTCGCCCGGATCGGCGATGGCGGCAGTGTAGCGCCGCGTGAATGTGCCCATGTCTCCCCCCGTGCGGCCTTGGCTGTGAAGCGGCGCGCGGCATGCGCGACGCGGCCTCGCCGTGGGCGCGTCCGGCCGACGTGCGGCTTCGGCCCAGGCTTGGCCAGCACACATTCGCCAGACCGAACGCTGTGGTTACACCGGCACACGTGCGTCCGGCCGGAACCCGGATTTCACGCGGCAGGGCGTATCCATGCCGGGTGGATGGCCACTTGCCCCGGATCTGGTCGTCTACGCCACGACTGCCAACGCCCCGCGCTGCGCCGCGATGACGCCCGACAGCCGGTCCGCAACGGGAGCCGCGTGCCTTGAAGAACCAGCACCGATCGACTTTCCACCCGTCCGTGCGCATCGGCGCGACCCCGGGTCGCGACGGGCCGCTGGCCGGTCACGAGGGCGAAGAGCCGACCCTGCGTGGCGAGCTGTTCAGCGCCGAACAGATGGAGCTGCATGGCGTGCTGCTGGCGCGACGGCACCGGCTCAGTCCACGCTCCACGTCCGACCGCCTGCTGCGCCGCCTCGACGACAACGACCGCGTGCTGGCCGAGGCCTGCGAGGCACTCACCGCCGCCTCGCAGGCCAGCCGCCGCGTGTCGCCAGCAGGCGAGTGGCTGCTGGACAACTATTACCTGGTCGAGGAGCAGATCCGCACGGCCCAGCGGCATCTGCCCAAAGGCTACAACCGCGAACTGCCGCGCCTGGCCGACAGCGGCGCCGAGGGCTGGCCGCGCGTGTACGAGCTGGCGCTGGAGATCATCTCGCACGGCGACGGGCGGGTGGACGACGACAGTCTGGGGCGCTTCATTGCCGCCTACCAGGGGATCCAGCCGCTTACCCTGGGCGAGCTGTGGGCGATCCCGATCATGCTGCGGCTGGCGCTGATCGAAAATCTGCGCCGCGTGGCCGCACGGGTGATCGCCGACGGCAATTATCGTGAGCTGGCCGGCCAGTGGGCCGACACGATCACCGAGATCGCCGAGCACGATCCAAAGAGCGTGGTGCTCGGCGTGGCCGACATGGCGCGGTCCAACCCACCGATGGCCAGCGCCTTCGTGGCGGAGCTTGCGCGTCGGTTGCAGGGGCAGGGCCCGGGACTGACCATGCCGCTGACGTGGCTGGAGCAGCGCCTCGCCGAGAGCGGATCGAGCGTCGAGCACCAGGTGCAGATCGAGGCGCAGCAACAGGCCGCCGACCAGGTGTCGATCGGCAACAGCATCGGCAGCCTGCGTCACCTTGCGGCGGTGGACTGGCACGCCTTCGTCGAGCGGCTGAGCGTGGTGGAGAACCTGCTGCGCAGCGACCCGGCGGGTATCCATGCGGGGATGGACTTCGTCACGCGCGATCACTATCGCCACGTGATCGAACGCCTCGCCCGGCGCTGCGGACGATCCGAGCCGGAGGTCGCGCAAGGCGCGCTGGCGCTGGCGCAACACGCGGCGGCGGTGGAGGTCGCGCCCGGCATCGAGGCACACGTGGGCTATTACCTCATCGACGACGGGCGCAACGCGCTCGAGGAGGCGGTGAAATTGCGCCTCGGGCTGCTGGCGCGGCTCGGCCGCCGCGTGGCGCGCATGCCGCTGACGGCTTACCTGGGACTGATCGCGCTGCTCAGCCTGTTGATGGCCGAGCCGCTGCTGGAGGCGGTGGCACGGAGTCGCGTGCCGCCGTGGGCGCTGTTGCTGCTGGCCGTGCCCGCGCTGCTGGTGGTGAGCCAACTGGCCACGGGGCTGGTCAACTGGCTGGTGACGGTGTTCGTGCCGCCGGCGATCCTGCCGCGCATGGATTTTGCCGAGGGTATCCCGGACCAGGCGCGTACGCTGGTGGTGATTCCCACCCTGTTCGGCAGCCTGGCGGACGTGGACGAGCTGGTCGATGCGCTGGAGGTGCGCTACCTGGCCAATCGCGACCCGAACCTGCACTTCGGCCTGCTCAGCGATTTCACCGACGCCGCCGTCGAAACCCTGCCGCAGGATGCCGCCTTGCTGGCACGGGCGACATCGCGCATCGAGGCCCTCAATGCGGCCTACGCCGGCGGCGCGGCCGACCGGTTCTTCCTGTTCCATCGGCCGCGCACCTACCACGCGCCCGACCGCGTGTGGATGGGACGCGAGCGCAAGCGCGGCAAGCTGGCCGACCTCAACGCGCTGCTGCGTGGGGGCGGTCGCGAATGCTTCGCGCGGATCGTCGGCGACGTGGTTGCGCTGCAGGGTGTCGTCTACGTGGTCACGCTGGATTCCGACACCGAGCTGCCGCGCGACGCGGCAAGGCGTTTCGCCAGCGCAATGGCCCATCCGCTCAATCGCCCGATGTACGACCCCGCACGGGGCCGCGTGGTGCGCGGCTACGGCATCCTGCAGCCGAGGGTGGGCGTGAGCCTGCCCGGCGCTGCGCGATCGCGCTATGCGCAGCTGTTCGGCAGCGAGGCCGGCATCGATCCGTATACGCGCATGGTTTCGGACGTCTACCAGGACCTGTTTGGCGAAGGCTCGTTCATCGGCAAGGGCATCTACGACATCGATGCGTTCCGCCTTGCGCTGGACCGGCGCTTCCCCGACAACGCCATCCTCAGCCACGACCTGATCGAGGGCGCCTTTGCGCGCTCCGGTCTGCTCTCCGACGTGCAGCTGTACGAGCCGTACCCGTCGGGCTACCTGGCCGACAGCCAGCGGCGACATCGCTGGATCCGTGGCGACTGGCAGATCCTGCCGTGGCTGCTGCCGCGCGCGCCCGGGCCGGTGGGCTGGCTGCGCAATCCGCTGTCGGTGCTGTCGCGCTGGAAGATCCTCGACAACCTGCGGCGCAGCCTGGTGCCGGCGGCCTTCGTGCTGCTGCTGGTGGTGGGGTGGCTGGGCGTAGCCGGGGTGGTGTCGTGGACACTCGCCATCCTTGGCCTGGTGGTGCTGACGCCGGTGCTGGGCACGATGCTGGTGCTGGTGCAGAAGTCGCCGGACGTGCAGTGGCGCGCGCATCTGCGCGTCGTCATGCGTGCGGGCATCGCGCAGGGCCTGCGCGCGGGATTCTGGGTGATGACCCTGCCATACGAGGCCCTGTATAGCCTCGATGCAGTGCTGCGCAGTGTGTGGCGGATGTCCGTGAGCCGGCGGCACCTGCTGCAGTGGCGTCCCTCGCGCGACGGCGCGCAGGAGGCGCGCAGCGCCCCGTCGCTGGTGCTGCGCCGGATGTGGATCAACCCCGCGCTGGCGCTCGCCGCGGCGGTCGCGCTCGCCGTGCTGCGCCTGCCGGCGCTGCCGGTAGCTGCGCCACTGCTCGCGCTGTGGGCGCTGGCGCCGGGCCTGGTGTGGTTTTCCGGCGAGCCGCGCCGGCGCGAGGTATTCGCGCCGACGGCTGCGCAGAGGCGTTTCCTGCGCATGCTGGCGCGGCGTATCTGGGCTTTCTTCGAGGTCCACGTCGGCAGCCACGACAATGCGCTGCCGCCGGACAACATGCAGGAGCATCCGGTCGAGACGGTCGCCCACCGCACCTCACCGACCAATATCGGGCTGGCGCTGTTGTCCAACCTGGCTGCCTGCGACTTCGGCTACATCACCGCCGATCGACTGATCCGGCGCACCGCCGACACGCTGCACACCATGCAGGGCCTGGCGCGCTATCGCGGGCATTTCTTCAACTGGTACGACACCGTGACGCTGCAGCCGCTGGCGCCGCAGTATGTCTCGACCGTGGACAGCGGCAACCTGGCCGGCCACCTGTTGACCCTGCGCCCCGGACTGCTCGCTCTGATCGACGCGCCGGTATTCCATCCGCGCCTGCTCGACGGCCTGGTCGATACGCTCGACCTGCTGGCCAACGCGCGTCCGGACGACGACTTTCTGGTTGCTGCCTGCGGCGAGCTGCTGCGGCGTCTGGAGGATGCGCGCGAAGCGCCCCCGCGCACGTTGCCGCAGGCGCGGGACGCGGTGCGGCCGATCCACGCCGGCATCCTCGCGATGCAGCCGCACGTGCCGGCCGAGGCCCACGACGAGACGGCGCTCTGGTACGGCAGGCTGATGGAGCAGGTGCGGGACGTGCTTGGCGAGCTGGATGACCTGGCGGACGCTCCGGACACCGACGCCATTCCCACGCTGCGCGAGCTGGCGGCAACCCCGGCCGGGTCGGCGGCGGAGCCCGGCGGAGTGGCCGGTCGCGCTCGTGCCCGCATCGCGGAACTGGGCCGACTGGCAGCGCTCGCCGGCGACATGGCGGTGATGGATTTCAGCTTTCTCTACGAGCGTCGACGCGACCTGCTCAGCATCGGCTATAACGTCGACGAACGCCGTCTCGATGCCGGCTTCTACGACCTGCTCGCCTCCGAGGCGCGTCTGGCCAACTACGTGGCCATCGCCCAGGGCCAGCTCCCGCAGGAAAGCTGGTTCACCCTGGGCCGACTGCTCACCACCACCACGCGCGACCGCCCGGTACTGCTGTCGTGGACCGGCTCGATGTTCGAGTACCTGATGCCGATGCTGGTGATGCCCAGCATCGAGGGCACGCTGCTGGACGAGACCTGCCATGCGGCGGTGGCGCGGCAGATCGAGTACGGCCAGCAGCTCGGCGTGCCGTGGGGCGTGTCCGAGTCGGGCTACAACACGGTCGACGTGCATCTCAACTACCAGTACCGCGCGTTCGGCGTGCCTGGGCTGGGGCTCAAGCGGGGGCTGGGCGACGACGTGGTGGTGGCGCCGTATGCCGGCACGATGGCGTTGATGGTGGCGCCCGCGGCCGCGTGCGCCAACCTCGAACGACTGGCGCAGGAAGGTCGCCTGGGTCGCTTTGGTTTCTACGAGGCGATCGACTACACCCCCGCGCGCCTGCCGCACGGGCAGAGCGCCGTGGTGGTGCGCTCGTTCATGGCGCATCACCAGGGCATGAGCCTGCTGTCGCTGGCCTACGCCCTGCTGGACCAGCCGATGCAGAAGCGTTTCGAGGCCGATCCGCAGTTTCGTGCAGGCGCGCTGCTGCTGCAGGAGCGCGTGCCGGAGACGGCGACCGAGTATCGCCATGCCACCGGCTTCCCGATCCTGCCGGTGGATGCCGCCGTGGCCGAGAGCACCTTGCGCGTGTTCACTGACCCGGACATGCCGCGCCCGGCGGTGCAGCTGCTGTCGAACGGGCGTTACCACGTCATGGTGAGCAGCGGCGGCGGTGGCTACAGCCGCCATCGCGACATGGCGGTCACGCGCTGGCACGAGGATATCAGCAGCGACCACTGGGGCCAGTTCTGCTACCTGCGCGATGTGGAAACCGGAGCGTTCTGGTCCACCGCGCACCAGCCCACGCTGCACCAGCCGGAGCACTTCGAGGCGATCTTCTCCGACGCGCGCGCCGAGTTCCGCGTGCGGGAGCGCGACTACGACGCGCATACCGAAATCGTCGTCTCGCCGGAAGACGACATCGAGCTGCGTCGCGTGCGCCTGACCAATCGCGGCCGCACCGCGCGCACCATCGAGATCACCACCTATGCCGAGGTGGTGATCGCCCCGGCGGCGGCCGACGCGGCGCACCCGGCCTTCAGCAACCTGTTCGTGCAGACCGCGTGGCTGCCGGCGGCACAGGCGTTGATCTGCACGCGGCGGCCGCGCTCGGCCGGCGAGGTGGTGCCGTGGATGTGCCACCTGATGGCGGTGCATGACGTGCGGGTGGAATCGCTGTCCTACGAAACCGATCGCGCGGCCTTCATCGGCCGCGGCCGCAGCCTGGTGCGTCCGAGGGCGCTGAGCGACCGGTTGCAGGTACAGCTGGGCAACAGCGTGGGCTCCGTGCTCGATCCGATCGTGGCGATCCGTTGCCGCATCACGCTGGCGCCGGAGCAGTCGGCCACCATCGACATCGTTACCGGCGTGGCCGGCAGCGACGAGGCCTGCCGGCACCTGGCGGAGAAGTACCGCGACCGCCACATCGCCGACCGCGTGTTCGACCTGGCCTGGACGCACAGCCAGGTGCTGCTGCAGCAGCTCAACGCCGTGCCGGGCGACGCGCGGCTGTACGAGCGCATGGCGGCATCGATCGTCTATGCCAACACCTCGCTGCGTGCCGAGCCGGGCGTGCTTCAGGCAAACCGGCGTGGACAGTCCGGACTGTGGGGGCAGTCGATCTCCGGCGATCTGCCGATCGTACTGGTGCGCATGACCGACCCGGCCAACATCGAACTGGTGCGCCAGCTGGTGCAGGCGCATGCGTACTGGCGGCTGAAGGGGCTGGCGGTAGACCTGGTGATCTGGAACGAGGACCAGGCCGGTTACCGCCAGCGGCTGCATGACCTGATCATGGGGCTGATCGCCTCGGGCACGGAGGCCAGCCTGATCGATCGTCCCGGCGGCATTTTCGTGCGTCCCGCGCAGCAGCTGTCGGTAGAGGATCGGGTGCTGGTGCGCTCGGTGGCCCGCGTGGTGCTCAGCGACGTCCGCGGCTCGCTGGCCGAGCAATTGGAGCGTCGCCGGATGGAGCCGCAGCTGCCGCGCTTCGATCCCACCCGCATCCGCACGCCCGAGCCGCTGGCTACGGTATCCGCGCCCGATCCTCAGCTGGCCACGCTTCAGCTGGGCAACGTCTATGGCGGCTTCAGCGCGGACGGCAGCGAGTACGTGATCGTGCTGCTTCCGGGCAGCCCCACGCCGGCGCCGTGGTGCAACGTGCTGGCCAATCCGGGCTTCGGTTGCGTGATCTCCGAAAGCGGCGGCGCGTGCACGTGGAGCGAGAACGCGCACGAGTTCCGCCTCACGCCCTGGCACAACGATCCGGTGACCGACGCCAGCGGCGAGGCGATCTACCTGCGTGACGAGGAAAGCGGCCACGTATGGTCGCCCACGCCGCTGCCGCGCCGTGGTTCAGGGCGCTATGTCACGCGGCACGGCTTCGGCTACTCGGTGTTCGAGCACGTCGAGGACGACATCGAAACGGAGTTGTGGGTGTACGTGGCACTCCACTCGCCGGTGAAGTTCTCGGTGCTGCGCCTGCGCAACACCAGCCGCCAGCCGCGCCGGCTGTCGGCCACCGGTTACGTGGAATGGGTGCTGGGTGACCTGCGCGCGAAGTCGGCGATGCACGTGGTGACCGAGTCCGACCCGGCCACCGGTGCGCTGTTCGCCCGCAATGCCTACCACATGGATTTCGGCGGGCGGGTGGGTTTCCTCGACGTCGACGGCGGCGCGCGCAGCGTCACCGGCGATCGTCGCGAGTTCCTCGGCCGCAACGGCAACATGCGCGCGCCGGCGGCGATGGGGCGCAGCGGCCTGTCGGGCCGTCTGGGCCCGGGGCTGGATCCCTGTGCGGCGATCCAGGTGCCTTTCGAGCTGGCGCCGGGAGAGACGCGCGAGGTGGTATTCCGCCTCGGCGCCGGGAGCGACGCGGCCAGCGCCAGCGACCTGGTGCAGCGCCTGCGTGGTTCGGCCGCGGCGGCCATGGCGCTCGACGAGGTGCGCGCGCACTGGCACTGGACGCTGGGCAAGGTGCGGGTGCGCACGCCCGATCCGGCGGTGGACGTGCTCGCCAACGGCTGGCTGATGTACCAGGTGATCGCCTCGCGCTTCTGGGCCCGCAGCGGCTACTACCAGTCCGGCGGTGCGTTCGGCTTCCGCGACCAGTTGCAGGACACCATGGCGATGATCCACGCCAGTCCGTTCAGCGCGCGGCAGCACCTGCTGCTCAGCGCGTCGCACCAGTTCGTCGAGGGCGACGTGCAGCACTGGTGGCATCCACCCACCGACCGCGGCGTGCGCACGCACTGTTCGGACGACTACCTGTGGCTGGCGCTCGCCACCAGCCACTACGTGCACACCACCGCCGACACGGGCGTGCTGGACGAGCCCGTGGGCTTTGCCGAAGGTCGCCTGGTGAAGCGGGACGAGGAGTCGTACTACGACCTGCCCACACGTTCGGAACAGTCGGCCACGCTGTACGAGCACTGCGTGCGCGCAATCATTCACAGCCGCGCACGCGGCCCGCATGGATTGCCGCTGATCGGCACCGGCGACTGGAACGACGGCATGAACCGCGTGGGCGAGCAGGGGCGGGGAGAGAGCGTCTGGCTGGGTTTTTTCCTGGTCGATGTGCTCCGACGCTTCGCCAGGACCGCGCGCCGGTATGGCGACGGCCCGTTCGCCGAGCAGTGCGAGAGCGAGGCGGCTGCCCTGTGCGAGTCGCTGGAGGCCCATGGCTGGGACGGCGCCTGGTATCGCCGCGCCTATTTCGACGACGGCACGCCACTGGGTTCCAGCGCCAATCTCGAATGCCGCATCGACTCGATCGCGCAGAGCTGGTCGGTGCTCTCGGGCGCGGCGCCGGAAGCGCGCCGGCGGCAGGCGATGGAGTCGCTGGACACGCATCTGGTCAAGCGGCGCGCCGGCCTGATCCAGCTGCTGGAACCGCCGTTCGACCGCTCCGCGCTCGACCCGGGCTACATCAAGGGTTACGTGCCGGGCGTGCGCGAGAACGGCGGCCAGTACACACATGCCGCGGTCTGGGCAACGATGGCTTTCGCCGCACTCGGCGACGGCGCGCGCGCATGGGAGCTGTTGGGCCTGATCAATCCGGTCAATCATGGCAGCGGCACGGGCGACATCGAGGTGTACAAGGTGGAGCCCTACGTGGTCGCCGCCGACGTCTACGGCGTACCGCCGCACCAGGGACGCGGCGGCTGGAGCTGGTACACCGGCTCGGCGGGATGGATGTACCGGCTGATCGTCGAATCCTTGCTGGGCCTGCGTGTGGAGGGCGAAAGCCTGCACGTGGAACCTGTGCTGCCGTCGGGCTGGCTCACGTATGAACTTGCGTACCGGCATCGTGAGACCGATTACCGCATCGTGGTGCATCAGGGCGACGAGCCGGAGCGGGTGCGCGGCATCACGATCAACGGGCGCCCGATCGAGGGCGACGTGGTGGCCCTGGTGGACGATGGCGGCGAGCATCTGGTGGAGATCCGCACCTGAGTTTTAACGTCGCTTATGCGCGGCGTGTGGATAGTGGCGGGGTTGGACGCGCGCGTCCGCCCCCGCTCCTTTCACTGCGAGACCATGGATGACACCCGCGACTTCCCGCTCCGACGCCTTCGTCTTCTTCGGTGCCACCGGCGACCTCGCCTACAAGAAGATCTTCCCCGCGCTGCAGGCGCTACTGAAGGACGGCGAGCTGGACATGCCGATTATCGGCATCGCCAAGGCCGGCTGGTCGCTGGATCAGTTGAAGGCGCGGGCGCGCGAGTCGCTCGAGCACGCCGGCACGGTCGACGAGGACGCCTATGCCCGGCTGTGCCGGCAACTGCAGTACATCGACGGCGACTACGCCGACGACACCACGTACGCGCAACTGCGCGAGGCGCTGCGCGATGCCCGGCGCCCGCTGCACTACCTGGCGATTCCGCCCAGCCTGTTCCCGACCGTGGTGCAGGGTCTGGCCGAGGCCGGCTGCGCACGCGACGCGCGGGTGGTGGTGGAGAAGCCGTTCGGCCGCGACCTGTCCTCGGCACGCGCGCTGAACCGCGTGCTGCACAGTGCGTTCGACGAGTCGGCGATCTTCCGCATCGACCACTACCTGGGCAAGGAGGCGGTGCAGAACCTGTTGTACTTCCGCTTCGCCAACACCTTCCTCGAGCCGGTGTGGAACCGCGACTACGTGCAGAGCGTGCAGATCACCATGGCCGAGGACTTCGGCGTGCAGGGCCGCGGCGCGTTCTACGAGGAGGCCGGCGCCATCCGCGACGTGGTGCAGAACCACCTGCTGCAGGTAACCGCGTTGCTGGCGATGGATGCGCCGGTGGGGCATGACGCCGCCTCGCTGCAGGCGGAGAAGCTGCGGCTGTTCCGCGGCATGCGTCCGCTCCGGCCCGAGGACGTGGTGCGCGGCCAGTTCGACGGCTACCGCGACGAGCACGGCGTGGCCGACGACTCCAACGTGGAGACCTTCGCCGCGCTGCGCCTGCATATCGATACCTGGCGCTGGGCCGGCGTGCCGTTCTACATCCGCACCGGCAAGTGCCTGCCGGTGACCGCCACCGAGATCCTGGTCGACCTGAAGGTGCCGCCGCTGGCGATCTTCGACACCATCGAGCCGCCGCAGTCGAACTATTTCCGCTTCCGGCTCAGCCCCGAGGTGGTGATTTCCGCCAGTACCCGGGTCAAGCAGCCGGGGGCGGAGATGCGCGGCCAGTCGGTGGAACTGGTCGCCCGGCGCGACACCGCCGACCAGCAGACCCCGTACGAACGCCTGCTCGGCGACGCGATGCGCGGCGACGCCACGCTGTTCACCTCCGATGCCAGCGTCGAGGCGGCCTGGGCGGTGGTCGATCCGGTGCTCGACCTGCCCGAGCCGGTACATACCTACCGGTCCGGCAGCTGGGGCCCCGACGCCGCGGCCGCGCTGGTCACCGACTGCGATGGCTGGCACGACCCGGCGCCCGATGCGGCAGGCGCCGGATCGGTGCCTTCCCCCGCGAAGCGCTGATCGCACCGGCTTCGGTTTACTCTAGAAGGCCGCCTTTCCCCGATGCCGGGTCCCGACGACCGGCGTCCCTCACTCTGATGGAACGCCCGTGACTGCTTCCCCGATGCCCGAACTCACCCAGCGACCCGAATGGCAGGCGCTGCGCGCGCATGCCGAGGCCAGGGGCCAGCGCCACCTGCGCGAGCTGTTCGCCGCCGATCCGTCGCGCGGCGAGCGGCTGACCGCCGAGGCGGTCGGCCTGTACATGGACTTTTCCAAGCAGCGCGTGGACGACGAGACCCTGCACCTGCTGCGCGCGCTGGCCGAGGCCTGCGACCTGGCCGGACGCACCCGGGCGATGTTCGAGGGCGAAAAGATCAACGCCACCGAGGGACGCGCGGTGCTGCACACGGCCTTGCGCGCGCCGGCGCACGCGAAGGTCGAAGTGGATGGCGAGAACGTGATCCCCGAGGTGCATGCGGTGCTCGATCGCATGGGCGCTTTCGCCGACAAGCTGCGTGGCAGCAGCTGGCTCGGTCATACCGGTAAACCGATCCGCAATGTGGTGAACATCGGCATCGGCGGTTCGGACCTCGGTCCGGTGATGGCCTACGAGGCGCTGCGTCACTTCAGCCGTCGCGACATGACCTTCCGCTTCGTCTCCAACGTGGACGGCATCGATTTCGTCGAAGCTACGCACGACCTGGATCCGGCCGAGACACTGTTCATCGTCTGCTCCAAGACCTTCACCACGCTGGAGACGCTGGCCAACGCGCAGGCGGCGCGGCGCTGGTGCCTGGCCGCATTGAAGGACGAGACGGCGATCGCCCGGCACTTCGTCGCCGTGTCGACCAACGCGGAAGAGGTGACGAAGTTCGGCATCGACACCGCCAACATGTTCGGCTTCTGGGATTGGGTCGGCGGGCGCTATTCGATGGACTCGGCGATCGGCCTGTCGACCATGCTGGCGATCGGCCCGGATGGCTTCCGTCAGCTGCTCGCCGGCTTCCACGCGATGGACGAGCATTTCCGCAGCGCGCCGCTGGAGCGCAACCTGCCGGTGCTGATGGGCCTGATCGGGATCTGGAACACCGACTTCCTCGGCGCGGAAACCGTCGCCGTGCTGCCCTACGAGCAGTACCTGAAGCGCTTCCCCGCCTATCTGCAGCAGCTCACCATGGAGAGCAACGGCAAGGGCGTGACGCTGGATGGTCGTCCGGTGGATTACGCCACGGGCGCGATCTACTGGGGCGAGCCGGGCACCAACGGCCAGCACTCGTTCTACCAGCTGATCCACCAGGGCACGCGGCTGATTCCCTGCGACTTCATTGGCTTCGGCCAGCCGCTCAGCCCCCTGCCGCTGCCCGACGGCAGCGACCAGCACGACCTGCTGATGGCCAACCTGATCGCCCAGGGCGAGGCGCTGGCCTTCGGCAAGACCGCCGACGAGGTGCGCGCCGAAGGCGTGGCCGAGGCGCTGGTGCCGCACAAGACCTTCCCGGGCAACCGGCCGAGCACCACGATCCTGGCCGAACGGCTCACCCCGCACGTGCTCGGTGCGCTGGTCGCGCTGTACGAGCACGCCACCTTCGTGCAGGGCGTGGTGTGGGGTATCGACTCGTTCGACCAGTGGGGGGTGGAGCTGGGCAAGGTGCTGGCCAAACGCACCGCGGCGGAACTCACCGGTCGCGGCGAGCCCGAGCTCACCCACGACAGTTCCACCAATGCGTTGATCCGCCGCTACCGCGCACTGCGCGACGCCACCTGACGCGCGCCCCTGTAGGAGCCGCCTTGGCGGCGATGCCTTTCCTCGCACGAGCCAGGAGCATCGCCGCCAAGGCGGCTCCTACACAGGCCGTGTTCCATGAACTTCTTCGAGAAACCATGAGCCCGACCCTCAGCCCGCTCGCCGGCAAACCGGCCCCCGCCTCGATCCTGATCGACGTGCCGCAGCTGCTCGCCGCCTATGCCGACCTCGCGCCCGATCCGGCCGACCCGGCGCAGCGCGTCGCTTTCGGCACCTCCGGCCACCGCGGCAGCTCGCTGCAGCGCAGCTTCAATGCTGCACACGTGCTGGCGATCAGCCAGGCGATCTGCGATTACCGCGCCATGAAAGGCATCGATGGACCGCTGTTCGTCGCGATGGACACGCACGCGCTGTCGGCGCCGGCGTTCGAGCACGCGCTGGAAGTGTTCGTGGCCAATGAGGTCACCGCCATGGTCTCGGTCGGCACGCCCTACACGCCGACGCCCGTGCTGTCGCACGCGATCCTTGTCTACAACCGGGGGCGCACGGAGCACCTGGCGGACGGCATCGTGCTGTCGCCCTCGCACAACCCGCCGGCCGACGGTGGCTACAAGTACAACCCGCCCAATGGCGGCCCCGCCGACACCGACGTCACCCGCTGGATCCAGGATCGCGCCAATGCATTGCTGTCCGACGGACTGAAGGAGGTCCGCCGCGTGCCCTATGCGCAGGCGCGCCGCTCGCCTCGGGTGGTCACGCACGATTACGTGGCCAGCTATGTCAGCGACCTGCCGAACATCGTCGACTTCGACCTGATCCGCGCCGGGGGGCTCAGGCTAGGCGTCGATCCGCTGGGCGGCTCGGGCGTGCATTACTGGGGAGCGATCGCCGAGCGCTACCGGCTGGACCTGACCGTGGTCAACCCGGTGGTCGATCCCCGCTTCGCCTTCATGTGCGTGGACTGGGACGGCAAGATCCGCATGGATCCCTCGTCGAAGTACGCGATGGCCGGCCTCATCGCGATGAAGGACCGCTTCGACGTGGCCTTTGCCTGCGATACCGACCACGACCGGCACGGCATCGTGGCGAAGAGCGGCGGCCTGATGCTGGCCAACCACTACCTGGCGACCCTGGTCGATTACCTGTTCCGGCACCGGCCGCACTGGCGCGCCGACGCGGCGGTGGGCAAGACGGTGGTCAGCACGTCGCTGATCGACCGCGTGGCCGCACGACTGGACCGCCGGCTGTACGAGGTGCCGGTGGGCTTCAAGTGGTTTGCCCACGGCCTGTTCGACGGCTCGCTCGGCTTCGGCGGCGAGGAGAGTGCGGGCGCTTCGCTGCTGCGCATGGATGGCGGCGTGTGGAGCACCGACAAGGACGGCCTGGTGCCGTCGTTGCTGGCGGCGGAGATGACCGCATGCGAAGGGCGCGATCCCGGCGAGTTGTACGAGCGGATCGTCGCCGATCTCGGCAGGCCGTATTCCGATCGCGTCGATGCGCCGGCCACCGCCGATCAGAAGGCGCGGCTGGGCAGGCTGTCACCGGCGCAGGTGTCGGGCACCGAACTGGCAGGCGATCCGATCACGGCGGTGCTGGACAAGGCGCCGGGCAACGGCGCACCGATCGGCGGCATCAAGGTGATGACGGCGCAGGGCTGGTTCGCCGCGCGCCCCTCCGGCACCGAGGCGATCTACAAGATCTACGCCGAAAGCTTCCGTGACGAGAACCATTTGCACAGTCTCATCGCCGAGGCGAATAAGATGGTCGATGCGGCGCTCGCCGCCTGACCCAAGACCTACTCCAAGGAGTCCTCCCCCGATGTCCCCGACGACGCCCAGCCGGTATGCGCCGGCCCTGCGCTGGCTGCACTGGACCATCTTCGCTTTCGTGCTGGTCGCCTACCTGGCGATCAATCTGCATGAGGTCTTCCCGCGCGGCAGCGCCCTGCGCAGCAACGTGCTGGCTGGGCACTTCCTGGCGGGCATCGCGGTGCTGTTGCTGGTGCTGCCGCGGCTCGCGGTGCGGCTCGCCCATGTCGATCCGCCGATCCTGCCGCCGCCGGATCGCTGGACCCGTCTGCTGAGCAAGGTCACCCACCTGGCGCTCTACCTGTTCCTGATCGCCCAGCCGATCATGGGCATCGCCACGCTGCAGATCGGCGGCCATCCGATCACCTTCTTCGGGGTGACCGTGCTTCCGGCGCTGTTCGGGCCCGGCAACCGCGAGCTGGCCCACCAGTGGGAGGAAATCCACGGCACGGTCGGCACCATCTTCTACTACGTGATCGGGCTGCACATCCTCGGCGCGCTGTGGCATCACTTCGGCCGCAAGGACAACACCCTGCGGCGCATGCTCTGACCGATCGCGACCACAGGGGATATCGCATGCACCACCGACACCGCGAGCGCCATGTCACCGAGCGCATGGGCTGGCTGCGCGCCGCCGTACTGGGAGCCAACGATGGCATCGTCTCCACCGCCAGCCTGGTGATGGGCGTGGCGGCGGCGCATGCCAGCCAATCCGCGATCCTGGTCGCCGGCACGGCCGGCCTGGTGGCCGGGGCCATGTCGATGGCCGCGGGCGAGTACGTCTCGGTGCATTCGCAGTCCGACAGCGAGAAGGCGGACCTGGAGCGCGAGCGGCAGGAGCTGGAAACCGACGTGGAGGGCGAGCACAAGGAGCTGGCGGCGATCTACGTCGGCCGCGGGCTCGATCCGCAACTGGCCCGCCAGGTGGCCGAGCAGCTGATGGCGCACGATGCGCTGGACGCACACATGCGCGACGAACTCGGCATCACCGAGGCGCTGAAGGCGCGACCGCTGCAGGCGGCCGTTGCCTCGGCGGTCAGCTTCGCCGCGGGTGCCGTGCTGCCGCTGCTGGTCGTGGCGCTGGCATCGCCAAAGGGGCTGCTGCCCTGGGTGTTCGGCACATCCCTGGTGTTTCTGGCGCTGCTGGGGGCCGTTGCCGCCCGCACCGGCGGCGCCAGTGTGCGGACCGGCGCCACGCGCATCACCTTCTGGGGCGCGCTGGCGATGGCGATCACCACCGGCGTGGGCATGCTGTTCGGCGTGGCAGGCTGATTCAGCCGCGGCGTTCGTCCCAAAGCCGGATCCCGCCGGTCAGTCCAGCCTCGTTGGAGACGATCAGCACGTCCGGCGGCAGGTCGATGTCGAGCTTCTTCGCGTTGCCGCCACCGAGGTAGAGCCGGTCGAACTGCAGCAGGGTGCGGAAGGCCTCGATGGTTTTTTCGACGCGGTGGTTCCATTTCTTGCCGCCGACCTTGTGCCGGGCGGCCTTGCCGACGTAGCGGTTCATCGTCCGCTTGCCGAACGCGGGAAATTGCGCGAACTCCAGGTGCGGCATCAGCTCGCCGTCGCGGAACAGCGCCGAGCCCAGGCCGGTACCCAGGGTGAGCACCAGCTCGAGCCCCTGGCCGGCGATCACCCCATAGCCCTGGACTTCGGCATCGTTGAGCAGGCGCGCGGGCTTGTCGCCCAGACGCTGGCCCAGGCGCTCGGCCAGTGGAAAGCGCTTCCATGCCTCGTTGCCGAAGTGCGGGGCGGTGAGCACGCGGTTGTCGCGCACCACGCCGGGAAAGCCGATCGAGATGCGATCGAAGGACGGCAGCGGGAGCACCAGCGCGACCAGCGCGTCGACCAGTTCGTCGGGCGATGGCGCATCAGGCGTGTCGACGCGGACACGGCTGGAGAGCATCGCTCCGTCCGGACCGAGCACGCTGGCCTTGAGGCCGCTGCCACCGACGTCGATGGCCAGCGTGGCGGGACCGCGGCGGCGGGATCGTGCCGCGCTCATTCGGACTTCACCGCGTGGCCGCCGAACTGGTTACGCATCGCCGCCAGCAGCTTGTCGGAAAAAGAATCGGTATCGCGCGAGCGCAGCCGCTCGATCAGGGCGAGCGAGATCACCGGCGCGGCGACGTTGAGGTCGATCGCCTCGGCCACGGTCCAGCGGCCCTCGCCCGAGTCGGCGACGTAGGGCGCGATGCCGTCCATCGACGGGTTCTTCTTCAACGCGTCGGCGGTGAGGTCGAGTAGCCACGAGCGCACCACCGAGCCTTCGCGCCAGATCTCGGCGACCTGGTGCAGATCCAGGTCGAAGTCCTGCTTGTGCCGAAGCACCGAGAAGCCCTCCGCATAGGCCTGCATCAGTCCGTACTCGATGCCGTTGTGGACCATCTTGGTGAAGTGACCCGAGCCCACCTCGCCGACGCGGCCCCAACCCTTGTCCGGCGCGGGAGCCAGCGTTTCGAAGATCGGTCGCAGACGCTCGACCGCCTCCTCGTCGCCACCCACCATCATGCTGTAGCCCTCGACCAGGCCCCAGACGCCGCCGCTGGTGCCGCAGTCCACGTAGTGGATGCCGGCCTCCTGCAGCTCGGCTGCGCGCTGCAGGGTGTCCTTGTAGTGGGCGTTGCCGCCATCGACGAGGACGTCGCCGCGGCCGAGCAGGGACTTCAGGGCGGTGACGGTCTTTCCGGTGATCTCTCCGGCGGGGACCATCATCCAGACGGCACGCGGCGACGGCAGCTGCCCGATCAGCGCATCGAGCGAGGCGACCGCTTCGCCGCCCCGGCCCGTCCAGGCTTCGCGCGCCTTCGGCGAGGGGTCGAATCCGACCACGTGGTGCCCGGCGCGCCGGAGCCGTTCGGCCATGTTGCCGCCCATCCGGCCCAGCCCGATGATGCCGATGTCCATGCCTGTCTCCTTCGATGCCCGTGGACGATCCGCCGAGTTTGGCCCGGACGACCTGCAAGGCACGTGATGGAGCCGCGTTCAGTCTGTGGTTTCGTGCTCCTTTTCCGAAGCCGGCGCATGGGCCTCGCCCGATCCGTCGGCATCGTCTCCACCTGCCTGCACCGTAGCCTTGCGCTCCTGTCGCCCCCAGCCGACGGACGGGCCGCGCAGCGCGGTGGAGACCGACCGCACCACCACGTAGTACATCAGCTGGCGATAGCCGAAGCGCTGCAGCGACAGCCACCACAGCAGGCTCCAGCGTTCGCGCTTCTCCATCGCGAAGGCGAGCACGCCGGCACCCAGGTCCACCGCCATGAACAGACCGTAGAACATGGCCATGGTGACGAGGTTGCTGTAGTTGAACTGGCCGCGATGCTGCAGGTAGTCGAGGAAGGTGGCGATGATCTGCCACACCAGCAGCAGGTCGACCAGCGGCGACACCACCGAGAACACGATCTGGAACAGCCACACCTGCGGCAGCGCGACCATGCCCAGCGCGCCGTAGCGCGGGCGGAAGGTGGCGTCGCGGTGCTTCCACAGGCACTGCAGGGTGCCGAACGCCCAGCGGAAACGCTGGCGGGCCAGTCCGCGCGCGGTGTCGGGGGCCTCGGTCCAGGCCACCGCCTCGGCGTCGAACAGGGTCCGGTAGCCGGCCTTCTGGATCGCGATGGTGAGGTCCTGGTCCTCGGCCAGCGTGTCGCCGGGGAAGCCTCCGAGCTGCTCCAGCGCCTCGCGCCGCCAGGCGCCGACCGCGCCGGGCACCACGGTGATCGCGCCCAGCGCGGCGAGCGCACGACGCTCCAGGTTCTGCGCGGTGACGTATTCGAGTGCCTGCCAGGTGGTGATCAGGTTGATCCGGTTGCCGACCTTGGCGTTGCCGGCGACCGCGCCGATCGCGGGATCGGCGAACCAGCGCACCAGCCGGGCGATGGTATGCGGCTCGAACTGGGTGTCGGCATCCAGCGCCACGACCACGCTGCCATGCGAAGCGCGCAGGGCGGTGTTCACCGCGTTCGCCTTGCCGCCGTTGGGAATGCTGATGAGCTGCACGCGCGGCTCGTCGGCGAAATGCTGGCGCACGACCTGGGCGGTGGCGTCGGTGGAGCCATCGTCGACCACGATCACTTCCAACGCGTCGTAGCGGCTCTTGAGGATGCGTGCGATCGAGCTGGCGATCACCTTTTCCTCGTTGAAAGCCGGGATCAGCACGGACACCAGCGGGGCAGGTGCGGGCAGCTCGGGTACTGCACGGCGCTTGTCGCGCCACCAGTTCAGCACGCCCAGCCCGCCGAGCAGGATCAACCGCGCCAGGCCGAGCCAGATCGCCGCCTTGAACAGGAAGGTGAGCAGATGGCCGAAACCACCCAGGGTAAGGAATACCGAGCGGTCCGCCCACTGCGACAGCGAGTCGATGGTCAGCGGCGGCATGCCTTCGTCGCGGGTCAGGCCGGCCAGCTCGGAGACGGTGACGAACTGGTAGCCCTCGGCGCGCAGTGCGTCGATGATCCGCGGCAGCGCCTCGACGGTGTTTTCGCGGTCGCCGCCACCGTCATGCAGCAGCACCACGCGGCTTTGCCGATCCGGCGACTGGTGGTTCACCTGGTCGATCACCCGCTGCACGATCACGTCGGCCGGGGGGCGTTTCCAGTCGTCCGGGTCGATGTGCAGGCCCACCGCGATGTAGCCCATCTTCTGCGCCTGGGCGATCGGGTCCAGCTCGTCCGACGTGGTCGGCTCGGCATCGCCGAAGTAGGGCGCGCGGAACAGCCGCATGGAGCGGCCGGTCAACGCCTCGAACAGCCGCTGGGTGGCGTTGAGCTCCAGCGCGGTGATGCCCGGGGACGTCTCGCCCAGGTTCGGGTGGGTGAAGGTGTGGTTGCCGACGTCGTGGCCTTCGGCCACTTCGCGCTGGATCAGCCGCGGCGAGGCCTCGGCGTTCTCGCCGATGATGAAGAACGTGGCCGGGACGTGCTTTTCCTTCAGGATGTCCAGGATCTTCGGCGTCCAGTCCGGATCGGGACCGTCGTCGAAGGTCAGCGCGATCTTCTTCGGCTGCGTGCCGACGCGCTGGATCACGTAGGACTTGGGCAGGGCGGTGTACTGCTCGCCGTCGATCTCGCCGCTTTCCTTGTCGACGGTGAAGGTGCGTGCACCCGCTTCGGGCTTGGAGGCGATCTGCAGGATTTCGCCCTGACCCTCGATGTCGATGTCCTGGCCGGCGTCGATCTCGCGCAGCGAGTCGGGCACGGGCGAGTCGTACGGCCGTCCCAGCAGCGGCCAGATCGACGGATCCTCCGAGCCCAGCCGCCACACCGCGTACCCGTAGGGCTGGTAGCCATCGGCGGCGTGGATCTGGTTGTACGCGGTCGCCGCATCCAGGAACCACAGCTGGTGGACCGTGCCGTTGTCCTCGCTGTAGGAGAAGTGCGGATTCTGGGTGTCGTCGTCGAAGCTGATGTCGGCCTGGGCATCGGCGGCGCGGTCCATGGCGTCCTGGAAGGTCACCGCCTCGGCGGTCTTGCCCTTGGCCCAGTCATAACCGTAGCTGCCGATGGCGATGATGGTCTGGTCCGGGTCCAGCTCCTTCATGCGCTTGTCGAGCGTGCTCTCGAACCAGTCCTGCGCGGCGATGCTGCCCGGATCCTGGCCGGCCCAGTGCTGGTCGTAGGCCATCAGCAGTTCGAAGTCGACGATCTTGGCCAGCCCGGCGTAATCCCAGGCTTCGTCGTCGAAAGGTACCGACAGCACGATGCCCCAGCCGTGCGGGGCGAAGGCGTCAGCCAGTTCGCCGAGGAACTGCTTGAGGTCCGGCTGGGCGCTGTCGGGCAGGTTCTCGAAATCGACCGTGACGCCCTGGAACCTGTTGGTATCGAGGAAGGCCACGATCTGCGCGATGCGCTGGTGGCGCAGGGTGGGGTTGGCCAGCATCTTCGCCAAGCCGGTGCCGTCCCACTCGCCGTTCACCGCGTTCTGCAGCAGCGGCAGGATCGGCGTGGAAGGTTTGACGCGGCGAATGAGATCCAGCGCCTTGGCATCGATGTGCGTGTCGAGCGCCATGTCCGGGCCGCTCACGCTCATCCAGCCGGGGATCACCCAGTCCAGCGTGGGCAGGGCGCGCTTGAGGGCTGGGTAGCTGCTGTCGTCCCAGTTCACGTAGAAGCCGATCGCCAGGGCGCGACCATCGGGCTTGTCCAGCGAAGGCGGCGGGGCAACATGAGGGGGGCCGTGCAGGCGCCCGGGGCGGGCGTGATGGTGCGCGGCCTTCTGCTTGGCCCGGACCTCCGCGGCGAGCTTCGCCGCCGGTCGGGCCAGTTCGGGCGCCGCCATCTTGACCCCGGCGAGCGCATGAAGCCCCTTGCCGTGCTGTCCCAGGCGGATGCCGGTCATGCTCGGGGCGATGAACAGGCTGAGTACGAATGCGACGGCGAACAGGGTACTTATGACCGCCAGCGTCAGTCCCATGCGGGACAGCCGGCTGGCCCGGCGTCCGGTGGGATCGAAAAACACGGGTTTCTTGTGCATGGGGGTGGTCAAGGCTCGGCGCGGCACTAATTGTGACGGCGTTCGGTGTATCTTTGCAGGACGTTGCTCAAGCTGGGGCATGGGCCGGCCGATAGCTGTTCAGGGGCCATGTATGCGCAGTGAAAGACCGGGCCGCGATGCTTCCGCAGGAAATTTCCGTCTGCTTGGCGCGATGGCAAGCGGTTTGCATGGCAGAAAGGGAGCAGGACGCGATGTCTGCGCAGGCAGGTCGGCCGGGCCGCACGCATTTCGCCCGGCTGATCGGGTGACCGGGATACACGGGATGTAGCCAGTACGGAATTCGGGGGAAGCAATGCTGCAGTCCACTTACGGAAGGTTGATGGCAAGGCAGCTGCTGGCAGCTGGGCTGTACGCCGCCGGTTTGCTTGCACTCCGGCAGATTTCATTTTCCCACTGGGAGGTTTTCGCAGGCTTTCGCCTGTGCGTCCTGCTGCTGGTGGGTTACCGCTACTGGCCGGCCCTGCTGACCGGCGAGGCGGTTTATCTCGCGCTGAATGCCATCCAGTCCGTGGACCGGTTCGGGCTCGCCTGGGCCGTGCTCTACAGCTTGCCCCCGGCCGGTGCCGCGATGCCGGTCGTGGCGTTCTGCAAGGAGCGCTTGGGGCTGTTCGATACCGCCGGTCGAATCAAGATGCCGGTGTTGATTCTCTGCACGTTCGTGTGCTCCGTGTTGTGGGCGTCGATGAACATTCTCTCGTTCTCGGTGATGAAGCTTCCGACCGACTATGTCTGGGCGGGTATGTTCGTCTACGCCGCGCGCCTGTTCGTCGGCAGCTTCACGGGGGCGTTGGCGGTCGTGCCTCTGGTCTTCTGCATCCGCGAAATGCATGCGGACGGTGAGTTCGAACCGAGTCGCCTGGTGCGCAATCGGCTCTTCGTGGAGGCGGCCAGCATCATGCTTCCGGCGCTCGTGCTGCTGGCTTGGGTAGGCGCACATGCACACCAGGACGGCATCAAGCAGACGGCGCGGATATTCATGTTCCTGCCCGTGGTGATGCTGGCGCTCCGCCACGGCTGGAGGGGGGCTTCGGTTGGTGGAGCGGCAGCCAGTATCGCCATCGTCGCCACCATGCCCGCGCTGTATGACGCGGGAACGCTCGAGGCGCAGGTATTCATGGCATTCGCCATCACCACGCTGCTGCTTTTGGGCGAGCGGATTGCGGTGTTGTCCGAGCAGGAAGCACGCAAGCAGCAGGAAGCGCGCATGAACCTGGCGCTGGCGCAGCGGAACCTGTGGCTGGGCGAGATGCAGCTGCGGCAGACCTCGCACGCGCTGGAGGGCCTGCAGGAGACTTTCCGCACAAGCTATTCCGAACTGCTCGATCGGGTCCGCCATGCGCTTCCGGCACCTGACGAGCGCGAGTACCGGCTCCGCGCAGCCGAGACCCAGCAGCAGATCTACCGGCTGGCCGACAGCCTGTATCCGTTGCTGTGGCAGGAAGGTGGCCTGGCAGCCGCACTTCGGCAGGGCACGATCGCCCGCGTGCTCGACGACCTGGGTGTCCGGTACTGGTGCTCGTTCCGCAATGACCGGAACGTTGAGGTCGAGCGCGAGGTGCAGGTGGTGCTTTACCGCTCGATCTGCGACCTCGTCGTGCACCTGTGTCAGTCCCGTCAGGTCACCGGCATCAGCATGCAATTGCGCGTCGGCGGCAGGCCGGGCGCTGGCTGGGTGCTGGTGCGCATGCGTGGTACCTGCAATCCGGCGTCGTCGCTCTGTGCGGATCGTCTGCAGGAGCTTTCGATGGGGCTCTCCGCCAGTGGCCTGGGGCCTGAGGCGGTCAGGGACCGCATCTCGCTCTTTGGTGGCGTACTGCGTGAGCGGCTTGCCCGAGATTCGGTGCGCCTGAGCCTGTCACTCGCCACGTCCTGAGAATCGATGCCGCCGACCGGATCGCGGGATCCGGCCGGCAGCATCGAATGACAGGTCAGCGAGACCGGGCCGACATCAGTTCACGTGCGTGTTGCACTCGAACGGGTCGCCGGTGCACGTGGACACGGTTAGTTGCGTGGCGCCCGTGCTGAGCGGCGTGGCGCTGATCGTCACCTGGCTGTCGCTGTACACCGTCTGGCTCGAGGTGGTGCCGCTGGTGGCGGTCGCGGTCGAGACGTTCTGCGAGTCCTTGCCGATCGGCAACACCAGCACCTGGCCACCGGCGGTGGCGATCGCACCGTGGACGCCGCCGTTGAGGTCGTTCACCTGGACGTAGCGGATACCGTCCTTTTCGAACACGTACACATGCCAGTGCGGATTCGCGCTGACGTCGGTGGCATTGGGCCACGACTGGCCGAGCCCCGAGGACGGCGTATCCGTGGCCATGGCGCTGGTCGCGAGTCCCGCGACCAGCAGGGCGGACGAGAAAAGCGCAACTGCTGATTTCCTGATCATCGATGTGTGTCCCCTTGGGTATGAGTGTGGAGCGTCCGTGAGTGCGACAACGGGCGACAGGCCGCCCCGATGGTTTGGCCTGTTGTCCGAGTGAAGCAGAGCGAGAGTGCGATTCCGTGAACTGCTTCGCAACTGCACAAAGACAGGTTCACGCGACCCTCGCGCGAGGGGCCCACGAAAAAGCCCGCCGTGAGGCGGGCTTCGAAAATGCGTGGTGGCCGGGGACGGAATCGAACCGCCGACACGGGGATTTTCAATCCCCTGCTCTACCAACTGAGCTACCCGGCCACGGGCCTTGCGTTCCAGATCGAGGCTGTCGGGCGATGGCCGGTGCCTCGTGGAGCCGCGCATTAAACTGGAAGCGTGCGGTGGCGTCAAGACTCCGCATCGGGCGGGACATAGCCGGCCGGCTGCTCGGTACCGCCCTCGAACAGGTACTTTTCCATCTCGCGCGCGAGGAAGCTGCGTGTGGATGGATCGAGTGGATTGAGCCGGTTCTCGTTGATCAGCATGGTCTGGTGAGCGAGCCACTGCTGCCACGCGGGCTTGGAGATTTCCAGGTAGATGCGCTGACCGAGCGCGCCCGGCCATGGGGCGAAGTCGAGTCCTTCGGCATCGATGTCGAGTTTGCTGCAATGAATGGTGCGGCTCATGGGGAATCCTCCGGAAAGCTCTCGGACAGCGTGTCGAGCAGGGTTCGTATCGGGGCGGGCAGGCCCAGTTGCATGCCCTGGGATGGCGCGATCCAGCGCACTTCGGCCTGGTCGGCGATCCCGGTGAGAGGAGTCACGCGGTCGAACAGCCAGGGTTCTGCGGCGAGCTTGTAATGGCTGAAGACATGAATGAAGGAGGGCAGGGCGCATGCGTCGCCGAGCCGGGCGCGTTGTCCGGCGACGTGCCATGCCTCCTCGGGCGATGCTGCTTCCGGCAGGCTCCACAGGCCCGACCACACGCCCTGGGGACCCCGCCGCTCGAGCAGGATGCGGCCCTCGGTGTCGCGCAGTACCAGCATCACCGTCTGTCGGGTCGGCGTGCGTTTGCCCGGCTTCGGGGTGGGCAGTTGCGTGGTGAGGCCGTCGCGGCGGGCGACGCAGTCCTCGCGCACCGGACAGTCGTCGCAGCGGGGCTGGTTGCGGGTGCATACGGTGGCGCCCAGATCCATGATCGCCTGGGTGTAGTCGGCGGTTCGCTGTGCCGGGGTATGCCTTTCGGCGTGCTCCCACAGCTGCTTCTCGACGGTCGATTTCCCCGGGTCGCCGTGCACGCCGTGGTAGCGGGCGAGCACACGCTTGACGTTGCCGTCGAGGATCGGGAAGCGCAGCCCGTGGGACTGAGCGAGGATCGCGCCCGCGGTCGAGCGGCCGATGCCGGGGAGCGCGAGCAGTGCATCGATGGCGCGTGGCAGGGTGCCGCCGTGCTCGGTCGCGCATCGCTGCGCCGCGGCGTGCAGGAAGCGGGCGCGCCGGTAGTAGCCCAGCCCGGACCACAGCGCCAGCACCGTGTCCTCGTCGGCTTCGGCGAGGTCGCGCAGGGTGGGCAGGGTCTCCACGAAGCGATTGAAATAGGGGATGACGGTGGCGACCTGGGTCTGCTGCAGCATGACTTCGGACAGCCACACGCGGTAGGCGTCGCGCCTCCCGTCCGGGCCGGGCCGCTGCCAGGGCAGGTCCTTGCGGCCGTGCTGGTCGAACCAGCGCAGCAGGCGTTCGGCGAACCGGTCGCTCATGGCGCCGAGCTGCTGGCTGGGGCCGGGGCGCTGCCGGCCGCGGCAGGAATCCCTTCGCCGAGATCCAGGCTCAGTCCCTCGGCGCTGACGCCGCCGAAGGCGGCGTGATCGACGTCGAGGTGACCGCTGCCCGGAGGCATGACCAGCTGTCCTCCCTCCGCATCGCTCAGTTGCGACCACCAGTTGGCCAACTGCAGCGGTGGCAGGCGGACATCGGCGTTGCGACCGGGGCCGGCCAGATGAAGTGTCAGCAGTAGCGGATCGCGCAGGTTGGCTGGCGTGAGCCGCAGCGACAGGTCGTAGCGCCCCGCATCGGCCAGGTCGACGCTGCCGGCCAGGTCCGCGGAGGCGTCTGCCGCGCCGTGCCAGTGGGCGCTGCCGCGCAGGTCCAGCGTCGTGTCGGCGCCGTGCGAGAGATGCAGGTCGATGTTCTCGAAACTCATCCCCTCGCCGCTGGCGCGCGGTGTCGCCAGTAGTCGCAGCTGGACCGGGTCGCCGCTCGCGTCGCGGGCGGTGAGGTCGAGCGAGAACGGCTTGTCGGGGTGGAGCTGGCCGGTCTCCAGCGCCAGGTTGTCGAGCAGGATGTCGTTGCCGCGGACCACGCTCGCGCGGCTGATCAGGATGCCGGTGTCGATGCGTGGAATCTGCGGTACACGATTGCCCTCGCTGGAGGGCAGGTGCCCCAGCCAGCTCTGCAGCGCATCGAGATCCACCCTCGGCGCGTCGATCTCCAGCCGGGCAATCGTGGTCGGTCCGCCGAACAGGGTGTGCCATGGCAGCGCCAATCGACCCCGCGCAGCCAGCAGGATCGGCATCGATGCGCCGGATTCGTTCAGCGTGATGCCCTGCAGTTCCAGCGCCGGGTGCGGGAACAACGCCGGCCTGGCCGGACTGGCCAGGCTGAGGTCGAGCCCCGCGGCGCGCGCTTGCGCCTGCAGTGTCGCGGTGAAGCGGTCCGGCTGCAGCAGCCAGTAGACCCCGATGACCGCGGCCAGCAGCAGCACGCCCACCGCGCCGGCGGCAACGAGCAGTGCGAGCCGCCAGCGGCGGCTCACCGTCCTGCGCTCCCCGGGAAAACCTCAGCCATGACCGATGCTGGAAGGCAGCAGGCCGTCGACAAAGGCCTCGGCATCGAACACGCGCAGGTCGGCAGCCGTTTCGCCCAGACCGACGTAGCGGATCGGCAATCCGAATTCGCGGGCCAGCGCGAACACCACGCCGCCCTTGGCCGTGCCGTCCAGCTTGGTCACCACCAGCCCGGTGACGCCGACGATCTGGCGGAACTGGCGCACCTGGTTCACCGCGTTCTGGCCGGTGGTGCCGTCGATCACCATCAGCACTTCGTGCGGGGCATCGGCATCGAGCTTCTTCATCACGCGGGCGATCTTGCCCAGCTCGTCCATCAGGCCGCCCTGGGTGTGCAGGCGGCCGGCGGTGTCGGCGATCAGCACGTCGGCACCGCGCGAGCGGGCGGCCTGCAGCGCGTCGAAGATCACGCTGGCGGCATCGGCGTCCTGGCCCTGGGCAATCACCGGGACCCCGTTGCGTTCGCCCCAGGTCCTGAGCTGGTTCACCGCTGCGGCGCGGAAGGTATCGCCGGCGGCGAGGATCACGCCACGGCCCTCGTCGCGATAGCGCCGGGCCAGCTTGCCGATGGTCGTGGTCTTGCCCACGCCGTTGATGCCGACGGTGAGGATCACGAACGGCTTGCGGCCGGCCACCTCCAGCGGTTGCTGCACGGGTACCAGCAGGTCGATCAGTGCCTTGCGCAGGGCCTGCAGCAGGACGCCGGCATCGGCGAATTCCCGGGCATTCATGCGCTTGCGCAGGGACTCGACCAGCTGGGTGCTGGCCTCCACGCCCACGTCGGCAGTGATCAACGCGGTTTCCAACTCGTCGAGCAGGTCATCGTCCAGCCGCGGATTGCGGACGAACAGGGCCCCCAGGCTGCGCGCGAAACCCGAGCCGGCCAGTCGCTCGCGCCAGCCGCGTCGGGCGGGAAGCGCTTCCGCCGCCGGTTCCGTGGTGGGGGCGGGGGCTGCAGGGGCTTCGGGGAGCGGCGTGGCGGTCGAGAGGGGCGCGCTGTCGCCACCCTCCGCCGCCGCGTTTTCCGGCACGGCGGCCTGGTCCTGTTCCGGCACGTCGTCGGCAGGCTTCTTCTTCCAGAACTTGAGCATGTCAGGGGGGAATCAAAGACAATGGGCGGCATGCTATCACCCCGATCCCGACTTCCCGCTGAGGCCGCGACCCGATGAGGCGGGGATCCGGTCGCATCCGCATCATCGGCGGCAGCCTGCGCAATTCCCGCCTGGAGGTGCCTGAACTGCCGGGTCTGCGGCCCACGCCGGAGCGGGTGCGCGAGACCCTGTTCAATTGGCTGGCGCCCGTGGTGGCCGGCGCCCGCGGGCTGGATCTGTGCGCAGGCACCGGCGCGCTGGGCATCGAGGCGCTGTCCCGCGGAGCGGCCAGCGTGCAATTCGTCGAGGCACATCCGGGAGCGGCGCAGGCCTTGCGCGACAACCTGGCCCGGTTGAAGGCGGTCGGCGGCCAGGTGGCGACGATGGAAGCGCAGCGCTTCCTGACCGGTTCTCCCACGCCGTTCGATCTCGTATGGCTCGACCCGCCGTTCGATGCCGACCTGTGGGCCGGGCTGGCCGCGCGGCTGGAGCAGGGATGGCTCAGTCCCTCGGCCTGGCTGTACGTGGAGTCGCCGCGGGGGCGGGTGCCGGAGCTTCCTCCGGCCTGGGCTCTGCACCGCGAGGCGGAGGCGGGCGAGGTGCGCCACGCACTCTATCGCCGCGCGGAAACGCTTCCGTTAAGCTAAACGCCCTTCATTCGGGCTCCCGAGATTCCGTGATCAAGCCGCCGGTCAATACGCGCCTTGCCGTCTATCCGGGCACCTTCGACCCGATCACCAACGGTCATGCCGACCTGGTGGCGCGTGCCGCGCCGCTGTTCGACCGGATCGTGGTGGCGGTGGCGGAAAGCCCGAACAAGGGCAAGGGGCCTGGTTTTTCCCTGCAGGAGCGGATCGCCCTGGCCCGGCTGGCGCTGGCCGACCTGCCGAGCGTGGAGGTGCGCGGTTTCGACTGCCTGCTGGCCCAGTTCGTCGATCAGATCGGTGCGGGCGTGATCATTCGCGGCCTGCGCGCGGTGTCCGACTTCGAGTACGAATTCCAGCTGGCCAGCATGAACCGGCACCTGATTCCCCAGGTCGAGACGCTGTTCCTGACGCCGGCCGAACAGTACAGCTTCATTTCCTCCTCGCTGGTGCGCGAGATCGGTCGCCTCGGCGGCGACATCTCCGGTTTCGTGCATCCGGCGGTGCAACAGGCCATGCGCCAGCGCTGGCACAAAAAGCAACCTGAAAAAGAAGGTGATCACCATGCGTAAGTTCGTCCTTGCCGTCACGCTCGCCCTGGCGGGCACCGTCATGCTCTCGGCCTGCCACAAGCAGGACGACGCGCAGAAGGCCGCCCAGCAGGTCCAGAAGGTCGCCAAGCCGACCGATCCGAACGACACCAAGGCCTGGAACGCCTATCTCGGCCAGATCGTCACGGCCAACATGCAGGGCATGACTGCCGACCGCCCGTATGCCTACCTGGTGCCGGCTGGCGACGATGCCGACTCCCAGGCCAAGTACGGCCGCCAGTTGGATGCGGTGCAGGACGTGGTCGCCCGTGGCGTGCTGCCGGGCAACATGCTGGTGTTTGCCGGCCCGAGCTCGACCAAGACCGCCGACTTCATCACCGCGGCGTTCAAGGACGCCAAGCCGGGCTCGTTCAAGGATGTGATCGTGCTGTTCATCGGCGACGAGGCCGACAAGCAGCGTGTGACGGACGTGCTGACCCCGACCGCCGCCAACATCCGCTTCGTCGCGATGTGATGGTCGGCATCCGCCCGCTCCCGGCATCCGGCCGGGGGCGGGCGGATGCGTGCAGTTGCCATGTCCCTGAAAATCCTCGATACCTGCGTCAACTGCGACGTCTGCGAGCCGGCTTGCCCGAACCAGGCGATTTCGCTGGGCGAGGAGTTCTACGTGATCGATCCGGCCCGGTGCACCGAGTGCCACGGGCATTTCGACGAGCCGCAGTGCGTCGCGGTGTGTCCGGTCGAATGCATCATCGTCGACCCGGACCACGTGGAAACCGAAGCGCAGCTCGACCTGAAGTACCGACAGCTGACCGGGGCCGCCGACGGCCATTGAGTCGGCATCCCTCAACGGCAGGGCCGACCCATGGAATTCTTCTCCCTCACCGGCAACTCGCAGCGACTCGACGGCGGCGCCATGTTCGGCAATGCGCCGCGCGCGCTGTGGTCGCGCTGGATCGAGCCGGACGCCGAGAACCGCATCCCGCTGGCCTGCCGCTGCCTGCTGGTGAGGGGGCTGGACGGCCGCAACGTGTTGTTCGAGACCGGTATCGGCGCATTCTTCGAGCCGTCGCTGCGCGAGCGCTACGGCGTGGTCGAGGAGCGCCATGTGCTGCTCGACTCGCTTGCTGCGCTGGGCCTCTCGCACGAGGACATCGACGTGGTGGTGCTCTCGCACCTGCACTTCGATCATGCCGGCGGGCTGCTGGCGCCGTGGGCACAGGGCGAGCCGCCCCGACTGCTGTTTCCGAGGGCGCGTTTCCTGGTGGGGGCGGACCACTGGCGTCGCTCCACCCACCCGCATCCGCGCGACCGCGCCTCGTTCATCCCCGAACTGAACGGCCTGCTGGAGGCCAGCGGCCGACTGGAGCTGGTCGAAGGCCCTTGCTCGGCGACGCTGGGCGAGTCGGTACGCTTCCACTTTTCCGAAGGCCACACGCCCGGCCTGATGATGGCCGAGGTGGGCGGCGTGGTGTTCTGCGCCGACCTGATCCCCGGCCGCCACTGGGTGCATCTGCCGATCACCATGGGCTACGACCGCTGGCCGGAAAAGCTCATCGACGAGAAGCGGGGATTCCTGGAGGACAAGCTGGCCCGTGGCGTGCAGTTGTTCTTCACCCATGATCACGACTGTGCGCTGGCCGAGGTCGTACGCGACGAGCGCGGCCGCTTCGGCACCCGCAACGAACGCGGCGCGATCGCCGGCGCCCTGGCCGGGGTGGCGGCCTGATGGCAGGGGTGCATCCATCACGGCGACAGGTCTCCGGCGGCGCCCTGCTCAAGGTGCTCGGCGCGGTACTGCTGCTCGGTGCGCTGGGCATGCTCGCATCCACCGAGAACGCATTGCTCGCCTACCGCCAGGCCGAACAGCGCCATGGCGGCGAGGTGATCGACATGGCGCACCAGGGCGGGCCGCGCCCCGGCCTGTACGGGTACATGGTCCGGGTCGCCGGCCCGATCGACGTGGTGGCCCCACCGCGCGACGACGATTTCAACCAGAGCGCGTCCACGCCGGTGCTGGTGCGTCACGTGGAGATGTTCCAGTGGCGCGAGGTGGTGGTGGCGGGCGAGGCCCACTACGAACTGGACTGGGTCGACCGGCCGGTGGATTCGAGCCACTTCACGCAGCCGGGGGGGCATGTCAATCCCCGGCGCTTCCCGATCGCCGGGCGCCAGTTCGATTCCGGCCAGGTCGACGTGGGGGGATTCAAGCTGTCGTCGGCACTCCTGCATGCACTGCCTGGCAGCGTCCAGATGTCGCCCGATCCGAAGGTGCTGCCGCCGAACCTTGCGGCGAGCTTCTCCCTCCAAGACGGTTACCTGACGACCAGCGAGCATCCCTCCACGCCGCGGCTGGGCGACCTCAGGGTGAGCTGGACCATGGTTCCGCTGCAGGCCGTGACGGTGGTGGCACGGCTCAAGGGCGACACCCTGATGCCGGCCGAGGACGCGCCCGACGGCAAGGGCTACGAAGTGCAGGTCGGCGACCGTTCGCTGGTGGATATTTTCCCGGATCTGCCGGTGCCACCCGATGGCGCCATGCTTCGCCGCGTCGTGGCGGGGCTGCTGGCGGCTCTGGGCGTGCTGATGCTTCTGTGGGAGCGTCGCCAGCACCCCAGCGACCTGCTGCTTCCCGTGGGGCTGGGTGCGCTCGTGCTTGGCGCGGTAGGCGGCGTGATGTGGCTGGGCGGCGGCGGCCGCGCCAGCATGCACTGGTTCGAGATCGCCCTGCTCGGTCTGCTGCTGTCCGCGTGGCCGTTATGGCGGCGGCGCAGTCACGACGAGGGCTGAGCGGGGACGCATCCCGGCGGCGGCCTGTCGCGGCCCGGTCGGGCCGCGATGCAGGGGCGATTCAGTTCGCCCGCCCCTCGGCGTGCGAGAACACCTGGTCGGCGAACTGGGTGGCTTCCAGGTAGATCGCGGCCATGCGCTGGATGCGCTGCGGCTGGGCGTTCTGGCCGGTGAGTTCGCCGGCTTCCCAGGCGAAGATCTGTTCCAGCAGCGGGCCGAACGGGCCACGACCGCCGACCAGGGCGTCCGCGATCTCCGGCACCAGCGGCAGGTGGCTGAGCACGAACTCCATCGGTGCGCACATCAGCGTGTCGAGCAGCGAGAACAGGCCGGTGGTGAACGCCATCTCCTGCTTGTCGCGCGGCATGCCGGTGCCCGCAGCCAGCTTTTCGCACATGTGGGCGCGGATCAACGCCGCGCGCAGCAGTTCCGGCGGGCGATCGTCCAGGCCGCTGAGCGACATGGTGTAGATCCAGTTGCGCATGCGGGTGACGCCGAAGAAGATCGCCGCCTGCTGCACCGACTTCAGCTGCCGGGGTAGCGCGAAGTACGCCGAGTTCACGCAGCTCAGCAGCTTGTAGCTGAGGATCGCGTCGTCACGGATGATGTCGCCCAGTTCGACCGGGCCGGGATTGGACTCCTGCAGTTCGCGCATCAGGCGCAGCATGCTCAGCCGGTTGGCGGTGAGCACCGGCACCTCGACGGTCTCCGGGATCAGCAGGTAACGCCCCTGGATCGCCTGCAGCGGCAGTTCCAGGCAGCGCTGGTAGGTGGTGTGGTCGTCGACCTGGCCGGCGACGACCCAGATGCCGCGGTCGTGCAGCTTCTGGCTGGTCTCGCGCAGGTTCTCCGGGCTCATCTTGCCGGCATCCAGGCGCACGAACTGCACGATCTGCAGCAGCGCCTCCAGAGCGGCCGAACCGGCCATTTCCGCATCGGTGATGTCGAGCATCAGCAGGCAGCCGCGCTGCGCCATCTGCTGCAGGCGCTCCATCAGGTCGACGTCCTGGGCCGCCGACGGCTCCAGCAGCACGCCGAAGCGGGGCTGGTGCAGCAGCACGTCGGTCTGCTCCAGCAGCAGGTCGCGGGACAGGCGCAGGAAGGTGCGGTTGCCGCGTACCAGCCGGGTGAGTGCGCCGTCGAGGATGGTCGACAGCACGCGCTGCATCAGCGCGGACTCCTCGATGCCCTCGCGGTGGAACAGGATCTCGTAGGCGAACAGCTGGCGCTTGGCGTCGAGCATCGGCAGCCGCACGACCGGCAGCGGCTGCTCGCTGTTGAGGGCTGCCGGGGCGGCAGGAGCGGAGACGGTGGCGACGGCTTCTTTCATGGGGAGGGGCTTCGCGCGTGCTTGCGGGGCCGGGGGAGCCCCGCGGAATTCGTGGGTTCAGGCTTCGGCCAGCGGCTGCGAGCGCGAGCGCAGCTGTACGCCGCCCGTTCGCCCGTAGACACCACCGTCCGGGTCCTGCCCGGTCAGGATCGACAGCGCGCGGCGGATGCTGCCGAGCCGCTGCCCGACCAACTGGCCGTTTCTCTGGTTCATGTCGCGGCAGTCCGCCAGTGCCGGCAGCAGCGACTGCCAGCGCGACTCGAGCGCCAGGGCAGTGCGTGGTTCGGCCAGGTTGAGCTGCAGCCGTTCGGCGTCGAGCTGCTCAAGCGCCTGCATCAGCGCCTGCTTGCGGCTGCCGGCCGCGTCCAGCGCCGCCACATCGGCGGCGAGCAGGGCGGTGCGTTCGTCGTCCAGCACGCCGGCCAGTTCGGCCAGCGTCTTCTGCATGTCGTCCAGCACGGTGCTCAGCGCGCCGTCCAGGCCGACTTGCAGGTGGGCGCTCATGCGCCGCCGGCCGCCGGCTTGGTGCCGGCCATCTGGTGTTCCATCGAGAGCATGCCGTCGGCGATGCGCTCGGGGTTCACCTGGTAGGTGCCGGAGGCCAGCGACTGGCGGATGCGCTCCACCTTGGCCGTGTCGATCGGCGAGGCGTCGCCGGAGCGGGCGGCTTCGGCCAGCGCGCGGGCCGAGTCGGTCAGGTTGACCTTGTCCGCGCCGCCTGCGGTGCTGGCGGAGGCATCGGCCGGACCCGCCGGAGCGCTGCTGCCGGCCTGGGCACCGCTGCCCTGGCTGACGTTCGCCTGCGGGAGCTTGGGCAATCCGTTGTTTGAAATCGTCGTGTTCATGGGTGTTTTCTCTGCTCGTATGAGCCCCTGTGTCCCCGGAATCGGCCGGTTGCGCAAGAACTTTAGGCCTGGCCAGTCAAAATATTTTCTTGCCCTAAGGTAGCGCCAATACTTCGCCGGGTCCGCGGACCATGGCGTCGATCACGCGCCCGGAGCTCTCGTTGCGAACCCGCAACCGGGCACCGTTGTCGCCGCTGCCCAGCGCGACACCGCCGGCCCGGACCTCGATCCCCCCCAGATCGGCGACCACGGCGACGTGGTCGCCCGCTCGCACCATGTCACGCCCGCCGAGTGCCGAGGGCGTCAGCACGCTGCCCGGGGGCAGCGGGCGGGCCAGGCTGCGGCCGGCGATCTGGTCGAGCCGGTCGAAATAGCCGTAGCCGAGACGGGTGATGTCGCGCGACTCGCTGCGCACGTCGCCTGGCTGAATGCCGTCGCCGCGTTGCAGCGGGTGGTTGGTGACCAGCACGTCGCGGAAGATCTGCAGGCTCACCGGGATGCGCACCGACCAGCCCGCGCCGGCGGTGCAGCGCACCTCCACGCTCATTCGCGGTCGTGGCGGCAGGTTCGGCGGCAGGCTGGCGACCATCATGCCGCGGCAGTCGGCCAGGGCCAGTCGCGGATCGACCGGGGCGGCCTGCGCCGTCACCCGACTGCCGGGGGCGGAGTACTGCTGCACCAGCCACTGCTGCGCGAACGCGCTGACCGGATCGCTGCCGGCCACGGCGGGCAGGGCGACCAGGGCCAGCAGGGCGCTCAGCAGCAGCCGGATGCGTTGGCTCATGCTTCGTCCGCGAGCAGTTGGGCCAGCTGGCTGACCAGTGCCTCGCGCTCGGCCTCGAGCGGGGCGGTCAGTTCGCCGGCCTCGGACTTGCGACCCTCGCACAGCAGGTCGACGAAGGCGGTGCCGCGCTCGCCCAGCCTCTGGCAGGTGTCGAGCATGCTCGCGGCGACCGGCTTCTCCCCCTGCAGGGCGAGCAGGCGCCCCAGTGCGCGCTGCAGCGCGTGGGTATCGAACCAGCGGCGGTCCAGCGCGGCCGGTTCGGCCAGCGCCAGCTCCATCGCCTGGCGCATCCCCTGGACCGACTCGCGCACGGTCAGGCTGAGTGCCGCCAGGTCCTTGCCGCTGCTGCCTTCCAGCCATTCCAGGCCCAGCCGCTGCGAGAGCAGGGCGGAGCGGGCGAGTACTTCGGACTGGCGGCGCGCTTCGGTGCTGCGTCGCTGCAGCGCGCCGAGGGTGGCCTGGGCGCTGGTGGCCCGCACGTGCTGGGCATCGTGGTTCTGGCGCAGGCCGGCGACCCGGTCGCGCGCCAGCTGCAGCGACTCGGTGCCGCGCTGCAGCGAATTGTCGGCCTGGCCCACGCCCTGCTGGGCCCGTTCCAGCCGCTGCATGCCCTGGCGGACGTCGCCATCGAGCTGCAGCGAGAACTCGCCGATCGAGCCGGTCACCGCCTCGATCTCGGTGGTGGTCTGGGCGGTCTTCTCGGCCAGCTGCTTGACCTCGTCGGCGACCACCGCGAAGCCGCGACCGGCCTCGCCGGCGCGCGCCGCTTCGATGGCCGCGTTGAGCGCGACCAGATTGGTCTGGTGGGCAATCTCCTGCACCGCGCCGGTCAGCTTGCGGATCTGTTCCACCTGCTCGGCCAGCTTGTTCTGGTTGCGGTTCATCGCCGCCATGGCGCTGCGCAGCAGGCGCAGCTGGCCGTCCAGCTCGCTGATGTTGCCGGCGCTGGCGTGACCGGCCTGGTCGGCGCTGTCGAGGCTGGCGGCGACCTGCTGCAGGGCCGTCGAGATCCCGGCGCTGCCGTCCGTCAAACGACCGACGCTGTCGCGGCACTCACGGGCGGAGTCCTCCATCGCAGCCTGTTCGCGGGCCAGTTGCTGGGAGGCACCGAGCAAAAGGCTCTGCTGCTCGATGGTCTGCAGCGCGACACCGGCCGGCGGGCGCGGTGCGGCCAGCTTCAGCAGGGGCGCCAGCACCTCGGCCAGGGCCGGATGCCGGGCGCCGAGCCGGGCGAGTTGTGCCTCGTCCGACCGGGTGGCGGCTTGGACGAAGGCGGCCAGGTGCTGGCTGCGGATGAAGCTCATGGACGGGCATTTCCTTTAAATAAGGGCAAGCGCCGGATCGGCCGCTGGCGACGGAACTTGAACAAGCAAGGCACATGCCATCGTCACCGCCGCCTTCCGCTCAAGCCCCGGCGGCCGTGGCCGATAGGGATGCGTCCACCGCGCGCGCGGTGCCCACGGACCCGAGGAAACGCCGCATGAGTGGTGCGCTGCTTGAGAGCGTCGAACGTCACACCCGCCTGGCGGGCCACAACCGGGTGGCGATGCTGCTGTTCCGCCTCGGCGAGCCGCAGCTGTTCGGCATCAACGTATTCAAGGTGCGCGAGGTGCTGCGTCGTCCGCCGCTGGAGCGCATGCCCGGCGCCCATCCGCTGATCGCTGGCACCTGCGACTACCGTGGCCAGACCATCCCGGTGATCGACATGGCCGCGGCACTGGGCTATGCGCCGCTGAAGGACGAACCCTCGGCCCACCTGCTGGTGACCGAGTTCAGCCGCAGCATGCAGGGCTTCCTGGTGGCCGACCTGCTGCACATGGTCCATTGCGCCGGCGAGACGCTGGTCACGCCCGAGCCCGCGCTCGGGTTCGGCACCAAGGTCAACGCGATCACCCGGGTCGACGGGGCGCTGGTGGCGGTGGTCGACGTGGAGCACGTGCTGGCCAGCATCCATGGCGTGCCGGGCGAGCTGTCGCCGCACATGCTGCGCGCCGTGGACGGCCACGCGATGAGTCCCCGCCGGGTGCTCGTGGTGGACGATTCGATCGTGGCGCGGCGCCAGGTCGAGGGTGTGTTCAAGCAGATGAACATCGAATGCGTGCTGGCCGAGGATGGCGTACGCGCGCTGGCCAAGCTGCACGAGCTGATCGACGCTGACCCGTCCGAGCGCATCAACCTTGTCGTGTCGGACATCGAGATGCCGCAGATGGACGGCTACGCGCTGACCCGGGCGATCCGCGAGGAGCCGGCGCTGCGCCAGCTCAAGGTGGTGCTGCACAGCTCGATCAGCGGCATCTTCAATGAGGCGATGGTGCGGGAGGTGCATGCCGACCGCTTCATCGCCAAGTTCCAGCCGGACCAGCTCGCCCAGGCGGTACTGGACCTGTTGCCGGGCTGACCCGGGTCGGCGGGCCGTCGCCGGCCCGCCGGTACGGCGACGGAAAACCGACTTCCACCCTCCGGGCGGCCTCCCGTGACCGCCGCAAACCCGCGTACTGACGCGGTTTTCCTCTCGTGGCACGCGAATTGCCTCCAGCCCCGTGCGGCCCCACGCCGCGCGGAGGCAAGTCATGAGCGCACCCCTGGACAACCTGTTCGGCATCCACACCCAGGCACTGGGTCTGTGGCAGCGCCGTAGCGAGGTGCTGGCCAGCAACCTGGCCAATGCCGACACGCCCGGCTACAAGGCGCGCGACATCGACTTCCGCGCCGCGCTCGAGCAGGCCAGCGGCCAGTCCGGCGGACAGTTGCCGCTGAGCACGCCCTCGACCGGGCAGATCGACCCGGTGGCGCAGCAGGCGGACAAGCTGCTGTGGCGCAACCCGACCCAGCCGAGCATGGACGGCAACACCGTCGACGAGCAGACCGAGCAGGCCAACTTCGCCGCCAACGGCGTGCACTACCAGGCCAGCCTGGCCTTCATCACCGCGCAGATCCGCATGCTGCGCACCGCCATCACGGGGTAATCGCCATGTCGATGTTCAAGATCTTCGATACCGCAGGTTCCGGCATGGCCGCGCAGACGCTGCGGCTGAACACCGTAGCCAGCAACCTGGCCAACGCCGACAGCGTGTCCAGCACCGCGCAAGGCGCCTATCGCGCCCGCGAACCGCTGTTCGCCGCGGTCAAGCAGCAGGTCGACGGCCAGTTCGGCGTCGCCGCCGATGCCGCCGCCACCGGCGTCAAGGTCGATGGCATCACCGAGAGCCAGGCGGCGATTCCCAGCCGCTACGAGCCCGGCAACCCGATGGCCGACGCCAGCGGCTACGTCTACGGCAGCAACGTCAACCCCGTGGACGAGCTGGTCAACATGATTTCCGCCTCGCGTTCCTACCAGAACAACGTCGAAGTGATGAACACCACCAAGCAGTTGATGGTGAAGACCCTGGATCTGGGCAAGTAAGCCCTCTCGGAGCACACGCATGACCATCAACACCGCCAACACCCTCGGCTCGGCCAACACGGCGGCCAGTGCCGCCAGCCAGGTCGGCAGCGCGGCCAAGGCCGGCAGCATGAGCCAGGCCGACTTCCTCAAGCTGATGACCGCCCAGCTGCAGTCGCAGGATCCCACCCATCCGGTGGACAACACCCAGTTCGTCTCGCAGATGGCGCAGTTCAGCCAGCTGCAGTCCACCCAGGACATGGTCAGCTCGGTGCAGACGCTCAACTCCACGGTGAACGGCGCGCTGCAGACCTCGCAGGTGCTCGGCTCGTCGAACCTGGTCAACCGGGAAGTGATGGTGCCGACCTCCACGCTGCAGTACGCCGGCGGCAGCGTCACCGGCGCGGCCAACGTCACGGCACGCGGCACGATGGCCGTCAACGTCCTCGATGCCAGCGGCAACGTGGTGCGCACGATGGCCGTGGACGCGACCAGTTCCGGACTCACCCAGTTCAGCTGGGACGGCAAGGACAACGCCGGCAACCAACTGCCTTCGGGCAGCTACTCGATCGCGGCCGCCAACGGCGACACGTCGTTCGACACCTATGTCGCCGGCAAGGTGACCGCCGTGGGCTACGGCGGCAGCACGGTCGGCACGTACCTGCAGGTGGCTGGCGTCGGCGGCGTCGCGCTCAGCCAGGTGGCCCAGATTCTCTGACGCACGCGTGGCATCTCCCTTCTCTTCGAGGAACACCCCATGGCTCTGAACACCGCGCTCACCGGCATCAATGCCGCGCAGACCGACCTCAACGTCATCGCCAACAACATCGCCAACGCCAACACCGCCGGCTTCAAGGGCTCGCGCGCCGAATTCGCCGACGTGTACGCGGTGACCGGCCTGAACCTCAACTCCACCGCCACCGGCAGCGGCGTGCGCACGCAGGACGTGGCGCAGCAGTTCGGCCAGGGCGATATCGAGACCACCAACAACTCGCTGGACATGGCGATCAGCGGCAACGGCTTCTTCGTGGTCAACGACGGCAGCGGCCCGCTCTACACCCGCGCTGGTGCCTTCCAGAAGAGTGCCGACGACTATGTCGAGACCTCCGCCGGCGCCAAGCTGCAGGTGTATCCGCCCAACGGCATCGGTGGCTTCGATACCAGCACCCTGACCGACCTCAAGCTGGTGTCCTCGCAGAGCAATGCCACCGCGACCTCGCTGATCACGCTCAACTCGAACCTGCCGGCCAGCGCCACCGTGCCGACCAACGCGTTCAGCACCAGTGACGCCACCTCGTTCAACGCCGCCACGCCGGTGACCGTGTACGACTCGCAGGGGGGCTCGCACCAGGCCACCATCTACTACGTCAAGACCGGTACCAACGCCTGGGACGCGCACCTGTACGTGGACGGCAACAACGCCGGTACCCAGCCGATGACCTTCGACACCAGCGGCAACCTTGCCACGCCGACCAACGGCACCCTGGCGTTCGGTGCGGTCAATCTCGGCAACGGTTCGAACCCGCTGACGCTCTCGCTGAACATCACCAACAGCACCCAGTTCGGCACCGACTTCGCGGCCGGCTCGATCGAGCAGAACGGCTTCGAGGCGGGCACGCTGTCGAACATCGACATCGACTCCAAGGGCGTGGTCACCGCCTATTACTCGAACAACCAGAGCACCCAGCTCGGCCAGATCGCGATTGCCAACTTCTCCAACGTGCAGGGGCTGCGCCAGCTCGGCAGCACCAACTGGGCCGCCAGCGGCGACTCGGGCGTGCCGCAGATGGGTACCGCCGGCACGGGTACTTTCGGCAGCCTGCAGTCCGGTGCGCTGGAGACGTCCAACACCGCCGACACCACCGCCCAGCTGGTGAACATGATCAAGGCGCAGCGCAACTACCAGGCCAATGCGCAGGTGCTCAGCACCGACAGCACGCTGGCCAACACGCTGTTCAGTGCCGTCAGCCGCTGATAAGCCGCCATGGACCACTCCCTCTACGTAGCGATGACCGGGGCGACGCAGATCATGCGCGCCCAGGAGGCGGTGAGCCACAACCTGGCCAACGCCTCCACCACCGGCTTCCGCGCCGAGCTGACCGCCTTCCAGAGCCTGCCGGTGCAGGGGCCGGGCGAGGCCTCGCGCATCAACGCGGTGGCCCGCGGTATCGGCGTGGACACCACGCCGGGATCGATCACCACCACCGGCCGTCCGCTGGACATCGCGGTGAAGGGGAGTGGCTGGATCGCGGTGCAGGCGCCGGATGGTTCGGAGGGCTACACCCGCGCCGGCGACCTGCAATTGACCCCCGACGGTCTTTTGACGGATGCCGCCGGCAACCCGGTGCTCGGCGGTGGTGGTCCGATCAGCCTGCCGCCCAGCGCCGAGCTGCGCATCGGCGAGGACGGCACGATCTCCAGCGTGCCGCTCGGCGGCGGTCCGAACACCATCGCCGCGCTCGATCGCATCCGCCTGGTCAATCCTGATCCGACCCAGCTGGTGCAGGGTGGCGACGGCCTGATGCACCTGACCGGGGGCGGTAGTGCGCCGGCTGATCCCACCGTGGAGGTGACTGCCGGAGCGCTGGAGAACAGCAACGTCAACGCCTCGTCGGAGCTGGTGAAGATGATCGCGCTCTCGCGCCAGTACGACATGCAGATCAAGTCGATCAAGGCGGCCGAAGACAACGCGTCGTCGGCATCCAAATTGCTTCAGTCGAACTAACGACCGAATGCGTGACGGATCGCCGTCACCTCCCAGGAGTCCCCGAACATGCTCTCGTCCCTCTGGATTGCCAAGACCGGCCTCGATGCGCAGCAGACGCGCATGGATGTCATCTCGAACAACCTGGCCAACGCCAACACCACCGGCTTCAAGAGCTCGCGGGCGTCGTTCCAGGATCTGATGTACCAGAACCGCGCCCAGCCCGGCGCGCAGACCACCGAGCAGACCCTGTCGCCGACCGGCCTGATGCTGGGCACCGGCGTGCGCGTGGTCGGCACCGAGAAGCTGTTCACCCAGGGCGAGACCAGCCAGACCGGCAACTCGCTCGACGTGGCGATCCAGGGCCGCGGCTTCCTGCAGGTATCGATGCCCGACGGCACCATCGCCTACACCCGCGACGGCTCCCTGCACACCGACGCCAACGGCCAGCTGGTCACCGCCGACGGTTACCCGTTGAATCCCGGCATCACGCTGCCGTCCAACGTGCAGAGCATCACCATCGGCGCCGACGGCACCGTGTCGGCGACCACCAACGGTTCGGGCGCGGCGGTGCAGGTGGGCACGCTGCAGCTGGCGGATTTCGTCAATCCGGCCGGCCTGCAGCCGAAGGGCAACAACCTCTACATGGAAACCGCTTCCAGCGGCGCGCCGCAGACCGGCCAGCCCGGCCTCAACGGCATGGGCACGCTGATGCAGGGCGCGCTGGAGTCCTCCAACGTCAACGTGGTGGAGGAGATGGTCAACATGATCGAGACCCAGCGCACCTACGAAATGAACTCCAAGGCCATCAGCAGCACCGACCAGATGCTGCAGGACCTGACCGACAAGATGTGAGGACGGCGATGAACGCGACTCCCCGAATCCTTCGTCTCGTCGTGCCGCTGGTGCTGCTGGTGCTGCCCGGCTGCGCCACGATGGCGCCATCGCACGACGACGCCCAGTGGGCCGCCACCGCGCCGGTCGAGCCGACCGCGACGCCGGTCGCCGACGGTTCGATCTACCACGACAACCAGAACATGGAGCTGTTCGTCGACCCGCGCGCCCATCGCGTCGGCGACATCCTCACCGTGGTGCTGCAGGAGAGTACGCAGGCCAGCAAGAAGGCTTCCACCAGCACCAGCAAGACCGACAAGAACAGCTTCGAGGCCCCCGTGCTGCTGGGCAAGACGGCCACCCTCAACGGCAACCCGGCGAGCATCTCGCTCAACGGCGACCGCAGCTTCGCCGGCGACGGCTCGTCCAGCCAGAGCAACCAGCTCAGCGGCCAGATCACCGTCACCGTGGCCCAGCGCCTGTCCAACGGCAACCTGGTGGTGCGCGGCGAGAAGTGGCTGACGATCAACCAGGGCAAGGAGCTGATCCGGATCTCCGGCATCGTCCGCCCGCAGGACATCAACCCCGACAACAGCGTCTCCTCCAGCCGCGTGGCCGATGCGCGCATCGCCTACACCGGGCGTGGCTCGCTGGCCGATGCCAATACCCAGGGCTGGCTGGCGCGCTTCTTCAACTCCAAGTGGATGCCGTTCTGATGAAAACGCGCCCGTTGACCAGGCACCTGCGCAACACCGCCGTACCTGCGTCCGTGCACGCACCGCACGAGGTGCGCGTGCAGGAGCACCCGCTGCCGGACGAGCTGCTCGGCGCACGGGCGACCGACGCCCGTCGCCGCAGCGAGCTGCGGCGGGCCCTGCTGCGCTGGCGCCAGGCCGGCGCGGCGTTGCTGGCGGTGTTCGGCCTGGGCCTGGGGCTGGTCGGGCCGGCGCATGCCGACAAGATCCGCGACCTGACCTCGGTGGCCGGCGTGCGGACCAACCAGTTGATCGGCTACGGCCTGGTGGTCGGCCTGGACGGTTCGGGCGACCAGACCACGCAGGCGCCATTCACCACCCAGAGCCTGGAGAACATGCTGCAGCAGTTCGGCATCGTGGTGCCGGCCAACGCGCGCCCGCAGCTGAAGAACGCGGCCGCGGTGATCGTCACCGCCGACCTGCCGCCGTTCGCCAAGCCCGGCCAGACCATCGACGTCACCGTCGCCTCGATCGGCAACGCCAAGACGCTGCGCGGCGGCCAGCTGCTGATGGCGCCGCTCAAGGGCGCCGACGGCAATACCTATGCGATCGCCCAGGGCAGCGTGGTGATCGGCGGCATCAGCGCGCAGGGCAAGAGCGGCTCCAGCGTGCAGGTGAACATCTCCGATTCCGGCCGCATCCCCAACGGAGCCACGGTGGAACGCGCCGTGCCCTCGTCGTTCGCCAGCGGCGGCGACCTGGTGCTCAACCTCAACACGCCGGACTTCACCACCGCCTCGCGCGTGGTTCAGGCGATCAACGCCGCCTACGGCGCCGGTACCGCCAATGCGCTGGACGGCGGCTCGATCGCCGTGCGCAGTCCGCCGGATCCGTCGCAGAAGGTCTCCTGGCTGGGCGACATCCAGAACATCGACGTCACCCCCGGCGATCCGCCGGCGCGGGTGGTGGTGAACTCGCGCACCGGCACCGTGGTGATCGGCTCGGACGTGCGGGTCACCGCCGCGGCGGTGGCGCACGGCTCGATCCAGGTGACCATCAGCGAGCAGCCGCTGGTCAGCCAGCCGAATGCCTTCAGCAAAGGCCAGACCGCGGTGGTTCCATCCAGCGACGTGCAGGTCAGCGAGAACGGCGGGCACATGTTCAAGTTCGGTCCCGGCGTGAGCCTGGACACCATCGTGCGCGCGGTGAACCAGGTGGGTGCGGCGCCGAGCGACCTGATCTCGATCCTGCAGGCGCTCAAGCAGGCCGGTGCGCTGCATGCGGACCTCGTGGTGATCTGACATGGCCGGTGGCGTCGACAGCGTTGCGCAGGGCGTCAGTACCTGGACCGATCTGTCCGGGTTCAATGCGCTGCGCAACACCGCGCAGAGCGACGCCAAGGCCGCGCTGCCGATCGTCGCCAAGCAGTTCGAATCGATCTTCACCCAGATGGTGCTCAAGTCGATGCGCGACGCCAACTTCGGCGATCCCAACTTCGACAGCCAGGCGAGCACCTCCTGGCAGGGACTGGCCGACCAGCAGCTGGCGGTCACCCTGTCCTCGCAGGGGCATGGCCTGGGCATCGCCGAGATGCTGGTGCGCCAGCTCGGCGGCAAGGACGCGCAAGCCGCAAGCGGTGCCACCGGCAACGACTGGCAATCCCGGCTGGGTTCGGTCGCCGCCGCACTGGGGGCTTCCACCGGCGCCGCCGCACCGGCTTCGGCGAGCTCTGGCTCGTCCGGCTCGTCCGGCTGGGACGACCCCGAGGCCGACACCATGAGCTCGGTCGCCGGCGCGCTGGGCAGCGCGGCCACGGCGGCCTCCCGGCTGGTGCCGGGCGACCCGGTCAGTTTCGTCACCACGATGGCGCCGTTCGCCAGGAAGGCGGCGCAGAAGCTCGGCGTGTCGGTGCGTGCGGTGCTGGCGCAGGCTGCACTGGAGACGAAGTGGGGACAGCACATGCCGCGCCATGTCGACGGCACGTCCAGCAACAACCTGTTCGGCATGAAGGCCGGCTCCAGCTGGGACGGCGGCAGCGTCAGCGTGCCGACCCTGGAAGTGGAGGGTGGCGTGCCGGTGCGCCGGCGCGCGGCGTTCCGCGCCTACGAGTCGCCCGCGCAGTCGTTCAACGACTACGCACGGCTGCTCGGCGACAACCCGCGCTACGCGCAGGCGCTGGGCAAGGGCGACGACGTGGCCGGGTTTGCCCACGGCCTGGTCCAGGGCGGCTACGCGACCGACCCGGACTACGCCCGCAAGATCGCGGCGATCGCCAACAGCCCGGCGATGCGCCAGGCGCTGGACGCGCTCAAGAACGGCGCGTTCGCGCCGATGTCCTCCGAATGAACGCCTGGATCTAGCCCATGGCCAATCTCTTCAGTACCGGTGTCTCCGGCCTCAATGCGGCCCAGGTCGCGCTGAACACCGTGGGCAACAACATCGCCAATGCGGGCACCGACGGCTACAGCCGCGAGGTGGTACTGCAGGCCGAGCGCGTCGTGCCGCAGGCCGCGCGCTACACGGTCGGCGGCGGCGTCGACGTGACCGCGGTCGAGCGCGCCTATTCCAGCTACCTGACCCAGGCGGTGTGGACCAGCAACGGCAACCTGCAGCGTGCCACCACCTACAACGACCTGGCCGGCACGCTGAACAGCATGCTCAATGCCAGCGGCGACCTGCAGGGGGCGCTGGACAGTTTCTACGGCGGCTTCGATACGGTCGCCAACACGCCCAACGACAGCTCGGCGCGGCAGGCGGCGCTGGGCAACGCGTCCGCGCTGGCTTCCGTGTTCAACACGCTGGGCACCCAGTTCGCCAGCCAGCAGCAGCAGATCAACGGGCAGATCGGCAGCACCGTCGCCAGCGTCAACACCACGCTCGACAACATTGCCAGCCTCAACAAGAAGATCCACGAGACTCTGGGCAGCAGCACGCCCAACGCGTTGCTGGACCAGCGCGACGCGCTGGTGAACACGCTGTCCGGCTATCTCGGGGTCACCGCCGTGGCGCAGACCGACGGCACCATGAGCGTCTACAGCAGCAGTGGCCAGGCACTGGTCAGCGGCAGCAGTGCGTTCAAGCTCAGCGTCGCCAACGATGCCTACGACGCCAGCCGCACCAATGTGTTCGACAGCAGCGGCACCGATATCACCACGCGCCTGTCCGGCGGTTCGCTGGGAGCGATGCTGGATTACCGGGCCAACGTGCTGGAGCCGGCGCAGAACCGCCTCGGCCAGGCGGCCATCGCGCTGGCGACCAGCGTCAATGCGCAGCAGGGCAAGGGCCTGGATCTCAACGGCCAGCTCGGCGCGCCGATCTTCTCGCTGCCGACGCCGCAGGCGATGGCCTCCAAGAACAACACCGGCAATGCCGCGGTGGGCGTGCAGGTCAGCGACGTCAACGCGCTGGACAACGCGGACTACACGCTGCGCTACGACGGCAGCAACTGGAGCATGAGCACCACGGCCGGCCAGCCGGTGGCGCTCACCACCAACCCCGACGGCACCCTGAGCGGTGCCGGGCTCACCCTGAGCGTGTCCGGCGCGGCGCAGGCGGGCGACAGTTTCCGCATCGAGCCGACCCGCAATGCTTCCACCGGGCTGGCGGTGGCCATGACCGATCCGTCCGGGATCGCTGCCGCCGCGGCGGTGCAGGCGCAGCCGGCCAGCGGGAATACGGGCAGTTCGGCGGTGTCGTCGCTGCAGGTGACCGATGCCAGCAATGCGGCGCTCTCCAGCAACGTGACCGTGAGCTTCCCGACGGCCGGCACCTATGCGATCACCGACACCGCCAGCGGCACTGTGCTCGGCAGCGGCGCCTACACGCCGGGGCAGGCGCTCGCGGCCAATGGCTGGAGCCTGACCCTCTCCGGCGCACCGGCCGCCGGCGACAGCTACGCGGTGAGCGCCAACAGCAACGGTCTGAACGACAACTCGAACGCGCTTGCCCTCTCGTCGCTGGCCGACAGCAAGGTCCTCGCCGGCGGCAGCCGCTCGGTGATCGGCAACTACACGCTGCTGACCACCGAGATCGGCAATGCCGGTGCGCAGGCGGCCAGCAACGTCACCACGCAGACCAGCCTGCACAGCCAGGCGATGTCGTCGCAGCAGGCCGTCTCCGGCGTCAACCTCGATGAGGAGGCCGCCAACATGGTGAAGTACCAGCAGGCCTACCAGGCGTCCGCGCAGGTCATTTCCACCGCCCAGACCATCTTCAACAGCCTGCTCTCGGCCGTTCACGGGTAACCGCCATGCGCCTCTCGACCAACTGGATGTACCAGCAATCGCTCGGCACCATGCTCAACCAGCAGAGCGCGCTGGCCGCTGCGCAGAACCAGGTGAGTTCCGGCAAGCGCATCAACGTGGCCTCCGACGACCCGGCCGGCGCCGGACGCATGGTCAGCCTCAACCACATCATCGCGGCCAATACCCAGTACACCGCCAACATCGATGCGGCCAACACGCGCCTGAATACGTCGCAGTCCACGCTCAACTCGGTCAACGACCTGTACAACAGTGCGCGCGACCTCACGCTGCAGGCGCTCAATGGTTCGCTGTCGGACAGCGACCGCCAGGCGATTGCCGTCCAGCTGGGCCAGATGCGCGACCAGTTGCTGCAGATGGCCAACACCACCGACGCCACCGGCCAGGCGCTGTTTGCCGGCACCAGCAACACCAGTGCGCCATTCGTGAAGAACGCGGACGGCAGCGTGAGCTACACCGGCAACGAGAGCCAGCCGCACGCATCGATCGGCAGCGGCCTGACCGTACCGGTCGGCGAGTCGGGCAGCAGCCTGTTCATGGGGCTTCCCCCCGGCAACGGCCAGTTCGTCGCCTCGGCCGGCGCCGCCAACACCGGCACCCTGGTCGTCGGCTCGAACGAGGTCAGCGATCCGACGGCCTATGCCGCGGGCATCGCCACCAACGGCGGTTACACGCTCACCTTCGACGGCGCCGGCAACTGGACCGCGACCGATGCTTCGGGCAACCCGGCCGTGGACGCCGGCGGCAATCCGCTCACCGGCACCTATGCACCCGGCGGCAGTATCAGCTTCAACGGGCTGACAGTGAATCTCTCCGGCACGCCCCAGGCGGGCGACACGGTGGGCATCCAGTCCGGAGGGTCGCAGGACATCTTCAGCACGTTCAACAACATGATCTCGGCGCTGCAGTCCGGTGGCGACAGTACCCAGATGGTCAACGTGCTGAACCGCCAGCTCGAATCGCTCGACCAGGCACAGGCCGGGGTCAGCCGCGCCGAGGTGGACATCGGCGGTCGTACCAATGCGCTGACTGCGCAGCGCGCCGCTTACCAGGATCTCAACGTCACCTACAAGTCCACGCTGTCCGATACGCGCGATGTGGACGTCTATTCGGCGATCAGCCAGTTGTCGATCCAGTCCGCCGCATTGCAGGCATCCCAGCAGGTGTTTGCGCAGGTGAAATCCATGAGCCTGTTCAACTACATCAAGTAGTCCTGATTCGCCGCACTGCCATGGACCGAAAGACGCCGCGCCCCTGCGCGGCGTTTTCCGTTTCAGCGGCATCGGCCGGAAACCCTCAAGTGGCGCGGCTTCCGGCCGATGCAGGCCAAGGTTTCTGTCGCGGTCCGCGTCGTGCGAAACACGTCGCGAAAAAAAAGCAAGTGCAGGTACTCAAGTAATTTTCACCCGTGACGAAACAGTCCCTGAGGCGGATGGCATCCCATACGGAACCCCGCCGGGAAAACAACCCAAAGCCCATCCGATCCGGCACTAAACGGTTTCCGACAGGAGAGTTCCCATGTCATTCGTCATCAACACCAACGTTTCCTCGCTGAACGCCCAGAACAACCTGGACAAGTCGCGCAGCATGCTGGCGCAGGCCACGCAGCGCCTGTCCTCGGGCCTGAAGATCAACAGCGCCGCGGACAACGCCGCCGGCTTCGCGATCTCGCAGCGCTACACCACGCAGATCGGCGGCCTGGCCCAGGCCAGCGCCAACGCCTCGGACGCGATCAACCTGGCGCAGACCACCGGTTCGGCGCTGGACCAGGTGACCGCCAACCTGCAGGCGATCCGCGACCTGGCCGCGCAGTCCGCCAACGGCACCTACAGCAACGCCGACCGCGCCACGATCGACAACGAAGTGCAGCAGCGCCTGCAGGAAATCACCCGCATCGCGAACCAGACCACGTTCAACGGCAAGAAGGTGCTGGACGGCTCGCTGCAGTCGCAGAGCTTCCAGATCGGTGCCAACGTCGGCCAGACGGTGTCCGTGGCGCTGGGCCAGAGCGTGAAGGCAAGCGACATGGGCGCGGTAGCCGAAGTGCAGAGTGGCGACATCAGCGCCACGTTCGGCACCACCACCGGTCTTAAGCTGGCCGCGGGCGATCTGACCGTGTCGGTGGACGGCGGTACCACCACCAGCAACGTTGCCGCGGGTACGTACACCTCGGTCGCCGGCCTCGCCAGCGCGATCAACACGGCGGCGGGTTCCTCGATCGCCACGGTTGACACCAACGGTGAGCTCAAGATCACCAATGCATCGGCGACCAAGACGATCAATTTCGGCGGCACTGCGGCGAGCACGCTCGGCCTGGGTACTCCTGTCGCGGTGAGCAGCTCCGCCGACTCGACCGGCGCGGTAGCGGCGGTGGCGACGGTCAATGCCGCCCCGAGCCTTGCGAGCGAGGGTCTGTCAATCAATGGCACCTCCGTGGACCTGACCGGCGTGAAGAGCCTGCAGGACCTGTCCGACGCAATCAATGCGGCCGGAGTGGATGGTGTCAGCGCCGCGGTGAGCGCCGACGGCAAGGGCGTGAACTTCTACTCCAACAGCGCGCTGAAGATCGCTGACACCGGTGGCAACATCATCGGTACCAATGCGAAGGACGCGAACACCACCGCTACTTATGTCGCTGGCAATTCGGCGGCGACCGGCGGCTCGCTGGCCAAGGGCTCGGTGGGTACGGTGGACGGTGCCAACGACCTGATCTCCCGCGTCGACGTGGCGCTGAAGTCGGTCAGTGACTTCGCCGCCCAGCTGGGTGCGGTGCAGAACCGCTTCCAGTCGACGATCTCGACGCTGGCTGCGCAGTCGACCAACCTGAAGGCCTCGCAGTCGACCATCCAGGACGCGGACTTCGCGGCCGAGACGGCGAACCTGAGCAAGGCCCAGGTGCTGCAGCAGGCGGGTATCTCGGTGCTGGCCCAGGCCAACTCGCAGCCGCAGCAGGTGCTCAAGCTCCTGCAGTAACCGGGCAAGGGCAGGGGCCGCTTCGGCGGCTCCTGGCTCCGACAGCAAGAAATCCACGGCGGCATCGACGGGTTCGATGCCGCCGTTTTCTTTTCGTCACCGACGCGGCGGCCGGCGCCCGTGCCGGAATCCCCGGGGGTCCGCGCCACCCCCTCCAGCGTGCGGCGGACGAGTGTGGACCGCTTCAGTATCCGACGGCCCTGCCGATACCGAGTGCAAGGGACGGTGGCACGTCCGCAGGCGATCCTGCGGCCGCATCGGAGATGCGTTCCGCGCGGCTGGCGAGGTTCTTGCAGAAAGGCCCCGGTGGACGTGAATTCGTCCGCCAACCGTCAAAATTTCCACGGGTACCGGCATGACCACCATCAGCGGCCTCACCTCGACCAGCACCGCCAGCACCTCGACCGGCTCTTCGGGCAGCACGACGTCGACCAGTGGCACCGGCAGCGCCGTGCTGTCGTCGGCGGGCATCGGCTCGGGCCTGGACGTCAACAGCATCGTGACCGCGCTGGTCAATGCCAAGAAGGCGGGGCCACAGGCCCAGATCACCGACCGGCAGACCCAGACCAACGCGACCCTGGCGGGCCTGGCCTCGCTGCAGAGCGGGCTGACTTCGCTGCAGTCGGCGTTGTCCAAGCTCACCCTCACCAGCACGTTCCAGAGTTTCGGCGCCACCCTTGCCGATACCACGGTCGGCAGCGCCACCACCCTGAGCAGCGCCCAGCCGGGCAACTACTCGCTGGTGGTCAACAATCTGGCGGCCGCGCAGAAGCGCGCCAGCAGCGCCTACGGTGCCGCCACCGCGGTGGGCGACGGCACGTTGACCCTGGCGGTGGGCAGCAACAGCGTGGACGTGGCGGTATCGGCCACCGACACGATTTCGGACATCGCCGCGAAGATCAATGGCGCGTCCGGCAATCCCGGCGTCGAGGCGACCGTGGTCAACGGCGCCAACGGCGCCCAGCTGCTGCTCAGCTCGGCCAAGACCGGCGTGGCCAACGGCTTCACCGTGACCGCCGGCTCGGGCAGCAGCAGCGGTCTGTCGACGCTGGCCACCCAGCTGAATACGGCCGGCTCCAATGAGGCCAAGGACGCCAGTCTGAGCCTGGACGGCATCGCCATCACCAGCGCCACCAACAGCGTCAGCGGCGCGATCGACGGCGTCACCCTCAACCTGACGGCGCCGGGCAGCACCACGCTGACCGTCACCCGCGACAACAGCGCGGCGACCGATGCCATCCAGGGTTTCGTCGACGCGTACAACAGCTACCAGCAGACGGTCGGCACGCTCTCCAGCTACGACAGCACCACCGGCCAGGCCGGCATCCTGCTGGGCGACACCACGCTGAACTCGGTGCAGCGGCAGATTTCCAGCGTGCTCAGCAGCAAGGTGGCCGGCAACAGCATCGGCTCGCTGGCGGTGCTGGGCATCACGCGCCAGGCCGACGGCACGCTGGCGCTGGACAGCGACAAGCTGAACGCGGCCCTGTCCAGCAATCCTTCGGCGGTGCAGGACCTGTTTTCCGGCACCAACGGCTATGCGACCAAGCTCAACTCCTCCCTGGACGGCTTCACCAGTTCGAGTGGCGTGATCGCCACGCGGCAGCAGAGCCTCAACGACAGCCTGACCAAGCTCGGCACCCAGCAGACCCAGCTCGACCAGCGCATGAGCGTGTACCAGCAGCAGCTGCTGCAGCAGTACAACGCGCTGGACACGCTGATGTCGCAGCTGAACAACACCAGCAGCTACCTCACCAGCCAGCTGGCCGCGCTGGAAGCGACCTACACCAAGACCAAGTAAGTGATTTCACGGAGCACCCCATGACCTACGGACCGATGCGCCACGCCAGCGCCCTCTACCAGCAGAACAGCGTGTCCGGCGGCGTCGAGAGCGCCGACCCGCACCAGCTCGTCGGCATGCTGCTCGACGGCGCGCTGGACCGCATCGCGCAGGCCCGCGGGCACGTCCAGCACGGCAACGTGGCGGCCAAGGGCACCTGCATCTCCAAGGCGGTGGCGATCGTCGGGGAGTTGCGCGACAGCCTCGACCACAAGGTGGATCCGTCCTTCAGCCAGCGGCTGGAGTCGCTGTACGAGTACGTCATCCGTCGGCTGCTGTATGCCCAGTTGCACGATGACCTGTCCGCCCTGGACGAAGCTTCGCGCCTGCTCGCTCCGGTGCGCGAAGGCTGGCAGGGCATCCGTGGCGCCTATCTGGCGCAGGCGGAGGCGCAGAAGGGCTGATGGAATCCGTCGCTCACCCGGATCTGCAGCGCGCGCTGGAACTCAGCGCCCTGATGCTGTCCAGCGCCCGCGAGGGCGACTGGGCCGCGGCAACGGCCCATCAGGCCGAATGCGACCGGCTGTTGCGGCAGGCGCCGGTCAATGCGGCTGGCTTGATGGCGTTGCGCCGGCTCTACCAGGATCAGCAGGAATTGCTGGGTCTGGCAGCGGCGGCCCGTGAGGCGGTGGAGCAGAAGCGGGCGCACGCCCGCACCGGCCACCGCGCCGTGAGCGCCTACATCACTGCCGCCGGTTCGTCCTGAGCGCAGTGCGCCGTTCATTGCCGCCCGATGCATCGGCGGTTCCGCGGGAGATCGACATGTCCCAAGCCCTGTGGTCCGAATTTTCCGAGCGCGTCAGCGTCGCCGACCAACTGCGCGTGGCGGTGACGGCGCGTGACGTGGATGAGGATACCGCCTCGCTGGCGCGGCTGGCCGAGCGCAACGTGGCCGCGATGGCCAGCATCGCGGCGCTGGAGGAACGACGTCCGGAACCCGAGGACGACGGCCCGGTGATGCAGGAGCTGGCGCGTCTGGATGCCAAGCTGAACGCGTTGGTCGAGCTGGTTGGGCGCGCGCTGCAACCGGTCGGCAGCCTCCCGCCGCGGCGGGCCGTTCGCTTCAATTCGCTGGGTATCGTGGTGCCGTCCGACCTGCTGCCTGCCGGGCAGGATCTCTGCGTGCGGTTGCATCCCGACGTATGTCCCAGCCTGGTGCTGGAGTTGCCCGCCTCGCTCGAACGTCCGTTCGATGACGGCCGTGCGTTTCTCGCCTTCCGCCCCCTCGGCGAGGCCCACGCCGACGCGCTGGAACGCCTCGTGTTCCGCACGCATAGGCGCAAAATTGCCGAGACGCGTCAGTCCCTGACCTGACCTGGACGGACCGAAAGGGTCATCACGATGCGGAAAGCCTGCAACCGATTGCAGGTGACGCCCGGCGAGTGTGATCCGATTCACGCTCCGGGGTGCCGGCGCGAAATTTTTTTGGCGGCGTCGGCAACTCGTCGTGCCACATTTGGTCACCGTCCCCCGCCATGAAAACGCGTGAATCCGGGGGTTACGCGAGCGTTTCGTGATCGACTTCACATGATGCTCCGGCCTCTTCACGCGAGGTGACCAAACACGTCGCTTCAGGTGACGTTTATCTACCGCAAAACGCCGCATGCGTGGCCTTCTTCTTGCTCCCTGTTCCGGGCAAGGGGCGACGGGAAACCGTCATCCCTGAAAACTGAAAGCGGCTCCCCCACCCCACGCCGCTCCCACCCGAAGCACGAGCAAGAGGCGTTACCACGATGGACAACACGGACTTCCTGGTCTTCGAGTCGAATCCCTCCCGGTCAGACTCTGTCATGGCGGCCTTGCAGTTCCTTGGGTTCCATCCGCGGCGCATCGACTACCAGCCGGTCGCCGGCACCGGCCGCGGCATCTATGTCGGCGAGGTGACGGACGAATGCCTGCTGGAGCAGCAGCTCGACCAGCTCGGCGGCGACGGCCAGGCCGTCGTGCTGGTGGCCGATGACGCGCCGCTCGCCTCGCGCCTGCTTTCGCCCGGCGCCGTATTCGCCGGCCGGGTGGTGGCGATCCGCTTCCCGCTGCGCTACGAGCAGTTTGCCGAGGCGGTGCGCCAGGCCTGCAAACCGTTGCAGGGGGTGCGTCGTACCGAACAGCGCTTCGTCGGCGAGTCCCGCGCGATGGCTCGCGTCAATTCGCTGATCCGCCAGGTCGCCCCGTTCGATTCCAGCGTGCTGGTGCTGGGCGAGTCCGGTACCGGCAAGGAAATGGTCGCCCGCACCATCCACGATTGCTCGTCGCGCAAGGACAAGCCGTTCATCGCGATCAACTGCGGCGCGATTCCGGCCGAGCTGCTGGAGAGCGAGCTGTTCGGCCACGAGAAGGGTGCCTTCACCGGCGCGATCAGCGCCCGTAAGGGCCGCTTCGAACTGGCCGAGGGCGGCACGCTGTTCCTCGACGAGATCGGCGACATGAGCCTGCCGATGCAGGTGAAGCTGCTGCGCGTGCTGCAGGAGCGCGTGTTCGAGCGCGTCGGCGGCAACAAGACCCAGCGCTGCGACGTGCGCATCATCGCCGCCACCCACCGCAACCTGGAGCAGGCGATCGTCGACGGCAAGTTCCGTGAGGACCTGTTCTACCGCCTGAGCGTGTTCCCGCTGGAGTTGCCGGCGCTGCGCGAGCGGCTGGAAGACCTGCCGGTGCTGATCGAAGAGTTCAACCAGCGCCTGGAGAGCCGCGGCGTCGGCTCGGTGAAGTTCTCCGCCGGTGCGCTGCAGACCCTGCGCGGCTACGGCTGGCCGGGCAACGTGCGCGAGCTGTGCAACCTGGTCGAGCGGCTGGCCATTCTCTATCCGCATGCCGAAGTCCGCGCCGGCGAGCTGCCGGAGCGCTACCGCGGCAACGTCGCGGTGGAGGAGCCGAGCGGCCACCGCCTGCTCGAGGTGATGGACACGCCGGTGGTCGAGGCTGCCCGCGCGGTCAACGACGCGGCGCTGCTGCCGGAAGGCGGCATCGACCTGAAGGATTACCTGGCCGACATCGAGGTCGGGCTGATCCGACAGGCGCTGGATGCCACCGGCGGCGTGGTGGCGCATGCCGCCAAGCTGCTGCGCATGCAGCGCACGACCCTGGTCGAGAAGCTGCGCAAGTACGGCCTGCAGAACGGCCTGGCGGCCTGACGCTTAGCAATCCGCTTGGATGGCACGCATCGTGCAGCACTGGCACTGGAACCCGTCACGCGTTGGAAATCCGTCATGAGCACGATCGACGTCAACAACCTGCTTTCCCAGATGCGCCAGATGTCCACGCAGGTGCGTTCGCCGGAGGTGGCGTTTTCCTCCACCGCGATGCCGGCCACGTCGCCGGCGGCGATCCCCGGTGGCGGCTTTGGCGCGGTGCTGCGGCAGTCGATCGCCGCGGTCGGCGACAGCCAGGCCGAAGCCGGCCGCATGGCGGCGGCGTTCGAGCGTGGCGACAAGGGTGCCGACCTCGCCCGCACGATGGTGGCGATCCAGAAGGCCGACCTCTCGCTCAACGCGATGACCCAGGTCCGCAACAAGCTGGTCGATGCCTACAAAGACATCATGAACATGCCGGTCTGAGCGCGGCTCTCCCCACCCCGCATCCCCGATAGCGAGCACCCCCCATGGCAGACGGCGGCATGACCCCCACGGAACCGAAGGTCGACGGCGATCGCCCCGCCGCGCGCCTGGACCTGCGCGACATCGCGCGCAGTCCGGCCTCGCGCCAACTGATGCTGCTGGTCGGCGTGGCGCTGGCCGTGGCGATGGGCGTGGCCGTGGTGCTGTGGTCGCGCTCGCCCAACTACGGACTGCTGTACGCCGGGCTGGACCAGAAGGACGCCGCCGCGATCACCCAGGCGCTGCAGTCCACCAATACGCCCTACACGCTCAGCGCCGACGGCGCGTCGATCATGGCGCCGCAGTCGCAGCTGGCCTCGATCCGCCTGCGCCTGGCCGGGCAGGGCCTGCCGCAGGGCAGCGCCAATGCCACCACCGTCCCGGGCGCCGATTCGCCGTTCGGCATGAGCGACCTGGCCGAGCGCACGCGCTACCAGCAGATGCTCGAGACCGACCTGGGCAACACCATCGCCAACCTGCAGTCGGTGCGTTCGGCGCGCGTGCACCTGGCGCTGCCCAAGCCGTCGGCGTTCATCCGCGACAACCATCAGGCCAGCGCCTCGGTGCTGGTGTCGCTGTTCCCCGGTCGCCAGCTCGACGCCAGCCAGGTGGCGGCGATCGTGCACCTGGTCTCCGCCAGCGTGCCCGACCTCGACCCCAAGCAGGTGTCGGTGGTCGACCAGCAGGGGCAGCTGCTCACCGGCGACGCCCCGGACAGCGCCGCATCGGTCGGCGATACCCGGTTGCGACTGGCCACGCGCATCGAGAACACCTACGCCGAGCGCATCGAGGAACTGCTGACGCCGCTGGTCGGCCCGGGCAAGGTGCGTGCGCAGGTCTACGTCGACCTCGACTTCAGCCAGACCGAGAAGGCGTCGGAAACCTACGACCACGATCATCCCGCGCTGCGCAGCGAGCAGACCAGCAGCGAGCAACGCACCGACGCGAACACGAACAACGGCGTGCCGGGCGCGCTCAGCAACCAGCCGCCGAACACCCCCGCGCAGCCCACCGCGGCCAATCCGCAGGCGCGTGCGAACGGTGCGGCCGCCACCAGTTCGACCGCATCCACGCCGACCGAGAGTTCTTCCAGCGCGACCCGCAACTTCGAGCTGGACCGCACCATCAGCCACGTCACCGATCCGGCCGGTCGCCTGGCGCGCCTGAGCGTGGCGGTAGTGGTCGACAACAAGACCGTCGGTACCGGCAAGGACGCCAAGAGCGAGCCGTTCAGTCCGCAGGAACTGGCCCACCTGACCGACCTGGCCAAGAATGCGGTCGGCTTCAACGCCGCGCGCGGCGACACGGTCAGCGTGGTCAACCAGGCGTTCCATCGCGACCCCAGCGCCGACGACACCAGCGAGCCGACGATGTCGTTCTGGCAGCGCCCGGGCATGCTCGACCTGATCAAGCAGGGCGGCGGCATCCTGGTCGCCCTGCTGGTGGCCTTCGGCCTGCTGCGGCCGCTGCTCAAGAGCCTGAGCCGCGGTCCGGGCCGCCCGGTCGAAGAGGCGAACGCCTTGCCCTCGCCGATGCCGAAAGTTTCCGTGCAGGTCGCCGATATTCCGGAGGATGAACCGGCCCGCATCGGGCAGGCGATTGCCTACGAGCAGAAGATCAACATGGCCAAGCGCATGGTGAGCGAGAACCCCAAGCAGGTGGCGCAGGTCGTCCGCAACTGGGTGGGCGACAATGGCTGAGCAGGTTTCCGACGGCGCCCGCCAGGCCGCGATCCTGCTGCTCACGCTGGGTGAGCAGGATGCCGCGGAGGTGCTCAAGCACCTGTCCGCGCGCGACGTGCAGGCGGTCGGTTCGGCGATGGCCGGACTCACCAGCGTCAGCCGCAACGAAGTCGAGGGCGTGCTCAACCGCCTCAACGAGGACGTCGGCCACCAGACCGCACTGGGCGTCGGCACCGAGGACTACATCCGCAAGATCCTCACCAACGCCCTGGGCGAGAGCAAGGCGGGCGGCCTGATCGATCGCATCCTGCTCGGTCGCTCCAGCAAGGGGCTGGAGTCGCTCAAGTGGATGGAGAGCCGGGCGATCGCCGAGCTGATCAACCTGGAGCATCCGCAGATCATCGCTCTGGTGCTGGCCCATCTTGAACCGGACCAGGCGGCCGAGGTGCTCGGCTACCTGCCGCCGCGCACGCGCTCGGACGCGATCATGCGCATCGCCACGCTCGACGGCGTGCAGCCGCATGCGCTGAACGAGCTGGACGAGATCATGGAGCGCCAGTTCTCCGGCAGCTCCAACAAGCTCAAGTCGGCCAGCGTCGGTGGCCTGAAGGCGGCCGCGGACATCCTCAACTCGATGGAGTCCAGTCGCGAGGCCGAACTGATGTCGGCGATCCGCACGCAGGATGCCGGCCTGGGCGGCAAAATCGAGGAGCTGATGTTCGTCTTTGACGACCTGGCCGAGCTGGACGACCGCAGCATGCAGACGCTGCTGCGCGAAGTGCCGTCGGCGCGCCTGACGGTGGCGTTGAAGGGGGCCGAGTCGGCCATCCGCGAAAAGATCTTCGCGAACATGTCCAAGCGCGCCGCCGACATGCTGCGCGACGATCTGGAAGTGTCCGGTCCGGTCCGCGTGAGCGAGGTCGATGCGGCGCAGAAGGAAGTGCTGATGATCGCCCGTCGCCTGGCCGATGCCGGTCAGCTGACGCTCTCTGCCGGCGGGGATGACTTCGTCTGATGGCCGCGCAGATCATTCGCGACGCGTTCAGCGGGTTCCAGCGCTGGGAGCTGCCGTCGGTCGTGGATCGCCAGGCCGCCGAGTCGGCGCCGGAAGAGGGTGGCCCGCCGACCGTCGCCGAACTGGAAGCGCTCGAGCGCCAGGCGCGCGAGGAAGGCTATGCCGCCGGTCGCGCCGAGGGCCTGGCCGACGCGAAGCGCGAGCGGGAAGCCATGGTGCGGCAGTTCGAGACGCTGCTGGATGCCGCTGCGCGCCCGCTCGAAGCGCTCGACGAGGCGACCGAGCAGGAACTGGCGCGACTGGCCACGGTGATCGCCCGCCGGGTGATCGCGCACGAGCTGGTCACCTCGCCGGCACTGATCGTGCAGGCCGTGCAGCAGGCCGCGCGGGCGCTGCCGTCCGCGGCCCGCGAGGTGCGCGTGCGCGTGCATCCCGACGACCTGGCGGTGCTGCGCGAGCACCAGGTGGCCGAAGAGCACTGGCAACTGCTGCCCGATCCGGCGCTCTCGCGGGGCGACTGCGCGCTCGAGAGCGAGCGCTCGCGACTGGATGCCCGCGTCGATACCCGCCTGGCCGCCATCGTCGACGCGGTGCTGGGCATCGGCTCGGACGACGACGGCGGTGACGAGGTGACGGCATGACCCGTCCCGCTCACGCCAGCAAGGTCGTCTCGATGGCCGCCCATCCGGCCACCCCGAGACATCGCGCGATGTACGGCGCCGCGCAGCCGCAGGCCGGCTGGGTGGTGCTGGCCGATTTGCCGGGCGATCCCCGCCTGGCCGCGCGCCTCGCCCGTCGCGATGCCCGCTCGGGCCGGTCGCAGGTGGCTGGCCGCGTGACGGTGTACCTGCGTCTGATCCTGCTTCGCAGGCTGTGGCGGCGTTGCTGCCGCGGCCTCTCCGTTTCGCGCCGCTGGTGGGTCCCCGCGAAGCCAACCTCCCCGTTTGCCTCCCCCGACGGCGTGGCAGGTTGGCCCAAGCGATCCCCCCGTCCCACGGGTGCCCACCCGCGGCGCGATTTCCCTTCGGTCCAGGCCCGTCGTCGGCCACTGCGCGACGGGAGCTCGCGGTGAGTCCGGACCTGCAGGCCCGGCGCAGCGAACACTGGCGCGAACGGCTCGCCCGTCGCGGCCGGCGCGCCGAGCTGGCGCACACCCTGACCGTGGAAGGCCGGTTGCGCCGCGTGGTCGGCTTGACGCTCGAGGCGGAGGGCTGCGAAGCGGCGCTCGGCTCGCGCTGTCTGGTGGACGCCGCCGACGGCGACCAGCTCGATACCGAGGTGGTGGGCTTCGCCGACGAACGCCTGCTGCTGATGCCGGTGGGCGAGATGCACGGCGTGCTGCCGAATGCCCGGGTGCGCCCGTGCGCCCACGCCGGCGGCCTGCCGGTGGGGCAGGGTTTGCTCGGTCGCGTGGTCGGTGCCGACGGCCTGCCGCTGGACGGCATGGGGCCGCTGGATACCGACGAGCAGGCCTCGCTGAAGGCCGAGCCGATCAACCCGATGGAGCGCAAGCCGATCGACACCCGCCTGGACACCGGCGTGCGTGCGATCAACGCGCTGCTCACCGTCGGCCGCGGCCAGCGTTTGGGGTTGTTCGCCGGTTCCGGCGTCGGCAAATCGACGCTGCTGGGCATGATGACCAAGTACACCGATGCCGACGTGGTGGTGGTGGGCCTGATCGGCGAGCGCGGTCGCGAGGTGAAGGAATTCGTCGAGCACACGCTGGGCGTGGAAGGGCGCCGCCGCGCGGTGATCGTTGCCGCCCCTGCCGACGCGCCGCCGCTCAAGCGCCTGCGTGGCGCCCAGTACGCCACCGCGATCGCCGAATGGTTCCGCGACCGTGGGCTGCGCGTGCTGCTGCTGATGGATTCGCTGACCCGCTACGCCCAGGCGCAACGCGAGATCGCGCTGGCGATCGGCGAGCCGCCGGCGACCAAGGGTTATCCGCCGTCGGTGTTCGCGATGCTGCCGGCGCTGGTCGAACGCGCCGGCAACGATGCCGAGGGTCGCGGTTCGATCACCGCCTTCTACACCGTGCTGACCGAAGGTGATGACTACCGCCACGACCCGATCGCCGATGCGGCGCGTGCGATCCTCGATGGCCACATCGTGCTGTCGCGCGACCTGGCCGAGGCCGGTCACTACCCGGCGATCGACATCGAGGCGTCGATCAGCCGCGTGATGCCGGCGGTGGTGCGCCGCGAGCACCTGCGCTCTGCGCAGCGCTTCCGCCAGATCTATTCGGCCTACCGCCAGCAGCGCGACCTGATCGCGGTGGGTGCCTACCAGAAGGGTTCCGATCCGCAGGTCGACCATGCCATCGCTATGTGGCCGCGGCTGCGCGCGTTCCTGCAGCAGGAGGTCGACGAGCCGGCGACCCTGGTCCAGGGCATCGAGGCGCTGTGTGCGCTCACTGGCGAGGGTGAGGCGTGAGGTCGCGCGCCGACCGCCTGCAGCCGGCCGTGGACCAGGCGCACGACCGCCGCGACCAGGCCATGCAGCGGCTGGCCGAGCAGCAGCAGAAGCTGGCCCGCGCCGAACACCAGCTGGAGGAACTCAAGCGCTACCGGCACGACTACGCCTCGGCCCAGGCCGGCGGTACCAGCGTGCAGGCCTTGCTCAACCTGCAGCAGTTCATCGACCGCATCGATCAGGCGATCGCCCAGCAGGTGGCCGAGGTGCAGCGCCAGCAGCGTCACCTGGAGCATGCGCGCGGCCACTGGCGCGAGGCGCACGCGCGGGAGAAGGCGCTGGACAGCGTGGTGAGCCGTTACCGCGAAGCCGAGCGCAAGGCCGAAGACCGGCGCGAGCAGTCCGATGTGGACGAACGCATGCAGCACCGCCGCCCGCCGGGGCTCTCGCGCTGACCGCCATGCGCCCGTTGGCGCGAACCTTGCTGCCCAGCCTGTAACACGTCGTCCGCGACGAATTTCCGACGAGGTCACCATGCCCGCCACCGCACCGCTTCCCAAGATTTCCGTTGCCACGCCCAGCGCCGCCGCTCCGGCCAGCGAGTCCCGCGCCGGTTCCGCTGACGCGGCCCGTGTCTTCGACAGCCACCTGGACGCCGCCCGTCAGCAGCAGTCCGGCAGGGACGCGGCCCGGTCCGCCCCCGACACCGCAAGCCACACCGATACCGGCGCCAGCAAGCCGACGCCGAAGAGCGCGGACAGCCAGGCGAAGGCCGCCGATCCCAAGGACACGGCGAAAACGGCGGCGGATCAGGGCAGCGCCGCGACCACCACGTCGCTGGTCGCTGGCGTCAAGGCCCAGCCTCCGTCCGACGGCGATGCCGATACTTCTTCCGACGCCTCGACCGACAAACCGGCAGCACACGACGACGACGCATCGGCCAGCGGCGCCGCTTCGGTCGCCGGCGCGATGCTCGCCTTGCTGGGACAGGCCATGCCGGCCAATGCCTCGGTCGTCACCGGCGGCGCCGCCAAGGTCATGGCGGCAAGCATTCTGAAGGCGTCGCTGGGCGGTTCGCCCACGGCCGGCGCCACTGTGTCCGGCAGCACCGATCCGGCCGCGGCCGCTGCCACGGCCAGCGACAGCACGACCGCTACCGACGCCAGCCCGACAGCGACCGGCACGGGGCAGACCCTGCAGGGTCTGGCCTCCTTCAACGATCTGTTCGCCTCCGGCCTGCCGAAGGCCGCCATGCGACAGGACGACAAGACCAGCATCGATGCGCTGGCCGGACTGATGCAGGCCAGCTCACCGGCCGCTTCCGCGCCGCTGGCGGTGGCGCCGCACGCGCTCACCATCACCGGCCAGGTCGGCAGTACCGACTTCACCCAGCAGCTCGGCCAGCAGGTGGCCTGGCTCGGTGGGCAGGACATCAAGCAGGCGCGGATCAAGCTGCATCCAGAGGAGCTCGGCTCGCTCGATGTGAAGGTGAGCGTGCAGCACAACGGGCAGGTCGACGTGACCTTCGCGGCCCAGCACCCGGCGACCGTGCATGCGTTGCAGCAGACCCTGCCGCAGCTCGACACGCTGCTGGCCCAGCAGGGCCTTTCGCTGGGGCAGGCGCAGGTCGGGCAGCAGTCGGCCGGAGGCGGCGATAGCAACCGCTCATCCTCGTCGTCCGGCGGCGCCGGCGATGCGACGGATGCGGCGATCGGCGAGGTGGCCGCGGCCCCGGCGACGATCAGTGCGGTGGGCCTGCTCGACGCGTTCGCCTGACGCAGTGCGACGCCTGGAGCGTGCCATCCGACCGCTCGGAACGGTCGGCGAAGGCTAGACTGCGCGCCTGCTTCCCGCGAAGGACACCCCCACGATGCAACTGGACCTGGCCGGCCTCAGCGCCGAGGAGGCCTACCGCTGGCTGACCGCCACCGTGACGCCGCGGCCGATCGCCTGGGTTTCGTCGGTTTCCGCCGCGGGCGTGGCCAACCTGGCACCCTTCAGTTTCTTCCAGGTGATCTGCGACCAGCCGCCGACGTTGATGGTCAATGTCGGACTCAATCCCGGTGGGCGGCTGAAGGACACCCTGGTCAACGCGCGTGAGACCGGACAGCTGGTGATCCATCTGGTCAACGCTGCGATGGCGCCGGTGATGAACGAGACGGCCGCCACGTTGCCGCCGGAGGTCAGCGAGATCGAGGTGAACGGTCTGGAGACGGTGCCGGGTACCCGCGTCGCCGTGCCGCGACTGCTGCAGGCTCCGGTCGCGTTCGAATGCGAGGTGGAGAGCATCACGCCGTACCCGGCGGAGAGCCCGCGGCACTTCCTGATCTTCGCGCGCGTGCTGCTGGCCCACATCGACGATGCGGTGATGGCCGATGAGCGTCATGTCGACCCCGAAAAGCTCGACCTCGTCGGGCGCATGGGCGGCCTGTGGTACTCGACCACGCGCGACCGCTTCCCGATGAAGCGCCCGCCCTAGGCGTGCTCAGGCGCGGATGCGCTCCAGCTCCGCGCCGGCCAGCACCTCGTCCCACGGAAACCGCGGACCGGGATCGCGCTTGCGCGGCACCTGCAGCGACGGATCGTCGCTGGCCGCCACGCGGGCGGTGTCGAGGTCCTCGTGGCCGGCGATCTGCCGCAGTGCCGGAAACTCGGCGCGCAGCTGCGTCAGCAGCGCTTTCAGTGCTGCGATCTGCGCAGGCGGGTAGGGTTCGTCCATCGCCTGGTGGCGCGAGTCGAACCAGTCGGGGTAGCGCCCGGAGTTGACCAGCTCGATGCCGATCGACGCCGGGTTGCAGCCGCGCACGTGGTGCGCCACGCGGGTGCCGGGCACGTAGCGTTCGATGCGGCCGTCGCGGTCGACGTAGTAGTGGCCGCTGTTGCCGGTGCCGCTGTCGTGCAGCACGCGCTCGCCGTACTCGCGGGCCATCGCCAGGTCGGGCAGCTCGGTGCAGTGGATCACCACCAGGGTGACGGCGTCGGCCGGGCGCGCTTCGAGGCGGTCGACGTAGGGCAGGAAATGGTCGTGGACGGTGACGGGCATGCGCGGGAGTCTCGCACGGTGCCGCGGTATCATGAACGACCCGCCACGCCGAGTCGCCGCCATGCGCCCCCCGATCATCCTCTCGCACGGTGCCGAATCCGGCCCCGACGCCACCAAGGTCAGCGCGCTGGCCCGGCTGGCCGAATCGCTGGGCTGGTCCACCCTGCGTCCCGACTATCGCGAGGACGACGCGCTCGGCCTGGCCGGCTCGGTGGCACCGCGGCTGGCACGGCTGGAGGCGTTGATCCGGGCGCAGCCGGTGCCGCCGGTGCTGGTCGGCTCCAGCATGGGCGCCTTCGTCTCCGGGCTGGCCTCGCTTGAGCAGCCGGTGGCGGGCCTGTTCCTGATGGCGACGCCGGAGTCCATCCCCGGCTGCGAGGTGGATTTCGACGTCTCCCCCGACGTCCCCACCGTGCTGATCCACGGCTGGCGCGACGAACTCTGCCCGCTGGACGACATGTACGCCTTCGCCGAACGGCGTCAGTTGCCGCTGCTGATCCTCGACGACGATCACCGGCTGTCCGAGAGCGTGGACGCCATCGCCGGGCAGTTCCGACTGTTCCTCGAGCACGTGGCGGGCCGCGCATGACTGCGTTCTTCGCCAGTTGCCCGAAGGGCCTGGAATACCTGCTGAAAGACGAACTGGTCGCGCTCGGTGCCGAGGACGTGCACGAGGCGCTCTCGGGCGTGCGCTTCAGCGGCACGCTGGAGACCGCCTACCGCGCCTGCCTGTGGTCGCGCCTGGCCAGTCGCGTGCTGCTGCCGCTGGCCGAGTTCGACTCGGCCACCGACGAGGCGCTGTACGCCGGCGTGCAGTCGGTGGACTGGTCCGCGCACCTGTCGGAGCGGGCCACCCTGGCGGTCGACGCGCACACCACGCAGAGCAAGCTCAACCACAGCCAGTTCCTCGCCCAGCGGGTGAAGGACGCGGTGGTCGACCAGTTCCGCCAGCGCACCGGCCAGCGCCCCGACGTGGTCACCGACGAGCCGGACGTGCGCATCAACGTGCGCCTGCGCCGGGACCGCGCCACGCTGTCGCTGGATCTCTCCGGCAGCCCGCTGCATCGCCGCGGCTGGCGCGAGATGCAGGGCGAGGCGCCGCTGAAGGAAAACCTGGCCGCGGCGATGCTGTTGCGCGGTGGCTGGCCGCAGATCTACGCCGAGGGTGGTGCGCTGCTGGATCCGATGTGCGGCTCGGGCACGCTGCTCATTGAAGGCGCGTGGATGGCCGCCGACGTGGCGCCGGGCCTGCATCGCGAGTACTTCGGTTTTCTCGGCTGGGCGCAGCACGACATCGCGCTGTGGAAGCGTCTGCACGAGGAGGCGCGTAGGCGCGCCGAAGCCGGTCTGCGCGCGCTGCGCGCCTGCTTCTTCGGCGCCGATGCCGACCCCCGCATGGTGCAGACCGCCAAGCGCAACGCGCAGGCCGCCGGCGTTGCCGGCTTCTTCACGCTGGACCGCCATGACGCCACCCATGCGGCGCCGCCGCCAGGCGTGACGCGCGGCCTGGTGATCACCAATCCGCCGTATGGCGAACGGCTGGGCGAGCGCGAGCAGATGCCGCAGCTGTATCGCGCGCTGGGCGAAACCCTGCGCGCGCATTTTGCGGGCTGGCGTGCCGCCGTGCTGGCCGGCGACGCCGAGTTGGGTCGGGCCATGCCGCTGCGCGCGGACAAGAAATACACGCTTTACAACGGGGCGTTGGAGACGGTGCTGCTTACCTTCGAGCTGCACGCCCGCGAGACCGTGGCGCGCGAGCCGAAGCCGCTGTCGCCCGGCGCGCAGATGGTGAAGAACCGGCTGGAGAAGAACGTCCGCCACCTGCGCAAGCGGCTGGAGCGCGAGGGCATCGCCTGCTGGCGCGCCTACGACCAGGACCTGCCGGAGTACGCCGCGGCGATCGACGTCTACGGCGGTGCCGGCGGTGATCGTTGGTTGCACGTGCAGGAATACCGCGCGCCGGTCGAGGTACCCCCGGCGGTGGCGCAGACCCGCCTGCGCGAGCTGGTGCGGGTGGCCGGCGAGGTGTTCGAAGTGCCGCGCGACCATGTCGCGGTGAAGACCCGCGAACGCGGCAAGGGCGGCTCCAAGTACGGCCATTTCGACCAGCAGGGCCAGTTCGTCGAGGTGGAGGAGGGCGGTCTGCACTTCCTGGTGAACCTCACCGACTACCTGGATACCGGCCTGTTCCTCGACCACCGATTGGTGCGGGCGAAGCTGCGCGAGCTGGCCCAGGGGCGACGCTTCCTCAACCTGTTCGCCTACACCGCCACGGCCAGCGTCTATGCCGCGGCCGGTGGTGCGCAGGACACCACCAGCGTGGACCTGTCGGCCACCTACCTGGACTGGGCGTCGCGCAACCTCGCGCTGAATGGCTTCAGCGGCGCGCGGCATCGGCTGATGCAGGCCGATGCGATGACCTTCCTGCGCGCCGACCGCGAGCGCTACGGGTTGATCTACGTCGATCCGCCGACCTTCTCCAACTCCAAGCGCGCCGAGGATTTCGACGTGCAGCGCGACCACGTCGCCCTGCTGAACGCCTGCGGCGACCGGCTGGCGCACGGCGGCGTGATCGTGTTCTCGAACAATTTCCGCCGCTTCGCGCTCGATCGCGCGGCGCTGGAAGAGCGGTTCAGCATCGAGGACTGGAGCGGGCCGAGCATCCCGTTCGATTTCGCCCGCCGGGCGGACATCCACGGCTGCTGGCTGCTGCGCCTGCACGGTCCGTCGAACGAAAATCCGTGGGACAGCGCAAGAATCAAGCGGCGATGAATTTTCAGTGGCGATTAAGTGGCCGGAGCCGAGCATGGCCTCCAGGTTCGAAGGAGGTAGCTCGCATGACTGGCATCCTTGGCAAACAGAAACTCGCCGCCGCCGGCGTGATGATCGCCGCGGCGCTGGCCATGCCATTCGCCGCCAGCGCGCATGGCTGGGGTCACGGCGGCTGGGGGCATGGGTACCGCGGTGGTTATCACGGCTACCACGGTGGCTACTATCACGGTGGCTATCACCGTGGCGGTCACTGGGAGGGCGGTCGCTGGATCGCCGGTGCGCTGGTCGCCGGTGCGATGGTCGGTCTGATCGACGCAGCGGTGAATCCGCGCCCGGTGTACTACGACGCCCCGGTGGTCTATACCCGCCCGCGCACCACGGTGATCTACGAGGATCGTCCGGTGGTCGAGCGGCGCGTGGTCACCCGGACCGTGGTCTACAGCGATCCGTACGACACCCGCTACGTCCGTGACGACGGCTACGACGACGACGGCGACTGATCCGCTGTCCGACGGGACGAGATACGCCCCCCAAACGCCCGGCCATGGCCGGGCGTTTTTCGTTCAAGGCCTACGGCTTGGTGGTGGGCTGGTCGGCGGCGCTGCCGCTGCGTCGCGCTTTCGCCGAAAGTCGGTCGAACTCCGCCTTGTCGACGATCCGCACCGACTGGATCGCGCAGGGTGGCTGGTGGTGCGAGCTGACCGTTTCGCCTACCTCACCGCAGATGCGATACACCCCCAGCGCGAGATTCGAGCGGTTGGGGTGGAAGATCAGTCCGGCCGGCGGCTGCCCCAGTCGCGGGCACCGGGCCTGTAGCCCGACCACGTAGCGCCTGGGTCCGGTGCGTACGGTGGCCGTGCGGTCGTCGACGATGTGCCACTCATTGATCTGGTCGACACGGATGCATTCGCTGATCGGCCGCAACGGTGCGCGGGCCGGTGTGACCTGTGCGGCGGCGCAGGTGCTCGTCGCCAACGCCAGGACAGGAAGGATGATGGCCATTCTCACGGGGGCACCTCGCGATCGGCAGGGAATACGGTGAGGCATGCAACACGGAATGCATGCGCGTGTCCACTATCGGCCAACCGCGGATCACAGGATCTGAACGTCCCGTGCAGGACAATCCGTGTTCGGTTCCCTGCACGGCATTCTGCATGCTCCCGCGCTTCGGCCGTCGTTCCCGTTCATATGCTCTCGGCCTCCGGTGCGCACCATGAAGGTGCCGGGCCTGTCCGCCGACACGTCTCTTCGCACGCGTTTCGACCGCATCCGCCAGGTCACGGTCGCACTGGCCTCGCCGCTGTCGCCCGAGGACATGATGGTGCAGTCGATGCCCGATGCCAGTCCGGGCAAGTGGCACCTCGCGCACACTACCTGGTTCTTCGAGCAGTTCGTGCTGTCCCGCCGCCCCGGCTATGTGCCGCGCCACCCGGGCTGGATGGTGCTGTTCAACTCCTACTACCAGTCGGTGGGCCCGATGCACGCCCGACCCCGGCGCGGGCTGTTGTCCCGTCCCTCGCTGCAGGAGGTGCTCGACTACCGCTGTTACGTCGACGAGGCGGTCGGCGAATGGCTGGAAGCCGGCGACGATCCGGACCTTCCCGCCCTGGTGGAGCTGGGCCTGAACCACGAACAGCAGCACCAGGAACTCCTGCTCACCGACATCAAGCATGCGCTGTGGTGTAACCCGCTGCGTCCGGCGTACCGCCCGGACGGCTGGGTCGCGCGGTCGTCGCCATCCCAGCCGCTGCGCTTCCTGTCCGGCGGCGAGGGCGTGGTCGAGATCGGCCACGGCGGAACGGGTTTCGCCTTCGACAACGAGACGCCCCGTCATCGCGCGCTGCTGCAGCCGCACGCGCTGGCCAACCGGCTCGTAACCAACGCCGAGTACCTGGCCTTCGTGCACGACGGCGGCTACCTCGATCCGGGCCTGTGGCTGTCCGACGGCTGGGCCACGGTGCAGGCCGAGGGCTGGCAGCGCCCGCTCTACTGGCAGGACGACCTGGCCAGCGAATTCACCCTCGGCGGCGTGCAGCCGCTGGATCCCGAAGCCCCGGTGTGCCACCTGAGCTACTTCGAGGCCGACGCGTTCGCGCGCTGGGCCGAGATGCGCCTGCCGACCGAGGCCGAATGGGAGGCTGCGGCCGCTGGGCTGCCGGTGCAGGGCAACCTGCAGGAGCAGGCGCGCCTCCATCCGCAGGCCACCATGCCGGGCGAAGGACTGCGCCAGATGTTCGGCGACGTGTGGGAGTGGACCGCCTCGCCCTATGTCAGCTATCCCGGGTTCCGGCCGCTGCCGGGATCGCTGGGCGAATACAACGGCAAGTTCATGAACGGGCAGTGGGTGTTGCGCGGGGGGAGCTGTGTCACGCCGTGCGACCACGTGCGCGCAAGCTATCGCAACTTCTTCCCTCCCCATGCCCGCTGGCAGTTCGCAGGGATCCGACTCGGAAAGGACTTATGAGCAGCACACTCCAGGCCACCTGGCTGCGCGACGACGATCGTCGCCCCCCCGACAATTTCATCCTCGAAGTGGTGCAGCGCGGCTTGGCCGCCACACCAAAGCGGTTGCCTTCCTGGCTGTTCTACGACGAGCGCGGGTCGGAACTGTTCGAGGCGATCTGCGAGCAGCCGGAGTACTACCTCACGCGTTGCGAGATCGCGCTGATGCGTGCGCACGGCGCAGAGATCGCTGCCGCGCTCGGGCCGGACGTGAGGCTGGTGGAATACGGCAGCGGCCACGCGATCAAGACCGACCTGCTGCTGGAGCATCTGGCCTCGCCGGTCGCCTACGTGCCGGTGGAGATTTCCCCGGAACCGCTGCGACAGAGCGTGCAGCGCCTGGGCGAGCGCTTTCCCGACGTCGCCATGCAGCCGCTGTGCGCGGACTTCACCCGCGCGCTGCGCCTGCCGATCGCCCCTCGCGCCACGCGCAGGACGGTGATCTATTTTCCCGGATCCACCATCGGCAACTTCGAGGCGGCCGATGCCGCCGTGCTGCTGCGCAAGATGCGTGCGGAAATGGGCGAGAGCGGCGGCATCCTGATCGGCGTCGATCTGAAGAAGGACACGGCGCTGCTGGAGGCCGCCTACAACGACGCGGCGGGCGTCACCGCCGAGTTCACCCTGAACATGCTCGCCCACGTCAACCGGGCGATCGGCAGCGACTTCGACCTGCGCCGGTTCCGCCATCGCGCGCGCTACAACCCGATGGCCGGCCGTATTGAGACGCACATCCTCAGCAGCGAGGACCAGGTCGTGCGCGTGGGGCGTCAGCAGGTGCGCTTCCGCGAGAACGAGGCGATGCAGGTCGAGTACAGCTGCAAGTACTCGCTGGAGGATTTCGCCGCGCTCGCCCATCGCGCCGGGCTGGCGGTGCGCGAGGTCTGGCTGGACCCCGAACGGATGTTCAGCGTGCAGTACCTGGTGCGCGCCTGAGATCCCGCCGCCCGCGTCCACCGCGGGCCGCCGTGCGTATGCGAGGGGCCGGTGTGCTCTGGCGATCCCCGCGGGGATCGCCAGAGCCATCCCGGCACCGTTCCCCCAGCGCCGGAGTTTTCTGCATGCCCGCTTCATCGTCCCCGCGCATCGCCATCGTCGGCGCCGGCATGACCGGCCTGGCCTGCGCGCGCGAACTGCACCGGCGCGGCCTCGCCCCGCGGGTGCTGGAGAAGAGCCGCGGGCTGGGCGGGCGGATCGCGACGCGGCGCACCGATCGCGGCGATCGCTTCGATCACGGCGCGCAGTTCGTGACCGCTCGCGATCCGCATTTCGCCGCCGAACTCGAGGCATGGGCACGGTCCGGTGCCGTGCGGCCCTGGTCGCCGCGGCTTGCGCCCCGTACCGACGCGCCGGCCCGTTCCTGGTGGATCGGCGAGGACGGCATGAAGCGCCTGGTCGAGCCGCTGGCCGTGGGCGTGGACATCCGGCTGCAGGCGACGGTCGCCGGGCTGTCGCGCCACGACGGGCGCTGGCGGCTCGCTTTGGACGAGGGCAGCTGCCTCGACGGATTCGATGCCGTGGCGATTACCGCGCCGGCGCCGCAGGCCCGGGAGCTGCTGGAACGGGCCGGGTCGCCGCTGGCCGGTGCACTGGGCGCGGTGGCGGTCGCGCCGTGCTGGGCGCTGATGCTGGCCTTGGGGACGCCATGGGAGCTGCCGTTCGAGGCCGCGCGGCTGGACCACGGTCCGGTGGCGTGGCTCGCGCGGCAGGCCAGCCGGTTCGGCGGGGACGACGGCATCGACCGCTGGGTGGTGCACGCCTCGCCCGCGTGGAGCCAGGAACACCTGGAGCGCACACCCGACGAAGTGGTGTCGTGGCTGCTGGCCGCGCTCGCCGCGCAGCTCCCCGCACCGCCGTCGCCCGTGTTTGCCCGGGCCCACCGCTGGCGCTACGCGATGACCATGCAGCCGCTGGGCCGGCCCTTCCTCGCCGATCCCGCGGACGGCCTGTGGGCGGGCGGCGACTGGTGCCTCGGCGCCCGCGTCGAGAACGCGTTCCAGAGCGGCATCGCCATGGCCGGATCGATCGCCGACGCGCTCGGCGCCTGAGTACTCAGGCCGGGCGCCGGGCGCCGAGCATGATCAGCACTTCCTGCGCGCTGCGGATGCGCTCGGTGGCGCCGGGCAGGTCCAGCGTGACCTTGAGCTTGTCCTGGCCTTCCAGCTTGTAGACCCGCGGCAGGCTCTGGATCAGCTTGATGATCAGCAGCGGGTCGACCTCGGGCTTCTCGCGGAACAGGATGCGCCCGCCGGTCGGGCCGAAGTCCAGCTTGCGGATGCCCAGCGGCGTGGCCATCAGCTTCAGCGTGGCCAGCGCGAACAGGTTCTTGGTCGGCTCGGGAAGCAGGCCGAAGCGGTCGATCATCTCCACCTGCAGGTCGCGCAGGTGCTCGTCGCTGCGCGCGCTGGCGATGCGCTTGTACAGCGTCAGGCGGGCGTGCACGTCGGGCAGGTAGTCGTCCGGGATCAGCGCCGGCAGATGCAGCTCCACCTCGGTCTCGTGCTCGGAGCTCAGGTCGAAGTCCGGCACCTTGCCGCTCTTCAGCGCGCGCACCGCGCGGTCGAGCAGTTCGGTGTAGAGGCCGAAGCCGATCTCCTGGATCTGGCCGGATTGTTCATCGCCCAGCAGTTCGCCGGCACCGCGGATCTCCAGGTCGTGCGTGGCCAGGGTGAAGCCGGCGCCCAGTTCCTCCAGCGAGGCCAGCGCTTCCAGCCGCTTCTCGGCATCGGGCGTCATCGACTTGCGGTCCGGTACCACCAGATAGGCGTAGGCGCGATGGTGCGAACGGCCGACGCGGCCGCGCAGCTGGTGCAGCTGCGCCAGGCCGAAGCGGTCGGCGCGGTTGATGATGATGGTGTTGGCGGTGGGGATATCGATACCCGTCTCGATGATGGTGGTGCACACCAGCACGTTGAAGCGCTGGCGGTGGAAATCCGCCATCACCTGCTCCAGGTCGCGCTCGGGCATCTGGCCGTGGGCGATGCCGATGCGCGCCTCGGGGATCAGCTCCTGCAGCTCGCGCGCGGTGCGTTCGATCGACTCGACCTCGTTGTGCAGGAAGTAGACCTGGCCGCCGCGTGACAGCTCGCGCTGGAACGCCTCGCGGATCGTCGCCGGGTCCCATGCCGCCACGAACGTGCGCACGGCCATGCGGTGGGCGGGCGGGGTGGTGATCAGCGACAGGTCGCGCAGGCCGGCCATCGCCATGTTCAGCGTGCGCGGGATCGGCGTGGCGGTCATGGTCAGCAGGTCGACCTCGGCGCGCAGCTTCTTCAACTGCTCCTTCTGCCGCACGCCGAAACGCTGCTCCTCGTCCACCACCACCAGGCCGAGGTTCTTGAACTTGATGTCCGGCTGCAGCAGCTTGTGGGTGCCGACGATCACGTCGATCTGGCCGTCGGCGAGTCGCTTGAGCGCTTCGTTCACTTCCTTGGTGGAGCGGAAGCGGGAGAGCACGTCCACCTTCACCGGCCAGTCGGCGAAGCGGTCGGCGAAATTCCGGTAGTGCTGCTGGGCGAGCAGCGTGGTTGGCACCAGCACGGCGACCTGCTTGCCCGCCGTGGCCGCGGCGAAGGCGGCGCGCAGCGCGACCTCGGTCTTGCCGAAACCCACGTCGCCGCAGATCACCCGGTCCATCGCGCGCGGCGCGGCCAGATCGCCCAGCACCGCGTCGATCGCCTGCTCCTGATCCGGGGTCTCCTCGAACGGGAAGCTGGCACCGAATTCCTCCACCAGCTGGCGATCGATCGGCATCGACTCGCCGCCGCGCGCCTCGCGCTGGGCGTAGATCGCCAGCAGCTCGGCGGCGACGTCGCGCACCTTTTCGGCGGCCTTCCGGCGCGCGCGTTCCCATGCGTCGCCGCCCAGCGAGTGCAGTGGCGCCAGTTCCGGCGCGGTGCCGGAGTAGCGACTGACCAGGCCCAGTTGGGCCACCGGCACGTAGAGCTTGTCGCCCTTGGCGTACTCGATGATCAGGAACTCGCCCTGCATGCCGCCGAGCTCCATCGACTCCAGGCCCTGGTAGCGGCCCACGCCGTGGTCGACGTGCACGATGGGCGAGCCGATCGAGAGCTCGGTGAGGTCGCGGATGATGGTGTCCGGATCACGCGCCTGGCCGCGGCGGCGCCGCCGCTCGCTGCGCACCCGCTCGCCGAACAGCTCGCGCTCGGTCAGTACGGTGATCGCCGGCTTGGTCAGCGCGAAGCCCTGCTCCAGCGGGGCGATGGTGATGGCGAATGCCGGTGCTGGACCTGCCTTGCCGTCTGTCGCTAGCTTGCCGTCATTCCGGCTTTCGCCGGGATGACGGCTCAGGAAGCCACTCCAGCCATCCACATTCGCCGGCTTCATCCCCGCCGCCGCCAGCTGCTCGATGAGCGACTCGCGCCGTCCGGCCGAGTCGGCGGCCACCAGCACGCGCCCCTTGTAGCTCGCCAGGAAATGTCGCAGCGAGGTGCCGGGCTCCTCGCCCTTGCGGTTGAGCGGCACCTCGGGCGCCGGCTGGGTACCCACGTCGACGCTGTGCTCGTGGCCGGAGGGCACGATCTCCACCCGCAGGCGCTTGTTCCACTGCTCGCGCAGCTGCTCGGGCGAGAGGTAGAGCTCGGTCGGCGGCAGCACCGGGCGCTCGATGTCGTGCGCGCGCTGGTCGTAGCGCTCGGCGGTCTGCGTCCAGAACTGCTCGGCCGCCTCGCCAGCGCCTTCGCCCAGCACGAACAGCGCGTCGCTGGCGAGGTAGTCGAACAGCGTGGCGGTCTGCTCGAAGAACAGCGGCAGGTAGTACTCGATGCCGCCCGGCGTCACGCCTTCCTTCATGTCCTGGTAGAGCGGGCAGCGGCGGATGTCGATCGGGAAGCGCTCGCGCAGGCGCGTGCGGAAATCCTTGGCGGCGTTCTCGGTGAGCGGGAACTCGCGGCCGGGCAGCAGCTCGACCTTGTCCACCGGCTGCTGCGAGCGCTGGGTTTCCGGATCGAAGCTGCGGATCGATTCGACTTCGTCGTCGAACAGCTCGATGCGGTACGGCTCGGCCGCGCCCATCGGGAAGATGTCGATCAGTGCGCCGCGCACGGCGAAGTCGCCGGCTTCGGCCACTTGCGGCACGTAGCGGTAGCCGGCCGATTCCAGCCGGCGCTGCTCGGCCATCAGGTCCAGCTTCTGCCCCTTGGCCAGCATCAGGCCAGCGCCGGTGATGTGGCTGCGCGGGGCGATCCGCTGCATCAGCGTGGCCACTGGCACCACCAGCACGCCGCGGGTGACCGAAGGCAGCCGGTACAGCGTGGCGATGCGCTGGGAGACGATCTCCGAGTGCGGGCTGAAGATGTCGTAGGGCAGGGTTTCCCAGTCCGGGAAGTGCAGCACCGGCAGGGTGCCGGCGAACAGCTTCAGTTCGTCCTCCAGCGCCGAGGCGCGCTGGGTATCGCGGGTCACCGCCACCAGCAGGCCGCCGTGCGAACGCGCCGCCTCTGCGATCAGCAGCGCGCGAGCGGAGCCGTGCGGCGGCGTCCAGAAGCGGCGCTGGCGCGGCGTGGTGGGGAGCGGCGGGTGACTGAGCGGAGAAGTGGTGCTGCTGGGCATGGACTGGCGCGTGGCTCGTCGGGGCGCGGAGCGCGCGGGTAAAGCGCAGGATTGTAGCGTGGGTGGCCGCCGCCGCCGGCAGGCCCGGGTTGAAACGGCGAAGCCCGCCGGGCGGCGGGCTTCGGGTGCGATGCGCGGGACTTCAGAAGTGCAGCGAGATCTGCGTGGTGCCGGGCTCGTCCAGCGCCGGGCGGCGCTGGAAGCCGAGCTCGCGGCACAGCTCCAGCATCGGCCGGTTCTCCAGCAGCACGTAGCCCCAGATCTCGTGCAGGCCGCGGCGACGGCAGTCGTCGACCAGGCGTTGCATCAGCAGGGCGCCGAGGCCGCGTCTTGCCCAGTCGTGCTCCACCAGCACCGAGAACTCGGCGCTGTTGGCCGACTCGTCCACGTAGATGCGGCCCACGCCGCGCATCTCGGCCGGTTCCACGGCCTCGTCCATCAGCACGAACGCGGTCTCCTTGGCCGGGTCGATGTTGCACAGGCGCTGTGCCATCGGCTCGGGCAGCTCGGACATCGCGTGCAAGAAGCGGCGGCGGATGTCTTCCGGGGAGAGGCGGGTGAAGCAGCGCTTGAGCGCCGCCACGTCGTCGGGTCGGATGCCGCGCAGGAACAGGCTGCGGCCATCGCGGGTGCGCACCGGCTCGCCCAGGTTGGCCGTGGGCACGGCCTCCAGGCGGGGCGCGAAGCGCTCACGACTGCGCGGCGGGACGATCATCTGTTGGGCGGGACGCATGCGAGGGAAGGCGAGCTGCGTGTTCATGGCCATACTGTAGCGTATTTAGTGCGACGCAGCATGAATGATGCGGGCACTGGTATGGCCGCCATGGTGGGCTAGGATGGCTGGATTTCCGTTGATTTCCCTTTGTTCGTGCCATGATGGTCTGCTCCGATCATGTCGCGATGCGGCAACCCGCCACACAGGAATGCCACGATGCCCCAGAGCCTGGCCCAGCTCACCGTGCTGGTGAGCGACTACGACGAGGCGATCGCCTGGTACACCGGCCGGCTGGGCTTCACCCTGCGCGAGGATACGCCGCTCGGCGGCGGCAAGCGCTGGGTGGTGGTGGCGCCCCCAGGCTCGGAAGGCACCGGTCTGCTGCTGGCGCGGGCGGCGACCGACGAGCAGCGTGCCGCGGTCGGCCGCCAGGCGGGCGGCAGGGTCTTCCTGTTCCTGCGCTCGGATGACTTCTGGGGTGATTACCGGCGCATGCTGGCCGCGGGCGTCACGTTCCGCGAGACGCCGCGCGAAGAACCCTATGCCACCGTCGCCGTGTTCGAGGACCTGTACGGCAACCCGTGGGATCTGTTGCAGCCGAAGGGCTGAGTGACTCCGCTCAGTCGGTCACGTCCGGCTCGAAGAAGCTCCAGCGGATCTCGCCGAACTCGGCCTTCATCGCCGCTTCCACCGTGTTGATCGCGTCGATCAGGCCGCGGTCGGAGCTGGTCGGCTCCATCCGTGCCTTCACCGCCACCATCACGTCCGGGCCCATCTGCAGGGTGATCAGGTTGAGCACCTCGGCCACTTCCGCGCGGCTCTTGAGGAAGGTCAGCAGTTCGGCGCGCCGGCGCGGTTCCACGCCCTGGCCGATCAGCAGCGCCTTCACCTCCACCGCCAGCGCGACGGCGACGACCAGCAGCAGCACGCCGATCGCCAACGTGCCCAGCGCGTCGAACATGAGGTTGCCGGTGAGCATGGTGGCGCCCACCGCCAGGGCGGCCAGGCACAGGCCGATCAGCGCGGCCAGATCCTCGCCGAAGATCACCAGCAGTTCGCTGGAGCGGGTCTCGCGGAACCAGGTCCACAGCGGCTGCTCGCCACGCGCCTTGTTCACTTCCTGCAGGCAGCCGCGCATCGACAGGCCTTCGGCGACGACGCCGAACACCAGCACGCCCAGCGCCACCCACGGCCACTTCAGCGGCTCGGGGTGGCCGAGCTTGTGCACGCCCTCGTAGACCGAAAACATGCCGCCCACGCTGAACAGCAGGATCGCCACCAGGAACGACCAGAAGTACATCGCCCGGCCCCAGCCGAGCGGGAATTCATCCGACGGCGGCCGCTTGGCCTGGCGCACACCGAGCAGCAGCAGGCCCTGGTTGCCGCAGTCGGCCAGCGAGTGCACCGCCTCGGCCAGCATCGCGCCCGAGCCGGTCACCAGGGCGGCGACCAGCTTGGCCAGGAAGATCGCGAAGTTCGCGCCGAGCGCGAGGAAGATCGCCTTGAGCGAATTGGCGTGGCCGGACATGCGGGTGTTCCATCACGGGTCGGGCCGCACAGTGTAGCGGCGCCGCAAGTCCGTGCGACGACGCGCGGGGCTCAGTGGATGCCGACGCCCACGCCGATGCCGAAGTGCACGTTGCTGCGGCCGGACTGCAGCTCCTGCTGCGTCCAGCGGTGGGCCTGGTCCACCGTCACCAGCGGGAACACGTAGTCCGCCTCGCCGACCTTGCCGGCGCGGCTGCCTGCCAGCGTGCCGGTCAGGGTCATCAGCGCGCCTTCCGGGTAATCCATCGGCTCGACGAAGCCGTGCATCACCGCGATGAAGCGGCCGTTGCCGCTGTCGCCGACCTGCGGGCGCTGCGAGCTGTCCAGCGGAAAGGCCAGCACCTCGATCTCGCTGCGGTCGGCCAGGTTGTGCACGGCGACGATGCGGCCGCCCCAGATCACGTGGCCGTTGGCGTAGCGCTCTGGCGTGCTGGCGACCTGGAACGGCACCGCGGACACCAGGTTCGGCGAGGTCTTGTAGATCGGCGCGGGCGCGCACGCGGCCAGGGCCAGCAGGGTCAGCGGGGCGAGCAGTCGTGACAGGGGGCGGACGAGGCGACGCATGGCGGGCTCCGGAGCATGGGCACGAATGGATGCCGTCGCGGAGGCCGCGACGGTAGCGCGAGCTTAGCGCGGACGGGGGGAACGCGGCGCCGGGGAGCGGGGCGGCGGCGGGGTATCGCCGCTGTCGTTCACCAGCCAGTCCAGGTTCCAGCGTGCCGGCTGGCCCTGGCCGAGCAGGCGCGCCATCGCGCGCAGCGGTTCGCGCAGCACCTCGTCCAGGTTCCACGGCGCGTTGAGTATCACCATGCCCGAGCCGTTGAGCCGCAGCGGGGAGTCGTCGGCATGCACCAGCAGCTCGGCGCGCAGCACGCGCCGGGCCATGCCGTGCTGCAGCCCGCGCAAGAACGGCTGCACCTGGCTGCGCAGCTTGATCGGATACCACACCGCGTAGACGCCGGTCGGCCAGCGGGCCAGCGAGGCTTTCAACGCCCGCTCGATCACGCGGTATTCGGCGTCCTGCGCCTCGTAGGGCGGGTCGATCAGCACCAGTCCGCGTTTCTCCGGCGGCGGCACCAGCGCCTTCAGCGCTTCGTAGCCGTCGCGGTGGTGCACATGCACGCGGGCGTCGCGCGCGAACAGTTCGCGCAGGCGTGCCGCTTCTTCCGGATGCAGCTCGCACAGGTGCGCGCTGTCGCCCTCGCGCATCGCGCGGGCCGCCTGCAACGGCGAGCCGGGGTAGAGCTTCAGCCCGTCCTCGTTGCCGGGCAGCGCGAGGATGCAGTCCAGCCAGCGGCGCAGCAGCGGCGGCAGGGTGGCCGCCTGGCCATTGCCCGCGCCGAGGTCGGGAAACAGCAGGCGGCGGATGCCGTCGCGGTACTCGCCGGTCTTGCCGGCCTCCTTGCCTTCCAGCGCATAGCAGCCGCTGCCGGCATGGGTGTCGATGTAGGCGAACGGCGTGGGCTTCGCTTCCAGCGCTTCCACCAGCGCCAGCAGCACGACGTGCTTGAGGACATCGGCGAAGTTGCCGGCGTGGTAGGCGTGGCGATAGTTCATGGCAGGCACGTCGGGCAGGGCACCCGATTATAGGCCCCTGCCAGGCGCGTCCCGGCGCGGTCAGTAGGCGACGGTGATGCGGCGGTCGGCGGCGTCGCGGCGTTCCACCCGGTCGAGCAGGGCGACGGCGTAGTCGCCGATCGAGATGCGGCTGCGGCCTTGCGCGTCCACCAGCAGCTGCTCGCCCCCGACGCGGTAGGCGCCGGTGCGTTCGCCGGGCTCGATCAGCGCTGGCGGGCTCACGTAGGTCCATTCCACCGGCCCGCGGTAGGCGCGGAACGCGGCGAGGGCTTCGCCCTGGGCTTCGGCCTCGGGCTTCCATGCAGCGGGGAAGTCCGGATCGTCGATCACCCGACGACCGGGCGCCACCTCCAGCGAACCGGCGCCGCCGACCCAGGCCAGCCGCGTGATGCCGGCGTCGGGCAGCTGGTCCAGCAGGGTGCGGGCATAGCCGGGCACGCGGCTGGCGTCCTGATCGCGCCGGGCCGAGAGGCTGGCGATGGCGGCCTCGCTGCCGTGGAGTGCGCTGGTCCAGCCCGCAGGTTGCGCCACATCGGCGGTGACGACGGTCAGGCGATCATGTCGCTGCGGCAGGCGGGATGCATCGCGGACCACTGCGACCACCTCGTGCCCGCGGGCCAGTGCTTCATCGAGGATGCCCTGGCCGATGTGGCCGGTGGCGCCGAACAGTACGAGTTTCATGGGGCTTCTCCGTATCGGAACGGAGCAGAGCTTGCGCTTCCGATTGGTTGAGATAAACGCCCTATGATGCAAATCACTGTAAAGTTCTGATTGACAGTGAAAGGAGCATGCGATGCGTGGCGAGCGGGCGGACCAGGTCAATCTCAACCGGCTGGCGGTGTTCGTGGCGCTGGTACGCGCGGGCTCGTTCACGGCGGCGGCGGAGCAACTCGGCATGACCAAGGCGATGGTCAGCCAGCACCTGGCGAAGCTGGAGCAGGAGCTGGGCGTGACGTTGCTGGTGCGCAGCACGCGGCGCATGTCGCTGACCGAGGCCGGCGCCACCTTCCATGCCGACTGCGTGCGGCTGCTCGCCGGGGCCGAGGCGGCGATCGAGCGTGTCGGTACCGCGCGCGACCGGCCCAGCGGCACCCTGCGCCTGACCACGTCGCTGGACTACGGCAATGCGGTGATCGTGCCGCGCCTGGCCAGCTTCATGCGGCAGCATCCGGCGGTGCAGGTGGACCTGGTGCTCAGCGACCACGTGAGCGACATCATTGCCGAGCGTTTCGACCTGGCGATCCGTGGCGGCTGGCTGCGCGATTCCAGCCTGCGCGCCACCCGGCTCGGCAGCTTCCGGCAGTTGCTGGTGGCGGCTCCCGCCTATCTCGCCGAGCGCGGCACGCCGCGGCGCGTGGACGAGCTGCCTTCGCACAGCGTCGTCGCCATGTCGGCATTGCCGAATCCGCTGCGCTGGAACTTCACCACCCGCGGCGGCAAGCGCAGCACGGTGCGGCCGCGACCGCTCGCGCAGGCGAACAGTGCGGCGGCGGTGCGCGGTCTGGTGCTGGCGGGGGTCGGTATCGCCGTGCTGCCGGACTACCTGGTGGACGAGGACATCCGTGCCGGCCGGCTGGTCGCGTTGCTGGCCCATCTGCACCTGCCCGATGGCGGCATCCATGCCGTGTACCCGGGGCCGCGCGCGCCGGCCAAGGTGCGGGCGTTCATCGAGCACCTGCAGGCGGCGGGTGGCTGAGCGTCACTCCACCACGTTGTGGCTCTCGGTCGTGCCCAGCAGCTCCGGCTGGGCCGGTTCGCGCGCGTCCCGGTGCAGCAGCGGGTGGATGAACACCGCGCCGATGATCACCACCACCCCGACGTAGAACCACGCGTGCAGCTCGCGCTGCTCGCCGAGCAGCAGGATCGCCAGCACGATCGAATACACCGGCTCCAGGTTGGTCACCATCTGCACGCCGAACGCGCTCAGGTGGCGCAGCGCCACCAGCGCCAGCGCGAACGGCAGCAGAGTGCAGCCGAAGCTCAGTGCCAGCAGCAGCAGGGTGTCGTGCAGGCCGGGTACCTCGAAGGCGCTGCCGACGTGGGGCAGCAGCGGGGCGAGCAGGGTCAGGAACGCCGTGCCGGTGCCCAGCTCCAGGCAGGTCACCGTGAGCGGATCGCCGTGCTCCACCAGGCGCTTGTTGAACGCGCCGAACAGCGCCACGAACAGGGCCGACAACGCACCGACCGCGATGCCCATGCGCATGCCGTGCGGCACCCCGCCGACCACCATCGCCACGCCCGGCACCACCGCCACGGCGATGAGCAGCTCGCGCGGATCGAACTTCCGGCGCGCGATCCACGGCTCGATGAAGGACAGGAACACCGGCCCCAGCGCGATGCAGGTGGCACCGACCGAGGCGTTGGACAGCTTGATCGCCGCGTAGAAGGTCAGCCAGTGCAGCGACACCAGCACGCCGATGCCGGCGTAGGCCCAGCGCAGTCGCGACGGCATTGCGCGCAGGCCGCGCCACACCCGCGGCACCAGCAGCAGACTGCCGGCCACCAGCAGCATGCGCCACCACACCAGCGGCAGAGCGGGCAACGTGATCAGCTTGCCGAGGATGGCGGTGAAGCCCCACAGCAGGACGCAGAAGTGGATCTGCAGGCGGGCCAGGTTGACGGGCTGCATGGGGCGGCGTGGGCGCGGGGGAGGTGCGCCATTCTAGCCGTCCGTCGCGCGGTTATTTCGACGATCGCCGCTTGGGCTCGCCGACCTGCAGGCCGCCGGTTCCACGCAGCTGCCGCAGCACCCGCTGACAGGTGTTCGGAGGTTGGTCGTGGTCCGGCGAGATCAGTGCCAGCAGCGCGGCGGCCGGCGCGGCGCCGGCGCCGAGCGCGACCGCGCCGCCGGCGCGCAGGGCGAGCGGCCCGGCCTGCACGCCGACGTCGGGATGCTTGAGCGTGCCACGCACGTACAGCGGCGATCGCAGCGACAGGATGCGCAGCCCCTTGGTCTCCGGCTTCACGTCGAGGTCGAGCTTTTCGCTGGCCATGTCCACCGTTCCGTCCACGTCGATCTCGGCGTCCTTCGTGTCGAAGACGAACAGCCGGGTACGGAACAGGCCGTGGCGCGCCGAGAGGTCGGTGGCGGCGCAGTCGATCTGCACGGTGCGGTCGCCGAACAGCTTGCCGAGGATGATGTTGCCCACGTTGAGGCCGGCGGCTTCCAGCAGGTTGCGGCTGATCGCGCCATCGTTCATCAGCAGCTTCACCTCGCCGTTGGCGCTGCCCAGCAGGGCGGCGACCGAATTGCCCGTGGCGTCGAGGTCGGTGCCGCCGTTGATCTCGCCCAGGCTGGTGCGCATGGCATCGAATTCCGGAAACAGTGCCTTGAGCCGGATGTGCCGGGCGTCGAGCTCGGCGTGGCCGCGCATCGGCGACTGGCCACCATCCAGGCTGAGCTGGCCGTGGACCTCGCCGCCGGCCAGGCCGAAGGCGAGCGGATCGAGCGTGAGCCTGCCGTCGTCCATCACCAGGTGGGTGGCGAGCGAGTCGATCGGCAGCGCCTGCACGTGCTCGATGTGGTCGGCCGCGAAGTGCACGTCGGCATCCATCGCACGCCAGCGATCGGTGCGGAACGGCTCCACCGGCAGCGCCTTGTCTGGCGGCTGCGGCGTGCCGTCGCCGCGCTGCTGTTTCTCCCGGCTGTCGTCCGCGCCGATCAGCGGGGCGAGGTCGCTGAATTCGAGGGTGCGCGAGTGCAGGTCTCCGGTGAGCTTCGGCCGTGCGCCACCGGTGGCAAAGACGAGGTCGCCGGACAGGTCGCTCGATCCCACCCGGCCGCGGAAGTGCCGGTACTCGAAGTGATTGCCACGGTCGCCGAGCGTCGCGCTCAGGCGGCCGCGCGTGGCATAGGGGCGGGTGTCGGGCAGGGTGACGCCGAGCAGCGGATACAGCTGGGCCATGCTGGTGCCGGCGAACCACAGGTGCAGATCCAGCGCGCCGAGGTGCAACGGATCGGTGAGCGTGCCGGCCAGGCCGATGCGGGTGTCGCCGACCTGCAGTTGCGCCTGCACCGGGAATGGACGGTCCTTGCGTTGCAGGGCGAGCACCGCACCGATGCGCCCGCTGCCCCTGGCGGGTGCACCCTGGTAGCGGCCTTCGGCGGTCCAGCGGAACTGGTAGCGCGTGTCGCGGGCGGCGCGGTCGGCCTTGCCGACATCTTCGCCCTTCGCGCCGTGCCCGTCCTTGCCCGCGACCTTGTCGGCCGCGGCGTCGCCGGCGACCGCCCTGGCCGCGCCGGCACCGGCCACGTCGCGTGCCTGCGTCTGCGCCGCCTGTTCGCTCTGCGCGACGACCTGGTCGTAGGGAATCGCCTTCTCCAGCGGCTCGATCTGCACGGTCAGGTCGGTCTTGTGTGTCGCGTCGTCCAGCGTCACGCGACCTTTGTCGAAACCGACATTGCCGAGCTGCAGCGACCAGCGCGACGCCGTGTCGCCGTGCGGCAGGGTGAAGGTCCAGTTGTCGCGGCCCTGGCCGTCGCGCTCCAGGTCCACGCCCGGCTGCACCAGCTGCAGCGACGGCACGTCGATGCGGTGCGCCAGCAACGCCAGCGGCGAGAGCCGGAAGCGCAACGCATCCAGATGGGCGAAGTGGGGCTGCTTCGTCCAGTCGGGATTGGCGATCGTGATGTCGCGCGCGGTGAACTCCGGCCACGGCAGCCAGCTGCGCCAGCCGGTCTCGTCCTGCGGCCGGCGCCAGTTCACCGTGAGATCGCCGTGGATCGCGAACGGGCGGCCGATGGCCTGGCTCACCGAGTCGTCGATGAAGGGTCTGAGCCGGTTCCAGTCGAACAGTTCCACCAGCACCACCAGCAACGCCACCAGCGTCAACGCGGAGATGGCGATCCCGGCGAGGATCCTGCGGCTGCGTTTCATCCGGCGCCTCCTCGATACCTGGCTGCGCCACCCGGGACGGGCGGCGCGGCAGGCAACCGGGATAACCGGCCGCGCGGCAAGATTTCGTGCTCGGGCCGTGCAGACCCTCAGCGGCGATTCATCGCCGCGCCGCGCTCAGGTGGCCTTCCAGTAACCGGTGGCCTTCAGGCAGTCCTTCGCCACACCGCGCCCTTCCAGGGCCTGGCGCAGGCGACGCGCACGCCCGGATTCGGCGGCGATCCAGCAGAAGGTTTCCCCGGCGGGCAGGGTCCACGCGGCCAGCGCCTGCTCCAGATGCGTGCCGGTGGCGGCATCGGCGCCGCCGCGCGGCAGCCAGTGGATCGTCGTGTCGGCACGCGAGGCCAGCGTCTGCCGGTCGGCGTCGTCGGGAATCTCCACGAAGGCCACCGCGCGCTTGCCGGCCGGCAGCTGCTCCAGCCAGCGGCCGATCGCCGGCAGCGCGGTCTCGTCGCCGAACATCGCATAGGTGTCGAAATCGTCGGCGACGAGCATGGAGCCGCGCGGGCCGCCGGCGCCGATCGTCTGTCCCGGCGCGGCCTGCGCCGCCCAGCTGGCGGCCGGGCCGTCGCCGTGCAGCACGAAGTCGATGGTCAGCTCGTTGGCCCCGGCGTCGTGGCGGCGGGGCGTGTAGTCGCGCATCGGCGAGTAGTCCACGCCAGGCGCGTGGATCGGCCCGTCCGGGCCGATCGCCGGACGCACGATCTCGCCGCGGCTGTTGGGGAAGAACAGCTTCACGTGGTCGTCCGGCGCGGCGCTGACGAAGCCGCGCAGCTCGTCGCCGCCGAACACGACGCGGCGCATGTGCGGGGTCAGGGTTTCGACGCGCTGCACTTCCAGTGTGCGGAACACCAGCGGATGGCGCAGGGGGGTATGGACGTGTGTGGTCATCGTCGCGTGTTCACTCCTCGCGGCCGCTGGCGATCTCGCTGGCGGCGCGCTCGAGGATCTTCGCCACGCGCTGGCCTTCGGCCTTGTTCCAGTCGGTGCCGCGCATCAGCAGCGCGTGCTTGAGCGCGTGCATGGCTTTGTGCACGGCTTCCGGCATGGCGGCGCGTGCGGCCATGCGGGCGGTGTGACGGGTCTGTTCCATGACCGCCTCGACCGCCGCGCGGTTCTCGTCCAGAAAGGCCTTGCCCTCGGTGGTGATCGCGTAGCGCTTGCGACCGCCGGCCTCCGGCTGCACCTCGGCGTGGCCCAGCTCTTCCAGCATGGTCAGCGTGGGATAGATCGCACCGGGGCTGGGGCTGTACTGGCCGTTGAACATCTCCTCGATGGTGCGGATCAGTTCGTAGCCGTGGCGCGGCTGCTGCTCGATCAGGGCGAGCAGCAGCAGGCGCAGGTCGCCGTGGCCGAACATGCGGCCGCCACCACGACGACCGCCACCGCGCAGGCCTCCGCCCAGCTCGGCGAAGGCATCGCCGCGGTCGCCGCCGAACGGGCCGCCGCGCCAGCCGTGGCGGCCGGCCTCGCGCAGGTGCTCGCGGGCGTGGTCGAAGAAGGCGCGCCAGTCGCCGCGGTGGAAGGGGCGGTGGTCGTGATGGTCATGGCGGTCGCCGTGGAAGCCGTGGTGATGGCAGCGCATGATGTATCTCCGATATATCGTTGTTGACCCGGAAAAGATATATCGCAAGAATATCGAAAGACAAGTCCCGCCCGTCGGCGGTATTCCTTACCCAATCTTCCCAAGGAGCATCGATGCCTCCTCCCGGTCATGGCATGGGTGGCGGTCGCCACCAGCCGCCGCCCGCGCCCAAGAGCCTGCGCGAGCGTTTTGCCGCCCTGCGCAACGTGCCTGCCTTCCTGCACAGCATCTGGACGACCAGCCGCTGGATGACCCTCACCAGCGTGCTGCTGCGGCTGGTGCGCGCGCTGTTGCCGGTCATCACGCTGTACGTCGGCAAGCTGATCGTCGACGAGGTGGTGCACCAGGTCCGGCTCGGCGGATTTCCGGGCGACCTCACCACCGCATTGCACGACGGCCGCTTCGATCACCTCGCCACGTTGCTGGCGCTGGAGTTCGCGCTGGCGGTGCTGGCCGACCTGCTCGGCCGCGTGGTGGCGATGGTCGACTCGCTGCTCGGCGAGCGCTACGCCGACCTCACCTCGATCCGGCTGATGGAGCACGCCGCCTCGCTCGACCTGGAGGATTTCGAGGACGCCGACCTGCAGGACCAGCTCGACCGCGCGCGACGGCAGATCGCCGGGCGCAGCTCGCTGCTCTCGCAACTGCTGCAGCAGGCGCAGGATGCGATCACGCTGGTGAGCTTTGCGGTGGGGCTGGCCGTCTACGCGCCGTGGCTGATCGTGCTGCTGGCGGTGGCACTGGTGCCGGCCTTCCTCGGCGAGTTCCACTTCAACGCGCAGAGCTACGCGGTGAACTACCAGTGGACGCCCGAGCGGCGCGAGCTGGATTACCTGCGCATGGTCGGCGCCAGCGCGTCCAACGCCAAGGAGGTGAAGAGCTTCGGCCTCAACCGTTTCCTGATCGACCGCTACCGTGTGCTGTCGCAGTCGATCTACCTGGCCAACCGCCGCATCGCGCTGCGCCGTGCCAGCTGGGGCGGGCTGTTCACCACGCTGGGCACGATGGGCTACTACGCGGCCTACGCGTTCATCGCCTGGCGCACGGTCACCGGCGCGTTCTCGATCGGCGACCTGACCTTCCTCTCCACCTCGTTCCGCCGCCTGCGCACGCTGCTGGAAACCCTGCTCACCGGCTTCTCGCAGGTGGCCGGCCAGGCGCTGTACCTCGACGATCTGTTCTCGTTCTTCCGGATCCAGCCGGAGATCCTCTCACCGCCGAATCCACGGCCGTTCCCGCGGCCGCTGCGCGAGGGCTTTGTGTTCGAGGACGTGGGCTTCCGCTATCCGGACGCCGAGCGCTGGGCGGTACGCCATCTCAGCTTCACCCTGCGCGCCGGCGAAGTGCTGGCGCTGGTCGGCGAGAACGGTGCGGGCAAGACCACCCTGGTCAAGCTGCTGTCGCGCCTGTACGACCCGGACGAGGGGCGCATCCTGCTCGACGGCCACCTGCTGGCCGAGTACGACCTGGAAGACCTGCGGCTGAACATCGGGGTGATCTTCCAGGACTTCGTGCGCTATTACTTCAACGCCTCGGACAACATCGCCGTGGGCCGCATCGAGGCACGCGAGGACGAGCCGCGCATCAGCGATGCCGCCCAGCGCAGCCTCGCCGACCAGGTGATCGGCAAGCTGCCGAAGGGCTACGCGCAGATGCTCGGCAAGCTGTTCAAGGGCGGCGTGGACCTGTCCGGCGGCGAGTGGCAGAAGGTCGCCATTGCCCGCGCCTACATGCGCGATGCGCCGCTGCTGATCCTCGACGAGCCCACCGCCGCGCTCGACGCGCGTTCGGAGTACGAGGTGTTTCAGCGCTTCAAGGAGCTGTCGCACGGCAAGACCGCGGTGATCATCTCGCACCGCTTCTCCACCGTGCGCATGGCCGACCGGATCATCGTGCTGGAGGGCGGGCGGGTGGCCGAGTCCGGCTCGCACGACGAGCTCGTCGCCGCCGGCGGCCACTACGCCGAGCTGTTCGAGCTGCAGGCGGCCGGCTACCGCTGAGCGCCTCGCCGGGCCGGCGATGCTGCATTGCGTCGGTACCTGCGGCGTCGAAAGTGCTACCAAGGTCGGCGCGGCAAAACGGCGGGATTCGTAAAGTTTTGCTGTCCACGACCGACATGCGGAGACCACCCGCGATTCCGGCAGAGGCCGGAGGCCGGTGGATGATGTCCCGCCGTTCGGCCGGTACATCCTCGCGACAGGACAAGGGCCGTCTCATGCGCACGTGGTTGGTACCGCTGAAAACCCGCATCGAATCCCTGGCGACGGAGTTCGCCGGCCGCTTCCCCGGCGACTTCGCGCTGGACGGCGGCAAGACCATCGCCGTCGGCGGACGCGACACACCGGTGTTGCGCAGCGGCGGCAAGCCGCTGAACCTGGACTTTTCGCTGCCGGACGGCTTTACCGCCGATCGCGGCGCCACCGCCACGGTGTTCGTGCGCAGCGGCGACGACTTCGTGCGGATCGCCACCTCGGTGAAGAAGAAGGACGGCACCCGCGCCGTCGGTACCTTGCTCGACCGCTCGCATCCGGCCTGGGCCAGGCTGCTGGCGGGCACCTCGTTCACCGGCTACGCGACGATCTTCGGCACCCAGTTCATGACCCGCTACGACCCGGTGTCCGACGCCGGCGGCGAGGTGATCGGCGCGCGCTACGTGGGGCTGGACGTCAGCCGCATGCGCAGCCTGGGCATGCCCTGGCGGGTGGCGCTGGCCACCGCAGCCTGCAACCTGGCGATCTGGCTGGTGCTGTGGTGGTGGCTGCCGAGCGGGCACACCAGCAAGGTGCTGCTGCTGGCGCTGTTGTCGTGCGGACTGGTGCCGGCGCTGGCCGGGTGGCTGGTCCAGCGCAACGTCAGCCGGCCGATGGTCGAGTGCCGGGAAGCGGCGGGCAAGATCGCCGCCGGCGACCTCAGCGCCCAGGTCGCGGTGGACCGGCGCGACGACGTCGGCCAGCTGCTGCAGGCGATCAACGGCATCAGCGTCGGCCTGGCCGACGTGGTGACCCAGGTGCGCCAGGCCAGCGACAGCATCCACACCGCCAGCGGCCAGATCGCCGGCGGCACCGCCGATCTCTCGCATCGCACGCAGGACCAGGCCGCCTCGCTGGAGGAGACTGCCGCGGCGATGGAGCAGCTCACCGCCACCGTGCGGCAGAACGCCGACCACGCCCGCGAGGCCGACGCCCTGGTGGCCAGCGCGGCGCAGCAGGCGAAGGAGGGCGGCGCGCTGGTCGAGCAGGCGGTCGCCAGCATGGGCGACATCAAGACCAGTTCCGAGCGCATCGGCGACATCGCCGGCCTGATCGACGGCATCGCGTTCCAGACCAACATCCTCGCGCTCAACGCCGCGGTGGAAGCCGCGCGCGCCGGCGAGCACGGCAAGGGCTTCGCCGTAGTGGCAGCCGAGGTACGCGAGCTGGCCCAGCGCGCCGCGGCGGCGGCACGCGAGATCAAGGGGCTGATCCAGAGCGCGGTGGCCACCGTCGATACCGGCGCCGACCTGGTCGACCGCGCTGGCGAGTCCACCCGTCGCATCGCCCAGGCCATCCAGAAATCGGCCGGCCTGATGAGCGAGATCGCCGCGGCCAGCGAGGAGCAGAGCAAGGGCATCGCCGAGGTTGGCTCGGCGGTCACCCAGATGGACGAGGCCACGCAGAGCAACGCCGCGCTGGTGGAACAATCCGAAGCCGCCTCGCACAGCCTCCAGGAGCAGGCCGAACGCCTGCGTCAGGCGGTGTCGGTGTTCCGCACCGCCGACCAGGTGTCGCGCGCGCCCTAGCCGTCACCTTGCTCCCTCTTCCCGTCGGGGAGAGGGTTGGGGTGAGTTGAGGGTGCTCGCCGCACGCCCACCCGCCGGCCTCACGCCCAGCCCCGGGCCGGCGTTGCGAGCGATAGCGTGCTACTTCGCCTCTGCCGGGTCGCGCGTCGGCACGCTGATGCTGCACAGGTCGATCTTGCCGGCCGGGCGCGTGTAGAACGCATCGCGGCGGTTGCGCTTGGCCTCGACCAGCCTGGCGAAGCTGGCGCTGTCGGTGCGCAGCACTTCCACCTTCGGCCGCTCGGCCGGCGGCAGGTCCGCGGCCAGCCGCACCGAGACGATCGGCGTGCGCTGCTCGGCCTTCTCGTAGAAGCCCAGCGGGCCGGTGCCGCGCGGCAGCGCGGAGAGGTATTCCATGCCATCGATCACCCGACCAGCCACCGCCAGGTTGCGGTCCAGCCCGCGCGGCGCCTGGCCGATGATCGCGTACAGCGAGTTGCCGTTGCCGGTGGTCGGCCCGACGTCGCGCGCCACGCCCACGGTGCCGTAGCAATGGGTGATCCACTCCTCCTTGCTGGCCGGGTCGCGTGCGACCGGGAAGCCTCCGGAGAAACCCACTTCCGGAGCGTACACGTCGCCATCGGGCAGGCGAGTGAAGGCCAGCTTCGGGTCCAGCGGACGGGTGAACTCCGGCGGCAGCGTCTTCTTCGCCGTGCCGAGCGGCTTCATCTTCGAGCGATCCGCGTTGTCGTCGTCGTAGGGGTCGCCCCATTGCGTGACGAAGTTGTCCTGCACGCGGATGATTGCCAGCCCGTCGAAGTAATGCTCGTGCGCCAGGGTGCGGATGTTCGCCGCATGCAGCGGCGTGAAATCCGGCGCCAGCTCGATCAGCACCCGGTGCCCCCCGGCCAGCGTCATCACCAGCAGGTTGTCCGGATCCGGCGTACGCCACTCGGCCGGCTTCGACGCGGCAAGGATCTCCTTCGGCGTCAGCGAGGGCTTCGGCTTGGCCTGGTCGGCCAGCGCAGGCAGCGAGGCGAGCAGGCAGGCGGCGAGGGCAAGAGCGAGTGCGGTCGGGTGGAAGGTCGGCATGGTTTCCCCTGTTGGCGGTGGTGCAAGCGAGTGACGGTAACAGAGGGGCGCCGGGAGGCCGCAACGTACCGTTTGAGGTGAACCTGTCCCCGTTACGTTGCGGCGCCGGACCCATTCGCTTCCATCGCTGCACCTGCGCAACCGTCAGGGCGCTGGCTCGTACCAGCGACGGATATAAGCATTGAAGCGATCCTGATATCGGTGCTCGTAGCACTCTTTCGGCGTGCGGTAAGTACCCCGATCGTCTGGGGATGGATCGCCATCTGGTCTGGCGGGTGCCCCCGTGATCCTCGGGCGGATCGATCTCAACACCGCCGGGTAATAGGTCGGCAGCGAGCCGGCGGCGACTTCTTCGTCCATCTTCCGTGCGACGTCCTTCTGGAAGCCCGGGTCACTGTCCGCGTGCGCCACCAGAATCAGCATGGCGCTGGCAGCGTCATCCCCCACCTGGCGAGGGGTGGGGAATCCATATTTCGAAACAATGGTTTTCAGTCCGGCGAGATTGGCCGCATCCACCTCCCTGACATTTTCCCAGGCCGAGCTTTTCCGGTCGCGCATCGCGACTGCGATCGCCCGGGCGTTCTGGTCCAGCCGGATCATCGCCATGATGCTCAGAAGCAGCCGCTGGTCGGGCACCTCTGGAATCGAGGAAAGCTGATCGCTGAAAGTGGTCGGCGAGGCCGGAGACCAGGCGCATTGGTCCTTGGCTTCCTGCGCAGCGTGTCGCTGGGCGGCCAGGCGCAGCTGCCAGATCTGGTGATTCTCGTACTCGGAATAGCCACCGGCGAGCAGTTTTCCTGGGAGAAGCCAGGCCAGGACAAGGGCGGCGCATCCGATCTTCTGCAGGCAATCCATGGGGTGTATCTCCTTCGGTGCAAACCGGCTGCGTGGAATATAGGCTAGGGCTTGCTTGCTTCACACGCGGCCCCGGGCATGGCTGTTCCCGGTGGATTGTGATGACGGGATCAGGAGGCTGGCATGAGCTATGTGCGATCGAGCAGTAGCCTACCCATGGCGCTCTCCATGGATGTCTCGGCATTCGCGGGCGTTCTTCTCGCGCTGCTGGTGATGATGCTGGTGATCCAGCCGGATACCCGCGTCGTCCGTCCCGGCATCTCGGATCTTGGCGAGTGCTCCGGAGGGGACGACGATTACTGCGGCGTCAGCTGGCGCACGGTGATCATTCCGGCCTCCGGAAAGCCGTATCTGGCCGACGAGCCGGATGTCGCCATGGCCCCCTGAGACACGCTGGCTGGGCGGCTTCGGCCCGGCAAGTCAGGGACCGTCGTCGGCTGGCTGGTCAAGCCGGCCGACGGAGCGCGGGTCGAGGCGGTGGTCGATGCGATACACCATCTGCGTGCGTAGCAGTCAGGGCCTGTCGCGCTGACGGGCGAGACGCCCTAGGCGACGGCGGCAGGATCTATCTGCCTCACTTGTCGGAACGGACCTGCTCCCGTTCCGGTCCCGGGCTTGCTGACCTATTCAGGTGCCGATTCCTTCTGGCTCATGCGTTTCGTTGCGCGCCACGCGTCACGAGCGGTGCGGACAGTCTCCAGCCGCGCGGCCTGTGCTTCACTGAGTGGCGCATGCCGGGCCCTCCTCAGCAGCTTCTCGAACAGGTATCCCGACCGGAAGAAATACGGGCGGAGCTCGACGAAGCAGATCGCTGCCTCCAGCGTCTCCGGGTCGCCCGCGGCCAGTCGTTCGAAGGCCCCGTCGAGCCCGCCCGGGAACGCCAGCCGATCGTAGCGGGCATGAAACTCCTCGCAGGCGCGCTGCCATTGCTGGCGCTTTGCCTCACTCTGGCCGCGCTCGCGAACGGTCTCGTGGATGCGGCCGTGCAGCCTCGCGATCTCGTCCGCGTTCCTGCGGATCTGCGCTTTCAGTCGGTCGGCGGCATCGGTCATGGCGGCGCCAGCGGCTTGGTCATGGGGATGCAGGCCAAGGTGACACCGAGTGACGAGCGATAGGTGGATGTAGCTTCGCCTGCGAATCCGAGGCGCCGATAGAACGGCGCCGCGTTGAGGGTGGCGTCGAGATGGATGGAGGTCAGGCCGGCCGCCTGCGCAAGACACTCGAGGTGGCTCATCAGTGCTCGCCCGACGCCGCGCCCCATCCAGTCGGGCCGCACGAAGATCGCATCGATCTTCCCGGAGGCGAGGTCGATCATGCCCGTGCCCACCACGCCGCCGTCGATCTCCGCGACGTGGAATGCATCGGCCACGCGGAGGGCAAACAACTCGGACATCTCGCCCGAGGTCCAGATCGCCAGGTCCTGCTCCGGGTAGTACCCCGCGCACTGGGTAAGGATCGCCTCGCGTCGGATGGCGAAGGCGGTGGGTGCGTCTGCAAGGGTGGCTGTGCGGATGCGTATGGCTTCCACCGAAGACAATGGGCCGCGCCTACGTCGATCAACCATGGATTATAAGTGAACCCGACCCCGTTAATTTCTGCGCGTAGTACCCCGTGCACTGGGTAAGGATCGCCTCGCGCCGGATGGCGAAGGCGATGGGTGCGTCTGCGAGGGTGGCTTTGCGGATGTACGTGGTCCTCATGCGGATCGATTGGCCGGGTTGGGTACGCCTATCACTTGGGGGTGGCCCTGTTCGATTCATCGTAATCGAACAGGACATGGTGTCTGCTATCGGCCAGGAACGGATGGCCGCCCGGCTGCGTCAATGCATCTGGCCTCTCTCCAAAACAGCAAGGCGTACCTATTGATCATCGAAATAGGCCAGCCGATCTGCTACAGACTGTAGATGCTTCAGCACACGGTCGCGGTTGCCAGGATAGCGATTAATAAACATCGGGCTCGGGTGCGGCATGACCATGAGTTCTATATCCGGGCGCACGTCCTGAATGACATTCCGCGTATACAGTGCCTTTTTGCCCACGAGCACGACTATACGAAGCAGATGGAGCGTCTTGAGAAGCTCTTTGAGCCACGCATCTGCCTCGTGCACATCATCGCGTTTCGCCGGACGAATTTTGGTGCCTGACCCTATGTACCAAGGCACCGCATTCCAGATGATGGTGCGGCGGCGATCAATTCCTGCTTCTTGATTAAGTAGGTAAAAGTTCTTGGCCGTTTCGTCGGGGTTGTTGCGGGAGATGAATCCGCTAGCAACCGCTTTCGGGCCAGGAGCTTCAAGCAGGAACATAACTTGCGCGGACTCGCCACCGTCAAGGGGGTCAAAGTCGGGGACTTTGTAGAAGGGGCCCTTCGCATCACGTATGAGCTTCACAAAGCCAGCCAAGGCAGCCATGTGAGATTTCGAAAGCATCGCGGAACGTGCGCTCCGCTCTAACTCGTTTGCGAGTGATTTGGGGGCATCCATCGAGCTGAATTCCAATGTCTAACGTTCGACATGAGCGTCTGCTTGGGGCGCCCCTTCGGGGCATCCTCGGTCGCGGCCATGATCGCAAGGGCTGCCTGCGGCCAGGAGCGGTCACTCAGCCGCCACGATTTAGCCGGAGGCGGGAGCAGCGCAGATCGGGCATGATGCATGCCTGCCTTTGAGGTCACAAGGGACGGTCGCCATGCATGCCAGTGCTACACAGATCTCCGACTGGGTCTTGGCTCGAGCCAGCCACACACAGCGCCATTACTTTAGCTACTTGGCTGTCCAAGTTGCGAACTATACGGTGCTCATCAAGGGCGTACTCCACATCAACGACACCGGCACCTTCTCCGCTCCGAACGAATACGTATGTGCTGACATCGTCGCGGGCTATGTCGAGATCCATCATTCGGAATTGCAATCATTTTGTGACTCCATCTCCAACGGATACATCATTATTCACCACCGCCGACTCGTCATGTCGGCCTCAGGGCTTGATCGAAGGCCCACTGTATTGACACCACCAAGCTCCCCGGGGCAATACGAGCAAACGCGCCTAGACACATGGAAGCTGATTGGTGAACTTCATGAGCTAAATTTGGATGCGGCGTATGACTGGGCACTGAAAGCGGGGGATCCACCTTACGACACACTGCTTGAATTGGTGCAGACCTATCGACTTGGGCCAATCCACGACGAATGCACGGTCGACTTGGTTGCATGGCAGGTAGTCCTTATTGATAACCTTTCGACTAACGACGGCCAAGTCGCCCTCATCAAAGTAAGAACGTTCGATAGTATCGATACAAACCAAATCAGCGTCGGCTACCGAACGGTCACAAAGGGAATCGCTCGCGATAGAGGAACCGTTCTCGGGAAAGACATCCCATGGCGTAAAGACGACAACTTCTTACTCGGTGACTTGGCTATTGCCGTCGAGCGCGGGGAGTGGGTTCAGTGCTACGCAAGATACGGCGGCCGCGCACAGCACCAATACTGGGTTCTTGATCCGAACACATCACAGAATCCTCGCAGAGCCGTATGGGAAATCAGTGACCCCAAGATTGAGCGCCTAACGAAGTGGATGCACGCCAAGGGAGATAAAAAGAGGCAGAGCGATTTTGAGCGAGCGATAGCTGTCACCGGATGGATGCTAGGTTTCGGCCCTCAGTACTTCGACCGCGAGAGTGGCTATAACACCAATGAGCCAGATGCGGTCTTCGCCTGTGACAGGGGAATCATGGTCGTTGAATGCACTCTTGAGCCGTTCGGTCCTGAAAAGGTTGCCAAGCTTGTTAAACGTACGCATTCCATAAGAATGGCGCTTGACATCAGTGGTCATTCGGCGATGCGCATTCTGCCTGTACTAGCCGTCGCGATGGAAGTTCCACCGAGCGCGGCACTAAGGAATGCTCACGAGAGCGGTGTGCTGGTCATTGCAGGACAAACAAAGTTAGACGAATTGCTCGGGAGAACGATGCGTTTCCCAGACGCGAATGCAGTGTTCGACCAGGCTTTCGCGGCCATGGCGGCCAAAAAAACTGGTGAAGAGTAAGGGTCGATTTTTCGGTCAAGAACTTATCAAGACTGCCAGGCGCTGGAGTTAAGCAGCGGCGTAGCCGTCTGCTTGGATGGCTGGTTTGGGTCGGAAGCGGATGTGAGAACCTCATCGCCCTTTCGGCTTCCAAAGCAACCGTGGCGCATAAGGAACCCGTCCTGTTCCATCATTGATGGTGATGACCTTGTGTCCAAAGCACTCCAAGAAGGCCACCATGCAGCCGGTCCCGCCAAATGGGTAACTTAGCGGGTTGAATAGCAAATGATGGCTTTGTCCGCGATCCTCGATAGTCATCAGGTCGTACTCGCCATCGGCAATGGAGTCGAGCATAGATCCGAGATCCCACTGCGGCCCTGGAAGCAGATGGCGCTGACCCGGCGGTGTTCCGAGCCACATCGCCGACCACTCGGCTCGTTCATCTTCCGACGGACTCCAAAAGAACGACCTTTCTCCATCAGTCAGCTGTGCGGAGAACACCGAGTCGTCCAAAGCCACCCCCTCTTCCTTCGAGGCTCGAATTTGTTCGAACAACGCCGTCGTACGGGCCAGCGTGGCCATGTCGATTGGCACGAACTCGACCGAACAGCAGTCCATTCTCTCCCCCAGCACGTCCGATATGAGAAGCGGTCACTCACTTCGCCTTTATCCGAGGCCCGGAAATGCTAGTCCTCGTCCATAGGGAATACATGCAACCCCGTGTCCTTCATCTTCATCGACACAAGAAGCTCTTCGACGACCCTGACTTCAATGGTCGGCGTTGGAGCGCTTCCTTCTTGCCCTACCAGCTCTGGGCGCAGCCATAACTCTTGGATCGCAATCCGCTTCGCCTCATCGATATCTGGCGCTTCCACTCGCTTGGTTATGAAGAAGCCGGAGAGTGAATTCCCGCCCTCACTCAAACGGAAATTGGCCCCTTCGAGGAATACGGCGTAGTTGCCCATTGATTCTCCAAATTCAGGCCTAGTGTCCACTTTGGGGCGATAACGCACCGGACTCACGATGCTTCTGCTGTAAGCAATCCTCGCGGCTCACTCAACCTCGATCCTTGCATTTGGCCGCTGTCCTGGCCGGCGCCGGAATCGCCAGGTACACCGTGCTCCACAACTGCGCCGCGTTGGACTCGTCCGCGTCCTTGCCGCTCGCTCCGAAGGCGGCGACCTGGTAGCGGCCTTCGGCGTAGTGCCAGGACCAGAGTTCCGAGTTGCTCATGTCGCGTGTGGCGTCGATGGCGTGCCACAGGCAGGCCTGCGCGCTTTCGAGGTGCCTGCGGGTGTTGGCCGGCAGGTCGGTGCGGGTGAGCTGGCGGGCGAGGCCGGCGGCGGTGAGGGCCTGCTGCCAGGACCACACCACGGTGCCGTGGTAGGCGCCGGGGGTGAAGCGCGCCTGTTCGGCCGTCGTTGCGAAGGCGGGGTTGGCGACCAGCATGCCGACCGGGGTCATCAGGCCGGCGGGGAACGGGCGGCGCAGCAGTTCGGCTTCGGCGTCGAGCTGCGCGGGACTCGGGTGGCCGAACAGCAGGGCGAAGCCGCCGTCGCTGTTCTGCACTCGGATCGGCTGGCCGTCGGCATCCAGCGACAGCGCCTGGAACTGCACGGGCCGGTCGCCGACGGCTCTCAGCGCGGGCGCGTTCGGTACGCCCATGGCCTTGGCGTAGGCGGCGATGTCCTGCTTCGCGGTGGCCGTGTCGACGTGGACGGTGAACAGCGCGGGGGCCTTCTCGCGCCAGACCTTGGCGGCATGGGCGAGGCCGGCGAGCATCGCTTGGTCTTGCTTGCTGGCGTACGGCGTGAGCAGACCGCTGCGGTACAGCGCGCTGGCGGCGTCGAGCGCGGCGGGGATCAGGATCGCGTTGACGTCGTAGGCGTAGCGGCCGCCGCCGAGGCCGTCGTTGCTGTCGCGCCAGTCGCCCACCGGTACGCCGGGCTTGAGCGAGACCAGGTTCGCCGCGACCGGATCGGCCGCGAAGGCCTGGGTGTGCGCCGCGATGTAGCGCAGGTTGCGCATCAGCGCATCGCCGGCGTGTGCGTCGCCCAGCTTGCCGGCGAGGAACGCCTTGGCGCGGGCCTGGCCGCGCGCGTCGTCGAGCAGCCAAGCCTGCGTCACCGGGGCGAGCAGGTAGTCGCTGTCGACCATCTTGTAGTCGTACACCGGGGCGTCGGAGCGCGAGCCGTCGGTCTTCATGTGATCGAGGATGGCGAACTCGCCGATGTCCTCCTCGTGCGCCACCTGGCCGTCGGGCGACAGGCGCTCCAGCACCGAGCGCAGGCCGGTCTCCACCGCCGCCGGTTGCAGCGCGGGCATCAGCAGGCGCACCGACATCAGCGTGTCGCGGCCGAAGTAGGTGTCGAAGCGCCAGGAACCGGCGAGGTACTTCTCGCGGTAGCTGAGGAAGGCCAGTGCCTCCCGCGCGGCCCGGTCGTCCTGCGCATGCGCGTTGAGCAGTGCATGGCCGGACACCGGCGTGAGCGGCTTCTCGCCGGAGAGCGCGGTGATGGTCAGCGTGATGTCGCCGTCGGGGCCGGCGACGAAGCGGCCGTCATGCAGCGTGCCGTGCACGGCAGTGAGCGAGAGCGCATAGCCGGGGGCACCGTCAAGGCGGTCGCGCGACCAGGCGAGGGTGTTGCCGTTGGCGCGCGCGTCGGTGAGTACGGGCTTCGGCGCGGTGCCCAGGCCCTGGTAGTCGCGCAGCACGCGGATGCTGGAGAGCACGGCCTGCTTCGGCGCCAGCGCGGCGGTGTGGAGGGTGGCGGTGAAGCGCACGCCGTGCAGCGGGCGTCCCTTCGCGTCGGCCTGGGTCAGTGGCGTGGCCGGGCCATCGAAGCGCCATGTGGCGGGCGCAGACACCGCATCGAACCACAGCCCCACGCCGCTGTTGCCGGCCGGGAAGGCGACGATCAGCCGTGGGTCCGTGCCCGAGCGCAGCACGATGTGCGCGGCGACGTCGCCCTGGCGCACGAAGCGGTTGAGGTTGAGGCCTTCGCTGCGGTCGAAGGTTTCCGCGCCCGTCGCCAGCGTCGCCTGCGCCACGCCCAGCACCAGTGCGCCGATCACGCCCACCCATTGCCTTGCCTGCATCGGATCGTCCCGTCGTGTTCGCCGGTCGGTGCCCGGCCGAGCGGCCATGCTAGCGCGCTGGCGGACGCAAGAACGTCGTACTGCCGCCCACGGGTGGGGCGGGTGTCTTCCCGTGCGGGTCAGAGCGCCGGCGGGCGGCGGGCCAGCGTGCAGTCGACGTCCTGCAGTTCTTCGGTGTTGGCGCGGTCGTCCGGACCGATCCGGTCGCTGAGCAGGATGAAGCCGGGTCGGGCCGGGCCGCGCGAGGCGCCGACCACGGCGAGCCCGTGCATGGCCATGCGGTCACCCGCGGGCAGTGCGCGGGCGAGGTCGGCGAAAGGATTGATGTGCAGATCGACACCATCCACCCAGCGCGCCATGTAGCGATGGCCGTGGGGCGGCAGGCCGACGGGCAGCCAGCGCCAGTGGTAGGAGATGTGCCGCAGCTGGCGGGCGAGCGCATCGCGCACGTCGCGGCGCATGCAGTCGACGTGGATGTGCAGCTGGTTCTGCGAACGCCCCTCCGGCGAGTTCACCACCAGGCCGAGCGACTCGCGCGGCTGCGTCGAGCCGAGCGCGGCCTCCACGTAAAGCCGTGCGCGCCAGGCTGCGGCGAGGTAGTTGGGCGCGTCGGGCCGGATCAGTTCCGGGCTCTCGATGCCCTGCGTGCGGGCCAGCGGCAGCACCAGGTACTGGTAGGCGCCGTGGCGGTCCTTCAGCACGGCGTAGCCGCCCGGCCCCTGGTGCACGGCGGCGCAGGGCGAGGGCGGATAGACGCCGCTGGCTGCCGCGGGGGCGCAGTGGTCGTGGACGATCTTCCAGAGAGCGTCCGGATCCTCGTGATGCGTGGCCTTCCAATCGGCCTGCGGCACCATTGCCGCTCCAGCCTGAGATTGCGCCTGCGCTGTCGCGCTCAGGCCGAAGGCCAGGACGAGGGCGGCGAACACGGTGCGGGAGGCGAGGGAGGTCACGAAGTCTGCTGCACGCTGGCGATGAGGTGGCGGAGGCGTTTGCGCTGGTGGGTGTCGAGCCGCGCAGCGACGGTCAGTGGAGCGTGGCGCAGGGGGTCGACGCGTACACCATGTTCCCAGATCTCGTAGTAAAGGTGGGGTCCGGTGGAGAGCCCGGTGCTGCCGACGTAGCCGATCACCTGCCCCTTGTGCACCCGGCTGCCCGGGTGCAGCTTCGCGGCGAAGCGACTCAGGTGGCCGTAGCGTGTACGCAGCCCGTGGGCATGTCGGATCTCCACCACCCGGCCGTAGCCGCCGTGCCAGTCGCACAGGCTCACCGTGCCGTCCATCGCCGCATGCACCGGGGTGCCGATGGGGGCGGCGTAGTCGATGCCGCGATGGAACTCGCGTCCGCCCAGCACCGGCTGGATGCGCCAGCCCCAGCCGGAGGAGATCCGCGCGTGGTTCACCGGGTGGCGCGGCCGCAGCACTTCGAAGCCGCGGCCGTGGGCGCTGACGACGTAGTCGTGCCCCTTGGCATCGATGTAGTGATACGCCCGCCACATGTGGCCGTGGGCTTCCAGCGCCACCATCGCCAGCCGGTGGCCCGCGCCGTGGCGAGGATCCTCCAGCATCGCGAGGCGGTAGTGGCTGTCCTTCGGCAGGGTCGCCGGCAGGTGCCAGACGTGGTGCGCGTAAGCGGCCAGGGCCTCCACCACCGGACGTCGGCCGACCACGTCGGCCAGCGCGCTGGCGAGCCTCGTGGCCGCCGGCAGCGGCTCGGTGACAGTCACCTGCGAGCGCAGCGGGTGCGCGACCGACGCTCCGGCGCCGGCGAGCGGCACGGTGACCACCGACGCACGGATGCCGACCAGGCTGGCCACGGTCGGCTCCTGCGCGGCTCGATGTCGCCCGGCGCGATCGGACCGCACGCGCAGGCGGCCGATCGTGGCGGGGTGACCGTCGACCCGGGCGATGCACAGGTCCAGATGATCGCCGGGGCGCATGCTTCGCAGCGCGTGGCGGTCGGTGTCGCCGGCGCGGGCCAGCCAGTTGGCGAAGGCATGCGCGTCCACGCCATCGCGGCGCGCCAGCGCCACCGCGGTGTCACCCGGGCGGATGTCGTGATGGTGGGAAATGCAGGAGGTTTCGACGGGATGGGCCGGCACGGCGGCAACGCACATCAACCACAGGGAACACGCCAGGAGCCATCGCCTCATCCACATCCTCGTCTGCTTGTCGTTGCCGGTCCGATCGTCATCCCGCCATGCGACGGCCGCTGCGCGTGCCGTGACGACGGACCGCAGAACGGTGCGCTGCCCTCGCAGCGGGATGATTCGGGTTGCAGATGCCCCGGGGCCACGCATGCGGTCCGCAGGCGGGCAAGCGGCAGATGGGACCGCGCGGCGGCGGCGGTGTTCCCCCGATCCGGCGCAGCATCCTGCGAAATGTGTGTGGCGCGTCGATGCCGCAAAAAGCGACGGCCCGGGAAGCGCGCCTCCCAGGCCGTTGCGGTCACACGTGGAAGAACCGATCAACCCCAGAGCGTGCGGCCGAAGAAGGTCAGCGTGCGGTCCCACGCGTGCGCCGCCCACACCGGGTCGTACTGGGTGCGGCTGATGCGGCCGGGGCCGGCGGCGGTCTCGTTGGCAAACCCGTGATAGGCGAGATAGTGGTGGAACTCGACGCTCACGCCGGCATCCTTGAGCTTGGCCTCCAGCTTGTCGGCGTTGTCGATCGGGAAGAACTCGTCCTGCGTGGCCCAGTGGCCGAGCACCGGCGCGGTGATCTTGCCCGCGTCGATGTACTCCAGCGGCGGCATGCCGTACCAGGTGGCGCCGGCATCCACCGCCACGCCCTGGCCGAGCGCCAGCACGGTCAGCGCGCCGCCCATGCAGAAGCCGGTGAGGCCGACCTTGCGCGAGCGCTGGCGCAGGTAGGCCACCGCACCGGCGATGTCCTGCGTGGCGGCGTCGGCGAAGTTCAGGCCTTCCATCAGGTGGTGCGCCTCCTCTTCCTCCACCGTGCTCTTGCCGCGGTACAGGTCGGGCACCAGCGCGAAGTAGCCGCAGCGCGCCAGGCGGTCGGCGACGCCGCGGATCTGGTCGTTGAGGCCCCACCACTCCTGGATCACGACGATGGCGGGCGCGCCCTCGGCGCGGGCCGGCGTGGCCAGGTATCCCTGCACGTCCTTGCCGTCGGGGCGCTTGAAGGTGACCGTGGATCCGGAATGAGTCGTCATGGCGATGCCTCGCTGGTTGATCGGGAGAGAGGGGGGAGGGCGGGGCGCGTGCGGCGCCCCGCGCATGCGATGCGGCCCGACACCGGGACGGGGCCGATCATCGCGGCCGCAAACCTACGACCCGTCCAGCATATCGGATGCGCGCCCGGTTCCGCGTTGCCTCAGTGCGCCACTTCCAGCACCACGAAGCTTCCCGGCTCGGCCATCGGCCAGCCGCGCGCGTTGCGCTTGCTGCCCAGCGTGGCGGCGGACAGGTAGATGCGCTGCGTGGTCGGGTCCAGCGCCATGGTGCGCGCGCTCTTCTGCGTCGGCACGGTGGCGGCCACGCTGTAGTGGTCGGCATCGACCTGGTGCACCACGGTCAGCGTGCCGCTCTCGCCGTTGGAGCTGTAGACCGTGCCGGTGGACGGATCGAACGCGGCGGCATCCGGGCCCTCGCCGATCGGCACGGTGGTCACCACGGCGCCCTTGTCGACGTCGGATACCGCCATCACGCGGTTGTCGCAGACCGAGAAGGCGCGACGATGTGCGGCGTCGAGGGCCAGCCCGCTGGGCGATTCGCACGGTGCCAGCGACCAGGTGCGCAGCAGTTTGTCGCTGGCGGTGTCGATCTCGGCCAGCTCGGACTTGTCCTCGATGTTCACGTACAGATGCCCCTTGCCGTCCGCCACCGCGAACTCGGGCTTGCCGGGCAGGGCGATGGTCGCCACCACGGCGCGCTTCGCCGGATCGACCACGCTGGCCGAGTGGCTGCGGCCATTGAGCGTGAACACGTGGCCGGAGGCCGGGTCGAAGGCGATCGCATCGGGGTTCTCGCCGGTGCCGCGGACGGTCGCCAGCACCTTCAGGGTGTCGAGGTCGAACACGGTCACCGAGGCAGCGCGGCCGTCGCTGGTGAAGCCTTCCCGGCGCGCGGGATCGAAGGCGATGCCGTGCACGCCGCTGGTGCCGGGGATGGTGCCGGACAGTTTGCCGGTGGTCGTGTCGACCACCATCACGCGGTCGCCGCGGCTGACAAACAGGTGGTGGCGTGCCGTGTCCACCGCGAGGTAGTCCCAGCCGCCGGGGCCGCCGAGGGCGAGACGGTCGACGACGTGCAGCGGCGTGGCCGGGGCCGTGCCGGCGGCGAACGCCGGCGCGAGGACGCCGGCGAGCAACAGTGCAAGGGCGGTGCGCGGAAGGGCGGTCATGGCGGGTTTCCTCGTCGGGTTGGCGGTGGGGTCAGGGTGACGTGCGGCTACGCTGCAGCAGGGCGTAGAGCACCGGCATCACCAGCAGTACCAGCGGAAGCTGCAGCAGCATGCCGGCGATGATCGCGATGGCCAGCGGCTGCTGCATCTGCGAGCCCTGGCCGATCGCCAGCGCCAGCGGCAGCAGGGTGAGGATCGCCGCCAGCGTCGACATCAGGATCGGGCGCGTACGGTGCCTGCCGGCGCGGTGCAGGGCGTCATGCAGCGGCAGCCGCTCCGCCGTCTCGTCGGCCTCGGCCTGCTGCAGTTCGGAGAAGTAGAAGATCGCCACCTCGGTGACGATGCCGACGATCATCGTCATGCCCATCATCGAGGAGATGTTCAGCTCGATGCCGGTCACCCACAGGCCGATGAACACTGCCGGCAATGCCAGCAGCGGCATCGCCATGATCGCCAGCGCGACGCGGAAGCTCTCGTACAGGAACAGCAGCAGGGTGAACACCAGCGCGATCGCCGCCACCATCACGATGGTCAGGCCGCGGAACGCCTGCTGCTGCTGGTGATAGACGCCGCCGAGCTGGTAGAACATGCCCTTCGGCAGCACGCCCGGCTTGCCCAGCGCGGCCTTCACGTCGGCGATCGCCGAGCCCAGGCTGCGGCCGCTGATGCGGCCGGTGACCGCGACCATGCGCTTGAGGTTGTCGCGGGTGATCTGCGGCTGGCCCTGCACCGGGGTGATCGTGGCCAGCTCGGACAGCGGCAGGTGATGGCCATTCGCGGTGCGGATCGGCAGCGAGTCGATGGAGCCGACATCGCGCCGCGCGCTGTGGTCCAGCCGCACGCGCACGCCGACCACCTTGCCTTCGGCCGGCAGCTGCGCCGCCACGGTGCCGTCCACGGCGGCGTTGACCTGGGCCACCACACCGGCCGGATCCAGCCCGGCCAGGGCGGCGCGTGCCGGATCGACGTGGATCTCCAGCGCGTCGCCGGCGGGGTTGATGCCGTTGCGCACGCCGACCACGCCGGGGATCTTGCCGATCAGCGCGGCGACCTTGCCGGCGGTGTCGTTCAGCTGCTTCGGATCCTCGCCGTACAACTGCACCTCGATCGGCTGCGGCACGGCCACCAGGTCGCCGATCAGATCCTCCATCAACTGCGACAGTTCGATGTCCAGGCCGGGCACCTTGGCTTCCACCTGCTGGCGCACCTGCGTCATCACGGTCTCGGTGCTGGGGCGCGAGCCGCTTTTCAGGCGCACGAAGAAGTCGCCTTCGTTGGCCTCGGTGAGGCCGCCACCGAGCTGCGCGCCGGTGCGGCGGGAATAGGTGTCGACGTAGGGGTTGGCGCGGATGATGGTTTCCACCTGGCGCAGCAGGCGGTCGGTTTCCTCCAGCGAGGTGCCCGGTGGCGAGATGTAGTCGAGGATGAAGCCCCCCTCGTCCATCTGCGGCATGAAGCCGGTGCCGACCCGCGTGTAGGCCAGTCCGCCCAGCGCCAGCAAGGGCACCACCAGCGCCAGTACCAGTACAGGACGTTTCAGCCACGCGGCCAGCGTGCGCTCGTAGCCGGCCATGACGCGCCGGCCGAAGCGGCTCGGTGGCGGCTCGTCGCGGTGCTTGCGGTCGAGGAAGCGCTCGGCCAGCAGCGGCACGGCGATCCAGGTCAGCAGGTAGGAGATGATGAGCGCACTGGCCATGGTCAGCGACAGCGCCTTGAAGAACGCGCCGGTGACGCCCGAGAGGAACGCCAGCGGCAGGAAGATCACCACCGTCGCCGCGCTGGAGCCGGTCAGCGGCCGGGTGAACTCCCACGCCGCGCCGGCGATGCGCTCGTGCACCTGCGCTTCGTCGGTGCCCCCGCCGAGCCGGCGCATGATGTGCTCGAGCATCACGATCACGTCGTCGATGATCAGGCCGACCGCCGCGGCCATGCCGCCCAGCGTCATCATGTTGAAGCTCATGCCGAGCACGCGCAGCAACAGCACGGTGACCGCCAGTACCGCCGGCACCACGATCAGCGCGACCAGGATCACCCGGGTGTTGCGCAGGAACACGAACAGCACCAGCCCGGCCAGCACCACGCCGATCAGGATCGCGTCGCGCACACTGCCGGCGGCGTGGGTCACCAGCTGGGTCTGGTCGTACCAGTTGGCCACGGTAACGCCGGCCGGCATCTGCGGCGCGAAGTCGGCCAGGCGCTGCTGCACCTCCCTGGCGATCTGCACGCTGTTGCCGTCCGGCTGCTGGTAGACCTGCAGCAGCACCGCGTTCTGGCCGTCGGCGTTCACCTTGATCCACTGCGGCACGTGGTCGAGGCGCACCGTCGCCACGTCGCGCAGGCGCACCACGCCGGCGGGCGACGCACGCAGCACCACGTCCTCCAGCGCCTGCACCGTGCGCGGCTGGTTGTTCGCCAACAGCAGGAACAGCTTGTAGTGGTCGGACACGCGGCCCATCGCGTCGATGGTGGCCGCCTGCGCCACGGCCTGGGTCACGTCGTCCAGGCTGAGGTTGAACGCGCGCAGCTTGTCCGGATCGACGTCGGCATGGAACTCGGCCACCTCGCCACCCTGCACGCCGACGTGGGCCACGCCGTTGATGCCGCTGAGCAGCGGGCGCAGCTGGTACTCGGCCAGGTCGTGCAGCTGGCTCGGCGAGAGCGTGTGCGAGCGCAGGCTGTAGGCCAGTACCGGAAAGGTGGTGGGGTCCATGCGCCGGGTGCTGAGCTGGGTACCTGGCGGCAGCTGCGGCAGGATCTGCCCGGCCGCCGCGTTCACTTCCTGCAGCGCGCGCGCCATGTCCGCGCCCCAGTCGAAACGCACCGCGATGTCGGCGCTGCCGCGGCTGGTGGTCGAGCGCACGTCGCGCACGCCGCGCACGCGGCGCACCGCTTCCTCCACCGGCGTGGTCACTTCGATCGCCATCTGGTCGGCCGGGCGGTCGCCCGCATCCAGGGTGACCTGGATGCGCGGGAACGCCACGTTCGGGAACAGCGCCACCGGCATCAGGAACGCGCTGGCGATGCCGCCGAGCGCCATCATCAGGGCCAGGAACAGCAGCGAGCGCCGGTGTCGCTGCATCCACAGCGACAGGTTCACTTCGACGCCTCGCGCACGCGGTCGCCGTCGGAAAGCTCGTACACGCCCTGCACGATCACCTTCGCCTTCGCATCGAGCGGACCGTCGACGCCGACCGGATCGCCGTCGCCGCTGCGCAGGGTGACGTCGACGCGGTGCGCCTTGTCGCCCTGGACCTGGAACAGGTAGTCGCCATGGTCGTCGTGCAGCACGGCGGCGCGCGGCACCGACCACGCGGTGATGTCCGACACCTGGATGCGCGCGTGTACCGCGGTGCCGTCGGCCAGCGCGGCGTCGGCCGGCAGGGTGGCGCGCACCGGCAGCAGGCGCGACTGCGGATCGACCGCCTGGCCGACCACGGTGACGGCGCCGGTGAGCGCCTTGCCATCGCCGTACACGTTGTCCAGTTCGACGGTCTGGCCGGGCTTCAGTTGCGGGCCCGCTGGCGGCGGCACGCCGAGTTCGGCGACCAGCGCGTGGTCCGGCGCGAAGCCGAGCAGTGGTGCATTGGCGGCGAAGCGTTCGCCGCGGGCCACCGAGATGCTGGTGACCACGCCATCGGCCGGCGCGGCCAGCGTCTCGCGCGCTGCACCACCGCCGAGCGCACGCTGCGCCTGCAAAGCCGCTTCGGCATCGGCGAGGTTCTTGCGCGCGGCCGCCAGTTGCGACTGCGTGGCGAGCCGCTGGCTGGCGAGCTGCTGCGTGCGCTGCAGTTCGTTCTTCGCCAGCGTCAGCGCACTCTGCGCCTGCGCCACCGCGGCCCGCGCGGCCGGGTCGGGCGCGATCGCCAGTAGCGCCTGGCCACGCTTCACGCGCTGGCCGGGCGCCACCTCCAGCGCTTCCACCTGGCCGCCGTGGCCGAGGCTGAGAGTACGCGAGCGGGCAGGATCGGTCACCGCGCGGCCCCAGGCTTCCACCGTCGCGTGGAAGGCGGCGCGGGTGGGCGTCACCGTCTGCACGGCGACCACGCCTTTTGCGCTGGGAGCGGCGTCATCGTCGTCGTCACCGCCGGCACTGCCGCCGCACGCGGCGAGCAGGGCAGCCAGCAGCAGCGGCGAGGCGAGCAGCAGGAGACGGGTCGGGGGGAGCTTCGGTGTCATGGCGCGGCCTTGCGGTCGTCGGAGGTGGAGGCCAGGTCGGTGTTGCCCAGCAGGGCCTCGAGCGCGATGGCATCGGTGCCGCGCTGCTGGCGCAGGTCGATCAGGGCGAGGTCGGCGGCCAGCGCGTTGCCGCGCAGGCTGAGGTAGGTCGGCCAGTCGAGGTCGCCGCGGGCCCAGGCCGCTTCGGCGGCGCGGCGGCCGGCGTCGAGCGCACGCGCGTGGACGGTCAGCGTGGCCAGTCGCGCATCCAGCGTGGCCAGGTCGGCCTGCAGGTGGCGGATGTCGCCGTGCGCGGCGAGCAGGCGGCTGCGGTAGTCGTCGCGCAGCTGCTCGCGGGTGGTGGTGGCGATGGCGATGTTGCCGCGGTTGCGGTTGAACAGCGGCAGGCTGATGCCGACGCTGAAGCCGTTGGTGTAGACGGCGCTGGTGTCGCGCGCGGTGTTCACGCCCAGCGTGATCGCCGGGAACTGCGCGCGGATGGCCTCGCGCAACGAGGCCTCCTGTGCCGCGTAGCCGGCCTGCAGGGCGAGCAGGTCGGGGCGTCGCCGGGGCAGCGCGGTCAGCGCGGCATCGACCTGTGCCGTGGTGGGCGTGACGTCGTAGCCGGCTCCGACCAGCGACAGCGGAGCCTCCGGGGACAGGCCCAGCAACTGGTGCAGGTCGGCTTCGGCCTGGTGCAGCGCCAGCGCGTTGTCGGCGCGCTGCTGGCGCACGTCGGACAGGGCGTTGAGCCCGGCGCTGGCCTGGTCGTGGGTGAGGTTGCCGGCACGCAGGGCGGCCTGCACGTGCGCATCCAGCGGGGCCAGCGCGCGCTGTTCGGCATCGAGTTCGCGCTGCTTCGCGCGCAATGCCTGCACCTGGTCGAACAGAAGGCGCGATTGCGCCACCGTCTGCCATTCGGCCCAGAGCAGGTCCAGGTTCACCTGCCGCGCCTGCTGGCGGGCCGCCGCGACGCGCGAGGAGCGCAGCAGCAGCGAGGTGATGTCGGCGCTGAGGCCGAGGTTGAAGGCGCTGGTCAGGCCCGGGCCGCTGTGCCGCGGGAAGTCCATGCCGGCGTCGAGCTGCGGATCCGGCAGCAGGCCGGCGTCGAAGGCCTGGGCTCGCGCGACGCCGAGCGCATCGCGCTGGGTGCGCAGGTCCGGGTTGTTGGCGACCGCCAGCGTGGCCACCTCGGTGACGTCCAGACCGTCGGAGGGGTCGAAACGATGTGCCGGCAACCAGCTGCGCGGCGCCGGGGCGACCAGGTCGGCGACACGTCGCGCACCGGCCTGGTTCGGCAACGGCCGCGCGTGGTAGCTGGTACAGCCGGTCAGCAGCACGGCAGCCAGCAACGCGGGCCATCGGGCGGTCGCCGGTCGCGCGGAGGAGGGGCGGGGCATGCGTGGTGTCCGCGATCGAAAACGGTCACGCTAGCGGGCCTGGCTTCGGTTCACCTTAGCGGCCGGGCGGGTGCCGGAGGCAGCGTTAAGCTTGTTCGAAGGTTGATGCGGCATGGTTCCCCGGATCGCCGCAACGGCGCAGGACAGACGAGGGCAAGGCGTGCACATCCTTCTGGTCGAGGACGATCCGCAACTGGGCGCCGCCATCCAGCGCGCGCTGGAGCGGCTCGCCTACACCGTCACCTGGCTGCGCGACGGCCAGTCGGCGATCGCCGGCCTGGCCGACGGCAGCGCCGACCTGGTGTTGCTCGACCTGGGCCTGCCGCGGCGCGACGGGCTGGAGGTGCTGCGTGAGGCACGCCGGCAGAAGGTCGCCACGCCGGTGATCGTGATGACCGCCCGCGACAGCGTGGAGGCACGCGTCAGCGGGCTGGACGCCGGCGCCGACGACTACCTGGTCAAGCCATTCCACCTCGACGAACTGGCCGCGCGGATCCGCTCGGTCTCGCGTCGCCACCACGGGGTGGCGGCGAACCGGCTGGAGGTGGGCGCGATCAGCATGGACCTGGGCAGCGCCGAGGTCAGTTACCGCGGCGAGCGGCTGGACCTGACCCGGCGCGAGTTCGCCCTGCTGCAGGCGCTGATGGAGCGCGCCGGTCACATCGTGCGGCGCGAGACGCTGGAGAACTCCATCTACGGTTTCGACAACTCGGTCGGGCGTGGCGCGCTGGAAGTGCTGATGCATTCGCTGCGCCGCAAGCTCGGTGCCGATGCGGTGCAGACCGTGCGCGGCTTCGGCTACATGATGCCGCGGGAACCGGCATGAGGCCGTCGAGCCTGCGCTGGCGGCTGCGCTGGCTGGTGATCGGCGCGCTGGTGGCGGTGCTGGTGCCGCTGGGCCTGTTCAGCATGCGCATCACGCTGCGCGAGATGGACGAGCTGGCTGACGGCCGGCTGGCGCAGGCCGCCCATGTGCTGCAGCTGATGGTGCGTGGCGCCGGCATCGATGCGCTGGCCGGTTCCGCCCGGGCGCCCGGCCAGCCGCCAGCGACACTGGCGCAGTCGCGCCACACATTCGAGTCCGAGGTCGCCTTCCAGGTGATCGATCGCGACGGTCGGGTGCGCCTGGCCACCGCGAACTTCGCGGCCCTGCCGGTGCACATGGCGGTCGGCGCGGGCTTCGCCGACATCGAGTGGCAGGGCTATCGCTGGCGCACCTACCGCACCTGCGACGTACCGGCGGGGGTGTGCATCGTGGCCGGCGAACGCTACGACAGCCGTCACGACATCCTGCGCGCGTTGTGGCTCGACCACGCCTTGCTGCTGGTGGTCGGCTTGCCGTTGATCGCCCTGCTGGTGGGCTGGGCGGTGCGCCGCGGCCTGCGGCCGCTGGACCGGTTGGCCGACAACCTGGCTGCGCGTGCGCCAGGGAGCCGCGAGCCGGTGGCGCTCGAGGCCGCCCCCACCGAGCTGCGCCCGGTGGTGCAGGCGCTCAATACCCAGCTCGCGCGGCTGGAGGATGCGCTGGAGCGCGAGCGCCGCTTCAGCGCCGACGTGGCGCACGAGCTACGCACGCCACTGACCACCAGCCTGATCAGCGTGGAGGGCGCGATCGGCAATGCCGACCCGGCCGATGCCGATGTCGCGCTCGGCCAGGCGCAGCAGGCGTTGAACGGACTGGCGCGACGGGTCGAGCAGTTGCTGGTGCTGGCGCGGCTGGAGGCCGGTGTCGTGGACCGGCCGCGGGAGACGGTCGACCTGGTGCCGCTGGCCGGCGAAGTGATCGAGGAGCTTGCGCCGATGATCGGCGAGCGCCACGTCGACGTGACGCTGGAAGTGCCTGACGTGCCGGTTCGTGTCAGCGGCTATTCCGCGGGTCTGCTGGCGCTGATCCGCAACCTGGTCGACAACGCCCTGCGGCACGTCTCCGAGGGCGGCCACGTGCTGCTCGCGCTGGGGCAGGTCGGTACCGCCGTGCGGATCGAGGTGACCGACGATGGCCCCGGCATTCCGCCGGAGCGCCGGCACGAAGTGTTCGCCCGCTTCCACCGCGAACCGGGCGGACACAACGAGGGCTACGGCGTGGGCCTGTCCATCGTGCAGCGGGTGGCCGAACTGCATGGCGCCACCATCGAGCTGCTCGATGCGCCCTGGGGTCGCGGTCTGTCGGTGCGCGTAAGCCTGCCGCTCGCCACCGCCTGAGCGCGCCGCGTCACAAAAATGCAGCCGGACCGCGCGAGCATGCAGTGCTGCGTGGTTGCGCGGCGTGGTTTCGACAGGAACACGGATGGCCTGTCATGAATCGTGCAACATATTGAAATAAAAGAGAAATATAGGAAATTTCGCTCAAGTTTCCGGTGCCGCCCGCCGCTAAGCGCACGTTCTCGACTGCCGGCCATCCCATGCTTCCGCGCCTGTCTCTTCCCTCGCTGTCCTCGTTCGGCGCCCGCCTGATTGCCCGTCTCGCCGGCACCGTCGCGCTGTTGCTGCTGGTGCTGGCGGTCTCGGCCGGATTGCTCAGCCGCTCGGACACCCGGCTGCAGGGCGTGGTGTCCGAAACGCTGGCGCCGGTGTCGGCGGTGGGGCGCATCCAGAACGATGCCAACGAGGTGCTGCAGACGCTCACCCATGCCGCGCTCACCGAGCTGCCCTCGTCGGTGGACGATGCCAGGACGCTGATCAAGGCACGTCGCATGGACATCGCCAGGTACCGCAAGCGGCTCGAGGACAGCGGCTTCGGTATCCGCCAGCACAAGGCGTTGGCGCTGGTCGATGCGCACAGTGCGGCATTCGACCAGGCGGTGGACGAGACCATGCAGTTGCTCGAGGCCGAGCAGTTCGACCTGGGCCGGCTGAAGGTGTCCAACGACGTGCAGGATGCCTACGGCCCGCTGAAGAGCGACTTCTCCAACCTGTTCGCCGCGGCGCTGGACGATGGCCAGGCTGCCGCCGCCACGCAGCACCGGACCAACCGCATCGGCCTGTACGTGCTGGTCGTCGTGGCGCTGGCGGCGCTGGGGCTCACGCTCTGGATGGACCTGCGCATCCTGCACCAGCTCACCGGTCGGCTGGCGGCCGCCACGCAGGTGACCGCGCGGATCACCGAGGGTGCGCTGGGCGCGCCGGTCGACCCCGGCCATGACGACGAAATCGGTCGGCTGCTGCACGGCCTCAAGGGCATGGACCAGCAGCTCGCGCAGGTGGTCCGCCGGGTGCGCCAGCGTGCCGCCGAGCTCGACCAGGGGGCGTCGAGCATGGCCGACGGCAACGATGCACTGAGCCAACGCACCGAACTGCAGGCGATGCGGCTGGAGCAGACCTCCGGCGCGATGTCGCGCGTCGCCGCCACGCTGGCGGGCCATCGCGAACACGGTATCCAGGCCGATCGCGCAGTGGTCGAGGCGCGGACCCAGGCCGGGCTCGGCCGCACCGCCGTCGGCGAGGCGATCGATTCGATGGGGGCGATCCAGACCACCAGCCGCAGCGTCGGCGAGATGCTCGACCTGATCGACCAGGTTGCCTTCCAGACCCGGCTGCTCGCGCTCAATGCGGCGGTCGAGGCGGCGCGCGCCGGCGAGCATGGCAGGGGCTTCGGCGTGGTCGCCAGCGAAGTGCGCGAACTGGCGCAGCGCTGCTCCGAAGCGGCACGTGACATCCGCGGCCTGGTGACCGACAGCGAGCAGGCGGTGCGCGCCGGGATGGAGCGGGTGAACCGCACCGGCGAGGTGATCGACAGCATCGGCCACAGCGTCGAGCGCCTGGCCGAAACGGTAACGGTGATCCTCGCCGCCGGCCGCAGCCAGGCCGAAGAGATCGCCGCGGCCAGTCAGGCGGTGACCGCGATGGACGCGATGACCCAGGAGAACGCCGCACTCGGCGAGCAGGCCGCAGCGGCGAGCCGGGCCATGCTGGAATCGGTGACCGCGCTGGTGTGCGACGTGGATTTCTTCCGCCTGCCGGACCTGCATGGGGTGGTACCGGAACCGTCGCGCGCGGCACCGGTCGTCGACGAGGCGGCGGCCTGAGGCCGGGGCGCGATGGACCCGGCATCCGGTCATGATCGCGGTTGCTCGCTGCTGGACCAGGTCACCGGCGGTGCCGGTCTGCGCGCGGTGTTCCAGCCGATCGTGCGGCTGGACACGCTGGCGGTGGTCGCGCACGAGGGATTGAGCCGTCCGACCGAGGCGGCCAGCGGCCTCAGTGTGCTGGACATGCTTGACCTGGCCCGCGCCAAGGGGCGGCTGGGCGAGTTCGAGCTGCTGGCCGCGCGCACCGTGTGCGCTGCGTTCGCGGCGCAGGGCGGGCATGGCCGGCTGCTGGTGAACCTGAGCGCGCAGGCGATCCTGCACGGCGGCCTGCAGCCGGACCAGGTAATCGCGGCGCTGGGTGGTGCCGGCCTGGCGATGGACCGCATCACGGTGGAGATCACCGAACGCGACATCGTCGAGGACCCGGCCGAGCTGGCCCACGCGCTGGGCTACCTGCGCGCACGCGGCGCGCGCATCGCGCTGGACGATTTCGGCAACGGCCACTCCAACTTCGAGATGTGGAACGAGCTGCATCCGGAGGCGGTGAAGATCGATCGCTACCTGGTCAACGGGCTGGCGCGCAGCGCGGAGAAACTCGCCATCGTGCGCGCGCTGTGCAGTGTGGCCGAGACGCTCGGCGCCGAGTTGGTCGGCGAGGGCGTGGAACAACCCGAAGACCTGCGCATGCTGCGCGAGCTGGGTATCACCTACGCGCAGGGCTATCTGCTGGGTTCGCCGTTGCCGCACCTGGTGGGCGAGGTGTGCGCGGAGGCGCGCGAGGCGATCCGCAGCCAGTCCGTGCCGGTGCCGCCGCGACCGCGCGGGCCGGTGACGCAGCGGCCGCTGCAGGCCGGGCACATGGTGATCGCCGCGCCCCACGTCGACGCGAGCCAGCTCAACGACGACGTGGTGGCGCTGTTCGCGCGGCACGAGTCGCTGCATGCGGTGGCGGTGACCGAGCACGATCGCCCGGTCGGCCTGATCAACCGCCGCGTGTTCGCCGAGCGCATGGCGCAGCCGTTTGCGCGCGAACTGTTCGGGCGCAAGCCGTGCACCGTGTTCATGCACGCCGAGCCGCTGCTGTGCGACGAGCAGCAGTCGCTGGACAGCCTCACCGACGTGCTGCGCGGCGAGGACCAGCGCTACCTCACCGACGGTTTCATCGTCACCCGCGAGGGGCGCTACCTCGGCCTGGGCACCGGCGAGTCGCTGGTGCGGCGGGTCACCGAGCAGCGCATCGAGGCGGCGCGCTACGCCAACCCGCTGACCTTCCTGCCCGGGAACATCCCGGTCACCGAGCACATCGAGCGGCTGATGCGCGAGCAGCGGCCGTTCGTCGCCGCCTATGTCGATCTCAACGACTTCAAGCCGTTCAACGACCAGTACGGCTACTTCCGCGGCGACGAGATGATCCGCCTGCTGGCGGCGATCCTCACCGCGCGCATCGACGCCCGCCACGACTTCGTTGGCCACATCGGCGGCGACGATTTCATGGTGCTGTTCCAGAGCGGGGACTGGGAGGCGCGGTGCGCGGACATCATCGCCGAGTTCAACGAACGCGCCCGCGTGCTGTTCGACGAGGACGACCTCGCCCGGGGTGGCATCGAGGGCGAGGATCGCCGCGGCGCGCGTCAGTTCTTCGCGCTCACCACGGTGTCGATCGGCGCGGTGCAGGTACCGGCGCAGGCGCCGCGCCGGCCGGAACTGATCGCGACCCTCGCCGCCCGCGCCAAACGGCATGCCAAGCGCGGGCGGCTCGGTTTCCACCGGCTCGCCGCCACGCCTGGCGAACTGCTCGAACCGGCGGCCTGAGCCTGGCCGCTGAGCGCCTTTGCCGGCCTGTGCTTGCATACTGTGTAACTCTATGTATGATGCGTCACACGATACGGGGTGATGCATGGTCAAGCTGACGGACAACCCGCTGCCCAAGCTGGAGCTCGAGTTGCGCCGGGGCGCGCTGGTGCTGGCCGTGCTCTCGCAGCTGCGCGAGAGGCAGTACGGCTATTCGCTGCGCCAGGCGCTGGCCGTGCGCGGCATGCCGATCGAGGAGGGGACGCTGTATCCGCTGCTGCGACGGCTGGAGGCGCAGGGCCTGCTCGCCTCCGAATGGCGCATCGAGGATGGCCCACCGCGCCGCTATTACCGGCTCAACGACGCCGGCGAGCACCTGCTCGCCGAACTGACGGCTTCATGGAATGCCCTGGCGGGAACCATGGCCGGACTGCTGGAGGGAGGGACGACATGAATCCGAACGAGGTGATCGACGCCTACCTGGCCGAGGTGATGCGCCGGGTTCCCGGTGGCGCGCGCGAAGGCATCGACCTGGAGCTGCGCGGCCTGCTGGCCGACATGCTCGACGACCGCGCCCGCGAGGCGGGCCGGCCGGCCGATGACGCCATGGTGCTGGAGCTGCTGCGCGGCTTCGGCACGCCGACGGAGGTCGCCGCGCGCTATCGCGCGCCGGGCCTGGTCATCGTTCCTGCCGAGCAGACCCGCACGTTCGTCTGGATGGCGCTGGTTGGTGTCGGCCTGCAGTGGGCGCTCACGCTGCCCGGCGTGTTCCGCGGCGAGTCGTTCGCCCGCTGGTGGCTGAGCTGGGGACTGGGTGCCCTGTGGTGGCCGGGCCTGCTGGTGATGCTCTCGCTGCTGGCGGCGTGGCTGCGCCAGCGCGGCCTGCCGAAGCCGGCCTGGAGTCCGCACCAGGTGGATCCCGAACGCGTCCATCGCGGCGCGATGGCGTTCGGCCTGGCCGGCTTCGTGGTGGGCGTGGCCGGCATGACCAGCCTGCCGTGGCTGGTGGGCGCCATGCCACCGCCGCTGCCGGGCGTGCTCGCCTTCGATCCGGCCTTCCTGCACGGGCGTGCCTGGCTCGCGCTGCCGCTGTGGATCGGTCATTTCGTGGTGATGGCGCGGGCACTTTCGCAGGGGCGCTGGTCGGTGCACCTGCGCCGGCTGGATATCGCGTTCGACGCAGCCTGGCTGCTGCTGCTCGGCTGGTGGGTCGCCACCGGCGGCATGTTCCTGGCCGAGGCGACCGACCAGGGCGCGCGCGGCGGCATCGCGCTGGTGATGCTGTTCGTGGCGATCGACCTGGTGGTCAAGCTGCGCCGTCGTCAACGCGCCTCGCGACTGCCGACGATGCAGGGAAGCCCGACGCCGTGATGCGACTTGCGGAGCAGCTGCGTCTGCTTTGGGGGCCGGTCGCGATGGCGTCACTGGCAGCTGCGCTGCTGTCGGTGCCACACGCCGGTTTCATGGCCTACATGGTCGTGCTGGGGCTGTTGATCTGGCTGCCCGCCGCCGCTTTGCGGTTCATCCGGAGGCCGGAAGCGCGAGCGCATGTGGCCGCCGAGTTCGGGGTGTGGGTGGCTGCACTGCTGGTGGTGGCGGCTGTCCAGGGTTGGCGGCATGCGGTGGCGCGTAGCCATGCGGATGCCATCGTCGCGGAGATCGAGCAGTTCCACGCCGTCCATCATCGATACCCCGACGATCTCACCGAAATCGGCCTGTCGCACGACGGTCTGGTCGCCAGCCTGGACTTCGCCGGTTACGAGGAGGAGGGGCAGGTGCCGCACTTTTTCTACGGGGTGACCTACATGCCGTTCGCCGTGTGGTCGTTCGATTTCAGGACCCGCACGTGGGAGTTGCGGGACTAGCCCGGCTCAAGGCCCGTGCGTGGCTGCGGCGGTACACGCGGCTCGGCTCGTCGCGCCGTGATCCGGGGGGGCGTGGCGGGGCCCTCATCCGCGGTCATCGGCGGCGAAGCCGGCGCGCGCCTCGCGCATGGCCGCGGCCAGGACGGTGCGCAGCACCGGATCGTCGCGCACCGGTGCGATCCGCCGTGCCAGCCGGCACATCAGCTGCACGTCCTGCAGGTGGCCGAGACGGTCGGTCTGCTGCTTCAGTGCGTGATGTCCGGCAGCGTGCGTCGGCACGGCGTCGGGCCCGGTGGGCAGCGCTGCATGGAACGCTTCCAGCTGCAGGCGCAGCCGACGCAGGCGTCGTCTCCAGCGGTGTCGCATCGGCGACGTGGGCAAGCGGCGGGCCTTGCGCTCCGCACGCTCGACACGCTTGCGGCTACGTCGGAGTGCGCGCCTGGCGGCACGTTCCCCCAGCGCGTGCCAGGGCAGGGCGGCGACCTCGGCGCGGATCGCTCCCGTGGTCTCGCGCCGGTCGCGGAAGCCGGGGTCCTGGCGCAACGCGTCCTCCAGGGTTTCATCGCGCCGGGCGACCAGTGCCGCCTCGAGCACCGACCGAGCGGCCGGTGTCACCGTTCCGCGCAGCGTGCTGGCCGTGACGGCGGCCACATGCGCATCGCGCAGCGGCGAAAGGCTTCGGCACAGCCGCTTCAGCCGCGCATCGATCCGGCGCAGGCGCTCGCGACCGGGCCGGTCGAGTGCTGGCTTCAGCAGGCCCAGCTGGGCGCGCAGCGTACGGATCGCCTTGCGTGCCCGATGGATGCCGTGATGGCGGTGGCGCGTGTCGGCCAGGGCGCGGACGATACGGCGACACTCGCGATCGGCGGCGGTCGCGAGTAGCGGGCCCGGCGCCTCGAGCCGGATGTCGATGGCGCCCCCTTGCCTGCGATCGCTGCGGTGCTTGTCTCGCTGCATGGGATTCGACGCGTGGGCATCCGCCGGAGCGGTCAGTGTGCACCTCGCGCCGTCCGCCGCCAACGCGTCGGGCATGCGACATGCCGCCGCGCCGCCGCAGGCCAGTCTGCAGGGGAGTGGGCGGGATCAGGCGGGTGGGTCGAGCGTCCTGCTGCGCTCCAGGTCGAGCCGGTCGGCCGCGGCCGGACGGCCGAGCAGATACCCCTGCACCGCGTCGCAGCCATGGTCGCGCAGCCAGCGTGCTTCCTCGATCCGCTCGACCCCCTCGGCGACCGTGCCGATGCCCAGCGAGGCGGCCATCTGCAGCATCGAGCTGACGATCGCCTGGCTGTCCGTCAGCCGGTCCACGTTGCGTACGAACGAGGCGTCGATCTTCACCTTGCCGATCGGCAGGCGCTTGAAGTGCGAGAGGCTGGAGTAGCCGCGACCGAAATCGTCGATCGCGATGGTGACGCCCATGGCGGCCAGTCGGATCAGGCTGGTGCGGAGCTCATCGTCCAGATGCAGCGCCACCGTCTCGGTGATCTCCAGTTCCACCCGGTCCATCCGCAGCCCCGAGGCGATGATCGAGGCGTGGACCTGGTCGACGAAGCCGTGCTGACGCAGCTGCACCGGCGAGACGTTGACCGCGATCGGGCCGCGGTAGACCCCGTCGCGGCTCCACGCCCCCAGCTGCGCCAGCGACTCGCGCAGGGCGAGCAGGCCGAGCTCGACGATCTGGCCGCTGCGTTCGGCGACCGGGATGAACTCGCTGGCCTTGACCTCCGAGCCATCGGGCTCGTGCCAGGTGCTCAGTGCCTCGACGCCGACCACCTCCCCGGTCGAGAGGCAGTACTGGGGCTGGTAGCGGAAACGTATGCGGCCCGCCGCCAGGGCCTGGCGCAGCCCCTGTACCAGCGATACGTAGCGGGTCGCCGCACGCCGCATGCTCGGATCGAAGGCGACGATCCGGTCGCGTCCGCTCTGCTTTGCATGGGCGAGCGCGGCATCCCCCGCACTGAGCAGGGTGTCGGCATCCGCTCCGTGCTCGGGCCACCATGCGATGCCGATGCTGCACGTGCCGGCGACGCCGAAGTCGTCGGTGCAGACGGCTTCGGCGACCGCGGCGCGGATGTCGCGTGCCAGCCTGACCGGTGCATCGTCGTCGTCGAGGCCGGTCATCACCACGATGAACTCATCGCCCCCGAAGCGACCCACGCTCACGTGGTGGTCCGCGAATGCGCCGATCCGCATGGCGATGTCGCGCAGGTGGCGATCGCCGGCGGGATGGCCCTGGACGTCGTTGATCAGCTTGAAGTGATCCAGGTCGATGAACAGCACGGCCATCCGGTGGCCGTCCGGCGCCGTGCGGATGGACCGGCCGATCCGCTCGTGCAGCACGCCGCGGGTCGGCAGGCCGGTCAGCGGATCGATGCCGGCGCGCAGGCGCTGCAGCTCCTGTTCGTGGAGCTGCGCGGTGATGTCCAGGCAGACCACCAGATCCACGTCGCCTTCCTCGCGACGCAGGCGCGTGCTCAGCAGGCGCACTTCGGCATCGCTGCCGTCGGCGCGCCGGTGCCGGGCCAGTTGCTCGCCGGGCGCGTCCGGTAGCGCGAGGCGCGGAGCGGCATCCAGGTCCGCCAGCCGGCGGATGCGCCCGGCCGGCGCCTGCATGCCGTAGGTGTCGTTGGCCGCCCGGTTCGCCTCCAGGATGTGGCCGTGTTGTGGGTGGACCACGAAACACGGCAACGGCAGGTTGTCGACCAGCCGGGAGTAGCTGCGCTCGAGGCGATCCAGTCGGGATCGACTCTGCAGGAAGCGGTCGACGGCGCGGCGCTGCAGCCCATAGATGAGCACCGCCGACAGCACCACGAACAGCAGGCCCTTGGAGGCGAAATAGACGTCTGCCCACTCTCCCGGTGGCAGGGTCATGGCGATGGAGTCGGAGATCGCGACCCAGGCCAGGCCGAGCAGGAAGTAGCGTTTAGCGAGCAACCTCGGCTGCCGCTGCAGCTCGGCCAGCGTCTCCATGCTGTTTCGCATTGACTCGATGCTCCCGGGATGAAAAGGGGTACTTCGCAAAGTCAGCGTGGCCCCGCATCGCATCGCACGATGCGGGGCTGCCGGGGCACCGCTCAGAACTCGTTCCAGCCTCCCGCCGCCGCGACGGCGACCGGGGCGTTGGACATCCTGGATGCGACCGGGCGCGGTGACTTGGCTGCCTCTGCGCCAGTGGGGGGTGCCTCTTCGTCGATCCGGAAGTAGGCGACCTGGCGGCGCAGGCTCATGGCCTGCTCTTCCATCGCCCGGCTGGCCGAGGCCGCTTCCTCGACGAGCGCCGCGTTCTGCTGGGTGACCTCGTCCATCTGGGTCACGGCGAGATTCACCTGCTCGATGCCGGCGGACTGTTCCGAGCTGGCCGCTGCGATCTCCGAAACGATATCGGTGACCTTCTTCACGCTGTCGACGATGCCCGCCAGCGCGCGTCCCGATTCGTCGACCAGTTCGGCACCCAGTCGGACGCGCTCCGAGCTGTCGCCGATCAGGCCCTTGATCTCCCGGGCGGCCGCGGCGCTGCGCTGCGCCAGGTTGCGCACTTCGGATGCGACCACGGCGAAACCGCGGCCCTGGTCGCCGGCGCGGGCGGCCTCGACGGCGGCGTTGAGCGCGAGCAGGTTGGTCTGGAACGCGATCTCGTCGATCAGGCCGACGATGTCGGCGATCTTCTGGCTAGAGGCGGAGATCTGCTCCATCGCCTCGACAGTACGCTGCACGACGCTGCCGCCGTGCTCGGCCTGCTCGCGTGCACCGCGGGCCAGATGATTGGCGTGCACGGCGTTGTCGGCGTTCTGCCGCACGGTGGCGGTCATCTCCTCCATCGAGGAGGCGGTTTCCTCCAGGCTCGACGCCTGCTCCTGGGTGCGCTGGCTGAGGTCGTCGTTGCCCTGGGCAATCTGGCGGGCCGCGGTACTCACCGACTCGGAGCCGGCGCGGACATCCGCCACCACTTCGGCCAGCTTCGCGTCCATCCGCGATAGCGACAGCAGCAGCTTGCCGACTTCGTCGCCGGAGATCCGTTCCACCCGGTTGTTGAGCTTGCCGCCAGCGATGTTGTCCGCCACGCGCACCGCTTCGGCGAGCGAACGGGAGATCGAGCGCACCAGCTGGAAGCCGATCGCGCCGGCGAGCAGCAGGCCGAGTGCGATGGCGCCGATGGTGGTCTCCGCCGCACGCGACTCACGCGCCTCGTCGGTGGCGAAGGAGGCCGAGGCGATCTTTTCCTGCAGGTTGAACAGGGCGCCGATGTCGTGGCGCAGGGCGCCGTAGTCTTTTTCAGCCGGCCCGTCCATGGTCTGGGTGGCCTGGTCGTAGTGCTTGGCGGCCAGATCGGAGACCGCCGAGTTCATCTCTTGCTGGAACGCGCTGCGGTCCGCGTCCAGGTGCTGGCCGATGGTGGCTTCCTGCGGCGAGAGGCTGGCCTGGTGGAAGGTGCCGAGGAACTGCTTCAGGTCGCCGGCGTCCGCCTGCAGCGCCTGCTCGGCGGACGCTGCGTGGGCGGGATCGCGCGAACCGATCGCGCGATGCACCGAGGTTCGTTCGCTGCCCAGCAGGTCCAGCGCCTGGGCCAGCGCCATCGCGGGGACCAGCTTGTTGGCATGCATGTCGCGCAGGGCGACGTTGCTGCCGGACAGGTCCACCATGCCCATGATGCCGACCGCGGCCAACAGTGCCGAAAGTATGCCTAGCGTAACTATCAACCTGACCTTGATCGTCCACTGCGGGAGTTGCATGTTCGTTCTCCGAAAAGGCATGTGACCCGAAGGAACGCGGCGGACGTGCCCGCCGGATTAATTCGGGATGCGTATCGCAAATATTTGCCGCCCTGGGGTGGGTGCGATGCACCTGTCCTGATGGCGGCCGTTTCATCCATCACTTGCTGGAAGGCAACAGGATGGCGTTTGCAATTAGCGGCCCCGAGTCGTGGATCTTAAACGGAAAATATTCCGTTTTGGACTATTTCGACGAGGAATCTACGGTGCGTCAAACACAGTAGTGACGCAATGACGCGAACCATCCACAAGGACCACTACCACCTGCTCCTCAGCTTCATGCAGCAGGTCAGGGAGGAGGTGGGCATCACCCAGGCGCAGCTGGCGCAGCGCCTCCGCACAACCCAGTCTTACGTGTCCAAGTGCGAGCGCGGCGAGCGCCGAATCGACATCATGGAATTCGTAGCCTATTGCGAGGCGCTCGATGTCGATGCGGGTGTCGTCCTGGATGCCTTTCTCGATTACCGCAATTACCATTTTCTCGATGCCGAGCATATGGCGACGGCGATCGCGGCCCTCATGCGGAAAAGCAAACGACGCCAACGGATGCGCGTACCGGGTTGATCGATCGCGCGGGCGGGTGGTGCGGCGCCTGGTACCGATGCCCGCGACGGCCGTGCACGATGGGACGTGCTTTCGCCGGCGCAAAATCCGGCCCGATATGGATTCTGGGTCGGCACCGGTCATCCCAGGTGCGGTCGTCACGACCCTGCCGCGGGAATTCCTGGACCACGACCGGGCCTCGCGTTCGACGGCGCGGATCGGGCGCACATTCGATTCCCAGACCTCCCAGCGCAGTGTTCGAAACGATGCTTTCGATGGGCTCAAACCAGGGGCCTGCCCACCCGTGCCCAGGCTGACGCCGGGTCCGAGGCCTTGCCGAACAGGAAGCCCTGGGCCAAATCGCAACCCAGGGCCTTGGCCAGGGCCACCTGCTCGGCCGTTTCGATGCCTTCGATAATGGTACGGACCTGCAGGTTCTTGGCGATGGCCACGATCCCGCTGCATACGGCGCGCGCGCGGTCGCTGATGGACAAGTCGCGGGTTATCGACTTGTCGATCTTCAGTGCGTCTATGGGTAGACGATGCAGGTAGCTGAGCGAGGAATAGCCGCTGCCGAAATCGTCGATGAGGATATCGATCCCGGCCTCTTTCAGATCCTGCAGGACTCGAGCGCCGTGAGCGATATCGGCGATCAGGTCGTTCTCGGTGATCTCGAAGGCAATCTTGACCGCCTGCGGCTCTGCTTCAGCTTTACCGCAAGTGTCCCGCACGTTTCTGACGAAATCCCGATCAGTCAGCTGGACCGGCGAGACGTTCACGGTAATGAACAGGTCGCTGCTCGCTTCGCGGGCCCAGTGCGAGGCCTGTGTGCATGCATCGCGCAGGACTTTCCTGCCGATCGCGGAGATCAGGCCCGAGCGTTCCGCGATCGGAATGAACTTCGATGGCGCGATGTAACCCAGCCGGATGTCGCTCCAGCGCAGTAGGGCCTCGAATCCTGCGATCTGCGATGTTGCGAGGTCGACGATCGGTTGGTAGTGCAACTGCATTGCACCGTCGGCAAGTGCGCCCGGCATTGCCCGCTCGATCTCCCTGAGTTCGCGCGCAACGTCCCCCAACTGTTTGCTGTAGTAGGTGATGGCACCCTCCCGGCCGGTGGCAGCTCGCAGCGCGATTTGCGCCGATTCAAGCAGGGATTGCGGCGTGTCGCCGCCTTCCGGCCAGAACGCGACCCCCATGCGCAAGGGTGGGCCAGGATCAACGGTCGCCTTGTCGTCGTGGGACACGGCTGCTTTGGCCAAAGCGTCCAGCCAGTCCCGAGTGGAAGCGTGGTCCAGTCCGGGGGTGACGAGAACTCCCAATGACGGACCGGGGAGGAGCGCCATGTCGATTGCTTGGCCGAGCCGCGATGCAATGCGCTCGGCTAACTGGATGACGTGGGTCTTGGCGGAGACCAGGCTCTTACCCGCCGCGGCGCTCTCGATACCGGCGTCCAGAAGGCACACGCCGACGGCGGCGTCTTTGCGCTTCGGGTCGCGCAAGGCCCTGTGTACCCTGTCGTAGAAATGGGTTTCATTGGGCAGACCGGTGCTCGCATCATGGCTGCGCGCGTGTTGCAGCGCCGATTCGGTCTGGATGATGCGCGCGCCCAGCTGTACGTCCTGTGCGATCTGGCCAAGCAGGCGATAGGTGGTTTCCTCGAGCAGCCGGGCGTCGTCGAATGCGCACGCGATGATGCGCTTGCGACCGTCCTGGGCATGGCCCAGCGGAATCGCCACCGTCGCCCCCGTGCCGCGTTCGCCGGCCGCATGCACCGTTTCGACGTGCCAAGAGTGCGCGGCACGATTGGCGGTTGGCAGCAGGTGGTTCGATTGGCCGGCGTCGGTTGGGGGGGCGGGGTGGGAGGCGAGTGTGACCAGAGGATGGTCGCCCGCCTCCCTCAACTCGAAGATGCCGGCGGCGCGTATGCCGCCGATCTCCACGGCAAGCCGGCAGATATCCTCGAAGAATGCGCCGTCATCGTCCCGGGCACCGGTCGCGGCACCGATCACACCGAGCATCTCGTGAAGACGGTTGGTTTGCCGGAGCAGGTCCAGAGATCGAGTGCGGCGGATGTCCTCCTGCTCCAGCGTGTCGGCCATCTTGTCCAGCGCGGAGGCGACCTGCGTAAGTTCGTCACGCTTGGTGCGAAGGCCGGTGCGCGCGGCAAGGTCCCCGTTGGAAAGGCGGGTGATGGTGCGCATGATCGCCCCGGCTGGCACGGCGATCATCTGCCGGCCGACCATGGCACCCACCATGAGCAGCGCCGCCAGGGCGCAGGCGAGCCACGCCGTGTTGTGCTGGCGCGACACGTAGGCGTCGGAGTAAACGATGGACTTGGGCAGCTCGATGCGTAGCACGCTTGGCAGCCCGTGATGGATCAGTCGAAGAGTGGCCCGGATGCTTTTATTGTCGCTCTGCAGCGACAGGTCGTCAGCTCCCGGCGAAACGTCGTCGGTTGTCGGTGCCGCATTGCTGTAACCGGTTCCCCTGTTCCTGACGTGGATCAGGTGCCCGGCGGGATCGCGCAGGTCTATGCTGATCTGTGCGCCATCGCGGGAGGGACCGAGGCGCTCGAGCGGGGAGTAAGGCGTGGCAATGACGGCAATCGAGCCGGGGGCTGCGGCGCTCCCGGTCCGTCGAGCCGACACGAGCATCATCGGGTAACCGTGGTGTGCTGCCACCAGGGTGCTCTGTGAGTTGCTCTGGCCGAGGGTCAGCCGATCGATCGTCACATGCATGGCGTCGAGCCAGCCAGCCGCAGCCGTGCTCGCGTGGGTCGAACAAACAGTCGCGCCGGTAGGCGCCATGATGGCGACGATCGCGTAGTCCGGGTGCAGCTTGGCCATGATTGGCAGCATGGACGGGCACCGTGTTCCGTCCTCGGTGCTGCTTCGCACCAGGATATCGGTGTCGGACAGCAGGTCATCCACAGCATCGGCGTAATCGCTCTTGCTGTGGCTGAGCGTTTGATAGAGCGCCTGTCGGGCATTGGACTCCTGCACCCGGCTCAGGTTGAGTCCGTCTGCCACCGCCACCAGCAGGCCCGGGAGTGCGGCGAGTACGGTCAGTATGAGCACGCGGTCACGGAGACTCCGGCCGATATTGCGCAAGCCCGTCAGTCGCCGAGCGATCCCCGACAGGGGCGAGGGAGTGCGGCGCGGCGGCGTGTCATTGACCATGGAGGTGCGCTCTTCAGTTCGAACCGGCCACGAGGTTGCGGCCCTTGCGCTTGGCTCTGATGAGCGCGCGGTCGGCCAGCAGGTAGAGATCGGAGAATTTCTCATCGCCACGAAGCTGGGCGACGCCTGCCGACACGGTCAGCCGATGCTCGGAATGCCACGGGGCCCTGGCATCGGGGATGCTCACGCAATGCAGCACCCGCTCGACGATCTGGCTCGCCTGGTCGGCATCGGCGCCGTTGAACAGCACCATGAACTCGTCGCCGCCGATCCTTGAGCACAGGTCTGCCTCGCGCAGGGCGGCGGTGAGAGCACGTGTCACGTGCTGAATCGCGAAATCACCGGCTGCGTGGCCCCATTCGTCGTTGATCCGCTTCATGTTGTCGATGTCGATAATCGCGACGCACAGCGCGGCTTCGCCGAATGCAGCGCGCTTCATCTGCGCCTTCGCGAGGGACTCGAAAATGTCCCGCTGCAGCAGCCCGGTCAGCGGGTCGCGAAAGGCAATGGCGGTGACGGCCGCGGTGGTGGCCAGCAGATCACGGGAGAACAGCGTGGACACCGTGGTCACTACTGCGAAACTGCAGATGAAATCGATGTTGTCGGCGCGCTGCAGGTCGCGCGCGTCGTGTAACGAGAAACACGCGATCAAAAGCACGCCGGCGACGCCGACCACATAGGCAAAGCCGCGTCGGGGCGGGTGCATGAAAAGAATCAGCGGCGGCACGATAAACGCCCAGGCCATGCCGGTGCGCATGTCCACCTGCAGCACCACGAATCCCGCCACCATCGCCACCAGCAGGTGCGTTGCCAGCCGTGCGTTGCGGCCCAGGGTGAGGGCGGCATTGGCGAAGCACGCCACAGCGAGGCTGATGGCCGCTGTCAACCATGCATCGTTCTGCCGGATATGGACAGTGACCGGCTCAGCGATGGAAACGATGCCGAGCGCAGCGGAGAGTAGCCCGCAGATCGCATGGCGATGCCTGGTGATGAGTGTCTCGATGTCTGCCAGGCGGTCCTTGGGGCTGGCCGGCGCTGCGGCGTCGAAAGCGGTGCATTCCTTGCCCGTCCGCGAAACTGAGTGGGCTGTCATATGAAGTGGTGAAATCCGAAGGTTACGTTTTACGGCGCGCCCGTCTGGAGGGCACACAGTCCCCCAGCAGGCAGCATGAGCGGGTGGCATTAGCGCTGGCTTAGCCAGCGCTGGGGCGAGGTGCTGAAGGGATCGCTGTGTCGCGAGCGGGCATTACCCGGCCCTGTGCAGCATGCAGGCAGGGCGGGTCAGTCGACGACGGGGCTCGACCGCTTCGGGGCGATGGGCGTGCTGTCCATGGGGTCGGCATCGTTTTGCTCCAGGGTGTAATCGTGCGTTGACCACCGATGATGGGTGGGGGCGCGGAGCATGACTCCCTGCGTGCTCGACTTCTGTGGTTCGCCTCGGTCGTTATGACCAGGCAAGTTTTGGGGCCTTGGACGACTCGGGCGCCCATGTAGCGGCAACGTGCCGGGTATCTTGAGCTGAAATAGTCCGGAATGGAATAACGAATGCGTCGCTACCGAGCAGCACTTGTGGTTTGTGCGCATAGCGCACGCGTGGATAGGGAGATGGGGCGGTAATCCCCTCACTTGGGCGTCACAACAAAGTCACCACAAGCCAGTTGCATCGAACGCCATGACTTCATGCCCATGGACTAGTCATAACTAAACACTATGCTTGATGCCGACACAGGTAGCAGGGCGGGCAAGCCGTGGATGAGGACGTCGCCAGCGCGCTGAAGAAGTTCCAGAAGGAGTTGTCGGCCGGCACGGTATCGCTGGCGCTGCTCTCCGTGCTGGGTCGTGCGCGGCAGCCGATGTACGGCTACCAGATCGCCAAGCGGCTGGAGGCGGCGGGGGAGGGCGTGCTCGCGGGCAAGCAGAGCGCGCTGTATCCGGTGTTGCGCAACCTGGAGGCCGCCGAGCTGCTCAGCAGCGAGGTCGAGCCCTCGGTCAGCGGGCCGCCGCGCCGCTATTACCGCATCACCAAGACGGGTCGCGAGGTGCTCCGCGTCTGGACCGACGCCTGGCACGCCACGCGCGACTCGATGGACCGGGTTCTGGAGGGAGAGCTGTGATGAATGCGCCACGCACGATCGCCGAATACCTCGCGCAACTGCGCGACGCCCTGCGCGGGGCCGATCCCGCGCTGATCCAGGACGCGCTGTACGACGCCGAGGAACACCTGCGCGCCGAACTGGCCGAGCAGCCGGGACGCAGCGAGGCGGACATGCTCGCTCACGTCGTCGGCAGCTACGGGGCGCCGGAGGAGGTGGCCGAGCTGTACCGCGACCAGGAAATCAGGATCCAGCGCGCGCTGCGGCCGCCCCCGGTGCCGAAGCGCCGCTCGTTGCTGGGCCGCTTCTTCGGCGTGGCCGCCGACGTGCGTGCGTGGGGCGCGCTGTTCTACATGCTGCTGGCCCTGGGCACCGGCATCGCCTACTTCGTGCTGGTGGTGGTCGGGCTGTCGATGTCGGCGGGCCTGTCGGTGCTGATCATCGGCATCCCGTTCATCGTGCTGTTCTTCGGTGTGGTGCGTGCGATGTCGCTGATGGAGGGGCGCATCGTCGAGGCGATGCTCGGCGTGCGCATGCCGCGTCGGCCGCCGTACCCGGCGCAGAACGGATCGCTGCTGCAGCGCATCGGCGCGATGTTCACCGACTGGCGCACCTGGACCACGATGTTCTACATGGTGTTGATGCTGCCGCTGGGCATCGCGTACTTCACGCTGACCGTGACGCTGATGACGATGGCGCTGGCCGGAATGGCGGTGCCGTTCGCGCGATTGATCGATATGGACGGCATCAACCATGTGTTTGCCGACGGCACCCTCACCTTCGACTGGGGCATGGGCCCGCACGTGCCGGGCTGGGGTGAGCTGATCGCTGTGGGCGTCGGTGGCGTGCTGCTGTTCTTCGCCACCCTGCACTTGGTGCGGGCGCTTGGCCAGCTGCAGGGCCAACTGGCCAAGCACCTGCTGGTGGCGGGTGCGGCGCGGTAATCGATACGGAACCGTCGGGGGAGCGACATGACGGATGCATGGCAACGGATGGCTGGCCGCTGGGAAGGCGAGGAGCGGATTTCGGCCACGCGCTGGGGGCCAGCGGGGCTGGCGCGCGGTTTCATCGAAGCGCGCATCGAACTCGGCGGGCGCGTGCTGGTGCAGGACTACCGGCAGCAGCGTGACGGTCATCCGGCCCTGCAAGTGCATGCGGTGTTCGCCACCGGGGCAGACCACCGTGTGGCGCTGTACTGGTTCGACAGCTACGGATTCGTGCCGCAGGAACCGGCCGGTGGCGCGTGGCAGGATGGGATGCTGGTGATCGTCCGGCGCTCGCCACGTGGCGAGACACGGCATCGGTACACGCTGCAGGATGCGAAATGCTTCCGGCTGGAGCTGGCCAGTTCTTTCGACCAGGGGGCGAACTGGGAGCCGGTGATGGAGGCGACCTACCACCGCATCGGTGATTGAGCGTCCGGCTCAGACCAGCCCGAGGTCGACCGGCCGCGCCTGCGGGAACACCGACTGCACCTGGCCGGCGCGCAGCCCCCACAACTTCTGCATCAGGCCGCCGAGCACGTCGCGGTAATTGTTGAGCACGGGGTAGTCCCGGTTCTGCAGCAGGTTCGGCTGGGTGACGGCGACCTGCTCGCCGGCGATGCGGCCGCCGCGCACGCGGCCGCCGAGCACCCAGTGCACCGTGCCATGGCCGTGGTCGGTGCCCTTGTCGCCGTTCTCGCGGAAGGTGCGGCCGAACTCCGACAGCACCACCACGGTGGTGTCGTTCCAGTCGTCGCCCAGCGCATCGGCGTAGGCGGCCAGGCCTTCGCCGAGGTTGCGCAGGTTGTTGGCCAGGGCGCCTTTCACGCTGCCCTGGTTGACGTGGGTGTCCCAGCCGCCGACGTCGACGAAGCCGAGCCGGTACTGGTCGCGCATCAGCGTGGCGATGCGGCGGGTCTCGCTGGCGAAGTTGCGTGCGCTGGGCGCGCCACGGCTGGCGGCGACCATCTCTTTTTCCAGATCGGCGGTGACATCCTTGCGCAGGGCCAGTCCGTCGGCTGAGGCGGCGGCCATTGCAGTGCCCTGGTACATGCTGGCGAGGATCGCGGCCTGCCGGTCGTTGAAGTGGGACTTCGTGTTGCCCTTGAGCGAGATGTTGGGGATGTCGTGGCCGGCGCCCTGGAAGCTCAGCGGCAGGTTGTTGGTGAAGGCGATCGCCGGCGTGCCGGTGAGCTGGCCGGACAGCCGCGCCATGAAGCCGGAGCGGTAGTCGCCGGTGTGATCCATCGGCTCGCCGCGCTCGATATGGTCCTGGGTCTCGAAGTGGCTGCGCGAGAGATCGGTGGTGCCGGCGAACGGTACGAAGGCGATCTGCTTCTTCTGCCACAGCGGGTAGATCGAGTCGCGAAGGACCGGATTCAGACCCCAGCCGCCGTCCAGCGCCAGCGCGCTGTCCGGGTTGGCCGTGTCCGGCCGGGCGATCGCCAGGGTCGGACGCGATTCGTAGTAGAAGTCGCTGCCGGTCGGCACCAGCAGGTTGTTGCAGTCGTAGCCGCCGCGCAGGAACACCAGCAGGAAGCGCGGCGTGTTGGTCGGCGCGGCGAACAGCCGGCCGGAGAACGACAGGGCCGGGGCGGCGAGCGCGGCGGCAGCGGCGGTGCGGAGGAACTGGCGACGGTCCATGGTGAACCTCAGCGCGTGTTGAAGTCGGGGGAGGACAGCAGGAAGGTGTTCCACTCGGCGGGCGATTTCGCCTGGGCCAGCGCGTCACGGGTGTGCGGCGACAGCCATGGCTGCATCGCCTGGGCGAACAGCGGGCCGTTCAGGGTGGGTGGGTCCGGGCGTTCGCCCGGCTGCCGGCGCGGCAGGGTGCCGTCGGGGGCGAACAGCGGTGCACGTCCGGTGCCGATCATGCCGGCGATGTCGAAGCGCTTGGCCATCTGGCCGGAGCCGGCCCAGCTGGCATTGTCCAGCGGCCAGCCGTCCGGCGTGATGCGGCCGTAGAGCGGCTCGCCCATCTGGTTGAGCGCGGCGACCAGCGGTTGGGCGTTGGTGATCGGTCGGCCGTCCAGGCTGAAGCGCATCGCCGAGACCACGAACTGCACCGGATCCTTGAACTTGGCGCCAGCGGTCGCGGTGATCGCCTTCGAGGTGAACAGCGTGCGCAGCACGGCGGCGATGTCGCCGTCGGTGCGCTGGAAGGTGGCGGCCATGGCGTCCACCAGTGCCTGCGGCGGGTGGTCGGAGACGAAGTACTCGGCCAGCTCGCGCGAGACGAACTGCGCACAGGCGGGCTGACGCACGATCAGGTCGACCGCATGCTCCACTTCGTCGAAGCCGCCGCCGTCGATGCGCTGGCCGAGGAACACCTTGTCGCTTGAATCGTGGCGCGCGGGATTGAACTCGAACAGGCCCTGACGCACCACGCCAGGGCGCTCGCCACCGAAGCGATCGAAGCCGCCGAAGCGGCCGCGGCGGTTCATGCGCGGGCCGCGCATCGCGTCGCGCGGCCGGATCACGCCGACGCCGGTAAGGATCGCCGCCAGCTGCTGCACGTCCTGCTGGGTGTAGCCGGCGTGCACGCCCAGGGTGTGCAGCTCCATCAGCTCGCGTGCGTAGTTCTCGTTGATCTTGTCCTTCGCGTTCTGTGCGTTGTCCAGATACACCAGCATCGCCGGGCTCTTCAGCGTGGCCATCACCAGGTCGCGGAACTTGCCCAGCGCGTGCGGGCGGATCACGTGTTCCTCGTAGTCGGCGGCGAGCAGGCGCACCGGGCCCTTGTTGCCGTACACGCTGAAGTGGTTGAGCCAGAACCACACCATCTGTTCCTTCAGCGGATTGCTGCCGTAGATGGCGTGCAGCAGCTCGGCCTGCTGGGCCTGGCGCATCAGTTCGCGGCCGTGGATCTGCGCCGCTTTCTTCGCCGCGACCTTGGCGTCGCCGTCCGGCATCGCCTTTACCTGGCGCAGGGTCTCGCGATAGGACATCACCAGCTGCGCCGGCGGCGTGGCGATCGCCTCGTAGCCGTCGATCTCCTGCGCGATGGCGGGCGGCAGGTGGTCGTCGCGGTCGGCCAGGGCCTCGTCGAGCCAACGGTCGCGACCGAGCTCGCGGTAGCGGGCGAGGGTGGCGCTGTCGATGCCGAAGCTGGCGCGGCGCAGCCAGGCGATGTCGTCGTGGGTCAGTGGTGCACCGTCCGCCGCGGCCGGTGCCGACAGGGCGCCGGCCAGTGCAAGCAACAGGCCGAGCGGTGCGAGGCGGGTGTATCGGCGCATGCAGGGGCGTCCTTCCGGGGCGGTCAGCGCCATCTTCAACGCGGTGCATGCGGTGTGGTGCACAGGAAAGGTGTGGCAGCGATTCTGCGTTCATTCTTCGCAAGACGTTGCGCCGGGTCAGAACTCGTCGACGAACTCCACCGCCATGCCGCGCCGGCCGCCGACGTACTCGGCCATGCTGCGCACCGCCTGTGCACGCAGCGCGTTCGGTGCGCGCACTTCCAGGCAGTAGACATGGCCCTCGCTGTCGTCGACCAGTTCGCTGGAGCTGGAGTCGTCGCGCATGGTGGACATCAGGTCGTCCACCTCCTCCACGTGCTCGATACCTTCGATGCCGTGCACGGCATTGATCACCGCGTCGGCGTCCTCGCGGCTACCGATCAGGCGCATGCGGACCATGGGCATGGGGGCTTCTCCTGCAGGTGGTGTGCGCCATGCTGGAACGGCGGATGTTCGCGCGAGGTGATGCCGCGCGCCGGTTACCATGACGGATCGATCCACTGGATGCCTGCCGTGCCCAAGACCTACGACCGCGCCTATTTCGACAAGTGGTACCGCCATCCGGAGCATTCGGTGGCCGCGCCGGCCGAGCTGCGTCGCAAGGTGGCGCTGGCGGTGTCGCTGGCGGAGTTCTACCTCGGGCGGTCGATCCGCAACGTGCTCGACATCGGCTGCGGCGAGGCGCCGTGGCGCGCCCACCTGCGCGCGCTCCGTCCCGGCATCGCGTATCGCGGCCTCGACGCCAGCGAATACGTGGTGTCCCGCTACGGACGCAGCCGCGATATCGGCCTGGCCACTTTCGGCCAGCTGCAGTACCTGCGCTTCGACGAGCGCTACGACCTGATCGTGTGCAGCGACGTGCTGCATTACCTCAAAGCCGCCGAGATCCGTGCCGGGCTGGAGGGACTGGTCGACATGCTCGAGGGCGTCGCCTTCATCGAGGTGTTCACCCGGCAGGACGACCCGGCCGGCGACCTGCACGGCTTCGTCGCCCGCAACGCCTCGTGGTACCTGCGTACCTTCCGCGAGGCCGGCCTGCTGCCGTGCGGTTCGCAGGCCTACCTGGGGCCGCGGCTGGAGCGAAGGATCGCGGCACTGGAGCGGGCGCAGCTGGCGTTCTAGGCGTTCAACGAAAGACCGGAGGCAGACCATGGAGTGGCCATTGGCCTGGCGTCGGCGCAAGGCGCTGGAGCGCATGCTGGAAGAGGAGCGGCGCGCTTCGCGAGCGCGCGCCACCGGGATCGTCGAGTCGCTCGAACGTGACGGCGCAGGAGCCGGGCGGGAGTTGCTCTCTCTGTACATCCGGGAGCGACGGCGGATGGCGAAAGGGCGGGGGCGGCGCGTGCTGGCGCGGATCGGGGCATCCGTGCTCCTGCTGGCCGCAGGCGCGGTGGCGTGGATGTTCTGGCTGGCGGCCGTCGACGCCTGATTGCGTCGGGTGGCGGGGTCGGTGGGACCCGCGTCCGCGCGGTCCTGGGCTGGCCGGCAGCAATCACTTGTGCGATGCGAAATGACAGGGCTCGAGCGCCTGCGCTAAAACATTTCAACTTTTACTGAAATGTGAATTTGTGAGCCGCAGGAACCCGACCAGACACCCTCTCGTGGTGGAAACGGCGCGCCAGCTCAAGGCGCTCGGCAACCCCGTACGGCTGCTGGTGCTGTGCCGGCTTCATCACGGCGGCGAGGCCTCGGCCGGCGTGCTGGCGAAGGAGCTCGGGGTGGGGATGTCGGCGCTGTCGCAACACTTGGCCCGCATGCGTGAAGAGGGACTGGTGCTCCAGCGGCGCCAGGCGCGCCAGCTGCTCTATCGACTCGATGAATCCGCATCCGCCCATCTGCCGGCGGTGCTCTCTGGCATCTGCGGCCTTGCCCGGCCGCTATCTACCGAAGGAGAAGTTCCGATGAACAAGACCGTGACCGCCCTGGGTGCCGTGCTCGGCCTGGCTTTCGCAAGCTCCGGGGCGCTGGCCGCAGACAACTTCTGGGTGACGCCCACCATCCACTCCGCCGGCAAGATGCACGAGCTGCCGCAGGCGTCGTACAAGCCCGACGTCAAGGCGAACTACAAGATCGTGTTCGGCCTGACCAAGGCCGCTGCCAAGCCGGACGAGGTCAATCCGGGTATCGAGCGCGTGGCGCGCACCGTCAATCTCTACACTTGGGCCGGCGTGCCGTTGAAGCATCTGCACATCGTTGCGGTCGCCTCCGGCGGCGCCACCGCGATCGCGCTGGACAACGCGCACTATCGCCAGGAGTTCGGCACCGACAACCCGAACCTGCCGGTGATCGCCGAGCTGCGCAAGGCGGGTGTCGACATCGCGGTGTGCGGGCAGGCGGTCGCCGAGCACAAGTATCCGTACGATGCCGTGGACAAGAGCGTCACGCTGGCGCTGTCGGCTCTCACCACCATCACCGAGCTGCAGCAGAAGGGCTATGCCCTGATGCCGCTCTGACCCTGCCCGGCAACGGAGACACGCCCATGAACCGTTCGGCCACCCGCCTCGCGGCGACGTGCGTCCTGGCGCTGCTTGCCCTGGCGACCGCCGGGACGGCAGCCGCCCAGAGCACGGACTACCTTCCGTCCTGGAACCCACCGCCGGCGGGCGGCGTGCACTTCAGTGCGCCGCCGGTCGATGCCATCGCCGACCTGCACGGCGACATCGCCGATCCGCAGCTCACGGTGTTCTTCGCCGGCAACCAGTTCATGGTCGTGCACGACCTGATGGACGCGTTCCGCCAGGCCTATCCGCAGTACCAGCGCATCTACGTCGAGACGCTGCCGCCGGGCATCCTGGCCAAGCAGATTGAGAGCGGTTCGCTGGTCATGGGCAACCTGCGCATCGCGTTGAAGCCGGACATCTACACTGCGGGCAAGGCGGCCATCGCCGAGCGCCAGAAGGAGCACGGCTGGTTCGCCGAAACCGTCGACTACGTGCGCAACCCGCTGGCGATCATGGTCGCCAAGGGCAACCCGAAGCACGTCGAGGGGCTGAAGGACCTGGGCCGGCCCGACGTGCGGGTGAGCATGCCGAACCCCGCCTGGGAGGGCATCGCCCGGCAGATCCAGGCCAGCTACCGCAAGGCCGGGGGCGAGGCGCTGGTGACCGCGATGATGAAGACCAAGGTGGCCGACGGCAGCACCTTCCTCACCCACATCCACCATCGCCAGTCGCCGCTGCGCGTGCTGCAGGGCGAGTCGGACGCGGCGCCGGTGTGGTCCACCGAGGCGTACTTCCAGCAGGAGATCCTGCATCGCCCGGTGGAGACGATCGCGATTCCCGCCGACCAGAACTCCATCGCCACCTACACCGCGGCACGCATGAAGGATGCCCCGCACGCGCAGGCCGCGAAGGATTTCCTCCGCTTCATGCAGACGCCGGCGGCGCAGGCGATCTACCGCAAGTACGGCTTCCAGACCGTCGCCGGGGGCGGCCACGATGCGCATTGATCGTTGGCGCGGACATGCGATCGCCGCGGCCGCGCTGTTGATGGCGGCCACCTTGCCGGCCGCGGCGCAGGACGCGGCGACGATCGCCGCGCAGGGCAATGGCAAGGGCGCGGCGCCCTGCCAGACCTGCCATACGCCCGACGGCGGTGGTCAGGCGTCCGGCGGTTTTCCCCGGCTGGCCGGGGAGAACGCGGCCTACCTGCAGGCGCAGCTCGACGCTTTCGCCAGCGGCACCCGGGACAACCCGGTGATGAAGCTGCAGGCCAGTGCGTTGACCGAGGCGGAGCGCAAGGCGCTGGCGATCTACTTCAGCAGGATGCCGGCGGTCGCGACGCCGGATGCTGCGGGCACCACGCCCTTTGCCGATCCGGAGCACCTCGGCGAGACGCTGGCCACGCGCGGGCGCTGGTCGAAGCAGGTGCCCGCCTGCGTGCAGTGCCATGGCCCGGGCGGCGTGGGCGTGGGAGCGGATTTCCCGCCGCTGGCGGGGCAGTCGGCCAACTATCTGGCGGCGCAGCTCAAGGCCTTCCGCAGCGGCAGTCGCCACAACGATCCGATGGGTCTGATGCGCAACATCAGCCATTCGCTGAGCGACCGGGACATCGATGCGGTGGCGCACTGGTTCGCCGCCCAACCGTTTCCGCCGAAGGAGTCCCGCCCATGACGCCGCGTCATCTGCTCATTGGCCTGGCCGTGCTGGCGCTGGCGGCCTGTTCGCACGCCGCACCGCCGGAAGCTTCCAAACCGGCGCCGGCCACTGGATCCAGCGCCGCATCAGCGGCCGGCGCGGCGGCCCACGCCCAGGCAGCGGCCGCCGCGAAGGCCGGGCCGGCCGCGTTCGAGCCGCCGCCGGAATCGGCGATCCCGCCGGGGCCGTTCGGCGATGTGGTGCGCGAGGGCCGCGAGATCTTCATCAACACCGATGTGGCGGCGAAGGCCTACGTCGGCAACGGCCTGCGCTGTTCCAACTGCCACCTCGATGCCGGACGGCTGGCCAACTCCGCGCCGCTGTGGGGCGCCTACGTCGCCTATCCCGCCTACCGTGCGAAGAACGGTCACGTGAACACGTTGGGCGAGCGCCTGCAGGGCTGCTTCAAGTACAGCATGAACGGCAAGGCGCCGCCGCTGGACTCGAAGGAGATGGTGGCGCTGGAGACCTATGCGTTCTGGATGGCCAAGGGCGCGCCCACCGGCGAGAAGCTGCCGGGCGCGGGCTACCCGAAGAAGGGCTTCAAGCCGCCGCAGCCGCCCGACTATGTGCGTGGCGAAGCGGTGTTCAAGGCGCATTGCGCGCTGTGCCACGGTGCCGATGGGCAGGGCCAGCAGGTGGCCGGGCGCTACGTGTTTCCGCCGCTGTGGGGGCCGGACTCGTTCAACTGGGGCGCCGGCATGCACCAGCTCGACAACGCGGCGGCCTTCATCAAGGCCAACATGCCGCTGAGCCAGGGCGGCACGCTCACCGACCAGGACGCGTGGGACGTGGCGATGTACATGGACGGGCACGAGCGCCCGCAGGACCCGCGCTACAAGGGCGACCTGGCAGCCACCCGAAAGGCGTACCACGACTCGCCGATGTCGCTGTACGGCACCACGGTGAACGGCCATCTGCTGGGCTCGGCACCGGCGACGCGGAAGTAGCCGGGTGCGGACGTGTACGGGTGCCGCACCGTGCGTCGGTGCGGCCCTCCACCTGCGCTGGCCCGCTGCGGTCGGGGGGATGTGTTGATGGCTGCCCCGGTGGTATCGATCGGTCCGCTGGCGTGGTCGCTGGATACGGTGCTGCTGGTGGCGGGCGTCGTCACCGCGCTGGCGGTGGCGGCATTCCTGCACCGGCGTGGCCGCGCCAGGGTCGAGCCGGCGCTGTGGGCGTTGCTGGTACTGACACTGCTGGTGGCGCGAATCGCCTTCGTGGTGCGCTGGTGGCCGCAGTACGCCGACGCACCGCTGAGCGTGATCGATCCTCGCGATGCGGGTTTCTCCCTGTGGGCCGGCGTGGCGGCGCTGGTTCTCGGCGCGCTGGGCCTAGGCTGGCGGCGACCGATGCTGCGGCTGCCGCTGACGGCTTCGCTGGCAACCGGCCTGCTGGTCTGGGGCTTCGGCCTGCTCGTCGTGGAGCGGCTGGACGTGGCCATGCACGCGCCGCTGCCGGCGCTCACCCTGCAGGACCTGGACGACCGTCCGGTGGACCTGCGCGCCTTTGTCGGCCAGCCGGTGGTGCTCAACCTGTGGGCGACCTGGTGCCCGCCGTGCCGGCGCGAGTTGCCGGTGCTGGTGGAGGCGCAGCGGACGCACCCGGAGGTGCGCTTCGTGTTCGTCGACCAGGGCGAGTCGGCTGCCGAAGTGAAGGCCTTTCTCGTCGCCAGCGGCCTGCAGGCGGACCACATGCTGGTCGATCCCGCCCAGTCGCTGGCGCAGCAGATGAACGCCCGGGTGTTTCCGACCACGTTGTTCTTCGATGCCGGCGGCGTTTTGCGTAGCATGCATGTCGGAGCACTGTCGCCGGCCACCCTGGCCGCCGAGATGCGGCTCATTCTGTCCGGTGCCCCGTCGGCGCCGATCCACCCTGGAGTAGCCCGATGAAGTTTCATTTGCTGGGCCTGGCCCTGCTGCTGAGCGCCTGTGCCCAGGCACAGGATGTGCCCAAGTACCCGGCGCCGGTGCAGGCCTTGCAGCAGAAGATGGGCCTGGAGATCAAGGGCAGCCTGCCGGCCCCCGATGGCTACCGCGCCTATCTGGCGAGCTACCGCGGTCATCTGGTGCCGCTTTACGTGCCGCCGGACGGCAAGCATGCCTTCGTCGGCGAGATGTTCGACGAGAACGGGCACGACCTCACCCAGGCGCCGATGGCCGAGGCCAGCCGGCCCGTGTTCGACGCCGGTACCTGGAACAGCCTGGAGAAGTCGACCTGGATCGCCGAGGGCTCGCCGAAGGCGTCGCGCATCGTCTACGTGTTCAACGACACCGAGTGCCCGTACTGCCATCACCTGTGGGCGGCGATCCAGCCGAAGCTGGCCAAGGGTGACCTGCAGGTGCGCTACGTGATGGTCGCGGTGATCGCGCCGAAGAGCGAGTCACGCGCCGCCGCCGTGCTGGACGCATCCGATCCGGCCGCCACCCTGCGCCAGCACGAGCAGCACTTCGGCAACAGCCCGGTGCAGCCGTTGGCCAAGGTCTCCGCGGCGACGGCGAAGAAGCTGGATGACAACGCGGCCCTGATGGACCAGCTGGGCGTCACCGGCACGCCCGCGGTGATCTACAAGGACGCGGCCGGCAAGATCCGCATGTCCGACGGCATGCCGCCGCCGGACATGCTGGACGCGATCTTCGGCAAGTAGGCCTGGCCGTTCCGGGTACGAAAAAGCCGCCCCTTGGGGCGGCTTTTTTGCGGAGCGGACCGGAAAACCCGGTCAGCCGCCGCGCGAGGCCCGCTTGCGGTCGTTCTCGGTGAGGTGCTTCTTGCGCAGACGGATCTCCTTCGGCGTGACCTCGACCAGCTCGTCGTCGTCGATGAAGTCCAGTGCCTGCTCCAGCGAGAACTTGATCGCCGGGGACAGCTGGATCGCGTCGTCCTTGCCCGAGGCGCGCATGTTGGTCAGCGGCTTGGGCTTGATCGCGTTGACGGTGAGATCGTTGTCCTTGGCGTGGATGCCGACCAGCTGGCCTTCGTACACGTTGTCGCCTTCGGCGGCGAACAGCTTGCCGCGCTCCTGCAGTGGCCCCAGCGAGTAGGCGGGAGTGGTGCCGGCGGCGTTGGCGATCATCACGCCGTTCTGGCGCTTGGCGATCTGGCCTTCCTCCTTCGGACCGTAATGGTCGAACACGTGGAACAGCAGGCCCGAACCCTGGGTGAGGGTCTTGAACTGGTTCTGGAAGCCGATCAGGCCACGCGCCGGGATCATGTACTCCAGGCGCACGCGACCCTTGCCGTCCGGCTCCATGTTCTTCAGCTGGCCCTTGCGGATGCCCAGGCGCTCCATCACCGGACCCTGGTGGATCTCTTCCACGTCGACCACCAGCTGCTCGAACGGCTCCATCTTCTGGCCGTCGATCTCCTTGATGATCACCTCGGGACGCGACACGGCCAGCTCGTAGCCTTCGCGACGCATGTTCTCGATCAGCACCGACAGATGCAGCTCACCGCGGCCGGAGACCAGGAACTTGTCCGCATCCGAGCCCTGCTCGACGCGCAGCGCCACGTTGTGCACCTGTTCGCGCTCGAGGCGGTCCTTCAGCTGGCGGCTGGTGAGGAACTTGCCGCCGGAGAGGTCCTTGTTGCCGGCGAACGGCGAGTTGTTGACCTGGAAGGTCATCGAGATGGTCGGCTCGTCGACGGTCAGCGCCGGGAGCGCCTCCGGGGTGTCCAGCGCGCAGACGGTGTCGGAGATGGTCAGGTCGGCGATGCCGGAGATGGCGACGATGTCGCCGGCTTCGGCGCTGTCCTGCTCGATCCGTTCCAGGCCGAGGAAGCCCAGCACCTGCAGCACCTTGCCCTGGCGCTTCTTGCCGTGGCGGTCGATGATCGCCACCGGCATGTTCTTCTTCAGGGTGCCGCGCTGGATCCGGCCAATGCCGATCACGCCGACGAAGTTGTTGTAGTCCAGCTGGCTGATGCGCATCTGGAACGGGCCGTCCGGGTCGACTTCCGGCTTCGGTGCGTGCTGCATGATCGCTTCGTACAGCGGGGTCATGTCGCCTTCGCGGGCGTTCTCGTCCAGCGAGGCGTAGCCGTTCAGCGCCGAGGCGTAGACGATCGGGAAGTCCATCTGCTCCGGCGTGGCGCCGAGGCGGTCGAACAGGTCCCACACCTGCTCCACCACCCACTCCGGGCGCGAACCCGGGCGGTCGATCTTGTTGATCACCACGATCGGCTTGAAGCCCATCGCGAACGCCTTCTGGGTCACGAAGCGGGTCTGCGGCATCGGGCCGTCCAGCGCGTCGACCAGGATCAGCACGGTGTCCACCATCGACAGCACGCGCTCCACCTCGCCGCCGAAGTCGGCGTGTCCGGGGGTGTCGACGATGTTGATGCGGTTGCCGTTCCAGGTGATCGCGGTGTTCTTCGCCAGGATGGTGATGCCGCGCTCCTTTTCCTGGTCGTTCGAATCCATCACGCGCTCGGCCAGCACGGTGCGTTCGGCCAGGGTGCCGGACTGCTTCAGCAACTGGTCGACGAGGGTGGTCTTGCCGTGGTCGACGTGGGCGACGATGGCGATGTTGCGCAGGTTTTCGATAGACATGGGTAAAGGCTCGGCGGGCGCCATGGGGGCCGCCTGAAGGGTGGGCTGAAGGAATAACCGCCGGATTATACGGGCTTGTGTGACAGATTGCTGCGCCGCCGCGCCGGGCGGTTCAGGCGGCGCCGGCCACCCGGTGCGCCCAAGGCCGGGGGATCGGGCGATTCAGGCTGGCGCAGCCGGTCGCGCACAGGGTGCGCTCCTACCGGGGCCGGGGCCTTTTCTGTAGGAGCCCACCCTGTGGGCGACTGCGCTTCGTCGGGCGGCGGGAAGCCGGTCGCGCACAGGGTGCGCTCCTACGGGGCCGGGGCTTTTCTGTAGGAGCCCACCCTGTGGGCGAACGCGCTTCGTCAGGTGGCGGGAGGCTGGTCGCGCACAGGGTGCGCTCCTACGGGGCCAGGGCCTTTTCGGTAGGAGCCCACCCTGTGGGCGAACGCGCTTCGTCGGGTGGCGGGAGGCCGGTCGCGCACAGGGTGCGCTCCTACCGGATCAGCGCCATCTGGTCGGCGGCGGTGTACCAGAGCAGCTGGTAGTGACCGTAGGGGTAGTCGAAGCTGGCGTCCTCGCCGGGGATCGACGAGGTATGCACACCATCGACGGTGCACACGCCGCCGTAGCAGTTGATCTCGTCGATCCACGACTTGAACGAGTACATGTGCGTGCCGTAGCGGTGCCCGGCAAAGGACTCCAGCAGCGGGCTGCCGATCGACAGGCCGTAGGTGCCGCAGGTGCTGGTGAGCACGTTGTACGGGTACACCCCGCAGCTCCACAGGCCATGCACCGCGCCGGCGATGCCGATGAAGGTGTCCACTTTGGAAGCCACGCCGAGCTTGTCGATCTCGCGCATGGCCAGGGTCACGCCCATGGAGTGCGCGATCACGTCGATCCTGCCGCTGCACGAACCGGCGATGGCGCTGGAGATCGCGTTCTTCACCGGCGTCTCCTCGCTGCCGTTGTGGTCGTTGCAGGCGGCGCAGTAAGGGTCGCCCCAGGACGGGCGGACGATCTGCGCGTCGCTCCAGCCGTTCTGGCGCAGCAGGTTGTAGGTGTTGACGAAGTCGCTTGGGCTGCCGGTGTTGCCGTGGACCATCACCACGGTGTCGTGGCAGACGGCGTGGGCCGCGGTGGCGGGTATCAGGAGCAGCAGGGCGAGCAGGACGTGCTTGATCGACATCATGTCTTTCCTCCTTCGCTACGGGCCTCGGTGACGAGGCGGATGGCGCCGCGCGGGTGCGCGGTGCCGGATCGGTAGCGACATCGCGGCGTGGTGGGCGCCGGGGGAGGGATGTCGGGCGGGGGGGGGGTTGGCTTTTAGTGCCGCGGCATCAAGGTTCAACAAGCTTGCTGTAGGAGCGGCTTCAGCCGCGATGCTCCAGGCTTCAGTTGTGCATCAGGAGCAAGAGCATCGCGGCTGAAGCCGCTCCTACAGGTTCTATACGAGCAGGTTCTATACGAGCCGCGGGTGGCGCTCACACCAGCCCCGTCATCGCATACACCGCAATCACCACGCCCACCGCCAGCGTCTTCACCACGGTGATCGCGAAGATGTCCTTGTACGACTGCCGGTGGGTGAGGCCGGTCACCGCCAGCAGGGTGATCACTGCGCCGTTGTGCGGCAGCGTGTCCATGCCGCCGGAGGCCATCGCCGCCACGCGGTGCAGCACTTCCATCGGGATGCCGGCGGCCTGGGCGTTGTGGATGAAGGTGTCGGCCATCGCCGCCAGCGCGATGCTCATGCCGCCCGAGGCCGAACCGGTGATGCCGGCCAGCGCGGTCACCGACACCGCCTCGTTGACCAGCGGATGCGGGATCGCGCGCAGCCCGTCGGCGACCAGCTTGAAGCCGGGCAGGGCGGCGATCACCGCGCCGAAGCCGTATTCCGACGCCGTATTCATCGAGGCCAGCAGCGCACCGCCCACGGCCGCCTTGCTGCCCTCGGCGAAGCGGCGGGTCACCGGTTTCCAGGCGGCGGCGAGCACGCACAGGATGCCGACCAGCAGCGCACCTTCCACCGCCCAGATCGCGGCGATCTTCGCCGTCTCCTGCACCACCGGCTTCGGGGTGCCGATCACTGCCGGCAGGAACGAGCTGCTGGCGCCGTACAGGCGCGGGATCAGGTCGGTGAGCAGCTTGTTCACCACGCCGACCAGCACCAGCGGCAGCACCGCCAGCAGCGGGTGGGCGAGCTTGCCGTGCTCGAACGGCGCCGGCTCGTTCACCAGGTCGGTGCCATAGCCTTCGCCGGCCGCGGCGGCCTGGCGGCGGCGCCACTCCAGGTAGCTCAGGCCCACGATGAGGATGAACACCGCGCCGATCGTGCCCAGCCATGGCGCCGCCCAGCCGGTGGTGCCGAAGAACGCGGTGGGGATGATGTTCTGGATCTGCGGCGTGCCCGGCAACGAGTCCATGGTGAAGGTGAACGCGCCCAGCGCGATGGTGCCGGGGATCAGCCGCTTGGGGATGTCGCTGGCGCGGAACAGCTCGGCGGCGAACGGGTACACCGCGAACACCACCACGAACAGCGACACGCCGCCGTAGGTCAGCAGTGCGCACACCAGCACGATGGAGAGGATCGCGCGGCTGCGCCCGACCAGGCCGATGGTCGCCGCCACGATCGCCTTGGAGAAGCCGGACAGCTCGATCAGCTTGCCGAACAGCGCGCCGAGCATGAACACCGGGAAGTACAGTCGCAGGAAACCGACCATCTTCTCCATGAACAGGCCGGTGAACATCGGCGCGACCAGCGAAGGTTCGGTCAGCAGCACCGCGCCCAGCGCGGCGAGCGGCGCGAACAGGATGACGCTGTAGCCGCGGTACGCCGCGAACATCAGGAAGCACAGCGCGGCGAGCACGATCAGGAAGGCCATCCTTGCGGTTCCTCGGCGGTGGCGTGGATCACGATGGGGTCCGCAGTATCCGCACCCCCCGCCGCCATCGGCACTGTACGAAGGTACAAGTGTGACGGCGCCCTCCGCTGCCTAGGCTTGCCAGCCAACAGGCATCCATCGTCGATGGCTGCGTCCACGCGAGTCGCCCCCGAGGCGACCAGCTCACCGAAGGGAAGGGGAAACCATGAAGCGCACGCATCTCAGTCTCGCGATCGGCCTGGTGATCGGCCTGTCCGGCAGCCCCGTGCTGCACGCGCAGGACACCGCAGGTGCGCCGAGCGTCGACAAGGCCAAGCAGCTCGACCAGATCACGGTGACCGCGCGCAAGCGCGAGGAGACGCTGCAGGACGTGCCGATCGCGGTCAGCGCGTTCACCGCGCAGTCGCTGGAAAAGCAGAACGTGCAGAACCTGGCCGACCTGCAGGGCAAGGTACCGTCGCTGCAGATCTATGCCGCGCGCGGTTCCAACACCACGCTGACCGCCTACATCCGCGGCATCGGCCAGGCCGACCCGACCTGGGGCTTCGACCCGGCGGTGGGCATCTACCTCGATGACGTCTACGTGGCCCGCCCGCAGGGCGCGGTGCTGGACGTGTTCGACGTCAGCCGGATCGAGGTGCTGCGCGGTCCGCAGGGCAGCCTGTACGGCAAGAACACCATCGGCGGCGCGATCAAGTACGTTTCCAATCCGCTGCCGACCAAGACCGAGGGCGCGGTGGAAGTGACCGCCGGCACCCACGGCGAGAAGGACATCAAGGCCAGTATCGGCGGCGCCAGTGCGGACAAGGTCTGGCGCGGCCGTGCCGCGGTCGCCAGCGAGCACAACGACGGCTTCGGCAAGAACCTCAACACCGGCAGCCGCAACGGCAACAAGAACACCAACTCGGCCCGGGCGACGATCGGATACTTCCCCAGCGACCATTTCAACGCCCAGCTCGAAGTGGACGGCGTGCGCGACAACTCCAACCCGCGCGGCGCGAAGATGCTGATCGCCAACAAGTTCGATCCGGCCTACGCGCCGCTGTCGAGCAACTTCGACACCCGCGGCGGCATGGCCCAGCTCAACAACACCACGCTGTACGGCACCGGCCTGACCCTGAACTGGGTCGCCAGCAGCGACTGGACGCTGAAGTCGGTGACCGCCGTGCGCGGCTCGCACACCGACACCGCGATCGACTTCGACACGCTGCCGGAGAAGATCGCCGACGTCACCGCGATGTACAAGGACCACCAGTTCAGCGAGGAGCTGCAGGCCAACTACGACGCCGGCGGCAGCCTGCACGGCGTGGCCGGCCTGTACTACTTCAACGGCTCGGCCAGCGGCCAGATCCACAACATCTTCCTCGGCTCGCCGCCCTACAGCACGCTGGGCTACTCGCTCTACGGCAGCACCGGCGGGCGCATCGGCACGCGCAGCCTGGCCGCCTACGGCGACTTCACCTGGGACATCAATCCGAGCTGGAGCCTCGACGTCGGCGTGCGCATGACCCGCGAGACCAAGAGCGCGCTGATCCAGAACTACGGCTACGCCGACGAGACCTTCAGCACGCCGATCTCGGTGGCGGCCAACTTCTCCGGCTCGCACACCACCAACAACGCCTCGCCGAAGGTCTCGCTGGACTGGAGCGTCAACGACAACGTCAAGCTCTACGCCAGCTACAGCACCGGCTTCCACTCCGGCGGCTACAACATCCGCGCCAACTGCACGGCGATCCCGACCTCGTGCCGCCCGATCAAGGACGAGAAGGTGCAGTCGTACGAGCTGGGCAGCAAGATGACCTTCTTCGACGACGCGCTGATGATGAACACCGCGCTGTTCCGCAACGTGTACTCGGACATCCAGCTGTCGGTGTTCACCTCGTACACCCTGCCCAACGGCAGCCAGGGCTTCTTCGGCGACTTCACCAACGCCGGCAAGGGCCACATCGACGGCCTGGAGGAAGAGTTCGCCTGGAAGCCGGCCGACGGCTGGACGCTCAGCGGCAACTTCGCCTACCTGCATACGAAATACACCGAGTTCCTCAGCGGTGGCGTCAACATCGCCGACCAGCAGAAGTTCACCAACGCACCGAAGTGGTCCGGCGGCCTGTCGCTGGAGAACACCCGCCCGGTCGGCAACGGCGGCAGCCTGACCGCCCGCGTGAACTACACCTACCAGACCATGGTGTACCCGGAGACGACGCTGTCGCCGCTGATCGCCCAGGGCGCCTACGGGCTGTGGAATGCGGGCATCATCTGGCAGATCGACCAGCCGTGGAGCCTCAGCCTGCAGGGCACCAACCTGGCCAACAAGTCGTACCGCACCACCGGCTACAACATCGGTTCGCTGGGCATCATCACCGGTTTCTACGGTGCCCCGCGGATGGTCACGCTGAGCGCGCGCTACACGTTCTGAGGCAGTCTCCCCGCCTCAAGGGCCCGCGCGAGCGCTCCCCGGTCGCGCGGGCCGTTGTTTTTCCGGATCGAGAGGATTCGCCATGTCCATGCTCCACCGCCTGCGCCTGACCGCCCTGGGCCTGCTGTTCGGCACCGCCGCGGCCTGTGCCGCGCACGACGACGGCGGCTTGCCGAAGCTGCACCTGGAGGCCGGGCGCACCGCCGTGGTCGGTCTCTCGTCCGGCGCCTACATGGCGACCCAGGCGCAGCTGGCCTATCCGGAACTGTTCCACGATGCGGCGATGGTCGCCGGCGGTCCCTACGGCTGCGCCGGCGGCAACCTGCAGACCGCACTGTCCAGCTGCATGAAGGGCGCGCCGGCGATCGACGTGGCCGCGCTGGTGGCGAGTGCGCGCAAGCGCGCGGCGGCCGGCCAGCTCGGCTCGCTCGATGCGCTGGCCGGGGCGCATGTGTACCTGCTGCACGGTCGCGACGACGCCACGGTGGCGCCGGCGGTGGCCGAGGCTGGCGCGCAGTTCTATCAGCAGCTGAAGGCCGGCTCGCCTGCGCTGGCCGGCATGCAGGTGGTCGACGACGGCGGCCGCGCGTTCGCGCACAACCTGCCGGTGGCCGCCTCCGGGGAGGACTGCGACAAGTCCGTGTCGCCGTATCTCGGCCACTGCGGCTTCGATGCGGCGGGCGAGATTTTCCGTCAGCTGTTCGGCGCGCCGGCCCGTGCGGCGACCGAGGCGCAGGGCACGCTGCGCAGCTTCGACCAGGACGCGCTGCGCCCGGACGGCAAGGATGCGCTGCTGGCGGCGAAGGGGTATCTCTACCTGCCGCCGGCCTGCGCCGCGGGCAAGCCCTGCGGCCTGGTGGTGGCGCTGCACGGCTGCAAGCAGAACGCGGATGCGATCGGCGAGGCGTTCGTGAAGGATGCCGGCTTCAACCGCTGGGCCGACGTCTACGGCGTGGCGGTGCTTTATCCTCAGACCCGCGCAAGCTTCGCGCCCTTGAATCCGCAGGCATGCTGGGACTGGTGGGGATACTCCGGCTCCGACTACGACACCCGCCAGGGCGTGCAGCTGCGCTGGCTGGCCAACGCCGTGCGCGCACTTGGGTTGCCCGCGGGGCACTGATGGCGGCCTGCCGCCGCCCGCATTTTCGTCGGGCTGCAGGAGCGCACCCTGTGCGTGACGCTCTCGCTCCATTTGGAGCCATAGGCTTCAGAGCGAGGAGCTTTCGTCCTCCTGCGGAGGGCGAGTTACTTCTCTTTTGCCTGTCCAAAAGAGAAGTAACCAAGAGAAAACGACACCCCGCTTGGCGCTTGCCGCCCATCCATGGGCGGCAAGTCCGTGAGGCGGGGTCGGGCTTTTCGACCGGACTCCTGTCCGGGCGAAAAGTCATCGGCGTCCGTGCCGATGACCGCTACGCGGCCTGTCGTCCCCACCTCACCGCCGCACAGGGGCCCCGGGTAGGGCAGCGGGCCATCCTGGCCCGCACTCGGTGGAAAGCCGAAAGGCTGAAAAGCCAGAGCAACAGCAAAGCAACCGCAAAGCGATGCTTTGCTGTTGCTCTGGCTCTTTTAAGAAGTGTGCGCTGGGGGCGCGCTGCTCTATCCGGGGCCCCTATGGCGCGGCGGGTGGGTGTAGGAGAGGCCCCGCAGGGGGGGCTCGCATGGATGCGAGCCAGTTCGACGTCAGGGCAGGAGCCCTGTCGGCGAACCCCCGGAACCCACCCGCGCACCCGGAGGGCAGGATGCCCGCAGGGCGCGCCATCGGGGTGCCCCTCTCTTTGGTTACTTTCTCTCGGGCAAGCGAGAGAAAGTGACTCGCCCTCCGCAGGAGGACGAAAGCTTTTTGCTTCGAGGCCTTGGAGGAATCCGGCGTCGTCGCGACTGAAGTGGCTCCCCAAGGCACACAAGTCATGCTGAGCACCCCCCTGATCGCCACCGCAGCGCTCCTGTGGCTGGGCCTGCTGTTCGGCGTGGCCCAGTTCGGCGAGCGTCGACCGCATCTGCTGGAGAAGCGCTGGGCGATCGTCTACGCGCTGTCGCTGGCGATCCACTGCACCTCGTGGACCTTCTACGGCACGGTCACCCAGGCCAGCCGCTCCGGCTGGTGGCTGCCGCCGACCTTCGTCGGCGCGATCCTGATGTACCTGCTCGCCGTCACCGTGCTGCAGCGGCTGGTGCAGCTGGCGCGCGAGTACAACGCCGGCTCGATCGCCGACCTGGTCTCGGTGCGCCTCGGCCGCCACGCCGGGCTGGCGGCGCTGGTCACCGCGGTGATCATCATCGGCATCGTTCCGTACATCGCGCTGCAGCTGAAGGCGGTGGCGATGAGCTACGCCACGCTCAACCGCGGCCAGCTCGGGGAATCCGAGCCGTGGCAGGATTCGGCGCTGTACGTGGCGCTGCTGATGGCGCTGTTCGCGATGCTGTTCGGCACCCGGCGGGCGGCGACCACGGCGCACAACCGCGGCCTGGTGCTGGCGATGGCGTTCGAGTCGCTGTTCAAGCTGGGCGCGATGCTGGCGCTGGGCACGCTGCTGTTCGCGCCGCTGCCGGCCAACCTGCCGCCACCGATGCCGGTGCCGCACGACAGTCGCGGCTTTCCGGCATTGATCCTGCTCGGCGCGCTGGCGATGTTCACCCTGCCGCACCAGTTCCACGCCGGCGTGGTGGAGTGCCGCGACGAGCGCCACGTGCGCACCGCACGCTGGCTGTTTCCGCTGTACATGGTGCTGATCGCCCTGCCGATCCTGCCGCTGGCGAAGCTCGGCGATGCCTGGCTGGGGCCGCAGGGCGTGCCGTCGGATCTCTACGTGCTGGCGCTGCCGATGGCGCGCGAGCAGCACGGCCTGGCGCTGGTCGCCTTCCTCGGCGGCCTGAGCGCGGCCACCAGCATGGTGGTGGTGGCGACGCTGGCGTTGAGCCTGATGGTGGTGAACCACTTCATCGCGCCGTTGCGCGTGCGTGCCGGCTGGGGCCGCGGCGAGCGTGGCGACCTGCGCGGGCAGGTGCTCATCCAGCGCCGGGTGGCGATCCTCGCGGTGGTCCTGCTGGCCTGGGGCTACAGCCGCGTGCTGGCGCGCAACGACGCGCTGGCGGACATCGGCGCGATTTCCTTCTCCGCCCTCGCCGGGCTGGCGCCGGCCCTGCTGGTGGCGGTGTACCGGCCGCAGCTCGGGCCGCGCGCGGTGTTCGCCGGGCTCGCTCTCGGCACCGTGGTGTGGTTCTACACCTTGCTGCCGGTGGTGCTGCCGGAGGCGCCAGGGTGGTTGCTGGCCGGGCCGTTCGGGCTGGACTGGCTGGGGCCGGATCATCTGCTCGGGCTGGGCGACTGGAGCCGGCTCGGTCGCGCGGTGGTGCTGAGCCTGGCGGTGAACGTGGCGGTGATCGGCTGGGTCGCCGGTACCCGCTACGGCAAGGCGACCGGCGCATCCGGGGTCGGCGACGTCGGCGTGGCCGAGCTGCGCGCGCTGGCGGTGCGCTTCCTGCCGCCGGAGCGGGTCGAGCACCTGTTCGCGCAGTCGCCGGCGCAGGGGCCGGCGGGTGCGGCACGCATGGCCGAGGTGGAGCACGAACTGGCCGCGGTGATCGGCGCGGCGTCGGCCCGTCTGCTGCTGGAGGTGGTGCACCGGCAGGGCCGAGGCGACCTGGACACCGTGGCGGCCATCGTCGGCGAGGCGGCACAGGACCTGCGCTTCAACCAGCGCGTGCTGGAGGCGGCGCTGGAAAACATGAGCCAGGGCATCTGCGTGGTCGACGCCGAGCTGCGGCTGGTGGCCTGGAATGCGCGCTACGCCAGCCTCTTCGACTACCCGTCCGAGCTGCTGCAGGTGGGACGGCCGGTGGCCGACCTGACCCGCTACGCGGTGGCGCTGGGCATCGTCGGCGAGGTGTTCGACGCCGACACGCTGGAGGCGCGCGTGCAGCGCCGCCTGCAGCACATGCGCTCCGGCACGCGGCACCTGTCCGAGCGGCGCTTTCCCGACGGCACCGTGGTGGAGATCCGCGGCAACCCGATGCCCGGCGGCGGCTTCGTCGCCACCTTCACCGACGTCACCGCGTTCCGCCAGGCCGAACGGGCACTCAAGCGCATCAACGAGACGCTGGAGCAGCGCGTGGACGAGCGCACCCGCGCGCTGGTGCAGGCCTCGGAAGAGGCGCAGCGCGCCAACGAGGCGAAGAGCCGCTTCCTCGCCGCGGTCAGCCACGACCTGATGCAGCCGCTGCACGCGGCGCAGCTGTTCGCACATACGCTCACCGAGCGCGGTGCCGATGCCGCCACCACGCAGCACCTCCACGGTGCGTTGGCGGCCACCGAAGGCCTGCTCGCCGGCCTGCTCGACATCGCCCGGCTGGAGGGCGGCCGCCTGCACCCGCAGTCGCGCGAGCTGGCACTGGCCGAGGTACTCGACCCGCTGGCCGCGGAGTTCCGGGCGATCGCCCGCGACCGTGGCGTGCGCTTCGACACCGTGGCCACCCGTGCTTGGGTGCGCACCGACCCGCAATTGCTGCGCCGGGTACTGCAGAACTTCCTCTCCAACGCGCTGCGCTATGCCGAGTGCGGCCGCGTGCTGCTCGGCGTGCGCCGTCGTGGCGGCATGGTGCGGGTGGAGGTGTGGGACACCGGCCCGGGCATCGCGCCGGAGGAACAGCAGCTGATCTTCCAGGAGTTCCGACGCGGCAGCGCGGCGGGCGGGCAGGGCCTGGGTCTGGGCCTGTCGATCGCCCAGCGCATGGCGGCGCTGCTGGAGCATCCGCTGGGCCTGCGTTCCACGCCGGGGCGCGGCAGCGTGTTCCATCTGGTGCTGCCGCTGGCGCGGCCGATGCGCCCGGCCGTGCCGCCGGTGTCCTCGCTGCTGCCGGTGGCATCGGGCCGTGCACTGGTGCTGGACAACGAGCCGGCAGCGCTGGCGGCGCTCGAGCATCTACTCGCCGGCTGGGGCTGGCAGGTGCATGCGGCGCGACAGCCCGAGCAGGCGCTGGCCGCGCCGTGGCGGCCGGACATCCAGATCCTCGATTACCACCTGGACGCCGGCCGCACCGGCATCGACGTGTGGGTGCAGCTGCGCGAGCGTCACGCGGACGTCGCGACCGTGATCCTCACCGCCGACCGCGACAGCGAACTGCGCCAGCGGTTGCAGGATCTCGGCGCGGTGGTGTTGCACAAGCCGTTGAAGCCGCTGGCCCTGCGCCAGGTGCTGCAGCGTGTGGCCAGCGCACAGCAGGCCCCGGTGTAGGAGCGCACCCTGTGCGCGAATGGTCTTCTGTGCCGGCGGCGGACAAGCCGTCGCGCACAGGGTGCGCTCCTACAGGGGAGTGTCAGGCGGCGACGTGCCCGATCCAGTCGTCGATCGTTCGCACGGTGGCCTGGCGCGGAAACACTTTTTCCGTGAGCACGCGATGCACCTCGGCATCGCCGTCCATGCAGCCGTCGGCGAGCACGGTGAGGCGGTAATCGAGGTCGGCGGCGAGCCGCACGGTGGACAGCACCACGCCGCTGGTGGAGACACCGGCCAGCACCAGGTGGCGGATGTTGCCACCGCGCAGCACCACGTCCAGGTCGCTGCCGGCGAATGCGCCAATGCGCCGCTTGGTGACGATCACGTCCTGCGGCTGCACTGCCAGGTCCGGATGGATGCCGGCGGCTTCGGTCGATTCCAGCCGGCGGCCGCTGCCGCGGATGCCGGCGAAGATCGCGTTGTCGGCCGACACTTCCGGGTAGCCGTCGCGGAACGCCACGCGGACCCAGATCACCGGCAGTCCGGCGTGGCGGGCGGCGGCCAGCGCGCGGCGGATGCGCGGCAGGTAGTCGGCGTCGGCGTAGTTCGCAAGGATCCCGGGCTGCAGGTCCATCAACAGCAGGGCGGTGTCGGCGCGGGAGGCGTCGGTCATGGGTAGTCTCCTTCGTCGGGGGATGAGGGGTGAATCAGACGACCCGCGCGGGTTCGCCCAGCTCCAGTGCCTTCAGCACGCCGCTGGCCTGCGTGCGGTTGCGCACGCCGAGCTTCTCGAAGATCGCGGTGACGTGCGCCTTCACCGTGCGCTCCTGGATCGCCAGCCGGTCGGCGATCTGCTTGTTGAGCAGGCCGTCGGCCAGCAGCACCAGCACGCGGTACTGCTGTTCGGTGAGGCTGGCGAGCCGGGCGGCCAGATCGCCGTCGGCCGGGTCGGCGGGCAGGGCGGCCACGCTCTCGGCCAGCGCCGGCGGCAGCCAGGTGCCGCAGTCGAGCACGCAGCGGATCGCCTCGCCGATCTCGGCGGGGCTGGCGCTCTTGGGGATGAAGCCGGCGGCGCCGTGGTCGAGCGCGCGGCGGATCACCCGCGGTTCGTCGTGCGCGGATACCACCAGCACGGCCACACCCGGATGCTGGCCGCGCAGCGCGGCCAGCCCGGTCAGCCCCTGGCTGCCGGGCATGTGCAGGTCGAGCAGCACCAGGTCGATGTCGGCATCCGTGCGCAGCACTTCCAGCGCGCCGTGCAGATCGGCTGCCTCCAGCACCGTGCAGCCGGCCACGCTGCCGGCCGCGGCCTGGTGCAGGGCAGCGCGGAACAGCGGGTGGTCGTCGGCGATCAGCAGGCGGGTCATCCATCGAACGGTAGCCGGGCCCGCCGGTGCCGTCGAGGGTGGATCGTCACGTCCAGCTCCCGCGCTATCTGCTTCTGAACACTCGACGCGCTACGCTCGGGGTAGTGTCGAGGCGCCCGGAGGACGACGGACATGGCAGGGATGTGGCGATACCCGATGTCACTGCTGTCGATCGCGGCCTTGCTGCTCGGCATGGCATCGGCCGTGCGCGCCGCGACGGTGGCGGACGCCCCGCCGATGGTGGCGCGGATCGCGCTGGACGGGGCGATCGGTCCGGCCACCGCGGAATACGTCCATGACGCGAGTCGCCAGGCGGTTGCTGCCGGCGCCCGCGCGATCGTGCTGCAGCTGGACACCCCGGGCGGGCTGGCCGGATCGATGCGCGAGATCATCGCCGACATGCTGGCCAGCCCGGTGCCGGTGCTGGTCTACGTGGCGCCGGGCGGGGCACGGGCCGCCTCGGCAGGCACCTACATCCTCTACGCCGCGCAGCTCGCGGCGATGGCGCCGGGCACGCACCTCGGGGCGGCGACGCCGGTGTCCCTGGGCGGCGGCACGCCGCTGCCGCTGCCGAAGGCCACACCCGTCCCCGCGGGCGCGGCCTCATCCGGTTCGCCGTCGTCGCTCGCCGGGCCCGGCGGCGATGCCGAGACGCACAAGGTGCTCAACGACGCCATCGCCTACCTCCGTTCCTTGGCGCAATTGCGCGGCCGAAATGCGGCCTGGGCGGAGCAGGCGGTGCGTGGAGCGGCCACGCTGACCGCGACCGAGGCGAAGCAGCAGCGGGTGATCGACCTCATCGCCACCGACCTGCCCGACCTGCTGGCCCAGGCCGACGGCCGCACCGTGCGGGTCGGCGAGCGCGAGGTGACTCTGCACCTGCGCGGCGCCACGGTGCGCGATTTCGCGCCAGGGGCTCGCGTCCGCTTCCTGTCCGTCATCACCGATCCGACGATCGCCTATCTGCTGTTGCTCGCCGGCATCTTCGGCCTGCTGCTGGAGGCGCTGCATCCGGGCGCGATGCTGCCCGGCATCGTTGGCGGGATCTGCCTGCTGGTGGCGTTCTACGCGCTGCAGCTGCTGCCGGTGAATTACGCCGGGCTGGCGCTGATGGCGCTGGGTATCGGCCTGCTGGTGGCCGAGGCACTGACGCCGACGATCGGCGCGCTCGGTGTCGGCGGGGTCATTTCGTTCGTGCTGGGGTCGGTCATGCTGATGCATTCGGGAACACCGGGGTATGCGGTGAACATCGGGGTGATCGCCGGGATCGCGGTGGCCGCGTCGCTGTTGCTGGCACTGCTGCTGTGGCTGGTGCTTGCCGCGCGTCGCGCGCGGCGGATCAGCGGCGACGATGCCCTGCGCGATGCCGAAGGCGAGCTGCTGGCGGCGCTGGAACCCGGCGCGGAGGGTTGGGCTCGGGTGCTGGGCGAGCGCTGGCGGGTACGCGCCGAGGTTGCGCTGCCCGCGGGAGCGCACGTGCGGGTACTGCGCCGGAACGGCCTGCTGCTGTGGGTCGCGCCGGCCTGATCGATGCGCCGCCGGTCCGCCGGCGGCTTTCCTGTAACGGATGGAGATGGACATGTTCGGATTCATGGGTGTGCTGGTGCTGCTGGTGGCGTTCCTGTTGTTTTCCTCGATCAAGGTGCTGCCGGAATACCAGCGCGGGGTCGTGCTCACGCTGGGCCGCTACACCGGCACCAAGGGGCCGGGCCTGATCCTGCTGGTGCCGGTGGTGCAACGGATGCTGCGGGTGGACCTGCGCATCATGGTGATGGACGTGCCGCCGCAGGACGTGATCTCGCGCGACAACGTCTCGGTGCGGGTCAACGCGGTGGTGTACTTCCGCGTGGTGGAGCCGGACAAGGCGGTGCTGCAGGTGTCGGACTTCTACCAGGCCACCAGCCAGCTGGCGCAGACGCGGCTGCGCTCGGTGCTCGGCCAGCACGAGCTGGACGAGATCCTTTCGCAGCGCGAATCGATCAACCAGACGCTGCAGGGCATCCTCGACGAGGCGACCGATCCGTGGGGCATCAAGGTGGCCAACGTGGAAATCAAGGATGTCGACCTCAACGACACCATGGTCCGCGCGATCGCCCGCCAGGCCGAGGCCGAGCGCGAGCGTCGCGCCAAGGTGATCCACGCCGATGGCGAGATGCAGGCCTCGGAGAAGCTGCGCGATGCGGCGCAGATGCTGTCACAGCAGCCGCAGGCGCTGCAGTTGCGCTATCTGCAGACGCTGGCCGACATGTCCTCCAACGGCAAGTCGTCGACCATCGTGTTCCCGCTGCCGCTGGACCTGATCAAGCCGTTGATGGAGGCTTTGCCGCAGAAGCTGGGCGGTACGCGGCCGGACTGAGCCATTCGTGGCCGCGGCCGGCCCCGGTCGGCCGCGGCATGTTCCGGCGCATGCGGTGCACCGGCATGGACTTTCGTACGATGGCGGCCAAGCAGGCGGTTGCTATGGTGCACGGATGAATCTGCGCACCTTCTGCCTGCCGCTGCTGGCGCTGGCCCTGCCGGCCTGTGCTGCGCTCCCATCCCCACCGGAGGCGGCGATGACCCATCCCGGATTCCTGGTCGGCGACGTCCGCGTCACCGACCATCGCGACCACGACGACCTGCTCAGCGCGGGCCTGGGACTGGCCGGCCTCGCCGGCGCCCCCTCGCCGATCGCCGATCCCGAGCATCCGACATCCGCCGAACTGCGTCGGCGCGCGATCCAGACCAACTGGAAAGGCATCGCCGACCTCGGCCCTCTGGGCGGCTACGGCACAGTCTACGGTGGCGTGCCGAACGTGCCGGGACGCGAGTACCAGGCCTTCGCCCGCGTGCCCGGCGCGAGCCAGCCGCATCGCGTGCTGCTGCAGGTGCCGGATCATTTCGACCCGGTGCATCGTTGCCTGGTGGTGGCGCCGTCGTCCGGCTCGCGCGGTGTCTATGGCGCGATCTCGCTGGCTGGCGCCTGGGGCCTGCCGAAAGGTTGCGCGGTGGCCTACACCGACAAGGGCACCGGTCCGGGGTATTTCAACTACGCCGACGACAGCGGGGTGCAGCTGGACGGCACGCGCGCGAAGCGTGGCGAGGCGGTGCTGGAGTTCGAGCCGCAGCCGGCACCGGCCGATGCCGGCATCGCGGTGAAGCAGATGCACTCCGGCGACAACCCCGAAGCCGACTGGGGCCGCGACGTGATCCAGGCGGCCCAGTTCGGGCTGGCCATGCTCGATCGCGCGTTTCCCGGGCAGGCGCCGTTCACGCCGCAGAACACGAGGATCATCGCCACCGGGCTGTCCAACGGCGGCGGTGCCGTGCTGCAGGCCGCCGGGCTGGACGATGCTCACCTGTTCGCCGGCGTGGTGGCGCTGGAGCCGAACGTCTACGTCGCGGGCCACGGCCGACCGATGTACGACTACGCCACCGAGGCGGCGATCTGGCTGCCCTGTGCGCTGACCTCGCCACGCTTCGCCCGGGTACCCTTCGGCCGTGCGCCGGACGGCTCGGTCCCGCCGGCGTGGATCCAGCGTTGCGCCAGCCTGCACACCGACGGTCGATTGCCGGGTGCGACGGTGGCGGCGCAGGGCGAGGCGGCCTACGAGCGGCTGCGCTCCCATGGCTGGACCGACGAGGCGATGGCGACCGCGGCCAGCACCACAGCGTTCGATCTGTGGCGGGTGATCGCTGCCGGTTATGCGTCGTCCTATGCCCGTACCGGCGCCATCGACATGCCGTGCGGCTTCCATTACGTCACGATCGACAAGGACAACCATCCGGCGCCGGCCGGCGCGGCGACGCGCGCATCCTGGTGGGCGGACGGTTCGGGTATCCCGCCCGGCAACGGCATCGCCCTGCGTGGCGGCATGGACCACTCCGACGATCCGACCCTGGCCGGGCTCGACTGCCTGCGCAACCTGTGGACCGGCGACGGCAGCGAGGCGCGCACGCTGCATGCCAGCATCGCCGCCACCGCGGTGAAGCTGCCGCGGGCGGACCTGCCGCTGTGGGTGCTGCACGGCGCCGGCGACGGCCTGCTGCCGACCGCCTTCAGCTCCGAGCCCTATATCGCCTGGCTGCGCAGCGAGGGGCGCGCGCCGCTGTACTGGCGGGTGCCGTACGCCCAGCATTTCGACGCGTTCCTCGCCGTGCCGGGGTTCGGCGCCGCGCACGTACCCCTGATGCCGTACGGCTACGCGGCGCTGGACCGCATGTGGGCGCATCTGTTCGAGGGGGCATCCTGGCCGAAGGCGCTGCCGACACCGGCGGCCTCCGCCCGCGGCGAGGGCATGCTGCGGCGGGAGATGCTGGACCTGCCCTGAGCGCCGCCGTGCCTGCTCGGCGCGCGCCGGGTGCCTGCGTTATTCTTGGCGGCCGTTTGCCGCCGCGCCCCGGCGCGGCGACGCGTTCCACCCGAACCCAAGGATTGCCTCATGTCCATCCAGCTCACGCTCCAGACCAACCGCGGCCCGATCCGCCTGCGCCTGCACGACGACAAGACGCCGGTTACCGTCGCCAGCTTCGTCAACCTGGTGCGCCGCGGCTACTACGACGGCCTGTCGTTCCACCGCGTGATCGCCGATTTCATGGTCCAGGGCGGCTGCCCGCTGGGCACCGGCACCGGCGGCCCGGGCTACAAGTTCGAGGACGAGTTCAACCCGTCGCTGCGCCACGACAAGCCGGGCATCCTGTCGATGGCCAATGCCGGTCCGCGTACCAACGGCAGCCAGTTCTTCATCACCCACGGCGCCACCCCATGGCTGGACGGCAAGCACAGCGTGTTCGGCGAAGTGCTGGGCGCCGAGGACCAAGCCGTGGTCGACGCGATCCGCCAGGGCGACGTGATCGAGAAGGCCACCGTCGAAGGCGACGTCGATGCGCTGCTGGCGGCCCAGGCCGAGCGCGTGAAGGAGTGGAACGCGATCCTCGACGCCCGCGGCTGAGCCCGGTCTTCAGGCGATATTTGGCGGCCACCTTCGGGTGGCCGCTGTCGTTTCAGGCCTGTCATGCCACGCGGTGGTTGCGACCGATCGATCGGCCTATGCTCGGCGGACGAGGCGCGGTGGCGCGCCGGTCCAGGGAGTTCGAGCCATGTCGTTGCTGGGAGATCTGATGGGCGGAGGCGGGCAGGGCGGCGGATCCCTGCTGGGGGTGGCCGGCGAGTTGATCGAGCGCGCCGGCGGCGTGCAGGGGCTGGTGGCGATGCTGCAACAGCACGGCCTGGGCGATGCGGTGCAGTCCTGGGTGGGTACCGGCGCCAATCAGCCGGTGTCTCCGGGCCAGCTCGGCCAGGCACTGGGTAATGGTGGCCTGGGTGGCGTGATCGAGTCGATGGCGAGCAAGCTCGGCACCGATCCGCAGGCGCTGCTCGGCCAGTTGTCGCAGGTGCTTCCGCATGCGGTCGACCACCTGACGCCGGATGGCCAGGTGCCGTCGGGCACCGGTGGCGTCGATCTGAGCGCACTGGCCGGGCTGGCCGGCAAGCTGTTCGGCTGAACGGCAGGGGCCCGGCGCCGGTGCACCGGGCCCCTCGCTCAGGAGGCTTTGTTCTTGAACACCATGTGGTAGGCCAGCAACAGGACCACCGCACCGATCACCGAGGCGATCCAGCCGGCCGACTGGCCGGGGGCGTACATGTGCAGCACGTGGACCCCGACCCAGGTCGCCAGCAGCGAACCGGCGATGCCGATCAGGCCGGTGACGATGAAGCCGCCCGGGTCGCGCCCGGGGGTGAGCAGCTTGGCGATCACGCCGACCACCAGGCCGACCAGGAATACCCAAAGCCAATGCATCTGCGGAACCTCCTCCGGCGGTGGGCGCTCCGGCCCGTTCCGCGCGCCATCCCGGCGTCGCAGGCCGCTGCGGCGGCACTTCGCGCATCTTGCCGCGGTTACGACCTTGGTGGTGTGGCCTGACCGGCGGCCGGTAGGCGCGTGTTAAACTTCGCCGGTTTGCTGACCGCAAATCCCTTCGAGGACACCATGCCCCAGCTCGCCCAGCGCGTCGGTCGCGCCAAGCCCAGCGCGATCATGCTGATCGCCGAGAAAGCCAAGCAGCTCAAGGCTGCCGGCCGTGACGTCATCAGCTTTTCCATCGGCGTGCCGAACTTCCTGCCCGGCGAGCACGTGTACGCCGCAGCGCGCGAGTCGCTCAGCCACGATTCCGGCCAGTACGGCAGCAACCGCGGCGCCGAGGGGCTGCTGGATGCCTTCCTCAGGCACATCGAGGCGCTGGGCCTGACCGGCTACGGCCGCATGAACCTCTCCATCGGCATCGGTGCCAAGCAGGTGCTGTACAACCTGGCCGAGGCGATGCTCGACGAAGGCGACGAGATCTGCTTCGCCGCACCGTTCTGGACCACCTACCGCGACATCGCCGACATCGTCGGGGCAAAGGCGAACATCCTGCACTGCGGCCCGGACCAGAACTACAAGCTGGTGCCCGCGCAGCTGGAAGCGGCGCTGAAGCGCAAGCCGAAGGTGTTCCTGTTCAACAACCCGTCGAACCCCACCGGCATGGTCTACACGCGCGAGGAAATCGCCGCGCTCGCCGACGTGCTGGTGAAGTATCCGGACACCTGGATCATTACCGACGACATCTACAACTCGATGGTGTTCGACGGCATCGGCTACCACAACTTCGTGCACGTGAGGCCGGAGCTGAAAGACCGCCTGGTGTTCGTCGATTCGCTGTCCAAGACCTACGGCATGCCGGGCTGGCGCGTCGGGTTCATCGCCGGACCGGAGTCGGTGGCGAAGGCGGTCACCACGCTCAACTCCAACCACATCACCAGCATCCCGGAAGTGATCACCGCCGCTGCGGTGGCCGCGCTCACGGGGCCGCAGGACGTGCCGCAGGCCAAGTGCGCCGAGTTCGCCGCCAAGCGCGACACGGTGATGGCCGCGCTGAACGCGATCCCCGGCGTGGTGTGCCCGCGGCCGCAGGGTGCGTTCTACGCGTTCCCGGATATCTCCTGCGCGTTCGGAAAGCGCCACGGCGAACACACGATCACCGACGACGTGAGCTTCTGCGCCGCGCTGCTGGAAGCCAAGGGCGTGGCCTGCGTGCCGGGTTCGGCCTTCGGCGAGCCGCGCGCCATGCGCATCTCCTACACCTGCCCCACGGCCCAATTGCAGCCGGGCCTCGACCGCATCTCCCAATTCTTCGCCGAACTCACCTGAAGCCCCCTGTAGGAGCGCACCCTGTGCGCGATTGCTTTTTCCCAATCCGATATGAGGCAATCGCGCACAGGGTGCGCTCCTACAACGAACCCACCTCACTGAAGGAGTCCCACCATGAAAGCCCCCGTTCGAGTTGCCGTCACCGGCGCCGCCGGCCAGATCGGTTACGCCCTGCTGTTCCGCATCGCCGCGGGCGACATGCTGGGTCCGGACCAGCCGGTGATCCTGCACATGCTGGAGATCACCCCGGCGCTGCCCGCCCTGCAGGGCGTGGTGATGGAGCTGAACGACTGCGCCTTCCCGCTGCTCGCCGGCACGGTGGCCACCGATGACGTCAACGTCGCCTTCAAGGACGTCGACTACGCCCTGCTGGTCGGTGCGCGTCCGCGCGGCCCGGGCATGGAGCGCAAGGACCTGCTGGAAGCCAACGGCGCCATCTTCGGCCCGCAGGGCAAGGCGCTGAACGACCACGCCAAGCGCGACGTGAAGGTGCTGGTGGTCGGCAACCCGGCCAACACCAACGCGCTGATCGCCCAGCAGAACGCCCCGGACCTGGATCCGAACTGCTTCACCGCGATGGTGCGCCTGGACCACAACCGCGCCATGAGCCAGTTGGCCGAGAAGACCGGCAAGCACAACACCGACATCAAGAAGATGACCATCTGGGGCAACCACAGCTCCACCCAGTACCCGGACCTGCACCACGCCACCGTGGACGGCAAGCCGGCACTGAGCCTGGTCGAGCAGAGCTGGTACGAGAGCGACTTCATCCCGACCGTGCAGCAGCGCGGCGCGGCGATCATCAAGGCCCGTGGCGCCTCGTCGGCCGCCTCGGCCGCCTCGGCCGCGATCGACCACATGCGCTCGTGGGCACTGGGCACCGCCGAGGGCGACTGGGTCTCGATGGGCATCCCGTCGGACGGCTCCTACGGCATCGCCCCGGGCGTGATCTACGGCTACCCGGTGACCATCAAGAACGGCAAGTACGCGATCGTGCAGGGCCTGGAGATCAACGATTTCTCGCGCGCCCGCATGGATGCCACCGACAAGGAACTGCGCGAGGAGCGCGCCGGCGTCGAGCATCTGTTCGCCAAGAAGTAAGCCGCTTCGTTTCGGCTTGAGGGAAGGGCGGCTTCGGCCGCCCTTTCTTTTTGTTCGATCGTCGCCGACCTTGCTAGATGTTTCCTCAGCGTCATCCCAGCGAGGAGCTTTTCAACAGCCGGAGGCTGGTCAAGCTGGGATCCAGTGACTTCGCACCGCATTGGCGAGGCGGTGCGCGGATGGGCGTGCGCACTTGTTGCAGACTCAAAAGCGCTTTCGACGTCCTTCGGCCGCCAAGTCACTTTCTCTTGCTTGCCCAAGAGAAAGTAACCAAAGAGAACGGCACCCTGCGTCTGTCGTCCTTCCGCGCCGTTGGCGCTCCAGGCACGCGGGTCGGGCCGGGCTTTTCGACAGGGCTCCTGCCCTGACGAAAAGGAACGGGCGTCCTGCCCGTTCCCCTACGGGCCTTTTCGTCCCGACCCGCTCGACTCCCGAAGGGGGTTGAGTGACGGCTCGCTTTGCATCGCCGCGCTTCAGCGCATGTGGCGCGCCGAAATACAAGGCAGCGCTGCGCGCCCCCAATCCCTAAAATGCCCGACCGTTTTGCATGGTTGGGCACGCGCCGCATGAACATCGTCGTCAACGAAGAACTCAAGGCCTACATCGAGCCGATGACGCCCGAGGAATACGAGGCGCTGGAGCGCAGCCTCCTCGCCGAAGGTTGCCGCGATGCGCTGGTGCTGTGGGGCGAGATCCTGATCGACGGCCATCACCGCTACGCGATCTGCCAGCAGCATGGCCTGCCGTTCCAGACCGTGCAGCACCCGAACTTCCAGTCGATGGACGACGTACACCTGTGGATGATCGACCAGCACCTGGGACGGCGCAGCCTGTCGGTGTTCCAGCGCGGCGAGCTGGCGCTGCGCAAGCGCGACATCCTTGCTGCACGTCGCGCACAGGCGCGGGTGAAGTTGCCGCCGCTGCCACCGATTCCGGAAGACGCGGAAGCCGCCACGGAAGATGCGGAGCAGGTGAACGAACCGGCAGTCAGCACGCCGGAAGCGCCGGTGGAGGCACCGCCCAGCCGCGAGGCCTTGGCGAAGGCCGCGCGGTTGAGCCACACGCAGGTCGGGCTGATCGAGAAGATCCGCAAGCAGGCCGCGCCCGAGGTGGTGGAGGCGGTGAAGGCCGGCACGATCTCGATCAACGCCGCCGCCGCCGTGGCCAGCCTGCCGGAGGACGAGCAGCGCGCGGCGGCCAGCGGCGGCGACAGGGAACTGAAGGAGGCCGCCAAACGCGTGCGCGAGTCGCGGCGCAAGCCGAAGGAGATTCCAGCGGCGGGCGCGGAAGATGAGCTGCAGCAGTTGCGCCAGCGCGTGGCGGAGCTGACCGCCGAGGTCGCTTCGCTGCGCCAGCAGCTGGCCGAGCTGCAGGGCGGGTGACGGCGCGGCGCGACAGCTGGGCTGCGCGCCGGCCGAGCCGTCAGTGTGGGCGGGCGGTCGCGCTCGCCGCGGCCTCGCGCACGTAGGCGAGCAAGGCATCGTCGACCGAGCTGCCGGTACGCAGCTCCGGCTCCTTCGCATAGGCCTCGCGGATCTTCGCGTGCGTAGCCGGGTCGTCACCGGCATATGCGCGGAACATCGCCATCCAGCGCTGCGCCATGGCCTGCACCGCCGGATCGTGCGCTGGCACGCCGTCAGCGAGCGCGGCGCGCAGCTCGGCGATGAGTTCGGGCCAGGCGTACATCTGCTTGCCGTAGTGCTGGCGCATCCGTTGCATTTCGTGCTCGTCGAGGTAGCGCTCGAAGATCGCCAGCCGCGCACTCACCATGGATTCCTCCACGAAGCGCTCCAGAGCCGGCGTGATGCCGCTGCGTTCACGCATGCCCGGCTCCTTCTCGGTCATCGTGCGCAGCCGCAGCAGGAAGGCCGGGTTGTTGCCGGTGCCGCGGCCGACCATTTCCATCCACTGCAGGGCAAGTTGCTGCGCGTCGGCGTCGTCCGGCGTGGCGCCGCGGTCCATCGCCGACTGCACGGCAGTCACCAGGGCGCTCCAGGCCGGCAACACGTCCGGGTCGGTATGCAGCGGCAGGGCTTTCAATTCCTCGGGGGTGAAATACTTTTCGTACATCGTCATCTGCTCCAGCGTTTCCAGCCAGTCGGCCAGGTCGGGGGACTGTCCGGACGACAGCTGCGCACGCAGGTGCACCAGCCGTTCGCGCAGGCGGGCGGCATCGGCCAGGTCGCGGTCGAGTTGGGCGATCTGGCGATCCACCACCTCGGCCAGCGGTGGCTGCGGTCCGGACAGGGCTTGCCCGATGTCGGCCAGCGCCAGGCCCAGCTGGCGCAGCGCCTGGATGCGGTGCAGGCGTTCGATGTCCGCCTGCCCGTAAAGCCGGTAGCCGGCATCGGACCGCGAGGACGGGCGCAGCAGGCCGATCGCGTCGTAGTGGTGCAGGGTGCGCACGGTCAGCCCGCTACGCTTCGCCAGTTCGCCCACCGTCAGCTGCATCGTCCATTCCTCCATCCGTCCTGCGTGGCCGCCACGCTAAGGGCTCACGTTACGTGAGGGTCAACAGTAAGGCGATGACGGTCTTCGTGGCGATGTGCCAAATGTTGAACGGTTGAAGCTCTTCGCACGGCTCTCGGTGTCGGCAAAGCCGTTACTTGGTAAGGTCGCTGCTCGCCATGGTTGGTTGGCGGTTTTGGCAGTAGGACGAATGGCGGGCGGCGCGGCGTGGCAATGCGCGGCTCGGCTATGGCCTCATCCTGAAATTTACGACGACCAACTTTTCATTAGCCGCCAAGGATGAAAATCCATGAACAAGAAGTCAGTGCTGGCAATGGTGACTTTTGCAGGGCTTAGCATTGCCCTCGGTATTGTTTTCCAGCTCGTCCTCGAATCGACCGGGGTCGAGTCGGGCCTGGTCAGCCAAATAGCGGTGTACGTGTGTGTCTGTCCGGTCGCGCTCATTGCGGCACGCCAGGTAGGCGAGGTCACCCGGGTTGCTCTGTTGGCGGCCAGTTTTGTGGTCTTGTGCATCGAATTGGCCGCGATTGTTTATCTGCTGGACGCGATTGCCAAGCCAGCTGGCGGCCACGCGCGGTGGTCCGCTGTGCTTAATGCCGGCATGGTCGGCGATATTCTCGCCGCGCTGATCGCTCCCCAGATCTGGCTGTGGCTGTTCGACAAATGGGGAGCTGATCATTCCTCGATACCCTCTCAGGCTTCCGGCTCTTAAATCGCACGTCGCCGCATTGCTGGAACGTGCACTGCCCGAGTGTGGCCATGTGGATTGGCGGCCTGGCTCACGCATTGGTCAGCACGGCTGAGGTCCGCAGGCGGCTTCATGACTCGTCGCTCCGGTTCCGACGAAAGTCTTGTCATACGGTGGATGGCGCTTGGTATATCGTCGGACGGATATTCCGCATGCGGGGTGAGCCATGGGCTACGACGAGTTCTACCGGCAGTCGATCGATGAGCCGGAACGGTTCTGGGGCGAGCAGGCGCGGCTGATCCACTGGGAGACGCCGCCACAGCAGATCCTCGATGCCACGAAGCTGCCGTTCCGCCAGTGGTTCGTCGGCGGCACCACCAACCTCTGCTACAACGCGGTGGATCGGCATCTGGCCGAGCGCGGCGAGCAGCTGGCGCTGGTGGCGATCTCCACCGAGACCGGCGTTACCGAGGAGATCAGCTATCGCGTGCTGTACCGCGAGGTGAACCGCTTTGCCGGCATCCTCAAGGGCCTGGGCGTGGGTCGCGGCGATCGCGTGGTGATCTACATGCCGAACATGGCCGAAGCGGTGTACGCGATGCTGGCGTGCGCGCGCATCGGTGCGATCCACTCGGTGGTGTTCGGTGGCTTTGCCGCGCACAACCTTGCGCTGCGCATCGACGACGCGGAGCCCAAGCTGCTGATCTGCGCCGATGCCGGCATGCGCGGCGGCAAGGTGATCCCGTACAAGCCGCTGGTGGATGCGGCGCTGGCCGAGGCGAAGGCACCGCCACCACACGTGCTGATCGTCAGCCGCGGGCTGGACAAGGACATGCAGCGGGTCGCCGGTCGCGATGTCGACTACGCCCGCCTGCGCGCCGAACACATGAACGACGAGGTGCCGGTGGAATGGCTCGAATCGAACGAGCCCAGCTACCTGCTCTACACGTCGGGCACCACCGGCAAACCCAAGGGCATCCAGCGCGACGTGGGCGGTTACGCGGTGGCGATGGCGATGTCCACGCGCCTGGTGTTCGACATCGGGCCGGGGCAGGTGATGTTCTCCACCTCCGACGTCGGTTGGGCGGTGGGCCACTCGTACAACGTGTATGGCCCGTTGATCGTCGGCGCGACGTCGCTGCTCTACGAAGGACTGCCGACGAATCCCGACCCCGGCATCTGGTGGCGGCTGTGCGAGAAGTATCGCGTGCGCACCATGTTCTCCTCACCCACCGGCATCCGCCTGCTGAAGAAGCAGGACGTGTCGTGGCTGAAGAACGCGGACCTTTCCTCGCTCAAGTGGCTGTTCCTCGCTGGCGAGCCGCTGGACGAACCGACCGCGCACTGGATCACCGACGGTCTCGGGGTGCCGGTGATCGACAACTACTGGCAGACCGAGACCGGCTGGCCGGCGCTCACCCTGATGCCGGGGCTGGAGTTGAAGCCGGTGAAGTGGGGTTCCCCGGGCCTGCCCGCTCCGGGCTACCGCATGAAGGTCATCAACGAGACCACCGGCGAGGAAGCCGCCGCGGGCGAGAAGGGCGTACTGGTGATGGTGCCGCCGCTGCCGCCGGGCTGCCTGACCACGGTGTGGCGCGACGACGATCGCTACGTCAACAGCTACTTCAGCCACTTCAGGGAGCTGCTGTACAGCTCGCTGGACTGGGCGATCCGCGACGCGGACGGCTACACCAACATCCTCGGCCGCACCGACGACGTGATCAACGTGGCCGGGCATCGCCTGGGCACGCGCGAGATCGAGGAGTCCGTCGCCACCTATGCGTCGGTGGCCGAGGCGGCGGTGATCGGCATGAAGGACGATCTCAAGGGGCAGGTGCCGGTGGTGTTCGCCACGCTCAAGCAGGGCGCCACCGCCTCGTCGGAGGAGGCGGCGCGCGGCATGCAGCAGGCGGTGACCGAGCAGCTCGGCGCGATCGCCCGGCCCGCGCGCATCTACGTGGTGAATGCCTTGCCGAAGACCCGCTCGGGAAAGCTGCTGCGCCGCTCGCTGCAGGCACTGGTGCAGCACACCGATCCGGGCGACCTGTCCACGCTGGACGATCCGTCGTCGCTCGATGAGGTGCGCAAGGCGCTGGAGCGGGGGCCGGACCTGGGCTGACGATTTGTCGTAGGAGCGCACCCTGTGCGCGAATGCTTTTGCCCGTGATCGACATCAAAACCAAGAGCCTTCGCGCACAGGGTGCGCTCCTACAGCAGGGTATGGATGCCGGCGGCCCCGCTCAGGCCGCCACCGCTTCTGGCTTCGCCGCCACCGGCAGACGCATCAGGTGGTCGAAGGCGCTCAGCGCCGCGGTGGAGCCGGCACCCATGGCGATCACGATCTGCTTGTACGGTACCGTGGTGGCGTCGCCGGCGGCGAACACGCCCGGTACCGAGGTCTCGCCGCGGTCGTTGATGACGATCTCGCCGCGGGCCGACAGTTCCACCGTGCCCTTCAGCCACTCGGTATTCGGCAGCAGGCCGATCTGCACGAAGATGCCTTCCAGGTCGATCGTGTGGGTGTTGCCGCTGACGCGGTCGGTGTAGACGAGTCCGTTGACCTTCTGGCCGTCGCCCAGCACCTCGGTGGTCTGCGCGTTCACCAGGATCGCCACGTTCGGCAGGCTGCGCAGCTTGCGCTGCAGGACTTCGTCGGCGCGCAGCTGGCTGTCGAACTCGAGCAGGGTGACGTGGCTGACGATGCCGGCCAGGTCGATCGCCGCCTCCACGCCGGAGTTGCCGCCGCCGATCACCGCCACGCGCTTGCCCTTGAACAGCGGGCCGTCGCAGTGTGGGCAGTAGGCCACGCCCTTGTTGCGGTAGTCGTTCTCGCCCGGCACGTTCATCTGCCGCCAGCGCGCGCCGGTGGAGAGGATCACGGTCTTGGACTTCAGCGCGGCGCCGTTCTCCAGCTGCACCTGGACCAGGCCACCGGTGGCTTCGCTGGCAGGAATGAGCCTGGTCGCGCACTGCAGGTTCATCACGTCGACCTCGTGCTCGCGCACGTTCTGCTCCAGCGCGGCGGCGAGCTTCGGGCCTTCGGTGTGCGGCACCGAGATCAGGTTCTCGATGCCCATGGTGTCCAGCACCTGGCCGCCGAAGCGCTCGGCGGCGACGCCGGTGCGGATGCCCTTGCGCGCGCTGTAGATCGCCGCCGCCGCGCCGGCCGGGCCGCCGCCGACGATCAGCACGTCGAAGGCGTCCTTGGTCTTGAGCTTCTCGGCGTCACGCCTGGCGGCACCGGTGTCGAGCTTGGCGACGATCTGTTCCAGGCTCATGCGGCCCTGGTCGAACACCTCACCGTTGAGATAGACGGTGGGCACCGACATCACCTGGCGGGCATCCACCTCGTCCTGGAACAGCGCGCCGTCGATGGCAATGTGCTTGATCTTCGGATTCAGCACGCTCATCAGGTTGAGCGCCTGCACCACGTCCGGGCAGTTCTGGCAGGACTGCGAGAAATAGGTCTCGAAGACGAAGTCGCCGTCGAGGCTCTTTACCTGCTCGATCACGTCCTGCGTGGCCTTGGACGGATGACCGCCGACCTGCAGCAGCGCGAGCACGAGCGAGGTGAATTCGTGGCCCATCGGGATGCCGGCGAAGCGCACGCCGATGTCCGTGCCCACACGGTTGATCGCAAAGGACGGCTTGCGCGCGTCGTCGTCGCGGCGCACCAGGGTGATCCGGTCCGAGAGCGAGGCGATTTCTTCCAGCAGCTCGTGCAGCTCGGCGGACTTGGCGCCGTCGTCGAGCGACTCGACGATCTCGATCGGCTGCGTGACCTTCTCGAGGTAGGCCTTCAACTGGGCGGAGAGATTGGCGTCCAACATGGCGATGTCCCTGATGATGGGGTGAGTCTGGCGAGCGCCCGGGAAAATCCCGGGCGTCGCGAGCGTTCAATGGGAGAACGAAAGGTCCGGGTGATCCGCGGACCGGGCGCGCGCATCGGGGCGATGCGCGCGCCGGGCGGCATCAGATCTTGCCGACCAGGTCCAGCGACGGGGCGAGGGTCTTCTCGCCTTCCTTCCACTTGGCCGGGCACACCTCGTTCGGGTGGGCGGCGACGTACTGGGCGGCCTTGAGCTTGCGCAGGGTCTCGGTGACGTCGCGGGCGATCGCGTTGTCGTGGATCTCCAGCGTCTTGATCACGCCTTCCGGGTTGATGATGAAGGTGCCGCGCAGGGCCAGGCCTTCCTCTTCGATGTGCACGTCGAACGCGCGGGTCAGCTGGTGGGTCGGGTCGCCGACCAGCGCGAACTTGGCCTTGCCCACTGCCGGAGAGGTCTCGTGCCACACCTTGTGCGAGAAGTGGGTGTCGGTGGTGACGATGTACACCTCGGCGCCGGCCTTCTTGAACTCCTCGTAGTGCTCGGCAGCGTCCTCGACCTCGGTCGGGCAGTTGAAGGTGAAGGCGGCCGGCATGAAGATCACGACGGACCACTTGCCCTTCAGGTCGGCATCGGTCACCTCGATGAACTTGCCATCCTTGAACGCATTCGCCTTGAACGGCTTGATTTCGGTGTTGATCAGGGACATTGCAGCTTCCTGTGGTTGGTGGATGGTGGGTTGGTGCGTCGGGCATCGCCGAAGCCAATGCCTGTAGCTTACGGGCTTGCTGTGCGATGCAGCAAATCGATTGATTGGATAGTGTCGATTTGCTTTATCTATCGTAAGGCGCTCCCGTATTTCACTCTGCCCGGGGTGGCATGAGGCCGGCGTAAGTGGCGCGGGGCCGGATGAGTCCACCCTCCGCCCGTTGTTCCAGCGCGTGGGCCAGCCAGCCGGCCATGCGGCTGGCGGCGAACACGGCCAGGCCGCGTCCGGCCTCCCAGCCATAGGTGATGGCGATCGCTGCCAATGCGAAGTCCAGACTGGGATGCTGCCCGGTGGCGGCCTCCACCGCGCTGGTCAGGCGCTGGATGCTCGCGACCGAACTCCGCCGCGGGTGCTGCCGCGCCAGCGTATCGAGCAGGAGCGATGCGCGGGGATCGCCTTCGGGATAGAGCGGATGCCCGAACCCGGCCAGCGGTTCGCCGCGGCGGAGCAGGTCGCGCACCAGCACCTCGGCATCGCGTTCCCGTGACGCCTGGCGGAGCAGGGCATGGGCACGAGCCGTGGCGCCACCGTGCTTCGGTCCTGACAGTGCCGCCAGGCCGGCCCCGACCGCCGCGTGCAGACTGGCGCCGGTGGATGCGGCGACCCGCGTGGCGAAGGCCGAGGCGTTCAGTTCGTGGTCGGCGCATAACACCAGCGCGGCGCGCAGCAGTTCGGGCAGCTCCCTGGCGTTCGGCTGCCAGCAGGCGGCCATGCGGGCGTGGATCGGCTGCGCATCCGGCTCGGCCCGGCAGAGCAGGGCGGCCGTCTCCCGCAGAAGCTGTGCGGCTGCCAGGCGCTGCTGCTCGGGATCGCTGCTGTGCGGATAGTCGGCGCTGAGCCCGAGCAGGGGGAGTGCGGCAGCGGTCCGTTCCAGCGGCGGGAGGTCCGCATGACGCATCAGACCGGCGACTTCCACCGGCCAGCTGCGGCGGGGCGGCGCAGCGAAGGGATCCTGCGCCAGTGCGTCCCACAGCAGCCGGGCCACCTGTTCCAGCGAGGCGCCGTCCCGGGCCAGTGCCAATGCCGACTGCCCCCGGTAATAGTAACCATGCGGGCGGATCAGCGAGATCCGTGTCTCCATCACCGGCAAGCCCCAGGTGAGGCTGTGCGCCGCTCCCTGCGCCGCACCGCGACCGGCCTGGCGCCGCTCGATCAGTTGCGCGACGTCCTCGGCGAGATAGATCCGGCTGCGGCCGTCGGGGCCGGGGCGGGAGTCGATCTTGCCGCGGCTGACGTACGCGTAGAGCGTCGCCAGGCTGACGCCGAGGCGTTCGGCTGCGTCCTGCGCGGAGAGATAGTCGCTGGCCATGTCGATATGTTGATCATTTTGATCAAGATTGATCAACCTATTTCGTCGGCCTACAGTGCGCGGCAGCGAAAACCGGTGGCTGGCCACGACGGGTGTGCACGGTCGCATCGCAGCACTGCGCCGGACCCCGTCGCCTACACTATGCGATTCAGGAGATTCCCCATGACAGCCCAAGCTTCCGCCGGCGCCCGCTTCCGCGCCGCCCTCTCCGAAGAGACCCCGCTGCAGGTGATGGGCGCCATCACCGCCTATGCGGGCCTGATGGCGAAGCGGGTCGGCTACAAGGCGCTGTACCTGTCCGGCGGCGGCGTGGCCGCCAACTCGCTGGGCATGCCAGACCTGGGCATCAGCACGATGGAAGACGTGCTCACCGACGCGCGCCGCATCGTCGACGCCACCGGCATGCCGCTGCTGGTCGACATCGACACCGGCTGGGGTGGCGCCTTCAACATCGGCCGCACGATCCGGTCGTTCATCAATGTCGGCGTCGCCGCCGTGCACATCGAGGACCAGGTCGGCCAGAAGCGCTGCGGCCACCGTCCCGGCAAGGAAGTGGTGCCGAAGGAAGAGATGGTCGACCGCGTCAAGGCCGCGGTGGATGCGCGCACCGACGCCGGCTTCGTGATCATGGCGCGCACCGACGCGGCTGCGGCCGAAGGTATCGACGCCGCCATTGACCGCGCCTGCGCCTACGTCGAGGCGGGCGCGGACATGATCTTCCCCGAGGCGATGAAGACGCTGGACGACTACCGCAGGTTCAAGGCGGCGGTGAAGGTACCGATCCTGGCCAATCTCACCGAATTCGGCTCCACCCCGTTCTTCACCACCGACGAGCTGCGCTCGGCCCACGTGGACATCGCGCTGTACTGCTGCGGCGCCTACCGCGCCATGAACAAGGCCGCGCTGAACTTCTACGAGACGGTGCGCCGCGAAGGCACCCAGAAGAACCTCATCGACACGCTGCAGACGCGCGCCGAGCTGTACGACTTCCTCGGCTACCACGCCTACGAGGACAAGCTCGACGCCCTGTTCGCCAAGAAGCACTGAAGCCAGTCATGTAGGAGCGCACCCTGTGCGCGAGGATCCTCCGCGAAAAGCTCTCGCGCACAGGGTGCGCTCCTACGAAAAGCACATTGCGCCACTGTTCGAATTCCCTGCATCACCAGGAGACACACGATGACCGAGCAAACCCTGCCCAAGCCGAAGAAATCCGTGGCGCTGTCCGGCGTTGCCGCCGGCAACACTGCGCTGTGCACGGTTGGCCGCAGCGGCAACGACCTGCACTACCGCGGCTACGACATCCATGACCTGGCGGCCAAGGGCTGCTTCGAGGAGGTGGCGCATCTGCTGGTCTACGGCGTGCTGCCGAACTGGACCGAACTGCAGAACTACAAGGCGAAGCTGAAGCGCCTGCGCGGCCTGCCGGCGCCGGTGAAGGCGGCGATGGAGCTGCTGCCTGCCGCCACCCACCCGATGGACGTGCTGCGTACCGGCTGCTCGGTGCTGGGCACGGTGCTGCCGGAGAAGGAAGACCACAACCTCACCGGCGCGCGCGACATCGCCGATCGCCTGATGGCCAGCTTCGGCTCGATGCTGCTGTACTGGTACCACTTCAGCCACAACGGCAAGCGCATCGAGACCGAGACCGACGACGAGACCATCGCCGCGCACTTCCTGCACCTGCTGCACGGCAGGAAGCCGAGCGAACTGCACGCGCACTCGCTGGACAAGTCGCTGGTGCTGTACGCCGAGCACGAGTTCAACGCCTCGACCTTCACCGCCCGCGTGATCGCCGGCACCGGTTCGGACATGTACTCCTCGATCACCGGCGCGATCGGCGCGCTGCGCGGCCCGAAGCACGGCGGCGCGAACGAGGTGGCGATGGAGATCATCGCGCGCTACCGCAATGCCGCCGACGCCGAGGCCGACATTCGTGCCCGCGTCGAGCGCAAGGAAATCATCATCGGCTTCGGCCATCCGGTGTACACGGTGTCCGATCCGCGCAACGAGATCATCAAGGAGATCTCGCGCAAGCTCTGCACCGACGGCGGCAACCCGACCCTGTTCGAGGTGTCCGAGCGGATCGAGAAGCTGATGTGGGAACAGAAGAAGATGTTCCCCAACCTCGACTGGTTCTCGGCCAGCGCGTACCACATGATGGGTGTGCCGACCGCGATGTTCACGCCGCTGTTCGTGATCGCCCGTACCTCCGGCTGGAGCGCTCACGTGATCGAGCAGCGCCAGGACGGCAAGATCATCCGCCCGAGCGCGAACTACACCGGTCCGGAAGACCAGACCTACGTGCCGATCGACAAGCGCTGACCGATCAGGTCGTCACAGGGAAAAAGGGGCTGCGGCCCCTTTTTTCTTTTTGCGCGTCGCCCCGATCCGCGCGGATACAACCTGTAACAGCGGTGATACACCCCGTCCCGGAAGGCGCCCGGCCCCGGGCTCCGTCAGTTCGGAGACCTCACGGCGTCCCTGGCATGCGGCATGCGCAGCGGTGCTTCATGGATGAAACAGGTGCGCGCTTTTCGTGCAGCGGTCGATGCGCGGCGGATGTCCGGCAAGTTGCTCAAATCATTGATTTTTCCTTGCGCTACCGGCGGCCCGTGAGGTCGCGCGGGACGTGGCACGCATGTTGCCAAGCAGCTGGGCGACCGTAAGACAAGAAGCAGGGGGATAACGCGATGTTCCGGAGAACGATCATGCGCAAGACTCTTCTCGTAACAGCGGTATGTCTCGGCCTGGGATTCACGCTCCCGGCGATGGCGGACAAGACCCAGACCGGCGGAGCCGGACCCAGTGCCCAGGCCAATTCCTCGGCAAACGCGGACGCGTATGCCACGGGCCAGGGAAGCGCCTCGGCAAACAACAGCAGTACCTCCACCTCGTCGATCGCCAGCTCGTTCAACACCAGCAAGGCGATCGCCACCAGCCGGCTCGACGGCGCGGTGACGGATATCCACGTCCGCGACATCGGCAACGTGGCCAAGAACTTCGGTGATGCCAACGGCGGCTCGGGCGGCTACGGCGGCGACGCCTACGGCGGCAAGGGCTACGGCGGCCGGGGTGGCTCCGGTGGCGACGGCGGCAATGCCTCCTCCCGCAGCGGCCACGTCGGCGGCAGTGGAGCGGCCAGCGGCGACGCCGCCGGTTACGCCGGGGCCTGGGGTGGCGACAGCAACGGCGACAACTATGCCGATGCGCACGCTCGGTCGCGTGGTGGCGGCACCAATACCAGTACGGCTTCCGGCGGAAGCGGCGGCTGGGCCGGCGGCAGCGCGACGGGCGGCAGCAACAGCAGCACCAGCGGCTCGGCGACCGCCTCCGGCGGCAGCAGCGGTGCGTCCGATGCCACCGGTGGTGCCGGCGGCATGGGTGGTGCCGGCGCGGCCGGAACCGGCGGTTCGGCGCTTGCCGGCAACGGCGGCACGGGTGGCAACGGCGGATCGAACAGCGTCGATGCGGGCATGTTCGACATGTCCAACCACATGGACGGCGCTGCGGCAGCGGCCGCTGGCGTCACCGTGATGGCGCAGAACAGCGGCATCGGGGCCCTGGTCCAGCAAAGCGTGAATGTCCAGGCGAATCTCAACGTCGGGCCATAAGCGCAGGGAAACGTCATGGGGCGCCTCGGGCGCCCCATGACTTTGTGCCGGATGCCGGGAGCCATTGACCTGGCGGATGGCCATCGCGTGCTGCCGCGCAGTGTGGCGGTGGCGCGGAAGCGACCGGAGACAAGGCCATGCGATCAGTCAGTGCGCGATATGGGCTGGTTCTGCTTGGAGTGATGTTTGCGCCGTGGAGCGTCGCAGCAGAAACCCCGGCGGCATCCGTCACATTCTCTCAGCCGTCTGCTGTATCCGTGCGCAGCGCGGTGGGGACCCCGTCCGGACGGGTCGAGGGTCTGGGGCCGCGGGTCGATGCTGCGACGCTGGGCCGTCTCAGCGGCGGCACCGAAGTCAGCCAGGAGATGACGCTCACCGGAACGGTGGGCAACAACCAGATCGATCACGCGGTGACCGGAAGCAACGTGATCAGCTCCGGATCGTTCGATGGAGCGACCGGCCTGCCGATGGTGATCCAGAACACCGGCAACGGCGTGCTGATCCAGAACGCCACGATCATCAGCGTGAAGCTGCAGCCATGAAGCGATGGTCCGTGCAGCTGATGTGGCTGCTCGCCGGTATCCCGGTGGGAGCCGTGGCGCACTCGCCGGTGGAGCTGGCAGGTGTCTCCGGCGGCGTATACACCTTGCACGTGACGAGCCTGAAAGAGGCGCGCTTCCGCAACACGATCCGGCAGAAGTACGACTTCAGCTGCGGCTCTGCGGCGGTGGCCACCCTGCTCACCTACCAGTACGACTATCCGGTGAGCGAGCAGACCGCCTTCGCCCAGATGTACGCGCACGGCGACCAGGCGAAGATCAATCGCGAAGGGTTTTCGCTGCTCGACATCAAGCGCTTTCTCGCCGCCCACGGGTTCGACGCCGACGGCTTCGAGGTACCGCTGGAGAAGCTCCGGCAGGAGCACCTGCCGGCGATCGTGTTGATCGACGAGCGCGGCTATCACCATTTCGTGGTGATCAAGGGCCTGCGGGACGGGCGGGTGCTGGTGGGCGACCCGGCCATGGGGACGCGCTCGATACCGCTGCGGCAGTTCGAGGCGGCGTGGAAGACACACCTCGTCTTCGTGATTCACAACCGGCGCGGGCTGGCCATCTTCAACAGTCCGAAGGACTGGCGCGTGGCTCCGCTGGCGCCGCTCGGGCTGGCCATCGACCGCCGCGGGCTCGAGGGCATCGTGATGCCGCGTCGCGGGCCGGGCGACATCTGAAGGAGCCTGCGATGAAACGAACCATGACGTGCCTGTGCGGTTGCCTCTGTGTCCTGGGCGGCATCGCCTTCAGTGGCCTTGCCTCGGCGCAGGATGCTTCTGTTCCCGCCGCGGGAGCGGCACTGGGGACGTTCCATGCCTGGCGGCCCGTCAGCGACCAGCGTCTCGCGGGTGTGCGCGGCGGTTTCGACGACGGCCGCGGGCTGGTGGTCTCGTTCGGCCTCGACCGGCTGGTGTATGTCGGCGGCAACCTGGTTTCCAGCAGCAGCGTGGAGATTCCCGATATCGCGCACATCACCCGGGAGCAGGCCGAGGCGCTAGCGGCCGCGACCGGCGCGGTGAACGTGATCCAGATCGGCCCTGGCAACACGGTCGACCCGATCGTGCTGCAGCAGGCCGCAGGTCTCGGTGCAACGGTGATCCAGAACAGCCTGGACAACCAGAACATCCAGAGCCTGACCCGCCTGGATGTGACGTTGAGCGGCCTGGGGCTGCTCAACGGCGTGGACCTGCAGGGTTCGCTGCAGGCTGCCATGTCCAGTCGCGCGGGCCCGTGAGGAAGCCGGGCGCGAGCGACTGCCTGAAACGACCTGCCTGCCACCGACTCCGGGGAAATCCGATGAAGCAGAAAGCATGTCAAGCCGGGCGCATCGTGGCCTGTGCCGGAATGATCCTGCTCGGTGGCATGGTCCGTGCGCAGGACGCACCGGCGCCCTCGGATCCGGATCCGTTGTCTGCCGTGATCCGGAAGAACCTGGCCGAGCAGGCCGCGCGACTCGATGCCATGCGCAGCGAGCTCGCCAGGCAGGACCAGCAGATTGCCCAGTTGAAGCGCGCGCTCGCCGCACAGGAAGCCGACTACCGGGCCTTGCGGCACGCCGTGGGCGCCGACGTGCTCGACCAGCAGCGGGCAGGCAACGTGGCCGCGGCCGGACGCATGGCCACCGCGCTGCCCATGCCGGATGATGCGGCCCCGGTCCTGCAGTCGCAGGAGCGGCCCGTCGGAAAAGCCCCCGAGCGTGACCAGCGGCCACCCGAAGTAGCTCCGATCTTCGATCAGCCAGGCGTCCTGACGGCACGCGGCAAGCTCGTGGTCGAGCCGTCGTACCAGTTCGCCTATTCGTCGAACGAGCGTGTCGCGCTGATCGGTTACACGGTGATTCCCGCCGTGCTGATCGGCCTGGTCGACGCGCGGCAGGTCAAGACCACCACCCAGACCGGAGCACTGGCGTTCCGCTATGGCGTCAACAACCGCATGGAAGTAGAGCTGCGGGTCCCGTACGTGTACGGGCACACCGACACGATCAGCCGGGAGATCTTCACCGGCAGCGCCACCGACAAGGTGTTCACTTCCCACGGCCACGGGATCGGCGATATCGAGGCCACCGCGCGCTACCAGATGAACGATGGCGGCGCCGACCGGCCCTACTACATCGGCTGGCTGCGGGTGAAATCGCGCACCGGCAAGGATCCCTTCGAAGTCACCACGGACTGCGTGAGCCGCTGCGTGCAGAACACCACGGGCACCGGGCTTCCGCTGGAGCTGCCGCGGGGCTCGGGGTTCTACTCGGTCCAGCCCGGCCTGACCTGGCTGTTCCCGTCCGACCCGGTGGTGTTCTTCGGCAATGTCAGCTACCTGCACAACTTCCCGCGCAGCCATGTCACGCGCACCGTCCTGGCGGGCGGCAAGGAGCCGCTCGGCACGGTGAAGATCGGCGACATCGTCGATGCCAGCGTCGGCATGGGACTGGCCCTGAACGAAAAGGCTTCCTTCAGCATCGGCTACGACATGAGCCTGGTCGGGCTGACCCGGCAGAACGGCCAGAAAGTGGCGGGAACGGCGCGCAGCGTACTGGGCACCCTGCTGGTGGGTGGTTCCTACCGCTACGACAACAAGCGCACCCTGAACTTCACGCTCGGGGTCGGGGTGACCCGCGACACGCCGGACGCCACCGTCACGGTGCGCGTGCCGATGATGTACTGAGTTCCATCTGCGACAGTGAGGGGCGGCCTTGGCTGGCTTCGCTGCCGCGGTCCTCGTCTGTAAGATCGACGGCGGGCGGCTCTGGCATGGTGTCAGTGACCGCGCGGAAGGACGGTCTCCGCGAGGGAGGAACCATGCAGGCGTGGCTGCTCGGTGGACTGGTGCAGGCCGTATCCGCTGGCGCACCGTCAGACGGCGATGCCTATGGCGACTGGGGCGTGAACCTCGCTGTGATCGTCGCCACCATCGTGGCGGTCGGCCTCTGCGTGACGCTGCATTACGAGGTGCTCTCCTGGCTGTCGCGCCGGCTGGGGGGCAAGGACCGGACCGGGCGGCATCACCGCCGCCAGGTGCTCTACGGCATCTTCGGCGTGCTCAGCGTGCACGTCTGCGAAATCTGGATCTTCGGCCTGGCGTTCTATCTGCTGCAGTCGATCAGTCCTTCGTTCGGCCACGTCCACGGCATCGCGGCCGGTTCGCTGGTCGACCACGTGTACTTTTCGGCCGTGACGTTCACCACGGTGGGCTTCGGTGACGTGATTCCCTTCGGGCCGGTGCGCTTCCTGGCGGGCACCGAGGCGCTCACCGGCTTCGTGCTGATCACCTGGTCGGCCTCGTTCACGTTCCTGGAGATGGGGCGCTTCTGGCGACGCGACTGAGTCAGTCGCGCGCATCCCGCAGCTGGCGGCGCCGGACCAGCCAGCCGCCGCCGCAGACCGCCAGCACCAGCAGCGCGTCGAGCGCATAGGCGGCCCACGGGCGCGGGTCGAACCAGCGCGCGACCAGGTTGTCGTGGGCGATCATGCGTGCTGCGGTCCAGGCGATGGCGCCCGCGCCGACGTAGATGATCACCGGGAAGCGCGCGATCAGCTTCAGGATCAGCGTGCTTCCCCACACCACCAGCGGCACGCTGATCAGCAGTCCCAGGATCACCAGGCCCATGTGGCCCTTCGACGCACCGGCGATCGCCAGCACGTTGTCCAGGCCCATCAGGGCGTCGGCCACCACGATGGTCTTGAGCGCCGACCAGAACGTGTCGCCGGGGCTGACGTCGGGGTCCTCCTCCTCGTGCCTGAGCAGCTTCCAGGCGATCGGCAGCAGCAGCAGGCCGCCGGCCAGCATCAGGCCGGGCAGCTTGAGCAGGTAGACCACGATCGCGGTCAGCAGCACGCGCACGCCGACGGCGCCGAAGGTGCCCCAGAACACCGCCTTCTTCTGCAGCCTGGGTGGCAGGTTGCGCGCGGCGAGGGCGATCACGATCGCGTTGTCGCCGGCCAGCACGAGATCGAGCAGGACGATCGCCGCCAGGCCGGAGAAGAATTCGGGGGAGAGGAAATCCATGCGGTTCATTCCTGCGCGCGGGACGAATGCAGCAACCGCGGGCGCACGCCGCCCCGTGGTTACCGCAAAAGTCTCGTTCGCGACAAAGCCGCTGGGGTGACCGGAGCGGTGCTCCGCTCGTGATGACGACCACCGCACGAACGTCCGAAGAATCGACGTCCGGAACTACTCCCTTTTGGGGTTAGTACCAGTGCATTGTCGAGCTCGCCGCGCATGCCGGTCAAGCCAAAGCCCTCGGGGTGGCGCCTTCATCCCGCTACAATAGGCAGGCTTTGTGTCGTGTCTGCCGCCGTTTCGGGCCATCGGCCAGCGATGCCCCGGGCAGTGTCCGGAAAACGGTGCGCGGGCGCGGAAACGACCTGTTCCCAGCGAGTGCTTGTCTCCAGGATTGCCGACCTCTATGAACAACGCCTACCGAAAGTCCCTCCCCGGCACCTCGCTGGACTACTTCGATGCACGCGCCGCCGTGGAGGCGATCCAGCCGGGCGCCTACGACGCGTTGCCGTACACCTCGCGCGTGCTGGCCGAGAACTTGGTGCGCCGCTGTGATCCGGCCATCCTCGCCGACTCGCTGATGCAGCTGATCGAGCGCAAGCGCGAGCGCGACTTCCCGTGGTTCCCGGCGCGCGTGGTGTGCCACGACATCCTCGGCCAGACGGCGCTGGTGGACCTGGCTGGCCTGCGCGATGCGATCGCCGATCGCGGCGGCGACCCGGCCAAGGTGAACCCGGTGGTGCCGGTGCAGCTGATCGTCGACCACTCGCTGGCGGTGGAGTGCGGCGGCTTCGATCCGGACGCCTTCGCGAAGAACCGCGCCATCGAGGATCGCCGCAACGAGGACCGCTTCCACTTCATCGAGTGGACCAAGCGGGCGTTCGAGAACGTCGACGTGATCCCGCCGGGCAACGGGATCATGCACCAGATCAACCTGGAGAAGATGTCGCCGGTGGTGCAGGTGCTCGATGGCGTGGCCTATCCCGATACCTGCGTCGGCACCGACAGCCATACCCCGCACGTGGATGCGCTCGGCGTGATCGCCGTCGGCGTGGGCGGGCTGGAAGCCGAGAGCGTGATGCTCGGCCGTGCCTCGTGGATGCGCCTGCCCGACATCATCGGGGTGGAACTCACCGGGCGTCCGCAGCCGGGCATTACCGCCACCGACATCGTGCTGGCACTGACCGAGTTCCTGCGGGCTTCGAAGGTGGTGGGCGCGTGGCTGGAGTTCCGCGGCGAGGGTGCCGCGGCGCTCACGCTGGGCGATCGCGCCACCATCTCCAACATGGCCCCCGAATACGGGGCCACGGCGGCGATGTTCTTCATCGACAGCCAGACCACCGACTATCTGCGCCTGACCGGCCGCAGCGACGAGCAGGTCAAGCTGGTGGAGACCTACGCCAGGACGACCGGGCTGTGGGCCGACGCGCTGGCCGGCGCGCAGTACGAGCGCACGCTCACCTTCGATCTCTCCTCGGTCGTGCGCAACATGGCCGGCCCGTCCAATCCGCACAAGCGGCTGCCGACGTCCGATCTCGCTGCGCGCGGTATCGCCGGCCATTGGGAGGAGCAGTCGGGGCAGATGCCGGACGGTGCGGTGATCATCGCCGCCATCACCAGCTGCACCAACACCAGCAACCCGCGCAACGTGATCGCGGCCGCGCTGCTGGCACGCAACGCCAACGCGCGCGGCCTCACCCGCAAGCCGTGGGTGAAGAGTTCGCTGGCGCCTGGCTCGAAGGCGGTGGAGCTGTACCTGAAGGAGGCGAACCTGCTGCCGGAACTGGAGCGGCTCGGCTTCGGCATCGTCGCGTTCGCCTGCACCACCTGCAACGGCATGTCCGGCGCGCTCGATCCGAAGATCCAGCAGGAGATCATCGACCGCGACCTGTATGCCACCGCCGTGCTTTCGGGCAACCGCAACTTCGACGGTCGCATCCATCCGTACGCGAAGCAGGCCTTCCTGGCCTCGCCGCCGCTGGTGGTGGCCTACGCCATCGCCGGCACCATCCGCTTCGACATCGAGAAGGACGTGCTCGGCGTCGATGCCAACGGTCAGCCGGTCACGCTCAAGGACATCTGGCCGAGCGACGAGGAGATCGACGCGATCGTGGCTTCCAGCGTGAAGCCCGAGCAGTTCCGCGCCGTCTACGAGCCGATGTTCGCGCGCACCGGCCCAATGGGCATCCGCGCCGCGCCGCTGTACGACTGGCGTGCGCAGAGCACCTACATCCGTCGTCCGCCGTACTGGGAGGGCGCACTCGCGGGTGAGCGCACGCTCACCGGCATGCGCGCGCTGGCGGTGCTCGGTGACAACATCACCACCGACCACCTGTCGCCGTCCAACGCGATCCTGCCGACCAGCGCGGCGGGCGAGTACCTGGCGAAAATGGGTCTGCCGGAAGAGGACTTCAATTCGTATGCCACCCACCGCGGCGACCATCTCACCGCGCAGCGCGCCACCTTCGCCAACCCGACCCTGGTCAACGAGATGGCGGTGGTCGATGGCGAGGTGAAGCGCGGTTCGCTGGCTCGCGTGGAGCCGGAAGGCCGGGTGATGCGCATGTGGGAGGCGATCGAGACCTACATGGAGCGCAAGCAGCCGCTGATCGTGATCGCCGGCGCCGACTATGGCCAGGGCTCCTCGCGCGACTGGGCCGCGAAGGGCGTGCGGCTGGCCGGCGTGGAGGCGATCGCGGCCGAGGGCTTCGAGCGCATCCATCGCACCAACCTGATCGGCATGGGCGTGCTGCCGCTGCAGTTCAAGCCCGGCACCAACCGCAAGACGCTGGGCATCGACGGCAGCGAGACCTTCGACGTGGTGGGAGCGCGCACGCCGGGGACGGACCTCACCCTGGTGATCCATCGCAGCACCGGCGAACGCATCGAGGTGCCGGTGACCTGCCGGCTGGATACCGCTGAGGAAGTGTCGATCTACGAGGCGGGCGGCGTGCTGCAGCGCTTCGCTCAGGATTTCCTTGAGGCGTCGCAGGCGGCATGAGTCGGATCGCGGAGTGGCGCCTGTTCTTTGCGGCCATGCCGTCGCCGGCCCTGGTGGAGTACATCGGTGCTCTTCTGGAGCGGTACGGACTGGATAAACGCTTGGGAACCGCCATGTTCGCGCTGGCTAACCTGCATCAGTCGTTTTCCGAGCGCATTTTTTCACCGACCGCTTCAGACCGTGCGGCGTTGCTGCGGGTGGGTGCAGCCGTCTCCGCATCCTCTTGCACGCTCGATTTCAACCGCATCGAGGGATCGGCTGGTTTGCCGGGGCATATCCATTGGAGGATGAGCGCGTACGGGGTGCCGAGGGCGTTCACTGCCTTACTCAAGGAGGTGCAGCAGCGCCTCGCTGAAGCGGGATTCGGCCATATCGCCACGGGCGTCACGCCGCATATGACTCTGAGTTATAGCGCCCCCTCGCCGCTGAACAAGATCGTGCTTGATCCACCCCTCCGCTGGACCATCGACGAACTGTGTCTCGTCATGGGCGGCGGCCATCCTTACCGTTACGAGATCATCGGTCGTTGGCCGTTGCTGCCAGAAATCGATCCCCCTGCCATGCAGCCCGCTTTGTTTTAAGCGGCGCGGGCACTTCCGGAGATTCCCATGTCGCATGCTGCACAGATCCGCATTCCCGCCACCTACATGCGCGGGGGCACCAGCAAGGGTGTGTTCTTCCGCCTCGAGGATTTGCCCGAGGTCGCCAAGGTGCCGGGCGCTGCGCGCGACGCGCTGCTGCAACGGGTGATCGGCAGTCCCGATCCCTACGGCAAGCAGATCGACGGTATGGGCGGCGCCACCTCCAGCACCAGCAAGACGGTGATCGTGTCCAAAAGCACACGGCCGGCCCACGACGTGGACTACCTGTTCGGCCAGGTGGCGATCGACAAGGCCTTCGTCGACTGGAGCGGCAACTGCGGGAATCTCTCCGCGGCGGTCGGTCCGTTCGCCATCGCCAGTGGCCTGGTCGATCGCGCCCGCGTGCCGCGCGACGGCATCGCCATCGTGCGCATCTGGCAGGCCAATATCGCCAAGACGATCATCGCCCATGTGCCGATGACCGACGGCGCGGTGCAGGAGACCGGCGACTTCGAGCTGGACGGTGTGACCTTCCCCGCAGCCGAGGTGCAGCTGGAATTCATGGATCCGGCCGCCGAGGAAGAGGGCGCAGGTGGCGCCATGTTCCCCACCGGCAACCTGGTCGACGACCTGGAGGTGCCTGGCGTCGGCACGCTCAAGGCGACCATGATCAACGCCGGCATTCCGACGATCTTCATCGAGGCCGCCGCGATCGGCTACGCCGGCACGGAACTGCAGGACGCCATCAACGGCGACGACAAGGCGCTGACGATGTTCGAGACCATCCGGGCGCACGGCGCGTTGCGCATGGGCCTGATCCAGTCACTGGATCAGATCGCCACGCGCCAGCACACGCCCAAGGTGGCCTTCGTCGCCGGGCCGGCCGACTACGTCGCGTCGAGTGGCAAGCACGTGAGGGCCACCGACATCGACCTGCTGGTGCGGGCGATCTCGATGGGCAAGCTGCATCACGCCATGATGGGCACGGCGGCGGTGGCGATCGGCACCGCCGCGGCCATTCCCGGCACGCTGGTGAACCGGGCCGCTGGCGGTGGCGAGCGCCAGTCGGTGCGTTTCGGTCATCCGTCGGGAACCCTGCGGGTGGGCGCCGAGGCCACGCTGGTCGACGGCACCTGGACCGTCACCAAGGCGGTCATGAGCCGTAGCGCGCGCGTGCTGATGGAAGGCCGGGTGCGGGTGCCTGCGGGGTAAGTCCGCAGGGCACGCGTAGCGCTTTTTCGCTGCCGTGACGTCGCATCGGTAATCTCTGGGAGGATCGCGTCCGGTGACGGGGGCAGCACCCCCGACTCTGAGGCGTTTTCCCTGCTGCCAGGAGACGAGCCTCATGAGCGCGCACGATATTCGTTATGCCAAGCGTCCCGATCCCGACCAGCCGATGGTCGACATCGCCGACTATGTGATCGATTACCGGATCGATTCGGTCGAGGCGTACGACACCGCCCGCATCATGCTGCTCGACTCGCTGGCCTGCGCGATGCTGGCGATGAAGTTCCCCGAGTGCGTCAAGCATCTCGGCCCCCTGGTGCCGGGGGCCACGCTGACAGGTGGCGCCCGCGTGCCAGGCACCAGCCATGAGCTCGATCCAGCGCAGGCCGCGTTCGCGATCGGCACGCAGATCCGCTGGCTCGACTTCAACGACACCTGGCTGGCGGCGGAGTGGGGCCATCCGTCGGACAACCTCGGCGCGATCCTCGCGGTGGCCGATTACCTCAGCCGCAAGGCCGAACGCGAAGGTGGCGAGCCGCTGACCGTGCGCGACGTGCTGACCTGGGCGATCAAGGCGCACGAGATCCAGGGCTGCTATGCGCTCAGGAACAGCTTCAACCGCGTCGGCCAGGATCACGTCATCCTGGTTCGCCTGGCGTCCACCGCGGTGACCACCGCGATGCTCGGTGGTGACAAGGAGCAGGTCATCGCCGCGGTGTCGCACAGCTGGATCGACAACGGCGCGCTGCGCACCTATCGCCATGCCCCGAACACCGGCCCGCGCAAGAGCTGGGCCGCCGGCGACGCCTGCCGCCGCGCCGTCATCCATGCAATCAACGCCGTGTACCGCGATGTGATCGGCTATCCCTCGGCGCTCAGCGCCGGGACGTGGGGCTACTACGACGTCGCCTTCAAAGGTCACGCGTTCGAGTTCGAGCGACCGTTCGGCAGCTATGTGATGGAGAACGTGCTGTTCAAGATCAGCTTCCCCGCCGAGTTCCATGCGCAGACCGCGGTGGAGTGCGCCATGCAGCTGCACGGGCAGGTGGCGGGCAGGATCGATCAGATCGAGAAGGTGGCGATCGAGACCCAGGAGGCGGGACGCCGCATCATCGACAAGACTGGCCCGCTGGCCAACTATGCCGACCGCGACCACTGCATCCAGTACATGGTCGCCGTGCCGCTGATCTTCGGTCGCCTCACCGCGGACGACTACAACGACGACGTCGCAGCCGATCCGCGCATCGACGCGCTGCGCGAGAAGATGGTGGTTGGCGAGAATCCGGATTTCACCAGGGACTATTTCGATCCCGCCAAACGCTACATCGGGAACTCGGTGCAAGTGTTCTTCAAGGATGGGTCGAGCACGGGCAAGGTGTCGATCGACTATCCGATCGGTCATCGCATGCGTCGCGCCGAGGGTATTGCGCTGCTGTGGGACAAGTTCGAGGCTGCCATGCGCGGGCATCTGCCGCCAATGAAGGTCGAGGAAATCATGAATGCGGCAGCTGATGATTCCCGCCTCGACTCAATGCCGGTTCAGCATTTCCTGGAACTTTTCACGCTGTAAAGACGGCGTGACCCGATAATCGAATTCGCCTTAAGGGGTGGCGCCCAAGTCCTCCGACGATCGGGAAGTTCCGCTTTTCGACCATGGAGGTTGCGGCGAACATTCCCGCGGGATTTTCGAATGCGGATTACCACCAAGGAGACACCTGATGAAACGTAAGGGCTTGTATTTTCTGATTGCTCTGGCCCTGGGCGGCGTGGGTGCCGTTCACGCGCAGGACACGGCGCCGGCGGACAGCGCACCGGGTACGAGTTCGTCGAGCTACGACGATCGCTGGTACATCGCGCCGACCATTGGTGGTTATTACAACGACACCGACCGGAACACGAACAGCCGTCAGCTGTATTACGGTCTGGGCGTGGGGCGTTTCATTTCGCCGGACGCGTCGATCGACCTGTTCGTGGACCGCACCAAGCGGAACGTGGACGGCGCGGTGGGTGGCGGCAGCTGGTCGAACAACTCGTTCGGCGCGGCGGCTCGCTTCTACCGCGGCGACTGGAACGCCTGGCGTCCATACCTGCTGGCCGGCGTGATGGCGAGCAACCACCACGACCGTGGCGATCAGGGTTTCTCGCCGGCGGCCGAGCTGGGTCTGGGCGTGTCCAAGACGGTGACGGACAGCTCGGACGTCCGTATCGAAGGTGGCTACCGTTACGACTGGGACAACAAGAGCCAGCCGGCGCAGGACGGTTACGGTGACTGGTTCCTGGGCTTCAGCGTCGTGTCGCGCTTTGGCGCGCCGCCGGCCCCGCCGGCTCCGGTCGTGGCCCCGCCGCCGCCGAAGCCGGATTGCTCGACGCTGGACAGCGATCATGACGGCGTGAACGACTGCGACGACAAGTGCCCGGCGACGGCTGCCGGCACGATCGTGGGTCCGGACGGCTGCCCGCAGAAGGTGGTGATCGATCTGCGCGGCGTGAACTTCAAGTTCGACTATCCGAAGAAGGGCCACGTGAAGGCCGACGAGATCGGCAAGGCGCTGGCCGAGCCGACGGCGGACTCGCTGTCGATCCTTGACCAGGCGGTGGATACGCTGCAGCGCTACCCGCAGGTGAAGGTGATGGTTGCCGGCTACACCGACTCGAAGGGCACGGAGCAGTACAACCAGGCCCTGTCGGAGCGTCGTGCGCAGATCGTGTACGACTACCTGACGGCGCACGGCGTGGACGCGAGCCGCCTGGAAGGCCCGGTCGGCCACGGCGAGAGCGATCCGGTGGACACCAACGACACCGATGCCGGTCGCGCCCGCAACCGCCGCACGGAGCTGCAGGTCCAGCAGTAAGGATCGGCACCGCGTGTCATGAAGAAGCCCGGCTTTGGCCGGGCTTTTTCTTTTTCCATTCCGTTATAAGACGAGTGCGGAAGGTGCCGCGTACCTGAACAAGGCTTCACCGGCCTCTGGCGCGACAATGTGATGCAGATAGCACTATTTAACGGTTTTGATACACTTTCTCGCGCTTGCGGCAGAAATGACAAGCCGGGGACCTCGGCCCTGTCGGCATGAATAATGTTCTGACGCGCGATCTCCCGTCTGACGTGGAACGGACGCGAAAACCAATAATCGAAGGAGACACCTGATGAAACGTAAGGGCTTGTATTTTCTGATTGCTCTGGCCCTGGGCGGCGTGGGTGCCGTTCACGCGCAGGACACGGCGCCGGCGGACAGCGCACCGGGTACGAGTTCGTCGAGCTACGACGATCGCTGGTACATCGCGCCGACCATTGGTGGTTATTACAACGACACCGACCGGAACACGAACAGCCGTCAGCTGTATTACGGTCTGGGCGTGGGGCGTTTCATTTCGCCGGACGCGTCGATCGACCTGTTCGTGGACCGCACCAAGCGGAACGTGGACGGCGCGGTGGGTGGCGGCAGCTGGTCGAACAACTCGTTCGGCGCGGCGGCTCGCTTCTACCGCGGCGACTGGAACGCCTGGCGTCCGTACCTGCTCGTCGGCTTGATGGGCAGCAACCACCATAATCGCGGCGACAGCGGTTGGGCCCCTGCGGCGGAGTTGGGCGTGGGTGTGTCCAAGACGGTGACGGATAGCTCCGATGTGCGGATCGAGACGGGCTACCGCTACGACTTCGACGACAAGAGCCAGCCGGCGCAGGACGGTTACGGTGACTGGTTCCTGGGCTTCAGCGTCGTGTCGCGCTTTGGCGCGCCGCCGGCCCCGCCGGCTCCGGTCGTGGCCCCGCCGCCGCCGAAGCCGGATTGCTCGACGCTGGACAGCGATCATGACGGCGTGAACGACTGCGACGACAAGTGCCCGGCGACGGCTGCCGGCACGATCGTGGGTCCGGACGGCTGCCCGCAGAAGGTGGTGATCGATCTGCGCGGCGTGAACTTCAAGTTCGACTATCCGAAGAAGGGCCACGTGAAGGCCGACGAGATCGGCAAGGCGCTGGCCGAGCCGACGGCGGACTCGCTGTCGATCCTTGACCAGGCGGTGGATACGCTGCAGCGCTACCCGCAGGTGAAGGTGATGGTTGCCGGCTACACCGACTCGAAGGGCACGGAGCAGTACAACCAGGCCCTGTCGGAGCGTCGTGCGCAGATCGTGTACGACTACCTGACGGCGCACGGCGTGGACGCGAGCCGCCTGGAAGGCCCGGTCGGCCACGGCGAGAGCGATCCGGTGGACACCAACGACACCGATGCCGGTCGCGCCCGCAACCGCCGCACGGAGCTGCAGGTCCAGCAGTAAGGATCGGCACCGCGTGTCATGAAGAAGCCCGGCTTTGGCCGGGCTTCTTTTTTGCGCGGCATCCGTCCCGGAGCCGGGCGGTGCACAACAAAAAGCCCGGTTCGGCCGGGCTTTCTGCGGGCGGGGCGGCAACCGTCAACCGGCGCGTCGCTGGAACCGATAGTGGCCCACCAGCCACTCGTTGCCGTGGTCGTAGCCGAACAGCTCCGCGCAGGCCATCCAGAACATGCGCCAGCGCTGGTGCCACAGCTTCGCCTGCGCCGCGCCGTAGGTGCCCGCCAGCACGCGCAGGATCTCTTCGCGGTGCGCGTCCTGGTGGGCCAGCCAGTGGTTCGCGGTCTTCTCGTAATGGCTGCCGGCGAGGCGCCACTCCTGCTCCACCACCATGTGTTGCTGGAAATGCAGGAACGTGTCGGCCGCGGGCATCAGGCCACCGGTGAAGAAGTGCCGGCCCATCCAGTCGTCGTCGCGCTCGGTCTCGAACGGATACATCAGTTCGCGATGGCAGAAGATATGCACGAACAGCTTGCCGCCGGGACGCAGCCAACCGGCGATGCGCTCCAGCAGCACCTGGTAGTTGCGCACGTGCTCGAACATCTCCACCGACACCACCCGGTCGAATCGGCCCGCATCGAGCGACAGCCGGTTGACGTCCTGAGTGATCACCTGCACGTTGCGCAGGCCGAGCTCGCGGCATCGCGCCTCGATGTGCTCGCGCTGCGGGCGGGAGTTGGAGACCGCGGTGATCCGCGATCCGGGGTAGCGCGCCGCCATCCACAGCGTCAGCGAACCCCAGCCGCAGCCCAGCTCGAGGATGTCCTGGCCATCGACCAGGTCGGCGCGCTCGTCGTAGAGGGCGAGCATCTTCTCCTCGGCCTCGTCCAGCGTCTCGTGGCCGGTCGGGTAGTAGCAACTGGAGTACTTCAGCCGCTTGCCCAGGCACAGCTCGAAGAAGCGCGGCGGCAGCTCGTAGTGCTGGCGGTTGGCTGCGTCGGTATGCAGCGCGAGCGGACTCTGGCGCAGCTGCTGGAGCCGGTCGCGGAAGCGCGACCACACCGCCTCTTCGCCGCCGGCGCGCTCTTCGCGCAGGCGGGTGGCGCACAGCCGCCGGATACCGAGCCGCAGCAGCCCGTCCGGGATCAGTCCCGATTCGGCCAGGCGGGTCAGGCCATGTTCTTCGGTCTGTTCGATCGCATCGGACGGCATGGCAAGGCTGTCGGTCATGGCCGTGATCCTCATGTCTTGGGAAACCAGGGAATGAAGGCGCTGGTGCGGGCCTGGTAGTCGCGGTAGTCGTCGCCGCGGCTGCGCAGCGCCTGCGCCTCGGTGTAGGGAATGCCGGTGAAGCGGTACAGCGATACGAGCATCAACACCGGGCCGAGGATGGCCAGCCAGCCGATCGGCGAGCCGACCGCCAGCAGCACGTAGGCGAACCAGTGCGTCCACTCGAAGAAGTAGTTGGGATGCCGCGAGTAGCGCCACAGTCCTTCGCGACAGGTCCTGCCGCGGCTGTCAGGGCGGCGACGGAACTGCGCCAGCTGCCGGTCGGCGATCGCCTCGCCGCTGAGGCTCAGCAGCCACACCACCAGCGCCGCCGCGATCCAGCCCGACGACTGCTCGCTGCCCGGGTTGGCCCCCACGGCGAGGAACGGCAGCGAAAAGACGGTGGTGAACAGCGCCTGCGCCTGGAAGAACGCGAAGAACTTCGGCTGGCTGTCCTGCCAGTGCTCGCGCAGATAGCGGTAGCGGCCGTCCTCGTCCTCGTGGCGCACCCGGTCGAGCAGGTGCAGGAACAGGCGCAGCGCCCACAGGCCGCCGAACAGCGCCAGCAGACCGCGGATCAGGGGATCGCCGTCGCCCATCGCCGCATAGAACAGCGCCGCCAGGCCCATGGTGGCGCTCCAGATCGCGTCGACCAGGGTGGCGTTGCGGGTGCGGTATTGCACCATCCAGCCCACCGTCATCGCCGCGGCGGTCACCAGCCAGACCGTCAGCACCTGCCAGCCAAGCTCATGCCACATGGGCTTCTCCCCGGGCGGGAGCGGGGGTGGACGTGCGTTCAACCCGCACGGCCAGGCCGATCAGCAGCGGCATGGCGACCGCCCAGCCGGCGGCCAGCGCGACCACCGCGGGCGTGGTACCCAGCGGAAAGGCCACCGCGTGCCAGCCCCGCGCGGCGCCGAGATAGGCCATCGGTGCACCCACTGCGCCGAGCATGGCGGCGAGCGGCCATCGTCCGTGCAGGAAGCGGAAGCTGTGCCGCAGGGTCAGCGAGAACGCCGCCCAGATCGACAGGATCCACAACGGCGCGGCTTGCGCGAACGGCACCGGCGAGGCGTAGGCGACCAGCCCGCTCGCCGCGAGACTGGAGTCGAGCACCGCGCCGATCAGCACGGCGATCGGCATGAGCAGCGCATCGGCGCCGCCTTCGGAGCGCCCCAGCATCCAGGCCGCGAACGGCAGCAGCGCCAGCGGCGCCAGCCACCAGTGGCCGCTGGATGCGCCCCAGATCGCGGCGAACCAGACCAGTTGGTAGGCGATGGCATTGGCCCAGGCGTTCATGCGGACACCGTCAGGCCGAGGCCGCCGTGGCCATGTCGGGCAGGTAGGAAGCGCGGCGGCAGCCCGGCCGGGTCAGCAGCATCTGCACGTCGCCGATCGAGCGCTCGCGGAAGCCGCCTTCGCAGTAGGCGAGGTAGAACTCCCACATGCGCACGAAGCGCTCGTCGTAGCCGGCCTTCAGCACCTCGTCGCGGCGGGCGAGAAAGCGCTCGCGCCACGCCTTGAGGGTGAGCGCGTAGCTCGGCCCGATGTCCTCCAGGTGATACAGCCGCAGGTCGCTGGACTGACGTGCCGCGCCCAGCATCGCACTCACCGAGGGGATGAAGCTGCCGGGGAAGATGTAGCGCTTGATGTAGTCCACCGACTTCAGCGCCTGCGCGTAGCGGTGGTCCTCGATGGTGATCGCCTGGATCAGCGCCATGCCCTCGTCCTTGAGCAGGCGCGAGATCGCGCCGAAGTAGGTGGGCATGAACTCCGCACCGATCGCCTCGATCATCTCGATCGACACCAGCTTGTCGTAGCGGCCGTCGAGATCGCGGTAGTCCTCCAGCAGCAGTTCGATGCGGTCGGACAGGCCAGCCTCGGCCACGCGCCGGGAGGCCAGCTCGTACTGCTCCCGGGAGATGGTGGTGGTGGTCACGCGGCAGCCGTAGTGGCGCGCGGCGTGGATCGCGAAACCGCCCCAGCCGGTGCCGATCTCCAGCACGTGGTCGTCCGGGGTGAGTGCCAGCTTCTGGCAGATACGATCGAGCTTGCGGGTGGAGGCGACCTCCAGCGATTCGTCGTCGCTGGCGTAGATCGCCGAGGAATACATCAGGTCGCTGGAAAGGAACAGGCCGAACAGCTCGTTGCCCAGGTCGTAGTGCGCGGCGATGTTGCGGCGGCTGCCGGCGCGGGTGTTGCGGTTGAGCGCGTGCCAGGCCTTCATCGCCAGGCCGCCGAGCCGGGCCAGGCCGGTCTCCATGCCGTCGAGCAGGTCGCGGTTGCGCACCATCACGCGGATCAGCGCGACCAGGTCGTCGCAGTGCCACAGGTCCTCGATGTAGGCCTCGCCCGCCCCGACGCTGCCGGTGGCCGCCACCAGTCGGTAGAAGCGCGGGTCGCGTACCGTCAGGTGCACTTTCAGCGGCTCCTCGCCCGATAGCGGCGTGCCCAGCTCCACCGAGCCCAGCGCGTCGTCCAGTCGCAGTCGGCAGCCCTTGAGCTGGGCCATCTGCGCCAGCAGGCGGTCGCGCAGCAGGCGCTCCAGCCGGCCGGGCAGGGCGGTGGCGAGAGCGGTGTCCAGCGGCTGGGTCAGTTCGATGTCCATGGATCAGTTCCCGGTGGTCTTACCTGGGTGGTCGTAGACGGGGTTGCGCTTGAGCCAAAGCCTCAACGCCTGCCAGTGGATTGCCAGCACCACCTGCAGCGTCATCAGCGGGAAGCGCCACAGCACGCGGGCCAGTCCGGCGCCGTCGAGCGGGCGGCGTTCGAGCACCAGCGTGGCATCGAAGTCGCGCCGCTCGCCGTCCATCACGTTCATGTGTACGCGCAGGACCGCCTCGGGGATGCAGAAGCGCCAGTCGTAGCCGCGGTCCATCGGCATGAACGGCGACACGTGGAACGACTTGTCGAAGCGCCAGGCGGTGGTGTGCCGGTGGCTGCGGCCTTCCGCGACCGGCAGCACGTAGGCATGGCGCTCCTTCCACGGCGTGTTGGTGATCTCTGCGACGATCGTCTCCAGCGTGTGGCCGTCGGCGGCGAAGCAGTAGTAGAAGCTCACCGGGTTGAACACGTGCCCGCCGTAGCGCAGGTGGGTGAGCAGCCGGATCGGCCCGGTCGGGCGTCGGCCGGTGTGCTCGGCCACGCGCCGGCGCACGGCTTCGTCCAGCGGCAGCTCGACCGGTCCGAGGTAGTCGCTGCGGCGGAACTCGGCCACGTTGCGGCGGTTCACCGACCACAGCCAGCGGCGGTCGAACAGGTCGGGCAGCTCGTCGAGGTCCAGGTACAGCATCGTGATCGGATAGCGGAACGCGTGCGGGTGCGGCGCATGGCGGCGGTGGCGGACCCAGCCTTCGTAGATCGCGCTGGCCAGCGGCCGGGCGGTGGCGCGTTCCCGATCCGGCTTCGCCCCGGTCACCGTCGGCGCGGCGTCGAGCGGCTCGCGCAGGGCCGGATTCACCAGGCCACCCCCAGCGCACGGGCGACCTCGACCGCACTGCGCATGCCGTCCTCGTGGAAGCCCCAGCCCCAGTACGCGCCGGCGAACCAGGTGCCGGACCGGCCCTGGATCTCACCCTTGCGCTGCTGCGCGGCCACCGAGGCGTGGGTGTATTCCGGGTGCGCATAGCGCATGCGCCGGATCACCTTGGCCGGATCGATCCGGTCGGCGCAGTTGAGCGACACGCAGAACGTGTCCGGTGCGTCCAGCGTCTGCAGCAGGTTCATGCAGTAGGTGACGGTGCAGGCCTCGGTGGGCGAGGCGGGGATCAGCACGTTCCACGCCGACCACGCCTTGCGCCGCTTCGGCAGCAGGCGGGTGTCGGTGTGCAGCACGGTCTCGTTTTCCTGGTAGCGGATCGCACCGAGTACCTCGCGCTCCGCCGGCGTGGCGTCGGCCAGCAGCGCCAGCGCCTCGTTGCTGTGGCAGGCCAGCACCACCTGGTCGTAGCGCTCGGTCTGGCCGAGGCTGGTGATCTCCACGCCGCCCTCGACGCGGCGCACCGCGGTCACCGGGCTGGCGATGCGCTCGCGCACCATCCAGCGCTCGCGCAGCGCATCCACGTAACGCTGCGACCCGCCGCGCACCACCCTCCATTCCGGTCGGTCGTCGAGCTGCAGCATGTGGTGGTTGGCCATGAACTGCACGAGATAACGGGCCGGGAAGTCCAGCACCTTGCGCGACGGCGACGACCACAGCGCAGAGGCCATCGGCACGATGTGCTCGTCACGGAACATCGCGCCGTAGCGGTGGCGCTCCAGATAGTCGCCGAGCGTCGGGCCGGCGTCCGCGGTTTCCAGCAATCCCTGCGACTCGCGGTAGAAGCGCACGATGTCGCGCACCATGCCGTAGAACTTCGGCGAGAGCAGGTTGCGGCGCTGGCAGAACAGCGCGTCCAGGCTGGTGGCGCCGTATTCCAGCCCGCTCGCCTCGTTGTGCACGGCGAAGCTCATCGTGGTGGGCTGCGACTCGACCCCCAGCTCGCCGAACAGCCGGGACAGCAGCGGGTAGTTGTCCGGATTGAACACGATGAAGCCGGAATCCACGGCGTAGTCGCGGCCGCCCGATTCCACGTCGTGAGTATGCGTGTGGCCGCCGATGTAGGCGTTGGCTTCGTACAGATCGACCGAGTGCTGTTGCGACAGCAGCCATGCCGAGGCCATGCCGGAGATCCCGCCGCCGATCACCGCGATGCGCATGCCCACCTCAGCGCCGGCCACGTTTGAGGCCGGCCGGCACGGCCTTCAGTCCCCGCACCACGCCGAACAGCGAGAGTGTGCGCAGGAGGTAGAAGGTCAGGTCCACCTCCCACCAGCGGAAGCCCTGCCGCGCCGAGCCCGGGAAGAAATGGTGGTTGTTGTGCCAGCCCTCGCCGAAGGTGAGCAGCGCCAGCATCCAGTTGTTGCGGCTGTTGTCGCGCGTCTCGAAGCGGCGGCTGCCGAAGCGGTGCGCCAGCGAGTTGATCGTCACCGTCACATGGAACAGCACGATGGTGGAGACGAAGAAGCCCCACACCAGCAGCTGCGGCCCGCTGGTGCCCAGCTCCGGATGCGCCACGCCCAGCCAGCGGCCCCAGAAGAACAGGCCCACCGCCAGCGCCACCGGCACCAGCAGGTCGAAGCGGTCGAGCAGGCGCAGCTCCGGGTACTTCACCAGGTCGGGGATCTTCGACCAGTCGGTGCGGAAGCCGCTGCGGGTCATGAACCAGCCCATGTGGCTGCGCAGAAAGCCGTGCTGCACCGGCGAATGCACGTCCGCCGGCGTGTCGGCATGGCGATGGTGGTTGCGGTGGTGCGCCGCCCACCACAGCGGGCCGCGCTGCACCGCGCTGGCGCCGATCACGGCGAACACGAACTGCACGACGCGCGAGGTCTTGAACGCGCGATGGGAAAAGTAGCGGTGGTAGAACGCCGTCACCGCGAACATGCGCAGCGCGTACAGCCCCAATGCCACCCAGAACGCGAACCAGGAGAAGCCGACCCAGATCACCGCCACGCAGGCCAGGTGCATGCCGATGAAGGGCAGCACGCGGGTCCAGTCGATGCGGTCATCCTCGTCGCCGACGGCGTCCTGGGCACTGGTGTCGAACCAGCGCACCAGCCCGGTCGCCATCCGCTTGATCATGGGGGGTGCCGCAGGGCCGCTGGTCATGGGGGCGTTCGATCCGTGTGGAAGGTGACAGGGGACGCGAGAAGATACGCGCGCCATGTCGCCGCGGATGCACTGGACCGGGCGGATCGTCGCTGCGGTGACATACGTCGTCGAACGTTGCCGTCGGCCGTGCGGACGATGCGGCACTCTTGCACGTTCCCCGGCGTGTTGCCGTGGTTGGCGGCCGCTCGCTACGCTGGCGCGATGCCTCGTCCCCGCCCGCCCTCCGTTCCTGTCACCGGTCGCCCGCGGCACGGACTCGCCCGCGTGCTGAGCAAGCTCGGCGTGTGCTCGCGCAGCCAGGCCGAACAGGCGGTGCGCGAGGGCAGGGTGACGGTCGATGGCCGCTGCATCCGCGATCCGGAGCGCCCCACCGACGCCGAGCGCGAGCGCCTGGCCCTGGACGGCCGCCCGGTTGCCGCCGCCGAACGGGTCTACATCGCCCTCAACAAGCCGCGCGGGGTGGTGGTGAGCGCGGCGGACGAACGCGGACGCGACACCGTCTACGGCCTGCTGGAGGCGGCGGGACTGCCCTGGCTCGGCCCGGTCGGCCGGCTTGATCGGGCCAGCGAAGGCCTGCTGCTGTTGAGCAACGACACCGGGTGGGCGGCCGGACTCACCGAGCCCAGGCACCACGTGGACAAGACCTACCACGTGCAGGTCGACTGCCGTCCGGACGAAGCCCTGCTCGCGAAGCTGCGTGCCGGCGTGGTCGATGCCGGTGAGCGGCTGGCTGCGGTCGTGGTGAGCGTGCTGCGCGAAGGCGAGAAGAACGCCTGGCTGGAAGTCGTGCTGGACGAGGGGCGCAACCGGCATATCCGCCGCCTGCTGGCGGCGCACGACATCGGGGTGCTGCGCCTGATCCGCGTGGCGATCGGTCCGCTGGCCCTGGGCGAGCTGCCCAAGGGCCAGTGGCGGCACCTCACGGCGGACGAGGTGCAGGCGTTGCGCCGCGGCTGAGCCGCGGCGCGGCGGCAACTCAGCCGATCACGCCCAACTGTTTGCCGATGCGGGTGAACGCGTCGATCGCGCGGTCCAGGTGCTCGCGGGTATGCGCCGCGCTCATCTGGGTGCGGATGCGCGCCTGGCCCTTGGGCACCACCGGAAAGAAGAAGCCGGTGACGTAGATGCCTTCCTCCAGCAGCGCGCTGGCCATCGCCTGCGCCTTCGGTGCGTCGTAGATCATCACCGGCACGATCGGGTGCACGCCCGGCTTGATGTCGAAGCCGGCGGCGGTCATGCGCTCGCGGAAGTAGGCGGTGTTCTCCTGCACCCGGGTGCGCAGCTCGCCGGCGCTCTCCAGCATGTCGAACACCTTGATCGCCGCGGCCACCACGTGCGGCGGCAGCGAGTTGGAGAACAGGTAGGGGCGCGAGCGCTGGCGCAGCATCTCGATCACCTCGGCCGGTCCCGTGGTGAAGCCGCCCAGCGCACCGCCCAGCGCCTTGCCCAGGGTGCCGGTGAAGATGTCGACCTTGTCCATCACGCCGTTGACCTCGGCCGAGCCGCGACCGGTAGCGCCGAGGAAGCCGGTGCAGTGGCACTCGTCGATGTGCACCAGGGCGTTGTACTTCTCGGCCAGTGCGGTGATCTGGTCCAGCGGTGCGATGAAGCCATCCATCGAGAACGCGCCGTCGGTGGTGATCAGCTTGGTGCGCGCGCCCGCGGCGTCAGCGGCCTGCAGCTGCTGCTCCAGGTCGGCCATGTCGCAGTTGGCGTAGCGGAAGCGCTTGGCCTTGCACAGGCGGATGCCGTCGATGATCGAGGCGTGGTTGAGCGCGTCGGAGATGATCGCGTCCTCCTCGCCCAGCAGCGGCTCGTACAGGCCGCCGTTGGCGTCGAAGCAGGCGGCGTAGAGGATGGTGTCCTCGGTGCCGAAGAACTGCGCGATCTTCGCTTCCAGCTGCTTGTGCAGGTCCTGCGTGCCGCAGATGAAGCGCACGCTGGCCATGCCGAAGCCGTGGGTGTCCAGCGCCTCCTTGGCGGCGGCGATCACGTCCGGGTGGTCGGCCAGGCCCAGGTAGTTGTTGGCGCAGAAGTTGAGCACCTTGCGCCCGCCCTCCAGCTCGATCTCGGCCGACTGCGGCGAGACGATCACGCGCTCGGCCTTGAACAGGCCCTGCTCGCGGATGGAGGCGAGTTCGGCGGCGAAACGGGACTGGCCGGGGTAGCTCATGGCGGGGACCTTGTGCGTGGGCAAAACGCTATTGTCGCCGCTCGCGGCGGGGCTGTGAAGGAAACCCCGCCACCGGCCGCCGCTACTGGTGCAGGCCGAAGTCCACCCGCGTGGTCTTGCCCTTGTCGTCGATGCCCTTGGCATCGAGCAGCACCGGCTTGGCGTCGTAGCGGGCGGCATCGAGCTTGCCGGTCAGCCAGGTGCGGACGGCGTCGGCGCGTCGTTTGGCCAGCGCCCGCATCGCCGCTTCGTCCACCGCCACGTTGGCCTCCATCAGGCCGCGCATCTCGTCCGGGTCCAGCGATTTCTTCAGGCCGAGGAAGTTGCGCGGCTTGTTCGGGATGTCGTCGTGCTTGTAGGCGCGCTTGAGGTATTTTTCGACCTGGTCCGGCGTCACCCGCACGTCGGCAAGGCCGGCATCGGACACGTCGGCGTCCTTGCCCTTTTCGTCGAGCACCAGCTCGCGGCGGATCAGGTTCTCCACGGTGACCTTGCGCAGGCCGTCGCGATCCTTGGTCGGGTCGACCCGGCCGATGATGTCCAGCTTCAGCGACGGCTTCTTCTCGAGGATCGCCACCAGCTTGCCCAGCCGTTCCTGCGCCTTGGCGTCGAGGATGGCCGAGCCGGGCGCGAACTCGACGTAGCCGAGGTCCGCACCCGGTCCGCCGAAGGCCGCCCCGAGCAGGCGGAACGGTGCGGTCACTGCCTTGGCGATCAGGTTGCCCAGCGCACGCCAGACCAGCCCGCCGACGCTGAACTGCGGGTCGTCCAGCGAGCCGGACACCGGCAGGCTCACGTCGATGTTGCCCTCGGTGTCGCGCAGCAGCGCCACCGCCAGCTTCACTGGCAGGTGCTTCGCGCCGGGGCTGTTGTCGCGGTCGCCGAAGGTGAGCTGGGTGATGAAGATGTGGTTGTCGGCCTCCAGCTTGCGGTGGTCGAGCTGGTAGTGGACGTCCATGTTGAGCTTGCCCGAGGTAATCGGGTAGCCGGCGTACTTGCGCGAATACGCGGCCAGCCGGGTCAGCTCGACCTCGTCGGCCTTGCCCTTGATGTCGAGGAAGGCCACCGGCTGCAGCGGGTTGATGGTGCCGCTGATGTCCACCGGCGAGTTCTCGTCCAGCGCGGCCTGTACGGTGAGGTCGGCGGGCGGGTCGCCGGGCTTGGTGCCGAAGGCGCCGATCTTGCCGGTGAGCTTGGTGAGGTTGGCGGTGTAGTTGGGCTTGATGAAATTGTCGGTGTAGTTGAGCTGGCCGTTGACCAGGGTGATGCCGCCCAGGTGGATCTCGGCCGGCGGTGCCGCGCTCGTCGCCGGTGCCGGGGCTTGTGCCACGGCGGTCGACGCGGCCGGCGGTGGCGTGGGGGCGCTGGCCGGTGGCGTGGGCACGCTGCCCTCGGCGCGGGTCACCGACACCGGGGCGGACTCCGGCGAGGCCACCACGTCGGACAGGTTCAGCCGTCCATCCGCATTGATGATCACGCGGGCATAGAACGAGGTGAGCACCAGCGCGCCGATGTCCACCCGCGGCGTACCCGGGCCGAGCTCGGCGTCCAGCCGCGATGCGGTCAGCGTGCGCCAGCGCAGGAAGTCGTCGCCGGTGACCTTGTCCTGCACGCGTACCCGTTCCAGCGCCGCGTTGCCCTGGTAGTGCAGCGAGGGGGTGCGGCCGCGGGCGTCGTAGTGCAGCTTGCCGTCGCTGGTCAGGCGCGCGTCGGCGATGGTCACGTTCAGCGGCACGCTGAGGTAGGGCTCGAAGCGGGCGATGTCGAGGTTGCGCGTCGTCAGCTTCAGCTCGGCACCGAGCGGGTCCGGGCGCAGCGTACCGCTGGCATCGAAGCCGCCGCGGTCGAGCGAGCCCTGCAGGGCGAAGGGACGCGCTTCACCGAGCTTGTCGCTGAGGCCGTCCAGGTGCCCCTTCATGGCCGTGAGCCGGGTGTTCACCGGTCGCGTGCCGACGGCCAGGTCGGTGAAGTCCAGGCTGCCTTCTTCCAGTGTGAAGTGGCCCAGTTGCCAGTGCCAGGGGGCCGCTGCCGCGTGATCGTCCGCGGGCGCGGAGGGCGTATCCGGCATCAGCTCCATCAGGCTCAGCCGGCCGTTCCGCGCCCGCTCGATGTCCAGCGCCGGCTGGTGCAGGCTCACGTCGCCCAGCTGCACCTGCCGGCTGGCCAGGTCGAACAGCGGAATCGCTGCGTCGAGGCGGTTCCAGGCGATGACCGGGCCATGTTCCTTCTGCAGCGGGGCAAGCGCGAAATCGTCCACCGTGGCATGCGCGTCGGTCAGGTGCACGTTGACCGCCTTGCCCCAATCCAGCGCGAGCTGGCCGCCGGCATCGAGCCGTCCCTGGGTGACCGGCGTGCGCAGGTCGGGCGCGGCGATCGCCTGCAACGGCGCCACCGCCACCTGCTTGAGGCCGACCGCCCCCTTGAGCTGGCCGGCGGCCAGATCCAGCGTGCCCTTGGCGGTGATGGCGCCACCGCCCAGTCCGGCAGCCAGGTTCAGCGTGCCGGCGGGGGCCTGCAGCAGGCTGAGGCCGTGCAGGGCGCCACGCAGGCTGACCAGGTCCAGCGTCTGCTGCGTGGCGTTGGTGTAGTGCACCGCGCTGTCGGTCAGGAACAGCCCGTCGATGCGCAGGTCGGTGGGTGCGGCCGGCGGCTGGCCGGCGGGGGCAGGGCTGCCGGCGGTCAGCGCATCGAAATTGCTATGGCCGTCGGCCCCCTGCCGGTAGCTCAGCGCGGCGTGGTCCAGCATCACGGTGCCGAGGTGGTAGCGCGAGACCAGCGGCTGTACGTCGACCAGTTGCGCGCCGCCGTGGCCGAGCTCGAGGATCGGCGCCCCCTGGCGCGTCGCCAGTGCGAAGCCGTCCAGCTGCAGATGGCCGGTGAGCTTGAGCTGCGGGGTCGGCTGGCTCTGCACGAAGTGCAGGTCCAGTACGCCTGAGAGCAGGCCCTTCGGGATCGCCACCGGCAGCGCGGCCGGCGGCACATAGGCGAGGTAACGCGGCAGATCCAGTTTGTCGAACTGGACATGCATGATCGATTCGCGCGAGTCCGCGAACGGCTTGGTCTGTCCGTCGATGCGCAGCGGACTGCCGTCCACCCGCATCGCCAGCAGCGGCTGCACGTAGATGTCGGTGTCGCTGGGCAGGTTGGCCAGGAACGGGATACCGACGTCGAGCTGGTCGACCCGGTGGGTCGCCTTGGCGAGCTGGTCGTCGAAGCGGATGTCGCCGTTCTTCACCTCGATGTTGGCCAGCGCGAAACGCGCCGGCGGCGAGGGCGGGGCGCCCGGTTTGGCCGCGTAGCGGTCGATCAGGTCGGAGAAGTTGAAGCGGCCGTCCGCGCCGCGGGTGAGCTGGATCTGCGGGTGCTCCAGGCGCAGGGCGTCGAGCACCGGCGCCATGCGGAACAGCGAGGTCCACGAGGCGTTGATCACCGCCTGGTCCACGTCGACGAAGGCGGCCTTGCCGTCGCGGCCGCCGATGTGCAGATGGTCGAGCTGCAGGCGCAGGGTGAACGGGTTGAAGTGCACCTTGCCCAGCGTCACCGGGCGGGACAGCGCCGCGCTGGCGCGTTTCTCGATCTGCCCGCGCAGGATAGGCGGTGCGGCGAAGAAGCCGAGCAGGCCGAACAGCACCAGCAGCCCGGCGACGATCGCCAGCGTGCGGCGGGTGCGCCGGGAACGCCCCAGCTCGCGGGCGCGGTCGAGCGCGCGGGCGGCGCGGGGATCTTCCAGCAGACGTCGGACGCGCATCGACAGCACTCCCTGGGCGCCGGCCAAGTGCCGGCCGCGGGTGGTGGTTCCGTTGCCCCTGCGGACCCGTACGGAAGTGTACGAAGAAGCCCCGCGTACGCACAGGTGCGGCGGGGCGAAAGTTCCAGCGGATCAGGTGCGGAGCCGACCGCGCGAGGCGGCCGGCGGATCAGCCCGGCGGCCTCAGTTCCAGCTGCAGACGACCTTGCCGCAGTGGCCTTCGGCCATCAGGTCGAAGCCGCGCTGGAAGTCGTCGATGGCGATCTGGTGGGTGAGCACCTTCTGCAGCGGGAAGCCGGTGAGCACCATCTGCGTCATCTTGTACCAGGTCTCGTACATCTTGCGGCCGTAGATGCCCTGCAGGGTGAGGCCCTTGAAGATCACCTTGTCCCAGTCGATGCCGGCACCGCGCGGCATGATGCCGAGCATGGCGATCTTGCCGCCGTGGTACATCACCTCGAGCATGTCGTTGAACGCGCGCGGATTGCCGCTCATCTCCAGGCCCACGTCGAAGCCCTGGATGTGCAGGTCCTTCACCACGTCGCGCAGCGACTGGTTGGCCACGTTCACCACGCGGGTGGCGCCCATGTCGGCGGCCAGCTTCAGGCGGTAGTCGTTGACGTCGGTGACCACCACGTTGCGCGCGCCCACGTGCTTGGCGATGCCGGCGGCGATGATGCCGATCGGGCCGGCACCGGTGATCAGCACGTCCTCGCCGATCAGGTCGAACTCCAGCGCGCAGTGCGCGGCGTTGCCGTAGGGATCGAAGAACGCCGCCAGCTCGGACGGGATCTGGTCCGGGATCGGCCACAGGTTGCTGGCCGGCATGGTCATGTACTCGGCGAACGCACCGTTGCGGTTGACGCCGATGCCCACCGTGTTCGGGCACAGGTGCTGGCGACCGGCGCGGCAGTTGCGGCAGTGGCCGCAGACGATGTGGCCCTCGGCCGAGACGCGGTCGCCGATCTGGTAGCCGGTCACGCCCGGGCCGATCTCCACGATGCGGCCGACGAACTCGTGGCCGATGGTCAGGCCCGGCTTGATCGTGCGCTGGCTCCACTCGTCCCACTTGTAGATGTGCAGGTCGGTGCCGCAGATCGCGGTCTTCTCCAGCTTGATCAGCACCTCGTTCGGGCCGACCTCGGGCACCGGCACTTCTTCCATCCAGATGCCGGGTTCGGCATGGCGCTTGACCAGGGCTTTCATCGTCTGAGGCATGGGGACATCCGTGGGTGGGGTGACGCGGCCGGTAGCCGCGGAATCAGCCGACGATTATACGGGCCGTGCGCCACGCGCCGCTTCGGCAGCGCAGCATGCGGCGGCTCAGTTCAGCCGCTGGTAGAGCCGTACGAAGTCCACCGGGCGCTGCAGCGACGGCAGCTGCCAGCGCTGGTGCAGCACCAGATGCCGGCCGTCGGCACCGAGCGCCCAGTCCTGGGTGAGCTGTGAGCCATCGGCATAGCGCATCTCCACATGCACCCCGGCGTCGTCGCGGAAGCTGCGGATCAGCGCGCTGCCGTTGAATCCCTGCTGCGCCGGATGGCCAAAGCGCAGGTCGAGCCGGGTGCCGGAGTCCAGCTGCAACTGCAGGGTGCGGGCGTCCTCCTGCACGATCAGTACGCCGTCGTCGTCCAGCCAGGGCGGTGTGGCGTAGTGCGCCGGGGCCGCCGCGGTGTGCTCGGAGGGGGCGTCGCTTCCGTGGTGGCGGCCGCCGTGGTGTCCGCCGCCCATGCCACCTTCGTGGCCGCCGAAGCCGCCACCGCCCATCCCGCCACCATGCCCGCCGAAGCCTCCGCCCCCCATGCCGCCGCGGCGTGCGCCGGAGCCATCGGCCGGGCGTTCGCCGGTGCCGGGCGTGCCCGGCGGGTGCGGCAGCTGCGGCGACTGTTCGCGCATCGCCTCGTGCCGCAGCAGGGCCTCCACCACCGTCGGAGTGTTGCTGGCGCCATCGTCCAGTCGCCAGATGCCGCTCAGGTCTGCCGGGTCCGGCGGGGCCGCGCGCAGGATCGGTGAAGCACCGCACAGCAGGGCCAGGGCAAGCGCCGGGGCATGGCGAAGGGACAGTCGTGACATCGGCGTGGCCTGTACGCGGGGGCGGGGTGCGCAGGCAACGTGCGGAGCGCCGATGCGGTTGACCCGGCCCGCCCGGCGGCGGCTGTCTCTACACTTGCCGGATGACTACCGATGCGCGACCGCTCGCGATCTTTCTGATGGGCCCGACCGCGTCGGGCAAGACCGCGCTCGCCTGCGCGCTGGCCGACCGTTTTCCGGTCGCGCTGGTCAGCGTGGACTCGGCGCTGGTCTACCGCGGCCTGGACATCGGCAGCGCCAAGCCGGATGCCGCCACGCTGGCGCGTTATCCGCATGCGCTGGTCGACATCCGCGACCCGGCCGAACCGTATTCGGCGGCGGACTTCCGCGCCGACGCGCTGGAGGCGATGCGCGCGATCACCGACGCCGGCCGGGTCCCGCTGCTGGTCGGCGGCACCGGACTGTATTTCCGCGCCCTGCAGCAGGGACTGTCGTCGCTGCCGGAGGCAGACGCGGAGATCCGAGCGCAGATCAGCGCCGAGGCCGCCGAAATCGGCTGGCCCGAGCTGCACGCCCGGCTCACCGGGCAGGACCCGGTCGCCGCCGCGCGCATCGGCATCCACGATGCCCAGCGCATCCAGCGCGCGCTGGAGGTGATCGCGCTCACCGGCCGGCCGATCTCCGAGCTGCAGGGCAGCCAGCGGCGCGAGCCGTTCCCGTGGCGGGTGCTGAAGCTGGCCCTGCTGCCGGCCGACCGGGCACCGCTGCACGCCCGCATCGCCGAGCGCTTCGACGCCATGCTGGCCGCCGGCTTCCTCGACGAAGTGCGCGCGCTCAAGGGCCGCGGCGACCTGCATGCCGACCTGCCGGCGATCCGCGCGGTGGGCTACCGGCAGGCCTGGCAGCACCTGGACGGCGCATTCGACGCCGCCGAGCTGCGCAACCGCGGCATCTACGCCACCCGCCAGCTGGCCAAGCGGCAGATCACCTGGCTGCGCAGCGAGCTGGATGCCCGCGTGCTCGACCCGGAGCGCGAAGGCCTGACCGGCCGCGCCGTCGACGCACTGGAGCTGTTCCTCGGACATGCCGGTTAAATGCCTGATGTGACAGCCATCGCGATCCGCGATCCGGCGTGTCGCGGCGCTTTCGCCCCCGATTTAAAAGCGGTTAAGATCCATCGCACTTGGTCCGGAGCGGGCATAACCCGCTTTTTTTGTCCGGACCGCCGCATCAGACGGGGGAGAACCAGAACAATGTCCAAGGGGCAGTCTTTGCAGGATCCTTTTCTCAACGCCCTGCGCCGCGAGCGCATCCCGGTGTCCATCTACCTGGTGAACGGCATCAAGCTGCAGGGCACGGTCGAGTCCTTCGACCAGTTCGTCGTGCTGCTGCGCAACCAGGTCAGCCAGATGGTCTACAAGCACGCCATCTCCACCGTGGTGCCCAGCCGCAACGTGCGGGTGGGCAATGGCCATGACGGCCAGTCCGAGACGCCTGCCACGGCAGCCGACGCCGAGGCCTGAACCCATGCGGGCGGCCGTGACGCGGCCGCCCGCTTGATCGCGCCGGCGTCGCCCCCAGCTTGGGACGTTCCATCCGCCGGAGCTGCAAGCCCCCGTGTTCGATAGACAGAAGAGAGGCGACCGCGCCCTGCTCGTCCAGCCGCATTCGCGCGGCGAGGGCGACGCCGCGCGTCGCGCGGAAGAGTTCGCCGAGCTCGCCAAATCCGCCGGTGCCGAAATCCTCGGCACGGTGCCGGCGCGCGTCGACGTGCCCAATCCGCGCTTCTACATCGGCACCGGCAAGGCCGACGAGGTGGCCGAGATGGCCCGCGCGCTCGAGGCCGACCTGGTGCTGGTCGACCATCTGCTCAGCCCGGTGCAGGAGCGCAACCTGGAAAAACACCTGGGCGTGCGCGTGGTCGACCGCGCCGGGCTGATCCTGGACATCTTCGCCCAGCGCGCCCGCTCGCACGAGGGCAAGCTGGAAGTGGAGCTGGCGCAGCTCAAGCACATCGCCACCCGGCTGGTGCGCGGCTGGACCCACCTGGACGCCCAGCGCGGCGGTGCCATCGGCAACCGCGGTCCGGGCGAGACCCAGCTGGAAACCGACCGCCGCCTGCTCGCCGAGCGGGTGAAGATGCTCACCAAACGGCTGGAGAAGGTGCAGGTGCAGCGCGGCCAGCAGCGCCGGGCGCGGCTGCGCAACACGGTGCCGCGGGTGGCGCTGGTGGGCTACACCAACGCCGGCAAGTCCACCCTGTTCAACGCGATCACCGCCGGCGGCGTGTATGCCGCCGACCAGCTGTTCGCCACGCTCGACCCCACCGTGCGGCGCATCGAGGACCTCAGCTGCGGGCCGGCGGTGATCGCCGACACCGTCGGCTTCGTGCGCGACCTGCCGCACGACCTGGTCGCCGCCTTCCGCGGCACCCTGGCCGAGGCACGCGACGCCGACCTGCTGCTGCACGTCAGCGACGCCGCCGACGAGGAGCGCGACCGCCTGCACCGCGTGGTCGACGGCGTGCTGGAGGAGATCGGCGCCGGCGACCTGCCGCAGCTGCACGTGATGAACAAGATCGATCTGGCCGGTGCCGAGCCGCGCATCGTCCGCGACGGCGAAGGCCGCCCGGTGCAGGTGTGGCTCTCGGCCGGAACCGGGCAGGGGCTGGAGTTGCTGCGCGAGGCGCTGGGCGAACTGCTCGGCGGCGACCGCGTGCGTTCCGAACTGAGCCTGCCGTTGTCGGCCGGTCGCCTGCACGCCCGGCTCAAGGCCGCCGGCGCGATTGCCGGCGAGCGGGTCGACGAGGACGGCTGGCACCTGGACATCGACGCTCCGCGCAGCGTCATCGCCCCGCTCAGCGGCGGCCCCGGTGGCGACGCCGTGCTGCTGCGTGACCTGCTCGAACGCACCGCCCCGCCGCTGGAGTGACCCACGGGCGTCGGACAGCTCTGGTAGAATTGCGCCCGTTTTGTGCCTGTGGCGCCCCTCGGGGCGGACATTCACGCCAAGCGTGCCCGATCGAGTCATGACCCAACCCGTCACACCTGTGTTCCGGCTGTATTTGCCGGCCTCCCAGCGGCCCCAAGGAGACTGACCATGGCCTGGAACGAACCCGGCAAGAACGACGGGCAACGCGACCCCTGGGGCAAGAACAACCGCCCGAACGGCAACAGCGGCCCGAACGGCCTGGACCAGCTGCTCAAGCGGCTGCGCCAGCGCTTCGGCAAGCTCGGCGGTGGCCCGGGCGGCATCTTCACCATCGTGCTGGCGGTGCTGCTGGCGTGGCTGCTGGTCTCCAGCGCCACCGTGATCAACACCAGTCAGACCGGCGTGGTGCTGCGCTTCGGCAAGTACTCGCGCACGCTCACCCCGGGCTTCCACTTCAAGCTGCCCGCGCCGATCGAGACGGTGGCGAAGGTCGAGACCACGCGCATCCGTGCCCAGGTCGGCCAGGTGCGCATGCTCACCAGCGACGAGAACATCATCTCGGTCGCCTACAACGTGCAGTACCAGGTGTCCGACCCGCGCCAGTACCTGTTCTCCACCAACGATCCGGACGACACCCTGGCGCAGGCCGCCGAGGCGGCGGTGCGCTCGGTGGTCGGCTCGCACTCGATGGACGAGATCCTCACCAGCCCCGGCGATGACCCCGATTCGCTGCCGGCTTCCGCCGCCTCGACCAGTGCCGCGACCGCCGCCAAGCTGACCGCCAACGCCAAGCCGGGCAAGGACGACCGCGTCACCCTGCAGCAGCAGACCCTCGACGCCCTGCAGCACACGCTCGACAGCTACCACGCCGGCCTGCAGGTCACCGACGTCAGCTTCCAGAACGTGGCCCCGCCGGACGAGGTGAAGGCCGCCTTCGACGACGTCAACGCCGCCCGCGAGGACAAGCAGAGCGCGGTCAACAAGGCCCATGCCTACGCCAACCAGGTGATCCCGCAGGCCACCGGCGAGGCGGCCCGCATCCTGGCCCAGGCCAAGGGCGACAAGGCCGAGCGCATCGCCCGCGCCACCGGCGACGCCGAGCGCTTCAACCTGCTGCTGAAGGAATACAAGGCCGCCCCGGCGGTGACCCGCCAGCGGCTGTGGCTGGAAACCATGGAAGACGTGATGGCGCGCAACCCGAAGGTGGTCGACGGCTCCGGCGGTCGCAACATCATCAACCTGCCGGCCGGCCTGGGGACCTCGCTCAGCCCGCCCGCCACCGTCAGCGCCGACGCGGCCTCGCAGGAGAAGCAGCCATGAAGATCTCCGCCATCATCGCCGTGATCCTGCTGGCCCTGCTCGGCCTCAACAGCATGTATGTGGTGGGCGAGGGGCAGTCGGCGCTGCTGCTGCAGTTCGGCCGCATCGTGCGCACCGGCGACCAGCCCGGCCTGCACTTCAAGCTGCCGGTGCTGCAGCAGGTGATGCGCTTCGACAACCGCATCCTCACCATGGACGCCAGTCCCGAGCGCTACCTCACCTCGGAGAAAAAGAGCGTCAACGTCGACTTCTACGTGAAGTGGCGCATCGCCAACAACGCCGACTACTACCGCGCCACCGGCGGCGACCCGGTGCAGGCCGCCCAGCGCCTCAGCCCGATCGTCAAGAACGCGCTGCGCTTCGAGTTCAACAGCCGCACCCTGCAGGAGCTGATCTCCGGCGGCCGCCGCGACATCACCAACAAGGTGCGCGAGCAGACCGACCTGGCCTCCCGCAAGAGCCTCGGCATCGAAGTGGTGGATGTGCGCATCAAGCAGATCGAGCTGCCCAACGAGGTCAGCGACTCGGTCTACAAGCGCATGAAGGCCGAGCGCCTGCAGCTGGCCAACGAGCTGCGCTACACCGGCGAGCAGATGGCCACCACCATCAACGCCGACGCCGATCGTCAGGCCCAGGTGCTGCGCGCAGACGCCGATCGTGACGCCGCCAAGATCCGCGGCGAGGGCGACGCCCAGGCCGCGCTGATCTACGCCCAGGCCTATGGCCAGGACCCGGAGTTCTTCGCGTTCTATCGATCCATGCAGGCGTATCGTCACGCCTTCGACGACGGCAAGAACGTGCTCGTCCTCAAGCCGGACGACCCGTTCCTGCAGTATTTCCAGAACAGCGCCGGAAAGCGCTGAGACACGTTCGCGACACACCGGCGGGCCGCCGATCGGCCCGTTCCATCAGGCTCCGGCCGCAAGGCCCGAGGGTGCGTCACGCGCGGGCGTGAGTGGGGGTAGGGACGCCGCCCGCCGCGCCAATGCAATACCGGCAACACCACCGCAGTACCTCCCGCCCCGCCGATCGGGGTGCCACACGAGAGCAAAGCCATGGGCAAGTCCGTAGTCATTCTTGGAGCCCAGTGGGGCGACGAAGGCAAAGGCAAGATCGTCGACCTGCTGACCGAACGCGTAGGCGCCGTCGCGCGCTTCCAGGGCGGCCACAACGCCGGCCACACGCTGGTCATCAAGGGCAAGAAGACCGTCCTCCACCTGATTCCCTCGGGCATCCTGCGCGACGACGCGCTGTGCCTGATCGGCAACGGCGTGGTGCTCAGCCCCGCCGCGCTCAAGAGCGAGATCGAGGAGCTGGAGGCCAACGGCGTCAACGTGCGCCCGCGCCTGAAGATCAGCCCCGCCACGCCGCTGATCATGCCGTACCACATCGCGGTGGATAAGGCGCGCGAGGCCAAGGCCGGCAAGAGCGCCATCGGCACCACCGGCCGCGGCATCGGCCCGGCCTACGAAGACAAGGTCGCCCGCCGCTCCATCCGCGTCGCCGACCTGATGTACCCGCACGAGCTGCCGGAGAAGATCAAGACGGCCGTCGAGTACCACAACTTCATCCTCACCCAGTGGCTCAACGCCGAGCCGGTGGACTACCAGACCGTGCTCGACGACGCGCTGGCCTACGGCGAGTTCATCCGCCCGATGGTCGACGACGTCGCCACCATCCTGCACGACGTGCGCAAGGAAGGCGGCAACATCCTGTTCGAGGGCGCGCAGGGCGCGCTGCTGGACATCGACCACGGCACCTACCCGTACGTCACCTCGTCCAACACCACCGTCGGCGGCGCGCTCGCCGGCACCGGCGTGGGCGCCGGCGACATCGACTACGTGCTGGGCATCTGCAAGGCCTACGCCACCCGCGTCGGCGGCGGGCCGTTCCCCACCGAGCTCGAAGACGAGATGGGCGAGCGCCTGCGCAAGGTCGGCAACGAGTTCGGCGCCAGCACCGGCCGTCCGCGCCGCTGCGGCTGGATCGACCTCGTCGCGCTCAAGCGCGCCGTGCAGATCAACGGCATCAACGGCCTGGCCATCACCAAGCTCGACGTGCTCGACGGCCTGCCCAGCATCAAGGTCTGCATCGCCTACGAATACCGCGGCAAGCGCCGCGAGCTGGCTCCGCTGGACGCCGACGGCTGGGAAGAGTGCAAGCCGGTCTACCTGGAGTTCCCGGGCTGGGAAGAGTCCACCGCCGGCATCCGCGAGTGGGACAAGCTCCCGCCCGCCGCCCGCGCCTACCTGCGCGCCCTGGAAGAACTCTCCGGCTGCCGCATCGCCCTCGTCGCCACCGGCGCCGACCGCGATGACACCATCATCCTGGACGACCCGTTCGCCTGAGCTTCCGGCAAGGCGTGACACGAAAAAGCCCCGCGATGCGGGGCTTTTTCTTTGGCGGCCTCGCCGCACCGACCATCGGGATAAGCGCCCACTTCGCGGCAGCCATCACGGTGCCACCATCGCAAACTGTGCCACCCTTCGCGCACAGCACACGGAGCGTGCCCATGGCCCAGACCATCGATCCCATACGTCTCAAGTCAGCCGCCGAGCACCTGGAGTGGGCGCTGAAGCAGTATCCGGACAGCGCGGATGTGCAGAGCCTTCTGCGAGCCCTGACACCCTTGCTTGATGACGCCAAGGCGGGTCGGGTGCTCGAGCCTGTCGACAGGTGGGATATTCCGGGGACCTATAACTTTGCCGACGGTCGCTATATCGATTTCAGCGATCCGAGCGTGGACGGTGCATTCGTCCGTTTTTCGATTGAAATGCGTGGCGGTCTGACCGAACAGGAAAAGCGTATCCATGCGCGCATGGATGCGATGCGGGCGATGGCAAACGAGAACGGAAAGTCCTGAGAACGGCTGCGCATCGCCAGCACCGCGGCGCGGTAGTCCTGCTCGTGGTGAGAGAATCGAAAATCTGAAATCCCCTGCTACGCAAGGAAATCGTGTCATGAGCCAAACCATCGACACCAAGAAGCTCAAGGACGCCGCAGAGCATCTCGAGTGGGTCCTGAAGCAGTACCCCGATGTGGAGGATGTACGGGACCTTCTGCAGTCTCTGCGCCCCCTCATCGAGAACGCCAAGGCGGGGAAGATCTCAGAGCCTATGGACGGTATTCGCGTCCCCGGTGCGTATAACCACGGGGATGGGCGCTACGTACCCTACAAGGAGCCAAGCGTCGGTGACGCTTTTTCGCGCTTCGTCATCGAGCTCGAAGGTGGGCAGACAGAAAAAGACAAGGAACTGCTCGCACGGATAGAGGCCATGCGGCAGGCGATTGCCAAGGAGAATGATCGTGGCCGGGCTTGATGACCTCACGTCGGAGTACCTGAGGGCGAAGCATGCCGAGTCGATACTGAAAGCCAACACATTTCTCCCTGAGGGGATCAGTAAAAAAGCTGCACTGGACTATTTGGGTACCGATGAGGGTGCGCTTTACCTGCATCGTCTGGTCGAGGCTGACCCAAACGCGTCAGCGGAAGACATCAAGACGCGGGCCATCAGTCATCTCAGATCCGGCCGCGAGCTTCCTCGCATGGAAACGCTGGACACCGGCGAAGCCCTGGTGAAGTTCGTCCCCGCGGGCACCCGCCCCAGTCGCTATTCCTCGTTCTGGATCAGGGCCAGCGAAGCCGAGGCGGCGGTCGCACAGAGGAGGAACATCTCCGAGTTCTTCGGTCTGCCCATAGCCAGCGAGGCGCCGCGCTACGACGCCTACCGCATGACGCCGAAGGTGCCGACGCAGGTGTTCTTCAGCACCGTGGCTCCGACGTCGGAGCTGGACGGCTTGGTCACCAAGCCGGGCGGTGCCGAGCAGGCGCTGGTACCCAACCGGCAACTCTTCCATGAACCGGTCTACGTCAAATCGGTGGACAACCTGCCGAAGCCCGAGCTGGCGGTCGCACGGGCCGGCGCCAAATCGGGACTGGCCCGCGGCCTGGGTGTGCTCGGTGCCGCCGCGGTTATCGAGGACACCGCAAGCACCGTCGATCACACCACCGATCTGCTTCGCCAGGGCAACGTCACCGGCGCGCAGTCCGGCATGTTGCATCTGGGCGGTCGCACGCTGGGCATGGTGGCGGGGGCCGAGGTCCCGGGCGGGCTTGGCACGCTCGCCGGCATCGAATCCGGCCCGGGTGCGTTCGTCACCGGCGCGGTGGGCGGGGTGGTTGGCGCGATCGGGGGCGACAGGCTGGTCAATGCCATCGACGACTACCGCATCTACCACCAGGACGATCCGCAGGGACGGCCCTGGCGCTACGACCCGGCGCACCCGGGGCAGGGCTGGGTATCCGATCTGCCGCCGCTTCCCGGCGATGTGCAGCGCCCCGTGGCGGACGCGGCGTTGCAGAACCGGCTCGACTACCAAGCCTCCACCCGCATGGCCGAACTGCGCATGGCGCAACCGGGCGAATTAGCCGATCCGTATCGGCAGCCCGCCAGTGCCGCCGACCCGGCCCGCCTCCAAGCCGACGACTGGCAGCGCGACGCCGAGAGCGGGCAGTGGACGCGGTCGGTGGTGACCGGCGTGGTGGGGCGCGTGGTCGAGCGCGGTACCGAGGTGGCCTCTCCCCAGCGTGCTGCCGAACTCGACCAGGCGGCCGAGCGGACCATTGCCCACAACCGCGCCAACTCGCCGCAGGGCGTGGCCGAGGCCTACCGGACGCTTTATGAGCAGCGCGGCTGGTCTGCATTCGGGACGATGCCTGAAGCAGTGGCCAGCACGCTCCGTGATGCGGACCGGACGGTGCTGGCCTCCGATGGCCGCAGCTATACCCGCGATGCGCAGGGCCAGTGGAGCGCGCCCGGCATGCTCTTCGGGCGGCACGCCGCCGAAGGCAACGTCGCGGCGGAAATCCGTGAAACCCGGGATATGGAGGCGTCGAAGGTGCCTGCGGCGCAGGGACACGGCGGTCGCGAGTCGCCAGCGTCTCGTCCGGTCAATCCCCCCGAGCCGGCCTTGCCTGCGCGACTGGACGACCCGCAGCATCCGGACCACGCCTTCTTCCAGCAGACCCGGCAACACGTGCACGCGCTGGACCGTTCGCTCGGCCGCGCCCCCGACATCCACTGCGATCAGGTGGCTTCGTCGCTCGCCGTGCAGGCGCGCGCCGACGGCCTGCAGCGCATCGACCGCATCGCGCTCTCCGACGATGGCACCCGGCTGTGGGCGGTGCAGACGCCACCGGGCCGGCAGGACCACTTGCTCGATCTGCGCACCCAGGTCCCCACCGCCAGCGCCAACACCCCCATGGAGCAGAGCGCCGCCCGCTGGCCGCAGGCAATGGAGCGGTTCCAGCAGATCACGCAGCAGCAGGGCGCGATGCAGGCACCGACGGTAATACAGGCGCAGATGCAGCAGGGCATGCCGGGGCCGGGTCTGGCGCGTTAGGGCCGGAAGTCCCGGCATGTGCCCATGGATGGGGCGATGCTGCGCGCCCCGGAAGGTCAGCGCGGCTGGATTCCCGGCAGGCCTGGGTGACCGTAGGCCCGGAATGCCAAAGCGCCATCGGCGGTCGCGTTCTCCGTGTGTCCAGGAACCGGATGGCCATAAAAATGAATGAAATGTATTAAAAGCTAGACATCATCTAATTAATGTTCGATATTTCGAACATGGATACCGACACCCTCATGCGCGATCTCGGCCAGCAGCTGCGTCTGCTGCGCAAGCGTCGTGGGCTGACCCAGGCCGCGCTGGCCACGCGAACGGGCATGCCGCGGCCCAAGATCGTGCAGATGGAGCAGGGTCGGGGATCGATCGCGTTCGAAAGCTACGCCCGGCTCGCCGCTGCCCTCGATGCCACCCTGAAGGTGGATGTCGCGCAGCGTCCGACGCTGGAGGAGCTGGGGGACATCTATGGCGAATGAGCCGGTGGCCGTCGCCAGCGCGCGCGTGCTGACCCCGCAGGGCGTCAGTGGTGAGCTTTACCACGAAGGCAGGCCATACGCGTTCGCCTACACCGGCACCACGCCGGATGTGGCGGTGAGTCTCACCATGCCGGTACGGCGCAGTCCGTACACATCCTCCGAACTGCTGCCGATCTTCCAGCAGAGCCTGCCGGAGGGTTACGTGCTGGAGCAGCTGCGCCTGCGCCTGGCCAAGCTCACGCAGCTCGATCCCATGCTGCTGCTGGCGATCACCGGCCAGGGCGGCACCATCGGCCGCCTCGCCGTCGATGCGCCCGCGGTCGGCCGCTTGCTGCAACGTGGCCGCGAGCCCGAGCGCGGCGAGCGGCTGGACGAGATCCTGGCCTGGGACGGCGCCGAAGACCTGTTCACCGAACTGGTCGATCGCTACCTGCTGCGCAGCGGCGTGTCGGGCGTGCAGCCCAAGGTGCTGGTGCCGGAGCGCGCAATGGGCGACGCAGCCAAGGCGACCCTTCTCACCGGCGATCTCATCGTCAAGAGCGGGCAGGGCGAGTACCCCGGTCTGGCGATCAACGAGTTCGTCTGCATGTCCATCGCCAGGGCCGCTGGTATCCCGGTGCCGGAGTTCTTCCTGTCCGAGCGGCACGATCTGTTCGTGATGCGCCGTTTCGACCGCGATGCCCACGGCAAGCCGCTGGGCTTCGAGGACATGGCGACGCTGATGGGTCTCGGTACCGCCCAGAAATACCAGGGCGGTTACGAGCGGCTGACCAAGGTCATCGGCAACAACTGCCTCGCGGAGCAGGTACGCCTGGCCCTGGCGCAGCTGTTCGACATGGTGGCGCTGTCCGTCATCGTCGGGAACGGCGACGCGCACCTGAAGAACTTCGGCCTGCTCTACACCCACCCGGCTAGCGACGACGTGCGCATGGCGCCGGCCTACGACATCGTCAACACCACCGCGTATCTACCCAACGACACGTTGGCCCTAACGCTGGGCGGCAGCAAGAGCTTCATCGCAGCCCGACAACACCTGCTGGAATTCGCCGGCCGCTGCCAGGTAGACGAACCCCGCGAACGTATCCGGCAACTGCTCGAAGCGGCCCACCAGCAGTGCCAGCGCCACGCCGACCTGCTGGCCGAGGTGCCGCAGGTGCGCGATGCCCTGCAGCGCGACATCCAGCGTATGGAGCCGGGTTTCAGCAAGCCGCTGGGAGCGGCATGAGGGGCAAGGTATGGGGCGGTACCGCCGCCCGCGCCTACCTGCGCGCCCTGGAAGAACTCTCCGGCTGCCGCATCGCCCTCGTCGCCACCGGCGCCGACCGCGATGACACCATCATCCTGGACGACCCGTTCGCCTGAGTTCCCGGCAAGGCGTGACACGAAAAAGCCCCGCGATGCAGGGCTCTTCCATGCCCGCACCACCGCGCCAATGCAGCCATCCACCCGGCACAGCAACGCCCCTCCCCACGAACTGGGGCAAGGCGACCGGGCCGCCGTCCCGGGCCACCCGACCTGCGGCCGGGTGGGTGTCGCGCTGACGAGGCTCAGGGCCGTCCGCGGGGCGGAACAGGGCGCCACCGTGGCCCGCCATGTGGCCGGCGGGCGCGACCCGGCATTGGGTGGTTACAGCCGACTAACAGGGCGCGGCGCACAGTGGTCACGCTGGCAGGGATTGATCTGCCGCCCGAAAGCCCCGGCATGTGGCTGAGGTTGACGCCATGAAATCCCACGCCGGAATTCGAACTCCTTCCCCCTGGCATGTCGGTACCTGGCTCGCCCGCATCCAGCATCTGCTTGGATGGCCTGGCCCCGTCGCAGCGCGCGTTCCCTCCGTACCGCTGAGCCGCCGGCACCAACTGCTGGCGGCGCAGGATCTGAGGAAAAGCGAGCAGCGCTCGCGCCAACTCGCGCTGTTGCGCAAACTGAAGGGCGAAGCACGGCGCAGCGCTCGCGCTGGGCATCCCGCGGATCGCATTACAGGGAAGTAACAACACAACGCGCATGCTGCACTGGCATCAGGAAGCACGTCGCTCCTGCCACGCCTCAGCATCGCGGTACTCTCCCTAACGCCACTGAGTACGCCCCCGGGTCACCCCGGGGCCGCGGCTTCGGCCGCCCTGGGCCTGCGTCTGCAGGTCATCACTCAAAGGCAACCCCATGAACCATTCCGTCAACAACACTCGCACCAGCAACCTCATCGATTCGGCCGTCGCCAACGGCTCCTTCAAGACCCTCTGCAAGGCACTGGATGCCGCCGAACTTACCGGCGTGCTGAAGGGCTCGGGCCCCTACACCGTCTTCGCGCCGACCGACGAAGCCTTCGGCAAACTGCCGCAGGGCACGCTGGAGAACTGGCTCAAGCCGGAGAACAAGGCCGAGCTGATTTCGGTGCTGAAGTACCACGTCCTTCCCGGTCGCGCGTCGACCGCCGATGTGGGCACGCTCAGCCATCCGAAGATGATGCAGGGTCTGTCGGCCCATATCGCCAGGGACGGTGATCGCCTTACCATCGACGGCGCCCACCTGATCGGTGCGGAAATCGCCGCGGGCAACGGCGTGATCCACACCATCGATGCGGTGATGCAGCCGCCCAAGTCGGCCACCAAGCACTGAGCCACCGAACCGACTCGCACCGAGTCGATCCACCTGACCGTGGTGGCGAGCGCACCGCTCGCCACATCGGACAGCGAAGCATCCGGAAGCCCGCCCCGTGCGGGCTTTCTGCATCGGGTCCCCGGCAGGACCGCCCGATGGTCCACCTCGCACAGAACTCGTCGGCTGGCGCATCGCCCCGTCGTCACGGACGCGGGCCGCGACGACACCATCTTTCTGGGCGGCCCGTTCGCCTGAGCTTCCAGCCAGGCGTGACACGAAAAAGCCCCGCGATGCGGGGCTTTTTCTCTTCTTCTGGTTGCGTCGGTGATACGGCTACGTGGATGCCGACGCAAACTCTCCACCCGTCATCCCAGCGAACGCTGGAGGTGCTTTTCAACGGCGAATGCCGGTCATCCAGCGCCTTTAAGGCAAGTGAACCCCGAAACCCTCAAGCCGCCTCGTCGATCATCTCCTTCATCGCCGCCTCCACCCCGCGCGCCGCCTCGGCGATCCGCTCGTCGCCGGAGATCAGCGACAGCTGCTCGGTGGGCGGCACCATGCCGATCCAGGTCGTGCCGTCCTGTTCGTAGATCGACACCCGGCACGGCAGCGCCATATTCAGCGCCATGTCCATCGCCAGCACCTCCGACGCCTGCTTCGGGTTGCACACCTCCATCACGATGCAGCCGTGGGCCAGCGGAAAACCCTTGTCCGCCAGCGTCTGCTTGAAGTCGTAGGTGTGCAGCACGCCGAACCCATGCGCCTTCACCGCGGCCTGCATGGCCTCGAAGGCCGTGGTGACCGATTTGGCGGTTTGCTTCTTGTAGATCATGGTCAGGTCTCCGTGTGGGTAAGCCGATCGTCGCGCACTGTGCGCCTGAGCGAGTACGGGTTTCGTCAAGTCGAAGCGACATCGCGGGTTCGTGCGACGTGGATATCCGGCGTAAGGGAGGGACGCGGCCTCCCTTGCCGCCAGGCCGCATCTGCAGGGCAGTCAGGTAGGGGTATATCCGCCCTTGGTGGTTGCGCCCATGCCACCTAAGATCACTCGCTTGTCGCGCTGCGCGCCGACGTCCGCGGGTATGGGGGCATCGGACAGAGCGCGCTGCATCACCATCCAGTTGTTTCCAGGGGCGAGCGTGTGCAGAATTTTGTGTAACCGGGATTCGAGTTACAGCTGAGGGAGTCGTTCCTCGAACTGGATCGTAAAGCGGTTGAGCGCGGCCTTCCAATCACGGATCGGCAGCGTCCATTTCTTGCTGATGTTGCGCAGGGCCAGATAGAACAGCTTCACCAGTGCCTCGTCGCTCGGGAAGGCCCCGCGGTGCTTGGTCAGCTTGCGCAGGCTCATGTTCACCGACTCGATGGCGTTGGTCGTGTAGATCACCTTGCGGATCTCTGGCGGGTAGTCGAAGAACGGGATCAGGCGCGGCCAGTTGCGTCGCCAGGACTGCCCGATCGGCAGGTATTCCTTGTCCCAGCGGGCCTCGAACTCGGCGAGCCGCTGCTCGGCCTCCTCGGCGGTGGCACAGGTGTAGATGCGCTTGAGGTCGGCGGCCACCTCCGGCCGTCGCTTCCACGACACGTAGTTCAGGCTGTGCCGCACCATGTGTACGAGGCACAACTGCACCGTCGTGTGCGGGAATACGGTCTCGATCGCTTCGGGGAAACCCTTCAGGCCGTCGACGCAGGCGATGAAGATGTCCTGCACCCCGCGGTTGCGCAGCTCGGTCACCACCTGCAGCCAGAACTTGGCGCCCTCGGTCTGCGCCAGCCACAGCCCAAGGACCTCCTTCTCGCCGGCCATGGTGATGCCAATGGCCAGGTAGACCGCCTTCACCCGCACCGCGCCCTCGCGCACCTTCACATGGATGCAGTCCAGGTAGACGATCGGATACACCGGATCGAGCGGCCGGCCTTGCCAGGCCTTCACCTCGTCGATCACTGCATCGGTGACCGAGGAGATCAGGCTCGGCGAGACCTCCGTGCCATACATCTCTTCCAGGTGCGCCTGGATCTCGCGCACCGTCATGCCGCGGGCGTAGAGCGACAGGATCTTGTCGTCGAAGCCGCTCCAGCGAGTCTGGTGCTTGGGAATCAGCTTCGGCTCGAAGCTGCCGTGCCGGTCGCGCGGGATCTCGATCGGCAGCTCGCCGAACTCGCCCTTGAGCGTCTTGCGGCTGCGGCCGTTGCGGGTGTTGCCGGCCGGGTTGGCCACCGGCTCGTGCTTATCGTGACCGAGGTGCTCGGTCATCTCCGCATCCAGCGCCTTCTCGACCAGCAGCTTGGTCAGCTGCTTGAGCAGGCCGTTCTCGCCGATCAGGTCTTCGGGCTTCTTGTAGTTCGCCAACAGGCTGCTAAGCAGCTCGTCGGGCACCTCGTGTTTGCGTGGACTCATGGTCTCTCCGGGTCTGGCGGCAGTGTCCTGCCTGGGACCCGGTTACACAAAATCTAGGACACGCCCCACCGAAACGCTGCTCAACGAGGATCTAGCCATCATCTTTCGTGGCGGCGATTTGGCTGCGCTTATCGAACCGGTTCGCCGACAGTTTGGCCGCCTGCATGTTGAGCCGGGGGATCTCGCTGGACGAGGTGCCAATAGTCCCTTGTTCTCGCTGGCTTACCTCGCGTTGAAGGACGCCGGAGCGCGCGATTGGTACAGCGGGCTTGGCCTGTCGCTGACCCATCAAGGCAAGCTGCACTTCATTCAGTGGCACCACATCATTCCGAAGTCCCTGCTCAAGAACCGCTACGAAACCGGCGAGATCAACGAGATCGCCAACATGGCCTTCATCACCGGGCAGACCAATCGACGCATCAGCAACAAGGACGCGACCGGCTACTTGGCTGAGATTGTTGTCAAGCAAGGCGAGCAGGCGTTGATGAGTCAGTGCGTTCCGCTGGACGCCTCACTCTGGGACACGGATCGCTATCGCGATTTCCTCAAGGCAAGGCGGGAGGCCTTGGCCGAGAGGATGAATCGCTTCGTCAGCGAGAAAGCAGGGCTGCCCGTCGCCGGCGCTGCGGTGTCCTAGAGGACCATGCTCGCGATCCGAGCGTTGCGAATCAGGTTAATTTCAGATAAAAGCCCAAATGAAATTAACGGGCGCCGCTAATTTCACTTCGCACTGGGGATCGCCATGCACCGTCCGCCGCCAGGGGAGTACCGCACCGTGTCCACGGCGGGCGAGCCGTTTCGCGCGTTCGTGCCGGCGGCCTTGCCGCCGCTTCCGCCCATCGACTGGAATCCCGCGCTGCGCCGCCGCTTCGATGATGCGCTGGTTGCGCTGGGGCGGCTGGATGCGGTGTCGACGCTGCTGCCGAATGCGGCGCTGGTGCTGTACAGCTTCATCCGCAAGGAGGCGGTGCTGTCTTCGCAGATCGAGGGCACGCAATCTTCGCTGGCGGACCTTCTGCTGTACGAGATCGACGAGCAGCCGGGCGTGCCGGTGGAGGATGCGCAGGAGGTCAGTCGCTATGTGGCTGCGCTGGAGCATGGGCTCGCGCGTCTGCGCGGTGGCTTTCCGCTCAGCCTGCGGCTCATCGGCGAGATGCATGCCGTGCTGCTGGATCACCCGCAGGGTCGTGGCAAGACGCCGGGCGAGTTCCGGCGCAGCCAGGTGTGGATCGGCGGCACGCGTCCTGGCAACGCGGTGTTCGTTCCCCCGCCTGCCGACGCGGTGGCGGATTGCCTGGGCGACCTGGAGCGCTTTCTCAACGATGTGCCGGAGTCGACGCCGCCGCTGATCAAGGCCGCACTGGCCCACGTGCAGTTCGAGACGATCCATCCGTTCCTGGACGGTAACGGGCGCATCGGGCGATTGCTGATCGTGCTGCAACTGGTGCACGACGGCCTGCTGCGCGAGCCGCTGCTGTATCCCAGTCTGTTCTTCAAGAAGCACCGGCCGCTGTATTACGAACTGCTCAATGCCGTGCGTTTGCAGGGCGATTGGGAGCGCTGGCTGGACTACTTTGCCGAAGGCGTCGAGCAAAGCGCGACGCAGGCTGTCGCTACGGCGAAGCAGCTGCTGGCGCTGGTTGACCAGGACCGTGACCGCATCGCGACCCTGGGGCGCAGCGCGACCTCGGCGCTGGCTGTGCTACAGGCGCTGCAGCGTCAGCCGGTGACGAGTGCGGCGGCACTGGTCAAGGCCACCGGCCTGGCACTCGCCACGGTGAACCGCATGCTGGTGCAACTGGTGGATGCGGGCATCGTGTCCGAACTGACCCAGCGCCAGCGTGACCGCATCTTCAGCTACCGCGCTTACGTGGACGCTCTCAATGCAGAGCTCTGACGGCCGCGTCCTTTTTCGTTCCAGGGGAGCGGGTGCATGAACCTGCACAGGGAAGTCCATTTCGAAACGGCGATCTGCGACCACCTCGCCGCCCACGGCTGGCTCTACGCCGAAGGCGACGCCCAGCACTTCGACCGCGCTCACGGTCTGTACCTGCCGGATCTGCTGGCCTGGATCGAAGCGACCCAGCCGGACAGCTGGGAGCGCCTGACCAAGGCGCACGGCCCGGCCACGGCGGAACGCCTCGCCGAGCGCGTGCGCAAGAACCTGGACGAGCGCGGCTCGCTGGAGGTGCTGCGCCGGGGCGTGGAGATGATCGGGTTGAAGGCGCCGCTGGCGCTGGTGCAGTTCAAGCCGGCGCTGGCGATGAACCCGGCGCTGGAGCAGCGCTATGCCGCCAACCGCCTGCGCGTGGTGCGGCAGGTGAAGCATTCACCCAACAACCCGCATGACGCGCTGGACCTGGTGCTGTTCGTCAACGGCATTGCGGTGGCGACGGCGGAGCTGAAGTCCGATTTCACCCAGAGCGTGGGTGATGCGGTGGACCAGTACCGCTATGACCGCGATCCGAACCCTAAGGGCGGTGTAACCGAGCCGCTGCTGTCGTTCCCCGGCGGCGCGCTGGTGCATTTCGCGGTGAGCCAGGCCGAGGCGATGATGACCACGCGACTGGCCGGTGCGTCCACGCGCTTCCTGCCTTTCAACCTGGGCCACGACGGCGGCGCGGGCAACCCGCCCAATCCGGACGGCTTTGCCACCGCCTACCTGTGGGAGCAGGTGTGGGCGCGCGACAGCTGGCTGGAGATCCTGGGTCGCTACCTGATCGGCAAGCGTGACGACAAGAAGCGGCTCACCAGCGTGATCTTTCCGCGCTACCACCAGCTCGATGCGACGCGGAAGCTGGTGGCCGACGTGCGCGCCAACGGGCCGGGGAAGCGCTATCTCATCCAGCATTCGGCCGGCTCGGGCAAGACCAACTCCATCGCCTGGAGTGCGCACTTCCTCGCCGACCTGCACGACGATCGGAACGCCAAACTGTTCGACAGCGTGCTGGTGGTGTCCGACCGCAACGTGCTGGACGCGCAGCTGCAGGAGGCGATCTTCGATTTCGAGCGCACCGCCGGCGTGGTCGAAACCATCACCAGCGAGCGCGGCAGCAAGAGCGCGCAGCTGCGTGAGGCGCTGGAGGCCGGCAAGAAGATCATCGTGTGCACCATCCAGACTTTTCCCGCCGCGATGAGCGCCGCCCAGGAACTGGCCAAGACCGAGGGCAAGCGTTTCGCGGTGATCGCCGACGAGGCGCACAGCTCGCAGACGGGTGAGTCCGCCGCCAAGCTCAAGCAGTTGCTGAGTGCGCAGGAGTGGGCCGAGCTGCAGGACGGCGGCGAGATCGATACCGAAACCATGTTGGCGGCGGGCATGGCCGCTCGCGCCGGTGGCGAGCAGGGTCTGACCTACGTGGCCTTTACTGCCACGCCCAAGGCCAAGACGCTGGAGTTGTTCGGGCGGCCGGGGCCGGATGGGCTGCCGCTGCCATTCCACGTGTATTCGATGCGACAGGCGATCGAGGAGGGTTTCATCCTCGACGTGCTGCGCAACTACACCCCTTACAAACTGGCATTCCGACTGGCCCACGAAGGCAAGGAATACGACCAGGCCGAGGTCGAGCGCAGCGCAGCGATGAAGGGGATCATGCAGTGGGTACGCCTGCATCCCTACAACATCGCCGCCAAGGTGCAGATCGTGGTGGAGCACTACCGCGAGCACGTGCAACCGCTGCTGGACGGCAAGGCCAAGGCGATGGTGGTGGTCGGCAGCCGCAAGGAGGCCGTGCGCTGGCAGAAGGCGGTGCGCGAGTACATCGCGCGGCAGAACTACCCGCTGGGCGTGCTGGTGGCGTTCTCCGGGGAGGTGAACGACCCGGACAGCTATCCGCAACCGGTGACCGAGACCAGCACGGATCTCAACCCCGGGCTGAAAGGGCGCGACATCCGCGACGCCTTCGCGCAGCCGGAGTACCACCTGCTGCTGGTGGCCAACAAGTTCCAGACCGGCTTCGACCAGCCGCTGTTGTGTGGCATGTACGTGGACAAGATGCTGGGCGGCATCCAGGCCGTGCAGACGCTGTCGCGCCTCAATCGCGCCTACCCGCGCAAGGACACCACCTACATCCTCGATTTCGTCAACGACGCGGACGAGATCCTCAAGGCATTCAAGACCTACTACGCCACCGCCGAGCTGGAAGCGGCCACCGATCCGAACATGGTGTTCGACCTGCGCGCCAAGCTCGACGCCAGCGGTCACTACGATAATTTCGAAGTGGATCGCGTGGCGAAGATCGAGACCGATCCCGACGCTAGGCAGGCCCAGCTGAGCTCCGCGATGGCGCCAGTCGCCGACCGCCTGCTCAAGCGCTACCGAGCGGCGCAGCTGGCACGCGCCGATGCGCTGGGGAGCGGCGACGAGCCGGTGGCGCAGGCGCAGAAAGACATCATGGACGCGCTGCAGCTGTTCAAGGGCGACATGGGCGCCTATGTGCGGCTGTACGCGTTCCTCTCGCAGATGATCGATTACGGCAACACCGACATCGAGAAGCGCTTCATCTTCTACAAGCGGCTGATCCCGCTGCTGGAGTTTGGTCGCGAGCGCGAGACGGTGGATCTGTCCAAGGTGGTGCTGACCCATCACACCCTGCGCAGTGCCGGGCGACAGCCGCTGAACCTCAAGGACGGCAAGGGCGAATACAAGCTGTCGCCGCTCGATGCGGTGGGCAGCGGCTCCGTACAGGACAAGGAAAAGGCGCTGCTGGCCGAGATCATCGAACGGGTCAACGGCCTGTTCGAGGGGCAGGTCACCGACGGCGACCAACTGGTGTACGTCAACGGCGTGCTCAAGGGAAAGCTGCTGGAGAACGAGACCCTGGTGCAGCAGGCCGGCAGCAACAGCAAGGAGCAGTTCGCCAGCTCGCCCGACCTTCGCCAGGCCCTGGTCCACGCCATCATGGACGCGCTGGATGCGCATTCGGCGATGAGCTCGCAGGCGCTGCGCTCGGAGCGGACCCAGGATGGTTTGATGGACATCCTGCTCGGGCCGGGCCAGCTCTACGAATCCCTGCGTGCACGTGCCGAGCGGCGCGCTGCACCGCCCTGAGGCAACCCGAAAGCCACCAAGGCCCCGCATTGCGGGGCCTTGTCTTTCCGGTGACTTGCCCAGGGTCTGCGTTGCTTGCGGACATGGGGAGGATTGTCGCCAGGTGGGCCGCACGACGCCCGCGCCGGAAGCGACTGGCGCGCTACCCAGGGCAATAGCCGCGAATCTTGTTGATCTCGCGTGCGGGGTCGGCGAAATCGAACGAGGCGGGCTTGCCGTCGTCGGCGACGTTGTACCAGACCACGCCGTTGGGAAACATGGCCACGGTGATGCCGCCGTAGCCGGACATGAAAGGCACCCATGCCGCCGTCTTGCAGTTCAGCAGCTTCTGCACGTTGCGCGCCCAGACGGCGTGCTGATAGCGGAAGGTCTGTTCCAGCGAGGTCACCGGCAATCCCCGCTGCTCGGGGTTCCGCTGCATGGCGGCGTCCAGCATCTGCGGGTCGAGGATCTGCCGGCCATCCATGCGGCCATGATCGGTGTCGAGGAATCGCGCCAGCTTGATGAAGTCGTCGGCGTGCACAAACAGCCCGTAGCCAAAGAACGGTTGCGCGTCGGTGTCGAGGGTGCGTCGACTGACGCGGGCCGTCGGGCTCAACTGCAGCGGGGCAAGCACGTCCGGCAGCAGGACGCTGGAAAACACATCCAGGTCCGCCTGGCCTGTCTGGGTGCGCAGGAACCGGTTGAGCATGATGCCCAGCAGGTAGGTGTCGGAGGTGTGATAGACCCAGCGGCTGCCGGGCGGCGCACTGCGCGGCCACGACGAACACGCCGCCCGAAGCTTGCCCGCGTTGGTCAGCGGCCGCAGCAGGGCCGCGACCTTGGGCGAATCCTCGTCGGCCATGTAGTCGGCCGAGCCATAGTTGCCGCTGGCCATGTCCAGCAGGTTCATGAAGCTGACGTCGCGCCAGCGCGCTGCCGCGCATGCCGGGGTGGGGGCATAGTCGCCGACGTGCTGCTGCATCACACCGGGCCAGCGTTGCTGCATGCGCATGGCGGCGATGCCGGCCACGATGGTTTTCGCGGTCGAGTACGACGGCAGGTCCATCACCTGGCAATACGGGTAGTCGCCGTGCCGGGTGGGGCACGGCGAGGCATAGTCGACGCCGTCGACATACAGCCCATAGCGGGTGCGTGCCGTCGGGTCACCGATCGCCAGCCGGGCGAGGTCGAGGTCCGGGTAGGCTGCTTTCAAGGCGGACAGCGGCCGGGTCGGCAGCCGGGCGGCGAGTTCAGTGCGGTAGGCGGCGACGATCGCGGCCTTGTTGGCCACGGCTCCCGGGAGGTAACGCGCCTGCAGGAAACCCCACATGTCCATGTGCAGGTAGCGGCAGGTCTCGCTGCTCACCTGGAAGGCGGCATGCGCCAGTGCGCCCTGTGCGTTGAACAGCAGCATCAGCACGCCGTTGCTGGTGCAGTTCTGGTTCTTCTGCGCCAGCGAGAACGGAATGGCTGCGCGGGTGTAGCCCCGGTCGCCCGGTTCGTCCCACACTTTGCCGGGCTCCAGGATGAACTCCCACCATGGGTGGTCGCTCGGAATCGGTCCGCGGCGCACCGGAATCAGCGTGTCCTTGTCCTGCACGAACGCATAGTCGAAATCCTGCGGGATCGTGCGCGCCTGCCGGTAGTCCGCCTCGGTGAAGGCGAGGAAATCCGTGTCGGCCAGCAAGGTGCGCGTCTGCGGCTGGCCGGAGAGCTGCAGGCGGCCTTCGAACCGATGCGTCGCCGGCAGGCTGGCTTCATCGGGCGCGAACGCGGACAGGTCGACGCTGCTGCGATAGCCCTGGCCCGATTGCATGGCCTTGAAGTCGAGCGTCCCGCGTGCCTGCAGCGCCGTTGCGCCAAGCAGCAACAGCGTCGCAAGACACGCGTCGAGCGGCCATCTGCGCATCTCAGATCCCACCGATGCAGGCGTACTTGATCTCGGTGTAATCGTGCAGGCCGTACTTGGAGCCCTCGCGGCCGAAACCGGATTGCTTGATGCCGCCGAACGGCGCCACCTCGGTGGAGATGAGGCCGGTATTCACGCCCACGATGCCGCATTCGAGGGCCTCGGTGACGCGCCAGCAGCGCCCGAGATCGCGGGTGTAGAAGTAACCGGCCAGGCCCGCCTCGGTGGCGTTGGCCATGGCGATCACCTGCTGTTCGCTGTCGAAGCGGATCAGCGGCGCCACCGGGCCGAAGGTTTCCTCCTGTGCCACCAGCATGTCGACGCTCGCGTCGAGCAACACCGTCGGCTCGTAGAACATCCCGCCCAGCGCATGGCGCCTGCCGCCCATGGCAACGCGTGCGCCCTTGGCACAGGCGTCCGCGACATGCTGCTCGACCTTGAGCATCGCCTTTTCATCGATCAGCGGGCCCTGCTCCGTGGGGCCGGCCAGACCGTCACCGACGCGCAACGCGGACACGGCCGCCATCAACTTTTCCGCGAATGCGTCGTAGACATCGGCATGCACGAACAGGCGATTGGCGCAGACGCAGGTTTGGCCGCTGTTGCGGTACTTGCTGGCCATCGCGCCGGCCACCGCGGCATCCAGGTCGGCATCCTCGAACACGATGAACGGGGCGTTGCCGCCCAGCTCCAGAGAGACGCGCTTCATCCCCGGCGCGCATTGGGCCAACAGCCGTTTGCCCACCCCGGTCGAGCCGGTAAAGCTGATCTTCCGGACCGCAGGATGGGACGTCATGGTTTCGCCGATGGCCGCCGCATCCTGGCCGGTGACGATGTTGAGCACACCCCTGGGCATTCCCGCGCGCATCGCCAATTCGGCGATCGCCAGCGCCGAATATGGTGTCTGCAGCGCCGGCTTGCACACCACGGTGCATCCGGCCGCGAGCGCCGGTCCGATCTTTCGGCCGAGCATGGCCGACGGGAAATTCCACGGTGTGATCGCGGCGACCACGCCGATGGGCTGACGCAGTACGAGGATGCGCTTGTCGCTGGCGTGCGCGGGGATGACGTCGCCGTACAGCCGCTTTCCCTCTTCGGCGAACCACTCCAGAAAAGCCGCGGAATAGGCAATTTCCCCGCGCGCCTCGGCCAGCGGCTTGCCCTGCTCGGCCGTCATCAGGCGGGCCAGGTCGTCCTGGTGCTGGAGCATCAGGTCGTGCATCTTGCGCAGGATGTGTGCGCGCTGTTTTGCCGTCAGCGCCGCCCAGGCGGGGAGGGCAGCCTGCGCGGCTTCGATCGCACGCGTGGTCTCGGTCGCGCCCATGTCGGGAACCGTGCCCAGGCGTGCGCCGCTGGCCGGGTTGTGCACTGTGCAGACGGCACCGCCGTCGGCGTCACGCCAGGAGCCATCGATCAGGCACTGCGTGCGCAGCAGGGTGGGGTCGACGAGCGACAGGGAAGGGTGCGAGTCGAGAGGCTCGTTCATCGTGCGTGCTCCGGGGAATCAATGCGACGCGCCGCCAGCAACGTAGCTGCGGCAGAGGCGGCCAGCACAGCCAGCGCCGCCGTTATCAGGAAGTGGAATTGGCCGCTGCCCAGCACCAGCCCGGCTGCCAGCGGGCCGCTGGCAAGGCCGAGGTGGGAGATGAACCCGGCCAGCGACGTCAGGCGACCACTGGCATCGATGCTCGAGGCCATGCCGAACAGGTACGGCACCACAAACGACCAGGTGATGCCGGTACCCACGTTGGCGATGAAGTAGATGGCGCCGGACGCGCTCCCATAGAACCCGACCGTTCCGACCAGGGTGAGCACGAAGGCGATCCACAGCGGCTGAAAGCGTCCGAATCGCTCGCCCATGAACACCACCAGCAGCGCGCCGAGGATCGCCACCCAGGTTGCCCAGCCCAGCGCCTGGCCGATGAACGCGCGCGACAGCCCGGCGTGCTCGCCGAGACCGATGATGAAGGCCAGCAGCGCCATGTTGGCGGCCTGAAACAGGAACAACCCCAGCATGACCAGGCTGACGGTGAGCCTCTTGCGCGTGCCTATCGGCTGGTAGGCGATGCTGCCGGCGCCCTTGCCGGTCTCGATCCGCGGGATGGCGAGGATCGCCAGCAAGGCTAGGCAGGAAACCCCGGCCAGCGACAGGAACAGGATCTTCGCGCCAAGTGCAGGCACCAGCGGCGGCAACAGCATCATGCCGAGACCGCCGAGCCCGAACTGCACGGCCAGCAACATGCCAAACGCACGATCCGGCGAAGCGGTCCGCGCCATCACCGCATAGATCAGGCCCGTCGCCATGCCGCCGAGCAGACCGTCCAGTCCACGCAAGGCGATCATCAGCCAGGGGGCGTGGACCAGGGTCGACAGCAGATCGATGCCGATCATGGCGGCCAGCAGGACCACCACGGCCGGCTTCCAGCGCAGGCGCCCGACCAGGAATACCGCGATCAGCGCACCGGCCGTGGCGCCATAGGTGTTCGCCGCACCGACCATGCCGGCCTGGGCGTTGCTGAAAGCGAGGCCGGTCACCAGGCCGTCGACGATCGCCGCCATCAGGTTGACGTAGAAGAAGCCGGCGGTCGCGACCAGCGCCAGCAGCGCATACATCCACAGGCTGTCGAGCCGCTTTGCCGGCCCGGCGGCCTGCTCCCTGTGGCGAGTCCCCGCGCTCACTCGCGGTGGCCCGTGTCATGAACCTCGACGGTGATGCCGGCGGATTCGAACATTTCGCGAAGCGGCGCCAGTTGCTGGCGATAGTTTTTCCACAACCCCATCGATGAGCGATAGATCGGCTGACGCACCTGTGCCGCGCTGGCGGTCAGCGAGGGCTGGCGGTTGCGCTCGAACGCCATGCAGGCCTCCTCCCACGGCAACCCCAGGTGCGCCACCAGGCGGCGACTGACGGGCTCCTGATCCTCGATCAAGTCTTCGTAGTCGATTTCCAGATAGCGCTCTGCTGGCAGCACGCGACGCCAGTGGGTCATCAAGGTGTTCCACGCCAGCCAGTAGCGCCCCAGGTCGTCCAGCGCGTAGGAAAACGGGTAAGCCATGCGGAACAGCGTCTTGTACATGGCGTAGCACACGTCCATCGGGTGGCGCCGCACATGGATGATGCGCGCCTGCGGCATGGCTGCCGCCACCAGCCCCAGGTAGAGGAAGTTGGTCGGCGTCTTGTCGATCTGCATGGCGCCGGAAGCAGGCGGCAGATGACCGCAATAGCGCCGTCCCAGGGCCGCCGGATCGAGCGTGGCGGACAACCGGATCAGCTCGGCCTTGCTGCGTGCCGCGCCTGCCTCGCGCACTACCGACATCGCCAGGTCCGTGGTCTCGCCGCGGCTGACCACCGCGCTGTGCGAACTGAGGATGCGGTCCACCAGCGTCGTGCCGCTGCGCGGCAGGCCGACGATGAACACGGGCCGCGGATCGGCATGGCCCGGTGCGGCCGCCGCCAGTTGCTCGGCATCGAAGGCCTCCGCGATCAGGCGCATGGTGTCGATGTCCTCTTCGACCCGATAGCTCAGGCGACTGCGGCGCAGGTCGGCGCCGCGCCTGAGCGCCGCGAACGAGGCGTCGTGACGGCCGAGGTCCTCCTGTTCCTTGGCCAGCGCGAAGTACAGCGGTACCGGGTCGGCCTGGCCGCCATCGGGCAGTTGCAGGCGCCGTTCGATTTCCACCACGTGATTGCGCTCGGCAGTCTGCTTGCGCAGGGTGGCGCGGTTGTACCAGGCGTCGCTGTCGTCCGGCTTCAGCGCGATCACTTTGTCCAGCGCCGCCTCCGCGTCCTGCAGCTTGCCCAGCGCGATCAGGCTGGTGGCGTGGTTGTAGATCGCGCCGGGGTCGGCCGGCTGCAGCGCGCGTGCCCGTGCCTGGCAGCACTCCGCGTCGACGTGTTGCCCGAGCGCAGTGAGGCGCTGCGCGATGTCCTGCAGCAGTCGTGCATGACGGATGTCGGGCTTCGCCTGCAGCACCCGCAGGTTGGCCAGTGCTTCCTCATTGCGCCCCAGTTGCAGCAAGGCATCGATGCGCAGCATGCGGGGCGCCGGATCATGCCGGTCCAGCGCCAGTGCGGCATCGGCCGTGTCCAGTGCTTCCGCCGCCTGGCCTTCGCGACACAATGCGTGGCCCAGCAGCACCCGGATCGGCACGCTGCGAGGCCATTGGCTGCTGGCCTGCATCGCCATCGCCCTCGCAGCGCCGATATCGCCGCGCTGCAAGAGCGACTCGACGCGGTGCACTGCCTGCAGCTCGTGCATATCCGCTGCTGCCATCACACTGTCCGTGGCGCCGTTGGCTGACATGGAATCAGAACTGGTAGGTGAGCGTCAGGCCCACGGTTCGCGGCAGCGAAACCAATGCCTTGGAACCATTGCCGTAATAGTTCTGTGTCGGCGAGGAGCCCATGTACTGCTGGGTGTATACACCGGTGACGGCGGCCTGGTTGGTCAGGTTCTTGATCCACAGGGTCAGGTCCCAGGCATCCCGGCTGTACGTGGCCGACAGGTTGAACAGGCTGAAGCCCGGCATCTCGACATGGAACTTGGGGTTCTGGCTGAGGGCGTTCTGCGCGCTGGACTGCACATAGGCATCGCCGCGCAGGGTGAGGAACCCCGCGCCGACGGGGATGCCATAGCTTGCCCAGGCATTGAACCGCTGCTTCGGGGTGCCCGGCAGGCGGGTGCCGCTTGGGGCAATCACGTAGGCGTTGTCAGCGGCCACCGCAGCCTGGTCCAGCGAGGCACCGGTATAGGTGTAACCCATCCCGTAGTTGAAGGCTTTGCCGACGCTCGACTCCAGGCTCAACTCGACACCCCGGGTGTGCGCCTTGCCGACATTCTGTACGGCGAAGAAGCCCCAGTTGGTGGTCGAGCTGTTGATCTGCGCGTTCCTCCAGTCCACGTAGAACACGTCGGCGTTGTACGTGGTGCGGCCCACCCGGCCCTTGATGCCCAGATCGTAGTTGCGCACCGTATCGGGCTTGTACGTCAACCAGGCGGGGCTTTCGGCGAAGTTGCCGGTGGTGGGCGTGCCATTGGTTCCGCCGCGGCGATAACCTTCGGAGATGGTCGCGTAGAGCTGGTTGTCGGGAGCAAACGTCCAGGCGACATTGCCTTTGAACAGGGGCCGGGTATCGGTTTCGCTGCCATGCGAGTCGGAGCCTTCCCTGATGGCGGCATACAGGCCTGTCACCTGATGTACGTCCGTACGGGTCTGGTCGCGGAAGTAGCGGAAGCCGCCGGTGAAATCCAGGGTGTCGGTGGCGTGCCAGGTCAGCTCGCCATAGACCGCGCTTTCCTGGAAGTGCTCGTTCTGGCGGTACAGGTAGTCGTTGTCGCTCACGACCGCAGCCGCATAGGCGGGGTAGGCCGCGTCCCACCACTGCTTGAAACCGCGCAGGTAGCTGTTCTGGGTGCTGACCCGGTGCTGGTTCTGGTAGAAGGCGCCAACGATGTAGGAGAACCTCGGCCCTTGCTTCGACACCAGGCGCAATTCCTGGATGAACGCCTTGTCGCCGTAGGTGCGTACCGCCGAGGCCATCGGCCGGGGGTAGTTGTAGTAGAACGCCGATAGCCAGTGGTTCTGGGCGTAGAAGCCCGTATTTTCGCTGGTGATGTCGCCGCGCTGGTCGTACGACGACGAGCTGGAGGTCAGCGTGGCAAAGCCCAGGTCGACGTTGGCTTCGAGGCCGGTCAGGTGGACGTGGCGCTTGGCCGGTTCCAGTTGCACCGAGCCGATCTGCAGGTCGCCGTAGGGCACGCCCCAGCCGTCCGTGCCAAGGGTCGTTCCGCGCCGGCCGCCGAAGGTGTCGGCCTGCGCCATGTGGCTCAGGGTCAGGTCGAACCAGTCGTTGGGTTTCCACAGCATGGCCGCGCGTGCATAGGACTGATCCACATAATCGGCGTTCTTCTTGTCCTGATACCGGGCGTCGGGAGCAAGCACGCCGTTGGGAGCGACCGGCGTGCCCTGCTGGTCGAGAACATAGACGTTGCGGTAATCGGTGATGCCGGGATAGCGGTTCGTCGTGCCGTCGAAGCGCACCGCCAGGGAGCTGGCGAGCGGCACATTCAAGGTGACCGTGCCGGATTTGCCGATCCCTCCGGCGTGGTCGACGCTGGATGCGCTGAGGCTGACCTTGCCGTTGAAGCTTTCCAGCTCCGGTTTGCGCATGATGTAGCGCACGGCGCCACCGAGCGCACCCGATCCGTACAACGTTCCCTGCGGCCCACGCAGGACTTCCACGCGGTCGATGTCGGACAGCAGGAAGTTGGCAAACAGCGGCGTGCTGTCGACATAGGTGGCCACCGTGGCGCTGGCCCCGACGGCGTAGTCACCCATCGCCGAGCTGTCGACATTCAGGCCACGGATGCGAATGCCGCTGACCACATTCGAATTGCGGGGACCGCGATCGACCACGCCGACGCCCGGCACGCGACGCATCAATTCGGCGGTGTCGAGGATCTGATCCTGCTCGATAGCATCGCCCGACACCGCGCTGATGTTGTAGGGCACCTTGAGGATGTCTTCCGTGCGGCCCTGCGCGGTGACGGTGACGGCGCCGAGTTCCTTGACCTGCGCGTTCGTCTTGTCCTTGTCCGCGGGCTTCTGCGCCCGGCCCTGGCCCGGCACCGTCGCGTCCTGCGCAGCGGCCCCGCCACACGCGCCCAGTCCAAGCACAATGGCGCTGACCAGCAGCGAATGGCGGAGCGTACCCCTGGAATCTGACGGCAAGGTCTTGCGTGATGCGTTCATGGTCTGGTTCTCCCCCCAAAGGATGGTTTGATCGCGGGTTCAGCTGGTCAACCGGGCTTGCCGTATCCGGGCAATTGCAATGGTCCCAGTCCTGCCAGCGCTGCCGATTCGGCCCGCGCCACCCCATAGGCGGGAAAGGTCACCTTGTGATCCCTGAAACTCTTCAAGGGCTGTCCCAGCCCATGCCAGCCGCTTTCGCGGCAGCGGCGCACGTAATGGAAGTCGATCTCGAAGGTCATGATGTCGCGGCCGCTGCCGGCCTGATAAATCACTTCGCCGCCTGGACCGCACAGCAGGGATTGGCCCAGCCCCAGTTCGCCTCCGGCGTTGACGTCGACGAAATAGCACTGGTTGCTGGCGGCACTGGCCCGCGCCATCGCCAGCTCCACATCGCGATCGATGGTGTTGGTCAGCGTCGGGTGCAGGATCACCTCGGCGCCCATGCTGACCAGTGACCGGGTGGTTTCCGGAAACCACATGTCGTAGCAGATCGAGATGCCGAAGCGTCCGGCGCCGGGCACGTCAAACACCACGAATTCCTCGCCCGGCGAGACGCCTTTCTCGTACGGGTAGAAGGGAAATACCTTGCGATAGCGCGCCACCACCTCGCCGTCGGGGTTGATCACCGGCGTGGTGTTGTAGACCTTGCCCCCCGAGGACTCGTACAACGATCCGGGTACCAGCCACAGACCGTGCGCGCGCGCTGCGTCACACAGCATCCGTTCGGCGTCGCCGGGCATGCTCTGCGCCTTGTCCGGGGAGGTACCAAAAGCGCACAGCTCGCTGGCCACCACCATGCTCACCCACGGAAAGCGCGTCGCCACCCGCGCGACCTCGAGCACGATCTGCTCGACGTTGTCGCCGGGAGACAGCGCGAGTTGCAGCGCGGCAATGCCGAAGATGCCGTTGCCGGGGGCTGCATAGGGGTTGACTTGCTTGATCACGTGGGTTCCGGTGTGGCCAGTTTCATGGCCACCGTAGAACCAGTGCGCTCGCTGAATTAGAGCCAGTCAGCTGCCAATCATGGGACCAGTTTGTCCCCGGCCTCACTGCCGGGCTCCAGCAGACCCTGCGGGTTGTTCGCGCCGCGAATGATCACCGCCACATCGGCCAGCAGGCCTTGCTGGTCATACCAGCGCACCTGGTCGCCATCGACCACCACGCTGTAGCCGGAAGCCTCGCCATAGGCCCAATGCTCCCACTGCCGGAACCAGCGATCCTCCTCGATCCACCAGCGGCCGTGGTCGCAGTCCTCGCCGGCGTGCCCGGCGACCCCCTGGAGCTGGCCGTCGGCGAGCAGCTCCAGGGTGCACGGCTCGCCATAAACGGTGGTGTAGACCAGTCGCACACCGGACATGGCCCCTGCAAGCGCGGCGCCGTGCAGCGGGGCAATCGGCTCATCCCGCAACAATGCCGGGGTGGCCGCCAGGTCACCACGAAGAAGCCGCGACAGTGCCTTGACGCCCGCGCGTATCCGCGGTTCATCCAGACTGGTCACACCCATGCACAGGGCAGACTCGCCGTTGGGCAGTTGCATGGGCTCCATCAGTACGCCGATCCTGGCGGCGCGCTGCGCCAGCTCCAGTGCGCTCATGCCGGTGTCGTCCTTCAGCTTGACCCAGTACGCCGACGACCCGGGCAAGGTGGTGATGCTGACCGACTTGTGCAGGTAGTGATTGAGCGCGTCGCGCAATGCGGTCTTGCGGCTTTCCAGCACACGTCGTGCCCGCGCCAGCGATGCCGAATAGTGTCCCAGGCTGATGAAGTACGCCCAGCCGGCCTGCACCACCGTCGACGGGAGCGTGCCCATTGCCCGCTGGCTCTGGCGCAGCCGCTCGATCAGTGACGCCGCGGCGACCACCAGGCCCAACGGATTGTCACAGGACAGCCACGACGCCAGGCTGCCGACGTGGATCACGCGCCCGCCCGAATCCATGGCCCGAAGCGCCGACGTGGTCGCGGCTTCCTCGAGTATCCCCGGCAGCGTGGCGTACTCGATGATGATGCCGTCGGCCGCTGTTACGACCTCAAGCAGACGGCGTGGCTCCGGGCGCTGATACAGAGGTGAGCGCCGTGCGCCGGTGAACACCACCACCCGCTGCGGCAGCGGCGCAGGCAATGCCGGGTCAAGCGCGGCGATGGGTATCTGGTTGTGCGCCAGCAAGTTTCCGAGGCTTTCGTCCGTGGGCTCCTCCAGTACCACCGGCGTGCCGCGCTGGATCAGCAGGTCGGCCAGCAACTGCAGGGCATGACGAACAGATTGCGTGATCAGGACCTCATCGGAGCCGGCGACGATGCCCTGGGTGGGCAGTACCTTGCCGCGCACCTCCTCGACCAGGGTCACGTTGCGGTTGTCCCCGGGCCCTTGCCAGGCCCGGCTCAATTCGTGGCGGGTACAGGCAAGGCGCATGGCTTCGCGCCATTCATCGACCGGCAACAGCGCCAGGTCGCCGCAACCGTCGATGAAGGGATAGGGGTACTGGCTCCAGTTGCCCGGTACCTGGAACCCGGACGATGGCTCGCGCGAGCGCATCCGCGAGGTGAACAGAGCGCCGTTGTGATGCTCGCGGCGGCCGGTCGCAACATGTGCCCCGGCCACCTCCCGGGCCACGTAGATACCGCTGCGCGGACGGCTGTCCAGATGGCCCTCGGCGATCAGCGCGTCGTAGGCCAGGCTGATCGTGTTCCGCGACACGTTGATGCGCCTGGCCAGGTTGCGGGTCGATGGCAGCCGTTGCCCCGGGCGCAGCACGCCGCTGTAGATGGCGTCGATGAGCTTCTGCCGCAACTGATGCTGCAGGCTTGTCGGGCTGGCGGGATCCAGCAGGATGTTCAGATCCTCCAAGACTTCGGCTCCGGGCAGCGTGCAAGCATGGCTCAATATTCACACATGGCCCGGCCTGCCGCGCGCGCCTGCAAGCTGTTCCCTGAGTGATCGTCAGCCTGGGTTTTTCAGTGCCTGCTCCAGCAGACCCAGTCCCTCGTCGAGTACCTGTTCGTCGATGGTCAGCGGGTACAGCAGGCGGATCGATTCGCCGTAGGCGCCGCAGCCCAGCACCACCAGTCCCAGCTCGTGCGCGCGCCGGATCACTTCGCGGGTTTTCTCCGGCGCCACCGCATCGGCACCGGTCGACTGCAACAGGTCGAAGGCCAGCATCGAGCCACGGCCGCGGATATGCCCGATCGGATGCAGGTCGGGCCGCCCCTGCAGGCCTTGAAGGAAAGCCCGCACCTGCTGCCCCAGCGCTTCGGCATGCGCTGCCAGGCCTTGCTCTTGGACAAGATCGAGCACCGCCAGGGCCGCGGCGCATGCCGTGGGCGAACCGGCATAGGTACCGCCCAGTCCACCCGGGTCGACCGCGTCCATCACTTCGGCGCGACCGATCACGGCGGACAGCGGAAACCCGGCCGCCAGCGACTTGGCCACGATCATCAGGTCCGGCTGCACACCGCTGTGCTCCATGCCGAACAGGCGTCCGGTGCGGGCGATGCCGCTCTGCACCTCGTCGGCCACCAGCAGGATGCCGTGCCGGTCCGCCAGTTCGCGCAAACCCTGCAGCAGTTCATCGGGCGCCGGGTTGAACCCACCCTCGCCCTGCACCGGCTCCACGATGATGGCAGCCACATCCTCGGCGGCCACGTCAGCCATGAAAATGCGCTCGATCGCCTGCAGGCTGTCCGCCACGCTGATGCCTCGATGCGCGCAGGGGAACGGCGCATGGAAAACACCGGCAGACAACGGACCAAAGCCACGCTTGTACGGCGCGGTCTTGCCGGTCAGCGCCATGGCCATGAAGCTGCGGCCGTGGAACCCGCCATGGAAAGCAATCACGGCATGCCGCCGGGTGGCGGCGCGGGCGATCTTGATCGCGTTCTCCACCGCTTCGGCGCCGGTCGAAAACAGGATCGACTTGCGTTTGCCGGCAATCGGCGCCAGCGAGTTAAGTCGCTCGCACAGTTCGATGTAGACGTCGTACGCCGCCACCTGGAACGCAGTATGCGCAAAGCGTTGCATCTGCGCCTGCACCGCCTCCACCACGCGCGGATGCTGGTGACCCACGTTCAGCACCGCGATGCCCGCGGCAAAGTCGATGAAGCGTCGACCGTCGACGTCCCACAGCTCGGCGTTCGAGGCCCGCTCCACGCAGATCGGCATGGCCGTGGCGATACCCCGGGGAAGGGCGTTGGCCCGGCGCAGCACCCAATCACTGTTCTTGCTCATGGCGAATCTCCATCAATGGCGCCAGTGTGTGTGCAAGGCAGCACGCCAAGTAGTGCCAGATGTGATGCTGGATTGGTGCCAGAAATATCGTCCGCCGCCGCGCCCTGGAACGCGTGGAGTCGCCCCACAGGCCGCGTAGCGCTGGGCGCCGGCATGACTGTGGTCGCGCGCATCGGGCTGAAACGGCGGGCAAGCCCGCTGGGGAGCCGCGAGGCTACTGTGCGGCTGGGTCGGGACGATGGTGGTGGCCGGCGGTTGCAAGGCGGTCTGTGCCTGCAGCGGATGGTGCGCTTGCAGCGCCCGGCAGGACTACACACTGGGCGTGCCGGCATCCTCCGGCGAGGTGACTGGGCTCAAACGGCCGATCGAGCCAACCGACGGGAACCAGACGTCAATCGGAGCAGCGATCGGGTAGCGCCATCAAGGGGCGCCTCGCCGCCTTGCCCGATCTCGGGCAAGGCGGCATTTCAAGCGACCGTCATTGCGGCAGGGAGCGCGTCCGGCGGAGGGTGCGCAGGCAAGGCGATCCGCGCGGGCTTCGACGAATCTCTCAGTGCCTCCGCTGCTTCCGGATATGCCGGCTGTTGCGGTTCTCCGAGCGGTTGAGCCGGCGGGTTTCCTTCTTGGTGAGGTGGCCGTTGTGCTTCGCCTCGTCGGCGCTGGCGCGCTGGGCGATGTTGGCGTCGTGCTTCTCGTCGCGGGCGGCCTGCTTGCCGGTGATGGTGCCGTTGGCGACGCCCTTGTCGATGCGCTGCTGCTGGTGGTCGACGCGCTTGTTCACCTCGTTGACGCGGGGGTGGTGCGGCACGGGGGCGGTCTGCGCCATGACGCCGGTGGCGGCGAGGGCGCTGGTGGCGAGCAGGGCGATCAGGCTGCGGCAAAGCGTGGTACGAAGGCTCATGGCGATTCCTCGATGGGTGGAATGGACAGGCACGGTTGTGGGCCGCCGGTGCGCCGTAAAACCTTGCGTGGCAAGGGATTTGTCGGCGGTGGCCGGTGGGCGCGGACAGTAACGCCACTCCCTCGCAAGGAGTTGACCGATCCGGTGGAGGCGATGGCGCCGGTTCAGTCTCGCGGCGTTGCAGCACGACGGGTGGTGCCGGTCGTGACTTCCGGCCGTGTCCGATGCCCGGTGCGTGCCCGCACCATGGGCGGCATCAGGGGATTTCCGTTTCCGTTTTCCGGGCAGGGCCGGCGCGTGCGCCGGTGGTCGTCACCCGGGTCCACCCAAGCAGGGAGTTGTCATGCGTCGATATCTCGTTTCCGCCATTGCGCTGGCCCTGGCCGGCGTGTCGATGGCGCCGCTCGCCGCCCAGGCCAAGGCGGCGCCGGTGCGCGAAGCCACCACCCAGTTGCCGCGCGGCGTGGTGCCCACGCATTACGACGTGTCCATCGTGCCGCATGCGGACAAGCTGGCGTTCGACGGCAAGGTCACCATCACGCTCAACGTGCTCAAGCCGACCAGCAGCATCACGCTGAATGCGGCGGACCTCACCTTCCATTCGGCCACGCTGACCCCGACGAAGCTCAAGATCGCCGTGCCGACACCCACCGTGTCGGTGGACGCCAAGGCGCAGACCGCCACGTTCACCCTGTCCCATCCGATCCCGGCCGGCCAGTACAAGCTGGCGATGGACTACAGCGGCAAGGTCGAGACCCAGGCCAACGGCCTGTTCGCGCTGGACTACGACACCAAGGACGGCAAGAAGCGCGCGCTGTACACGCAGTTCGAGAACTCCGACGCGCGCCGCTTCATCCCCTCGTGGGACGAGCCGAACTACAAGGCCACCTTCGATCTCACCGCCACCGTGCCCACCGACGAGATGGCGGTGAGCAACATGCCGATCGCCTCGCGCAAGGACCTGGGCAACGGTCTCACCGAGGTGCATTTCGGCCAGTCGCCGAAGATGTCCACGTATCTGCTGTTCTTCAGCGTGGGTGATTTCGAGCGCGCCACCGAGAAGGTGAACGGCACCGAGATCGGCGTGATCACCCAGAAGGGCATGGTCAAGCAGGCCGGCTTCACGCTGGACTCGGCGCGTGCCGTGCTGAAGGAATACAACGACTACTTCGGCGTACCGTACCCGCTGCCGAAGCTGGACAACATCGCCGCGCCGGGGCAGAGCCAGTTCTTCTCGGCGATGGAGAACTGGGGCGCGATCTTCACCTTCGAGTACGCGCTGCTGCTCGATCCAAGCATCTCCACCCAGGGCGACAAGCAGCGCGTGTTCAACACCGCAGCGCACGAGATGGCGCACCAGTGGTTCGGTGACCTGGTGACCATGAGCTGGTGGGACGACCTGTGGCTCAACGAGGGCTTCGCCTCGTGGATGGCCGCGCGCACCACCGAGAAGCTGCATCCGGAATGGCACACCAACCTGGATCTGGTCGGCACGCGTGAAGGAGCGATGTCGCTCGACGCGGTCGCCACCACCCACCCGGTGGTGCAGCACGTGGAAACGGTGGAGCAGGCCAGCCAGGCGTTCGACTCGATCACCTACTCCAAGGGCGAGGCGGTGATCACCATGCTCGAGGCCTATGTGGGTCCGGAGACCTGGCGCACCGGTGTGCGCAACTACATCAAGGCGCACGAGTACGGCAACACGGTGTCCGACGACCTGTGGAAGTCGGTGCAGGCCGCGGCCGGCAAGCCGATCATGCAGATCGCCCACGACTTCACGCTGCAGCCGGGCATCCCGCTGGTCAACGTGCAGGCCATGGCCTGCAACGCCGGCTCGACCAAGGTGCTGCTGAGCCAGGGCGAGTTCACCAAGGATCGCCCGGACAAGAAGCCGCTGCGCTGGCACGTGCCGGTGATCGCGCAGACCGTCGGCGGCAAGCCGGTCACCACCGTGCTGGACGGCAAGGGCACGATGACCCTGCCGGGCTGCGGCCCGGTGCTGGTGAACGCCGGCCAGGCGGGCTACTACCGCACGCTGTACTCCACCGCCGGCTTCGACGCGCTGAAGGGTGACTTCGCCAAGCTCAGGCCGATCGACCAGCTCGGCCTGATGGGCGACACCTGGGCGTTGGCGATGGCCGGCAAGGAGCCGGTGGCCAATGTGCTGGCGCTGGCCCAGGCCACCCCGGCCGATGCCGACCCGCAGGTGTGGGGCGAGGTGGCCGGCTACTTCGACGCCATCGACAACTACTACGACGGCGACGCGGCCCGCCAGGAGCGTTTCCGCGCCTTCGCCCGCAGCCGCCTGCGTCCGGTGTTCGCGCGCATCGGCTGGGAAGCCAGGCCCGGCGAGAGCGTGCCGACCACCCTGCTGCGCACCCAGCTGATCGGCTCGCTGGCCGAACTGGGCGACCAGGACGTGATCGCCGAGGCGCGCCGTCGTTTCGCCGCGCAGAAGACCGATCCGAAGGCGCTGCCGGTGGCCCTGCGCAAGACCGTCACCGCGGTCGTCGCGCGCAGTGCCGACACCGCCACCTGGAACCAGCTGCACGCCGAGGCCAAGGCGGAGACCACGCCGCTGATCAAGGACCAGCTGTACGCCATGCTCTCGCTGGCCAAGGACGACACTCTGGCCAGGCAGGCACTGGACCTGGCGCTGACCCCGGAGCCGGGCGCGACCAACAGCGCGGGCATGATCCGCATCGTCGCCTACCGTCATCCGGACATGGCGTTCGACTTCGCCGTGGCGCACCGCGACCAGGTGGACAAGCTGGTCGACTCCACCTCGGCCAGCCGCTACTACCCGGCGCTGGGCGCGAGCTCGCTGAAGCCGGAGATGATCGACAAGATCAAGGCGTACGCCGACGCGCATATCGCCAAGAGCTCGCAGCGCGTGGCCAACACGGTGATCGCCAACATCCAGTACCGCATGATGATCCGCAACGATCGCCTGCCCGACGTGGATGCCTGGCTGGCCAAGCACGCCGACTGAGCGGCGTTGCCGTAGGGGTGACGAGAGAAGCCCCGCCATGCGGGGCTTCTCTTTTTGGCGGCTGGTGCACCGTGGCGGCTCGTGCCGCATCGTGCGGGCAGGATCGATTCCCGCGTCGGCGAGAATGACGGTGCACACGGCGCGCTACCCACCGCCGAACGGCACACGATGCGCGAACCCCTGTAGGAGCCCGCTCGCGGGCGATGCTCTTGGGCTCTGGTGTGTATCAGGAGCAGAAGCATCGCCCGCGAGCGGGCTCCTACAATGGGTGGGCGGGCGTTGGGATACCGGGCGGGGTTACAGGTCGGTGGACAGCTCGAAGCGCAGGGTGAACACCAGTGCATTCTCCGGATCCGCGGGCATGACCGCGAACACGCTCCCGAACGGCACGCGACGCGCCACCCATCGCCGAGCGGCACACGACGCGCGAACCCCTGTAGGAGCCCGCTCGCGGGCGATGCTCTTGGGCTCTGGTGTGTATCAGGAGCAGAAGCATCGCCCGCGAGCGGGCTCCTACCGGGTGGGCGGGCGTTGGGATGTCGGGCGGGTTCACAGCCCGGTGGACAGCTCGAAGCGCAGGGTGAACACCAGTGCATTGCGCACGGTGGGATCGGTGTCCGGGTGGATCACGTACTGCAGGTCTGGTTGCACCGCGAGCCAGTCCCGGGCCTGCGCCAGGTAGCTCAGTTCGATCGAGCGTTCGGTGGCGGTGGTCGGCCGCGGAGCCTGTTGCTGGCGCCAGGGGCGGCCGTTGCGCGCCACCGCGACGGCCAGGCCGAGTTCGTCCTGGCGGCGCGAAGCGAACGGTCCGGCCAGCACGGCGCCGGCACCGAAGTAGCGGCCGAAGCGCGCCACGTCCGGGTCGCCCGCGCCGAGCTGCGCGAATAGCGACAGGCTGCGATCGCTGTCGTGCGGATCGTGCACCACGGTGCGGTCGGCCACGGCGTAGTAGCCGGTGGCGCCGTGCTGCGTGGTGCGACTGCCGGCCGGCACCAGGCGGTCGAACGTGGTGGTGTAGTGCCAGGCGCCGATGGCGAGCTTGCCCTCGTACATCGGCAGCATGGCGTTGCGACCGATGCGGAAGCGCGCGTCGGGAGCCCGCCGCGCGCCGGGGCGGTCGAGCAGGGCCAGCTCGGCCACGTACAGTCGGCCGTCGCCGGCCTGGAAGGCGCGCAGGCGGTCGCCGCTGCGGATCAGCGGCACGCCGTCGAGCACCGCCGCGCGCAGCACCACGCCGGCCGCCGGCTTGTAGGCGATGCGCGCACCCAGCGCGGTGCGCGGGAAGATCGACGGACCGTCGACGCCGGTCTGCGAGAACTCCGGACCGATGCCGAACGAACTGTTGAGGAACAGCCCGCCGGACTGGGTGCGGTCGAACTCGCTGTTGACGTCGTACAGGCCGGCCAGCAGCGAGACGTCGGCACGGGCGAGGTTGTGCTCGATCCACGCCTCTTCCAGCTGCAGGTTGGGCGGCGCGGCCAGGTTGTTCACGCCCGTCGCGTCGCCGACGAAGGCATCGGGCTGGCCGCCGTGGATCCACAGCGCATCGACGTAGGCGTGGGTGCCGGTCCAGCCGGCGGCGCGCTGCAGGTCCAGCAGGCTGCGCAGGCGCAGGTTGCCGACGTAGGTGGACGAGCGCGCCGCGCCGCCCTCGAGGTTGCCGATGGCGGCGCCGTCGTAGGTCAGCGTGGTGCGGGCCCAGGGCGCGTCGTCGGCGCGTGCGCGGGTCGCCGCCAGCGCCAGCAGCGCAGCCAGTGCAAGGGCGTAGCGGTGGGGCATGCGTGGCGCTTCGGCGGAAAAGTGCGCGAAGTATAGGCCTCGGTGTGGCGGACGGCGGGTCGGCGCCTCAGGCGCCGGGCGCGAGCGCCCGGCAGCGCGCGTCCACCGCGGCGTCGTCGGTACGCACGCACACCTGCCCCACGGCGGGCAGGTGGCTGACGTCGCGTTCGCTGCCGGCCGCCACGGTCAGCGTCTTCAGGGCGGGGATGCGGCAGTCGTCCGCGCGGTCGCAGCCGGCGGCGAACAGGCTGTAGTGGCATTGCCCGCTGCGGCTGGCGCGGCAGTCAAAATGGGCGCCGGTGGCGGTGATCTCCACCCGGCTGTCGAGCTGGTCCACGCCGTTGGCGGTGGAGCGCTGGGTGAAGCTGCGGTGCGGATGGTCGCAGCCGAGCGCGCTGGCGGCGAAGGCGAGCAGGGCAACCAGTCGGTAGAGCATGTGCATGGCGGTATCCACGGCAGGCGCTCCTTGCGTCTACATGGTCTTGAAAAGCGTCATGAACGGCGCGCTGACGGTGAGCGTTTCCGGTCGCTGCTTCAGCCGCACGGTGCCGCGGCCGGTGTCGTCGCGCACGATCGAGGCGATCGCCTTGAGGTTGACGATGGTGGAGCGGTGGATCTGCCGGAACACGTTGGCGTCGAGCACCTCGAGCAGCTCGCGCAGCGAGGTGCGCAACAGCGCCTCGCCGTCGGCGGTCATCGCCACGGTGTACTTGTGGTCGGCGCGGAAGTAGGCGACGTCGTCAACCATGATGAGCCGCGTCTCGCGGCCGGTGCTGGCGGTGATCCAGGTCAATGGCGGAGCCCTCGGTGTGGTGGCCGCGCCCTGCGCCAGATCGCGCAGCAGCTGGCCGAGGTTGGCGGGCAGCTGGCCGCTGGCCAGCCGCGACCGGACGCGCTGCACGGTGGCGGCCAGGCGCTCCGGCGTTACCGGCTTGAGCAGATAGTCGATGGCGCCACGCTCGAACGCGTCGATGGCGTACTGGTGGTAGGCGGTGGTGAACACGATCTGCGTGCCGGGGCTGCAGGTGGCGGCTGCGGTGGCGACGTCCATGCCGGTCAGGCCGGGCATGCGGATGTCGAGGAAGGCGACCTCGGGCTGCTGCGTGGCGATCGCTTCCAGCGCGCTGGCGCCGTCCTCGCATTCGGCCACCACGGTCAGGTCCGGCCACACCTGGTGCAGCTGGCGCACCAGCTCGCTGCGCAGCAGGGCTTCGTCTTCGGCGACGACGGCGCGGGTCATGGCGTCCCCCGGGTCTTGTCGCTCGGTGTCTCGGTGACCGCCGGCACGGCGAGGGTGGCGGCGACGCCGTCGGGCACGTTGGCGACCACCGACAGTGAGGCACGCTCGCCGTAGATCAGGCGCAGCCGTTCGCGCACGTTCTTCAGGCCGATGCCGGTGCCGCCGGTGGCGACGCCGAAGCCCTGGCCGTTGTCGGCGACGGTGACCATCACGCGGTCCTCGTCGCGGCGGGCGAAGATCCATACCGTGCCGCCGCCGGGTTTCGGCTCCAGGCCGTGCTTGATGGCGTTCTCCACCAGCGTCTGCAGCATCATCGGCGGCATCGAGATGGCGCGCAGCGCGTCGGGCACGTCCACCTCCATCGTCAGCCGCGCGCCCATGCGGATGCGGATGATCTCCAGGTAGGCGCGGGTGCGCTCCAGCTCGTCGCCGAGGGTGGACAGCGATTCGTCGGCGCTGGGCAGCGAGTGGCGCAGGTACTGGATGAGATGGCCGAGCATGCGGTCGGCCTGGGCCGGCTCGCTGCGGGTGAGCAGCTGCGCGCTGGCCAGCGTGTTGTAGAGGAAGTGCGGTTCCACCTGGGCGTGCAGCAGGTTGAGCCGGGCGACGGTGAGTTCCTTCTCAGTGGCCGTCTGCGCTGCGGCGCGCTGCTCGTTGCGGCGATGCTCGGCGACCCGCCGGGCGATGGCGCGGGTGATCGCCTCGGCGTTCTCCAGGTTGGTGCCGTCGTCGACGCGGAACCAGTCGCTCCACGCGGCCGCCTCCGGCTCGCACAGCAGGGTGACGCTGCCGGTGCCGTTGACCGGGGTGACCGTGGCGGTGATCTGGTTGCGCAGGCTGCCCAGCCAGTTGGCCGGGTTGAGCCGCTGCACCCAGTGGCGGCCGTAGGGCTGCGGGCGGTGGATCTTGGCGCGCACCTGCAGGCTGTCGCGGGCGCTCTCCACTTCCTGGATGCGCGGCAGCTCGCGGATCGCCGCGTCGACCAGATCGAACGCCTCGCCGGCCTCGAACGGGATCTCGATCTGCCGGCGCTGCCGGTTGGCCAGCGCGCTGGAGTCGACTTCCCCGGCGATCAGCCGCACCCGGCCCAGGTGCGAGAACGCGCCGGTGATCACGAAAGCCAGCGTGATGAGGTAGATGGGGAAAATCAGGTGGCCGTCGTGATAGCCCGGCGTGGCGCTCCAGAACATGCTGCCCACCAGGAATGCCGCCGACCAGGCCAGGGCGATGCGCAGGACGAAGGACAGGCTCTTGAACATGGACGGCTCGCCGGAGGCAGGAATCGCGACAGAGCTTAGTCGCTTGGCCGCCGCCGGTCGGGCCGGAGGCGACGGAACCGGCCCAGGGGGCGACGGAACCCGGATCCCGCGGCGCGAAGCCGGAACGGCCGCACGCATGCGGGGTCAAGTGCGGGGCCGCGTTGCCGTTATGCTTCTGGTTCCCCGAATGGCCTCCCCCGGCGCTCAATGAACGGCAGTTTCCATCTCGCCCTGGCGTTGCTGGCCCCTCTTGTCGGAGCGACCACCACCTACCAGGCCCTGGACGTGATGCCCCGGCTGGCCGCCTCGCGCGAGCGCTGGCAGCGCACCGCGTGGTACGTGGTCGGCGTGTGGATGATCGGCATCGGGCTGTGGTCGCAGCATTTCGTCGGCACCTTGGCCCGCGTCCCGCAGCTGCGCGACGGGCTCGATCCGCTGCTGTGCATCGCCTCGGGGCTGCTGGCCCTGCTGGCGGCCTATGTCGTGCTGGCGATGACCGACGTGGTCATGCTCACCCGCACCCGGATGATCGCTGGCGGCATGCTGCTGGCCGGCTGCGTGCTGCCGATGCATCTGCTGATGGTCGCCTCGCTGCACCTGCCGGCGGTGCGGGTGGGGGCGGGGCAGCATCTGTGGCTCTGGTGCGTGGTGGTCGTGGTGATCGGCGCCGCAGTGCTGAAGTTGCTGCACGCGTTCCGGGCCCGGCACAACCGCAGCCTGCGGCGGCGGATCCCGGTCGCCCTCGGCAATGCGCTGATCCTGGGCGCCACGCTGCACCTGGCGATGCGCATGTCCGGCGAACGCTTTCCCGCCGGCAACGCCGGCGACGCGGCGGCGGTGGTCTGGGTCGGCTCGATGATCGGCGTGATCGCGCTGGTGTCGATGGGCTCGGCCATCGGCCTGTCCGAATGGGTGACCCGGCTGTACCAGCGCACCCGCAGCCTGGCCGGTTCGCTGGACGACCTGCATGACCGCCTGCGCTACCTCTCGACCCACGATGCACTGACCGGCCTGCCGAACCGCGCGACCCTGGTCGATCGGCTGGAGCGCGCGCTGGACGGCGCCCGTGACGGCCGCGGTTACGTGGCCGTGCTGTACATCGACCTGGACGGCTTCAAGCACATCAACGAGTCGCTCGGCCAGACCGCGGGCGACCAGGTGCTGTGCGCGGTGGCCGAGCGGCTGGCCACGCACCTGCGGTACGAGAGCGTGGGTCGCGTCGGCGGCGACGAGTTCGTCGCCGTGCTCGAGCGCATGCGTTCGCAGGATTCGGCCCACCGCATCGTCGAGCGCCTGCTCGACGCCATGCAGCTGCCGCTGGTGGTCGGGGGGATCACGCTTTGCGCCACGCCGAGCATCGGTGTCGCCCACTTTCCGCAGGACGGCGATTCCGCCGAGGCGCTGATCGCGCATGCGGACGTGGCGATGAGCGCGGCCAAGCAGGCCGGCCGCAACGGCTACAGCATCTACGACACCAGCATGCGCCGGCGTGCCGAGCGGGCGCTGGCGATCCAGCGCGGGCTGCATGCGGCGATCGAGGACGGCAGCCTGTCGCTGCACTACCAGTCCAAGCACGACAGCGCCACGGGGGCGATCGTCGGTGCCGAGGCGCTGGCACGCTGGACCCACCCGGAACTGGGCGAGGTGCCGCCGATGGAGTTCATCGCGGTGGCCGAGCGCAGCGGCCAGATCGGTCGCATCGGCGAATGGGTGATCCGCGAGGCCTGCCGGCAGATCGGTGCCTGGCGCGGCCAGGGGATGGCGCCGCTGCGTATCGCGATCAATCTCTCGCCGCTGCAGTTGAACCAGTCGGGGTTTGTGGACACGGCTGCGCGCATCGCGGCGGAGGCCGGGGTCGATCCGGCGCTGATCCTGTTCGAGGTGACCGAAAGCATCGCCATGGAGAACGCCGAACGCACCCGGCTGATGCTGCGGGACTTCCGCGAGCGCGGCTTCGAGTTTGCCATCGACGACTTCGGTACCGGGTATTCCAGCCTGGCCTACCTGCAGAAGTTCCAGGTGCGCCAGCTGAAGATCGACCGCTTCTTCGTGCAGGCGCTGGACGAGGGCGGGCCGGAGGCGCGCGCGATCATCGCGGCGATCATCGACCTGGCCCACACGCTGGCCATCGAGGTGGTCGCCGAAGGCGTGGAGACCCAGCTGCAGGCCAGCGTGCTGCGCACCCTCGGCTGCGACCAGCTGCAGGGCTACCACTTCTCCCGCCCGCTGCCGCCGGAGGAGTTCGAGCGGCACTGCCGCACGCTGATGGTGCTGGCGCTGGTCTGACCCGGGGTGCCGGGGCAGGCGCTGCCGTCAAGGCAGTCAGTCGATGATCGCGTGCGGAACGAAGCGCGAGGTGTCCTGGGTGATCAGGCTGGTGTCCTCGCGGATGCCGATGCCGGCCGGTACGTCGGCGATGATCCAGCTGCCGATCAGCGGATAGTTGCCGTCGAAGCACGGTAGCGGGTGGTATTGCTGGATGATCGCGGCGGGGTGGTCGCCGTAGGGCCCGTCCGAGCGGATGCGCTCCCCGCCCGCCGTGACCATCTCGATGTTGGCGCCTTCGCGGGAGAACAGCGGCTTGCGTACCCATCCCGCCTGCGGCTGGAAGTCGGCCTCGACGAAGTGTGCCGGAAGCAGGTTCGGATGGCCGGGGTGCCGCTCCCAGAGCAGCGGCAGGATCGCCTTGTTGCTCAGGATCGCCTTCCAGGCGGGCTCCAGCAGTTGCATGGCGTGGCGTCGGAGATCCGGTCCGAAGCGATCTTCCATCATGAACTCGAGAGGGTAGAGCTTGAACAGGGTCTGGATCACCCGGTCGGTGGTGTCGGTGAACCATCCGTCCGCGCTCAGGCCGATATCCTCGATCGCGACGTAGGCGGTCGCGATGCCGACCTGGTGCGCGCAATCGCGCAGGTAGTCGACCGTGGCGCGATCCTCCATCGAGTCTGCTACGGCGGAGAAATGCACCGGTGAGCCGATCAGGCGTCCCTTGGCCAGCGTGGCAAAGGCTTCGCACAGCAATTCCTGGATGCGGTTGTACTGATCGGCATGCCGCGGCAGTACGCCGGCCTCGATCTGTTGTTCCAGCCACAGCCACTGGAAGTAGGCCGCTTCGTAGAGCGAGGTCGGCGTGTCGTAGTTCAACTCGTAGAGCTTGGCCGGACCGGTGCCGTCGTAGGCCAGGTCCATCCGTCCGTACAGGTGCGGATCGCGCTGCTGCCACGAACTGCGGATCCAGTCCCAGTAGGCCGGCGGGATCGCCAGGCGCGCAAGCAGTTCCTCGGAGCGCACGACTTCGTCCACCAGATCCATCGCCATGCCATGCAGGGCGAGGCTGGGGTCCTCGATGTCATCCTCGACCTGCCGCAGGTCGAGCGCGTAGTAGGCGCGCTCGTCCCAGTAGCGCTCGCCGTCGATGGTGTGGAACAGAAAGCCGAGGCGCTCGGCCTGGCTACGCCAGTCGGCGCGCTCGGCGATGGCGATGCGTCGCATGCCCTGGCGAGTCATCCGCCGAAGTGGAAGCCACCGAAGCGACCGCTCCGGCCGAACGAGCTGCGCACGGAGCTGGCCGAGCCGAAGCCGCGGCGAGAGACGGTCAGGGCGCGCGTCGGTGCGCTGGCCCTGCCGCGGGCCCCGCGCACCGCGCCGGTGTGCCGCGAGACCACGTCCCCCGCGGAGGTGAAGAACGTGCCGCTGCGGTCCCGGAAGAGCGGGGCACTGTGACCGTCGTATCCGTCAAGGACATTGCCTTTGTGCCGGTAGCCGACCAGGAAGCCGCCCATGCGCGGCCGGTAGTACGTCACGTGCCCCGACTGGCCGTCTGCCTGGCAGTCGCCGAACTGTTCGTTGCACTGGTTGCCGTTGGTGAATCTCGGTGCGTAGAGCTGGCTCTGCGCGAGCGCCTGCTGGTAGGCCGCCTTGCAGTCGTCTGACGAGATATAGGTGGGGAGGGCGCGGCACTCGTCGACCGACTGCACGACGGCTCCGGTCGCCGGGCCGTGGCTGCAGCCGGAGAGCGTCGCGGGAAGCGCCGTGGCCATGAGGGTCAGGCGCAGGTGCGCTGAGCGTTTCATCGGCGGCACCTCACGGCGTCATCGACGCGGCGTTCAGCAACCCCACGGCGATCGAAATGCCCGCGGCGAGCACGCCTGCGGAGATCTTGTCCTCGGTGATCTGCCGGGAAATCCCCGGCACCACGGCACGTGCCAGCAGATAGGCGACGATCTGCACCAGGGCGGCGAGACCGCCCCAGACCGCCGCGTCCACGAGGCTGACTGCATGCGCGATGGCGGCCTGCAGAGGCAGCGCAATGCCGATCAGGGTGCCGGAGAACGCGAGCGAGGCGGCGGTGTTGCCCTGGCGGATCAGGGTGAAATCCCGGTGGGGCGTCACCAGCGCCACCACAACGACGGCAGCGATCAGCAGGGCGAGGCCGATGCCGAGGTAGGAGAAGAAGGCGATCAGGCTCGTTAGGGTGACGATGCTTTGCATGGTGCGTCCTTGGGTTGGCTGTCCGGTGATCGGGGCTCAGGTGATGTCCAGATCGGCTTGCCCGATCTCGATACCTACCGCGTAGGTGATGCAGAACTGGTTCGGACCGGAGTCCTCCGCGTTGACCACCAGCAGCTCGTCGCGCTGCAGGTCGGCGACCGCGCGGCTGTAGACCACGGCGTAGTTGGTCAGGTCGCCGCTGCGACGGGGCGGCTGCTCGCGGAACAGCACCTCGTCGAAGGCCATCGGCGGGATCTGGTCGCCGGCATCGGCGCTGGTGACCCGATCCCAGTCGTGGCCGGCATAGTTGATCCGCTGCGCGCCCAGGTGTGCGCCGCCGGTCACCAGGCGCTGGAAGCTTTCGATGTTCGGAGGATTGACCGTCTCGTAGTAGGTGAACGCATGCATGGACTCGATCGAGTCGCCCACCGTCATCACCTGCAGGTAGGCGTCGTCTTCGAGATAGAAGCGGTGCATCACGTAGCCGTCGCCGAGTTCGATATGCCCGTAGCACTCGATGCCCTGGTCGCCATCCGGCAGCTCGGCGAGCATCGCCTGCGGGGCGAAGCGATACAGGGTGCGGTCGAACTGCACGCGGCCACCGATGCGCAATCCGAGCGGAAGCAGCGCTCGCGCCGTGCCGGGCAGTCCCTGGCCGGCACTTGGATCCGACGGTGGTCGACGATGGAACAGGCTCACGCCATCGTGCCCTGCAGGCATGCCAGCTCGGTCGGATCGATGCGCTGCCGGGCCAGGTAATAGAGGATGTTGCCCTCGCGCACCGGCTGGTCGTCGGGCGGGTTGATCTGCACCGGCGCTACGTCGGACTCACGCATGCCCAGGAAAAGCGCCGATTGATCCTTGAAGCAGCGTGCGACCTGGCGCGCCGATGTGGCGATACCGGTTGGCATCGCCACGCTGAACTGGGTGGGGCCGGTAGCGGTGGAGAGCAGCTCCAGCGCGATGATCGAGCTGCCGGGGTCCTGCGCGGCCCGCGCGATCACCTCGGCGGACATCGGGCGGGTGCATTCCACCTGCGGGTAATGGGAGCGCACCAGCTGCAGCGCATCGGGTCCCTCGAAATGGGCGACGACATGGGCGTTCGGGGCATGTGCCATCACGGCCAGCACCGCGGCGAGGCTCTGGTCGTCGCTGGGGGTGTGGATGATGATCCGGTCGGCACCCTGCAGCGACGCGCGTGCATAGACCGGGCTGTCCGCATAGTTGCCCGCCGCGACGAAGCGCATCTGTTCCGGGCGCGGGTTCTCGTCCAGTTCGCAGGCGACCAGCACCAGGCCCTCATCGTCCGTCGCGGTATCGGACAGCAGCAGGTCCACCAGTCGGTCCGAGGCGGCGCCTCGCCAACCGACCAGCACGGTGTGGCCGCGCATTTGTTCGTAAGTCATACGTCCCACCAGATGGCGTCGAAGGTAGCTCGCCAGCGATGCGCTGGTCTTGGCCAGCACGGCGGCAAAAAAGGCCACGGCGCCCGGCATCAGCAGGAAGGCGACGATCAGGCGTCCAGCGGTGGTCTGCGGCGACAGGTCGCCGTAGCCGATGGTCGTGGCCGTGGTCATGTAGTAGTAGGGAAAAGCCTGCGGCGCGACGAGCGCGGATTCGCCCGCCAGCACGAGCAGCGCCCAGGTCACCCCCATGTGCACCAGCAGCGCCAGCAGCACGGCCAGCCAGCTTACCCGGCGGACGTGCCGGGCCAGCGCCCTGGTCAGGCGCCCGATAACCCACATGTGCTCCCCCTGTCTCCCCGTCCGGCGTCAGCTGCCCGCGGTCGACTTGGACTCGACCTTTACGCTTCCCTGTGTCCGCTCCTGCTTGAAGCGGGCGAGGATCATTTCCGCACCGGTGCCGCCGCTGACGAGTCCGGCAGCTGCCAGTTTCCGCTCCAGTTCGGCATCGCCGGCGGAGGGATCGAGTTCCTCGCTGGCCTCGATGCGCGCGGCGGCCTCGGCCTGTCGCTGCTTGATGCGTTCCAGCGAGTCGAGCGCCGAACCCATGCGGCTGTTGCTGCCGGCGGTGCGCGAGGCGATCGCCATCTGCGCGCGCTGCACGGACGCGGTGGCTTTCACTGTGTCGACCTGCGAGCGCAGCCCCTTCAGCTGGATCTCGGTCTTGCCGATCGTCGCCTTCAGCGTGGCGATCGACTGCTGCAGCCTGCGCAGGTTGCCTTCGTCGACCTTCTGCTCGGCCTCCAGCGGCGCGAGCTTCGCGGCGACCTCACGGGCGAGGGCCTCGTCGCCCTTGTCCAGCGAACCCTCGATGTAATGCGCGTACTCGGCCATCTTGCCGGTGCGGTCGTCCATCTTCTGCTGGGCCAGCTTGGCCTGGGCCATCAGCTTGGCCAGGTCGTCCCGTGCCCGTTGGAGCTCGGTGCCGGTATCGCGGATCTCCTGCTCCAGGATGGTGATGGCGTTGGCGTCGACGATCTTCTGGCCGGTCTCGTGCGAGACGCCGCGCAGCAGGGTGAGAAGCTTGGTCAGCAGGCTCATGGATGACCTCAGAGGAAGTGGGTCTTGAGGGTTTCGGCGGCGTCCAGGGTATTGAGCGCCAGGGCCTGAAGTTCCTCGTCCAGTTCGTCCATGCTCGCCTGGGTCGACAACTCGCCGAACACGATGTACGTGTCGCGACCGCCGATCTGGGTCAGGCCGAGGTTGGACAGCGGGTTGATCGGGTTGATACGCATGCAGGCATCGTTGAAGCCGGAGCGGTCCCGCACGAGTTCCGCGTCGACCAGCACGGTGGACACCGCGATCTGCGAGCTGGATGCGGCGACCTGCACCTGCATGTCGCCGTAGGCGTGCAGCGTGAGGTTGATGACCGGCTCGGCCTCGTCGATCAGTTCGACCGTGATGTCATTCGTGTCTGCATAGCGCTTGTCGAGCTGCCTGTGTAGCTCGCGCGTATCCCTGCCTGTCATGAACAGTGCTTCCCTGGACCGTGAACGCAAGTTTTTAGCAGATCACTGGCGAATGGGCCAGCGAGGGCGTTGGCGATAAAGGCACGCGGGGCTTCGACGGGTGTCCCGCCGGCTTGCAGGTCGGCCCCTCGTCCGTCTTGCCAAGGCTACGGCAGCCTCCCTAATCTCCGGCGGGTCATCAGGGACTGGGATGTGGCCATGCGGGTCGGGTTTTCCATGGAACGGGTGCGCTGCAGCCGGCAGTGCCGCGTGATGCACGGATGACCCTCTCGCTCGATGTCGTGCAGGCGCTGGCGCCCAACCAGTTCCCCAACCTGTTGGCCACCGCGCTGCGTTGCGAGGATGTGCTGGACTGGGCCGCCGCGCAGGACATCAAGGCGGTGCGATCGTCGGGCTGAGTGCGGTGAACGGGGCGTCGAAACGAAAAACCCGGCCGAAGCCGGGTCTTTCGCATCGCACGGGAGTGCGACGGCTTACATCACGTTCGGTTCGCTGAACGCCTCGATCTCGCCCTTGAAGGCGTCGACCGGGATGCACGAGCACATGATGTTCTTGTCGCCGTAGACGTTGTCCACGCGGGCGACCGGCGACCAGTACTTCTGCAGCCGCAGGCTGGGCAGCGGGAACGCGGCCAGCTCGCGCGGGTAGGTGTGGGTCCACTCGCTGCCGGACACCATCGCGGCGGTGTGCGGGGCGTGCTTGAGCGGGTTGTCCTCGCGGTCCAGGCGGCCGTCCTCGATCGCGCGGATCTCCTCGCGGATCTGGATCATCGCGTCGATGAAGCGGTCCAGCTCGTACTGGCTCTCGCTCTCGGTCGGTTCGACCATCAGCGTGCCGGCCACCGGGAAGCTCAGCGTCGGGGCGTGGAAGCCGAAGTCGATCAGCCGCTTGGCGACGTCCTCGGCACCGATGCCGGTGGCGTCCTTGAGCGGGCGCAGGTCGAGGATGCACTCGTGCGCCACCAGGCCGTTGCGACCGGTGTACAGCGTCTTGTAGTGCGGTGCGAGGCGCTTGGCGACGTAGTTGGCGTTGAGCAGGGCCAGCTGGGTGGCGCGGCGCAGACCCTCGGCACCCATCATCGCGATGTACATCCAGCTGATCGGCAGGATGCTGGCCGAGCCGAAGCTGGCGGCCGAGACCATGCCCACGTCGCCTTCGCCGCCGAACGTCTTGGGCAGGAACGGCGCCAGGTGCGACTTCACCGCGCACGGGCCGACGCCCGGGCCGCCGCCGCCGTGCGGGATGCAGAAGGTCTTGTGCAGGTTGAGGTGGCTGACGTCCGAGCCCCACTTGCCGGGTTTGGCCACGCCGACCAGGGCGTTCATGTTGGCGCCGTCGGTGTACACCTGGCCGCCGTGCGCGTGGATGATCTCGCAGATCTGCACGATCTCCTCCTCGAACACGCCGTGCGTGGACGGGTAGGTGACCATCAGCGCGGCGAGGCGGTCGGCATACTTCTCGGCCTTGGCGCGGATGTCGGCGACATCGACATTGCCGTTGGCGTCGCAGGCGGTGACCACCACGGTCATGCCGCACATCTGCGCGCTGGCCGGGTTGGTGCCGTGCGCGGACTCGGGGATCAGGCAGATGTCGCGATGGCCCTCGCCGCGCGAGCGGTGGTAGGCGCGGATCGCCAGCAGGCCGGCGTACTCGCCCTGCGCGCCGGAGTTCGGCTGCAGGCTGACCGCGTCGTAGCCGGTGCACTCGACCAGCATCGCTTCCAGCCCGTCGATCAGCTCCTTGTAGCCGGCGGCCTGCTCGGCCGGGGCCAGCGGGTGGATGTTGCCGAACTCGGGCCAGGTCACCGGGATCATCTCGGCGGTGGCGTTGAGCTTCATGGTGCACGAGCCGAGCGGGATCATGCTGCGGTCCAGCGCCAGGTCCTTGTCGGCCAGGCCGCGCAGGTAGCGCAGCAGCTCGGTCTCGCTGTGGTGGGTGTTGAACACCGGGTGGGTCATGAACGCACTGCTGCGCACCAGCGAGGCCGGCAGGGCATCGGCGGTGGCGGCATCGAGCGCGTCGATGTCGTCGATCTCCGCGCCGAACAGGCCGGCCAGCGCGATGACGTCGGCGCGGGTGGTGGTCTCGTCCAGGCTGATGCCGACGCTGGTGCCGTGGATGGCGCGCAGGTTGATCTGCTGCGCGGTGGCGCGGGCGTGCACCGCATCGGCGTCCACGCCGGTGATGTACAGCGTGTCGAAGAAGCCGTCGGCCACCGTCACGCCGGCCTTGCGCAGCGCGGCGGCAAGGATCGCGGCCAGGCGATGGGTGCGGCGGGCGATCCGCTTGAGGCCGTCCGGGCCGTGGTAGACGGCGTACATCGCCGCCATCACCGCCAGCAGCACCTGCGCGGTGCAGATGTTGGAGGTGGCCTTCTCGCGGCGGATGTGCTGCTCGCGGGTCTGCAGGGTGAGGCGGTAGGCTTTGTTGCCCTCGGCATCGACCGAGACGCCGATCAGCCGGCCCGGCATCGAGCGCTTGTAGGCGTCGCGGCAGGCCATGAAGGCGGCGTGCGGGCCGCCGAAGCCGAACGGCACGCCGAAGCGCTGGCTGTTGCCGATCACGATGTCCGCACCCCATTCGCCCGGCGCCTTGAGCAGGGTCAGCGCGAGCAGGTCGGTGGCGACCGCCACCAGCGCGCCGCGCGCGTGCACGGCCTGGACCAGTGCGGCGTAGTCGTGCGCCTGGCCGAAGGTGTCCGGGTACTGCAGCAGCACGCCGAAGCTCTCGGCAGTGGCGGCGTCGGCGTCGTCACCGACCAGGATCTGCAGCCCCATCGCCTCGGCGCGGGTGCGCAGCACTTCCAGCGTCTGCGGGTGCACGCCGCGGGACACGAAGAAGGTGTTCGACTTGCTCTTGCCCGAGCGCTTGGCCAGGGTCATCGCCTCGGCGGCGGCGGTGCCTTCGTCCAGCAGCGAGGCGTTGGCGATGTCCATGCCGGTGAGGTCGGCGCACATCGTCTGGAAGTTGATCAGCGCCTCCATGCGGCCCTGCGAGATCTCCGCCTGGTACGGCGTATAGGCGGTGTACCAGGCCGGGTTCTCCAGCACGTTGCGCAGGATGACGTTCGGCGTGTGGGTGCCGTAGTAGCCCTGGCCGATGAAGCTCCGGAACACGCGGTTCTTCGAGGCGACGGCGCGGATCTTGGCCAGCGCTTCCACCTCGGTCAGCGGCGCCGGCAGCGCCAGCGGGGCGGGCGACTTGATCGAGCCGGGCACGATCGCGTCGGTCATCGCTTCCAGCGAGGGCTGGCCGATGGCGGCGAGCATGTGGGCGATCTCGGCATCGTTCGGGCCGATGTGACGCTCGATGAAGGCACCGTGGTGCTCGAGCTCGCGCAACGAGGGGGAGGAGGACTGGCTCATGTCTGGGGCATCCGGGAATAGCGTGCCGTGCCGCACGCGGGGCGCCCCTCTGTCCTTTTGCCTGAGAGTTTGGAGGCAGCGATGGACTGCTGCCTTGTGCCCCTTCGGCGCCGGATTCAACCGGTCTCTCCAGAGTGTTTGCGCGCGGTGGTTACGGGGCCTGAGCGATTACGGGCGTTGCGCCTTCGGCAGCGACGTGGCCCTGGAAGGCCCGACGCTTCTCCCACCGTACGTTTACCGCGGCGATTATACAGGCCGCCCGGGTGGTGGTCAGCGGGTGGGGCACCCGGTCGCGGGGCCGATGGGGCCGGTTAAGCTGGGGTGGTTTCGACAAGAGGTTTCCCATGATCCGGATCGGCGAGATCGACCACGTGGTGCTGCGCGTATGCGACCTGGACGCGATGCAGCGGTTCTACTGCGACGTGCTGGGCTGCCGCGAGGAGCGCCGGCAGGACGAGATCGGCCTGGTGCAGCTGCGCGCCGGGGCCTCGTTGATCGACCTGGTGAGCGTGGATGGGCGGATCGGCCGTCACGGCGGTGCGCCGCCCGGCGTGGAGGGTCACAACATGGACCACGTCTGCCTTCGCGTGGAGGACTACGACGAGGCGGCGATCCTGGCCCACCTGCGCGCCCACGGCGTGCGCATCGGCGACCTCGGCATGCGCTATGGCGCGAAAGGCGAAGGCCCATCGATCTACCTGTACGACCCGCAGGGCAACATGATTGAGCTGAAGGGCCCGCCCCATCCGGGCTGATGTCCGCTCCTGCAGGAACCCGCTCCCGGGCGATGCTCTTCGCTCCGGTGCCCGATCAGAGCGAAGAGCATCGCCCGCAAGCGGGCTCCTACCGATCTGCCAGGGCCTCAGGCCAGCGCGGCGGCCAGGGCGTGGCAGTCGGCGAAGTACCAGTCGGCCAGTTCCGGCCAGCGGTTGTCGGGCAGGTTCACCAACACCGAGCGCGCGCCGGCGGCGCGGGCGCTGGCCAGGTCGTAGGCGTAGTCGCCGACCATGGTCAGTTCGGCGGGATCGACCGACCAGTGCGCGGCGATATGTTGCAGGCCGATGGGGGCGGGTTTGGGTGGCGCATCCTCGCGACCGAGCACGACCGCCGGATCGAAGCAGTCGGCCAGGCCGATCGCCTCCAGCGACAGCAGGGCCAGTTCGCGCAGGTTGCGGGTGAGGATGCCGAGCCGGCAGCCGCGCGCTGCGAGCGTGCGGACGAGTGGGACGGCGCCGGAGGCCGGGCGCGACGCGAGCGCCAGTTCGCGCTCGTGCTCCAGCAGCCACGCGCGCTTGGCATCGGCTTCGGCGGCGGGCAGGGCGGCGATGTGGGCGAGGATGTCCTCGTCGTCGCGGATCGCCAGTGCGCGGCGGATCGCGGCGAAGTCGTGCACGGCAATCGTCAGCGTGCCGTCCAGGTCGAACACCCAGTGGCGGTGCGAGGCGAGGGCGTGGCGCGTGGTCGTCATCGGCGGATCACCCCCGGCGGCCTGCATGAACCGCAGAAACGACAAAGCCCGCATCGCTGCGGGCTTCGTCTACAATTGGTGCCCAGGAGAGGACTCGAACCTCCACGGTTTTACCCGCTAGTACCTGAAACTAGTGCGTCTACCAATTCCGCCACCTGGGCAGGTGCCGCGCAACCGTTCGGGCTGCGCGAGCCGCGTAGATTAGGCATCTACCCCAGGGTTGTCAACAATACGTCGACAAAAATTTTCCCCTGCTTCCGGACGATTTCCGTCCCGGAGGCCTTCAACCAAGGTAACTGAGTGACCCAGAAGAAAAACACGCGTGGCGGCAAGCGCCGCGCAGCAGCACCCAACCGCGACGACGCCCCCCTGCGGCCGTCCGGCAAGCCCCGCTCCAACGGCGGAGCGCCGCGCAAGGGCGCCGGCGCGGTCCGCGATCCGCAGGCCGAGCGCGAGGCGCAGCGCTACGAACGACCGATCCCCAGCCGCGAGGCGATCCTCTCGATGCTGGCCGACCGCGGCGAATGGCTCAGCGAAGCCCGCATCGCCGAAACCCTGCAGCTCGACCATCCCACCGACCTGATGGCCCTGCGCAAGCGCCTCGGCGCGATGGTGCGCGATGGCCAGCTGCTGCAGGGGCGTCGCGGCGACTACGCCCCTGCACAGAAGCTGGACCTGATTCCCGGACTGGTGATCGCCAACGCCGAGGGCTACGGCTTCCTGCGTCCGGACGAGGGTGGCGACGACCTCTACCTTTCGCCGCAGCAGATGCGTGCGGTGATGCACGGCGATCGCGTCCTCGCCAGCGTGGTGGGCCTCGACCGGCGTGGCCGCCGCCAGGGCGCCATCGTCGAAGTGCTGCAGCGACGCTCGCCGCGGCTGGTCGGCCGCGTGACGGTCGAGAACGGCGTCACCGTGGTGGCGCCCGACGATCGCCGCCTGCACCAGGACATCCTGATTCCGCCGGGCAAGGAGCAGGGCGCCCGCAACGGGCAGATCGTCGTCGTCGAGATCACCGACCCGCCGACCGCGCATCGTGCGCCGCTGGGAGAGATCCGCTCGGTGCTGGGCGAACGCCTGCAGCCTTCGCTGCTGGTGGAGATGGCGATCGCCAGCTACGACCTGCCGCGTGAATGGTCGCCGGAGGTGCTGCGCGACGCCGCCCAGGTCGAGCCGGAAGTCACCGCCGCCGAGCGCGAGGGCCGCGTCGACCTGCGCAAGCTGCCGCTGGTGACCATCGACGGCGCCGACGCGCGCGACTTCGATGATGCCGTGTATGCCGAGCCGAAACGTGGTGGCGGCTGGCGGCTGATCGTGGCGATCGCCGACGTGTCGCACTACGTCAAGCCGGGCACCGCGCTGGATACCGAGGCGCAGGAGCGCAGCACCTCGACCTACTTCCCCGGCTTCGTGGTGCCGATGCTGCCGGAGACGCTGTCCAACGGCATCTGTTCGCTCAACCCGAAGGTGGAGCGGCTGTGCATGGTGTGCGACATGCAGATCAATGCCGAGGGCGAGGTGACCAAGTCGAAGTTCTACGACGCGGTGATGCTGTCGCATGCGCGCCTGACCTACGACAAGGTGTGGCAGGTGGTCGGGCTGGAAGATGCCGACACGATCGCCGAGGTGGCCGACGTGCTGCCGCAGATCCGCCACCTGCACGCGCTGTACAAGGCGATGGCGGCCCAGCGCCTGCGCCGCGGTGCGATCGATTTCGAGACGCCGGAGGTGAAGTTCCGCCTCGACCAGCGTGGCGAGGTCGAGGCGATGGGCGCGATCGAGCGCAACGACGCGCACAAGCTGATCGAGGAGTGCATGATCGCCGCCAACGTGCAGGCGGCGCTGTTCCTGGAAAAGAAGAAGATCCCCGCGCTGTTCCGCGCCCACGAGCCGCCGCCGGCAGAGAAGTACGAGGACCTGCAGCAGTTCCTGCGTGAGTTCAAGCTCAGCCTGCCGCCGCTGGCCGAGGTCACCCCGGGTGATTTCGCCGAGCTGTTGCGGCTGGTACACGAGCGCCCCGAGCGCGAGCTGATCCAGTCGGTGCTGTTGCGGGCGCAGAGCATGGCCGCCTACCAGCCGGAGAATCGTGGCCACTTCGGCCTGGCGCTGAGTGCGTACGCGCACTTCACTTCGCCGATCCGTCGCTACCCCGACCTGCTGGTCCATCGCGCGATCCGCTTCGCACTCGCTGGCGGCAAGCTGGCCAATTACGTCTACACCCCGGCCGAAATGGGTTCGCTGGCGGTGCACTGCTCGCAGCGCGAGCGGCGTGCGGAGGAGGCCGAGCGCGACGTCGACGAGCGCTTCAAGTGCGCCTGGATGAGCAAGCACGTCGGCAGCGAGTTCGACGGCGTGGTCACCGGCGTCACCTCGTTCGGCCTGTTCGTGGAGCTGGACGAGTCGAAGGTGTCCGGCCTGGTGCACATCAGCCAGCTGGCCAACGACTATTACCACTTCGACCCGGTGCGCAAGCTGCTCAAGGGCGAAAAGTCCGGCGAGCAGTTCCGCCTCGGCGACCATGTGCGCGTGCAGGTGCTGCGCGCCAGCCTGGAGGATCGCAAGATCGACTTCCGGCTGGTGCCGCAGAAGAAGCGCGGCGCGCCGCCTCCGAAGACCGCCAGGGCCTATGACTACGCGGCCAGTGGCGAACGCTACTCGTTGCCCAAGACCGCGGCCGCACCGGCGCCGGTCGCGAAGAGCCAGGGCATGTTCGGTCGTGCGGCCAATGCGATCGGCCGCGCTTTCGGCCGTCGTGACGCCGAGGTGCCGGCAAAGGCGCCGGTGAGCGATAATCCGCCGCCCCGCGCCCATGCGCGGCCGGCTTCGGCCTTGCCTGCGCTGCCGCCAGTCGCAGCGCCCGCCGGCAAGCCGAAGGGCAAGGCAACGAAAAAGGCGGCTACCAAGGCGTCCCGTGCTCGGCCCGAGCCCAAGCCCAAGGCCGAGCCGAAGCAGAAGCCGAAAGGCCGGGGCGGGCGTCCCACTCGATCGAAAGGCAAGTAAGTAGATGAGCGAAAGCTGGATCGTCGGCATCAACCCGGTGGAAGGTGCCCTCAGCAACGATGCCGGGCAGGTGCGCGAACTGCTGGTCGAACAGGGCCAGCGCAACGCGCGCGTGCAAGCGCTGGCCGAGCGGGCCAAGGCGCTGAAGATTCCCGTGCATCACCGGCCGCGCGAGCAACTGGACAAGCTGTCCGGCGAGGCGCGCCACCAGGGCGTGGTAGCGCTTTACGAGCCGCCGCCGATGGCGCACGAGGGCGACCTGCCGGCGCTGCTCGAGCGTGATGGCGCCGACACGCTGGTGCTGGTGCTCGACGGCGTGACCGATCCGCACAACCTCGGCGCCTGCCTGCGCAGCGCCGCGGCGGCCAGGGTCACCGCGGTGATCGTGCCGAAGGACCGCGCGGTGGGCCTGACCCCGGTGGTCCGCCGGGCCTCGGCCGGCGGTGCCGATCGCGTGCCGCTGATCGCGGTGACCAACCTGGCGCGCACCCTGCGCGAGCTGAAGGATGCCGGCGTGTGGATCACCGGCATGGCCGGCGACACCGACGACTCGATCTACGGCATCGACCTGAAGGGGCCGGTGGCGCTGGTGCTGGGCAGCGAAGGCGAAGGCATGCGCCGGCTGACCCGCGAGCTGTGCGATTTCGTGGCGAAGATCCCGATGCCGGGCGCGATGGAGAGCCTCAACGTCTCCGTCGCCACCGGCGTGGTGCTGTTCGAGGCCCTCAGGCAGCGGAGTGCGAAACGATGACGACGGGACTGCACTGGTACGACTTGGTGGGTTTTGCCGGGGTTCTGCTGATCCTGCTGGCCTACTTCCTGCTGCAGGCCCACAAGTTGCACGGCAACCGGCTGGCCTACCAGTTGATGAACATCGCCGGTGCGCTCGGCGTGCTGGTGTCGCTGGTGTTCGGCAGCTTCAACTGGTCGGCGTTTCTGCTCGAGCTGGCCTGGATCGCCATCGGCATCTACGGCATCGTGCGCGGCGTGCGGCTGCGGCGGATGGGTGGCTGAATCGCTGGGGCGGCGGAGCGTTCCGCCGCTGGATGGCCGGCGAATTCCATATCCTCGGAAGGCTCAAATGAAGACGGCCCCGCGCGCGGGGCCGTCCTGGGGCTGGCCGGGCCTCGATCACCGCTGCCCGGAACGAGCGGTAGGAGCGCACCCTGTGCGCGACCACCGGATGTCCTTCCTGGGCCCGAGGGCATCGCGCACAGGGTGCGCTCCTACTCGCCGAGCTTGGTCAGCTCCGGGCTGGAGGTGAAGTCGCGCTTCACGCGCTGCTTGTCCAGCGTCTCGCCATGCACCTGGAACCAGATGCTCTCGGCGATGTTGGTGGCATGGTCGCCGATGCGCTCGATGTTCTTGGCCATGAACAAGAGGTGCGTGCACGGCGTGATGTTGCGCGGGTCTTCCATCATGTAGGTGAGCAGCTGGCGGAAGTAGCCGGTGTAGGCCTCGTCCAGCTCGGCGTCGCTCTTCCACACCTGGTAGGCGTGCTCGGCGTCCTGGTCGCGGTAGGCCACCAGCACTTCGCGGACCTCCGCGGCGGCCAGCTTGGCCAGGTAGTCCAGGCCCTTGGTCGGCGAGACCGGGGCGACCATCGACAGCGGGATCGAGCGTTTGGCCACGTTGGCGGCGTAGTCGCCGATGCGCTCGATGTCGGCGGCGATGCGCAGGGCGGCGAACACATTGCGCAGGTCGCCGGCCATCGGCGCACGCAGGGCCAGCAGGCGCACCACGTCGTGGCTGATTTCCTGCTCGAGCTGGTCGATCGCGTCGTCGTTGGCCACCACGCGCTGGGCGGCGCGCTCGTCGCGGCGGGCGATCACGTCGATCGCCGACTCCAGCTGGGTCACCGACAGCTCGCCCATGCGCACGATCTCGCCGGTGAGGCGGGCCAGTTCGCTGTCGTAGCTCTTGATGATGTGCTCGCTGCCGCTGCTCATGTCGATACCTGCCTGTCTGGGATGCGTGGAACGGGTGGAACGCGGGGACGGCTCAGCCGGATCAGCCGAAGCGGCCGGTGATGTAGTCCTCGGTCTGCTTCTTGCTCGGCTTGGTGAAGATCTTCTCGGTGCCGTCGAATTCGATCAGCTCGCCCATGTACATGAACGCGGTGAGGTCCGAACAGCGCGCCGCCTGCTGCATGTTGTGGGTGACGATGACGATGGTGAACTGGCTCTTGAGCTCTTCCACCAGCTGCTCGATGCGGCCGGTGGCGATTGGGTCCAGCGCCGAGGTCGGCTCGTCCAGCAGCAGCACCTCGGGGCGCAGCGCGATGGCGCGGGCAATGCACAGGCGTTGCTGCTGGCCGCCGGACAGGCCGAGCGCGTTCTGCTTGAGCTTGTCCTTCACCTCGTCCCAGAGCGCCGCGTCGCGCAGGGCCTTCTCCACGCGCACGTCCATGTCGGCACGAGACAGCTTCTCGTGATGGCGGATGCCGTAGGCGACGTTCTCGAAGATCGTCATCGGGAACGGCACCGGCTTCTGGAACACCATACCGACCTTGCTGCGCAGGCGGTTCATGGAGTACCGGGCGTCGAGCACGTTCTCGCCGTCCAGGATCACCTCGCCGCGCGCTTCCAGCTTCGGGTAGATCGCGTAGATGCGGTTGAAGATGCGCAGCAGGGTGGACTTGCCGCAGCCGGACGGGCCGATGATGGCCGTCACCTTCTTCTCCGGGATCGCCATGCTGATGCCTTTCAGCGCATGGAACCCGTTGTAGTAGAAGTGCAGGTCGTTGACCTGGATCTTGGTCGGCGCGACGGCCTCGGGGCTGGCCGCGGGCTGCGGGTGGAGGCCGGCGGCGGCGGACTCAGTCATGGGACACCTTGTTGCGGGAAAGGACCAGGCGGGAAGCGAGGCTCAGCAGCAGCACGAACATGGTCACCACGAAGGCGCCGGCCCAGGCCAGCGCGTGCATCGCGTCGCCCGGGTCGTTCGCGTACTGGTAGATGATCTGCGGCAGGCTGGCCATCTTGCTCATCGGGCTCAGCACCATGAAGTTGTTGCCGAACGCGGTGAACAGCAGCGGTGCGGTTTCGCCGCTGATACGAGCCAGCGCCAGCAGCACACCGGTGATGATGCCCGAACGCGCCGCGCGGATCAGGATCTGCAGGGTCAGCTTCCATTGCGGCACGCCCAGCGACAGCGCCGCCTCGCGCAGCGTGGAGGGCACCAGGCGCAGCATCTCGTCGGTGGTGCGCACGATCACCGGCAGGGCGATCAGTGCCAGCGCCACGCCGCCGGCAAAGCCGGAGAAGGTGGTGTTGCCGTGGGTCAGCGCGGTGCTGGGCAGCACCACGATCGTATAGACGAACAGGCCCATCACGATCGACGGCGCCGACAGCAGGATGTCGTTGAGGAAGCGGATCGTCTCGCCGAGTTTGGTGCGGTTGGCATACTCGGCCAGCCAGGTGCCGGCCAACACGCCGATCGGGGTGGCGATGGCGATGCCGATGAAGTTGATGATCAGGCTGCCGACCATGGCGTTGGACAGGCCGCCATCGGCGCCGTAGGCGGTGATCTTGGTGAACAGCTTCAGGTCCAGCGCGCTGATGCCCTGGCGCAGGGTTTCCCACAGGATCCAGGCCAGGAAGCCCAGGCCGATCAGGGTGGCGAACACGCTCAAGCCGAGCGCGAGCCAGTTGGTGAGGCGGCGTCGAAGGTATAGGGCATTCATCACACGCCCTCCCGCTTCTTCAGCTGGCGCAGCATCAGGCGCGCGATCAACAGCACGAAGAATGTGACCACGAACAGCAGGAAGGCCAGCGCCATCAGGGTGGACTTCTGCAGGCCCACCGCCTCGCTGAACTGGTTGGCGATGGTCGACGCGATCGAGGCGCCCGGATCCAGCAGCGAGGCGGACAGGTTCATCGCGTTGCCCAGCACGAAGGTCACCGCCATGGTCTCGCCCAGAGCGCGGCCGAGGCCGAGGAACACGCCACCGATCACCGCCGAGCGGGTGTACGGCAGCACGATGTCCCAGACCACTTCCCAGGTGCTCGAGCCCAGCGCATAGGCCGACTCCTTCAGGCGCGTGGGCACGGTCTGGAACACCTCGCGCATCACCGAGGAGATGAACGGGATGATCATGATCGCCAGCACGATGCCTGCGGTCAGCACGCTGGCGCCGAACGGGTAGTTGCTGGCGAACAGCTTGCCGATGAAAGGCACGTGCGCCGCCACCCAGGACACCTTGCCGTCGTCTGGGCTGTCGCCCAGGTAGCTGGTCAGCCAGGGCTTGATGTGCGCGGAGAAGAACGGCGCGAAGATGAACAGGCCCCACATGCCGTAGATGATCGACGGGATGCCGGCCAGAAGCTCGATCGCCGAGGCGACCGGGGTACGCAGCCAGGGCGGCGCGACCTCGGACAGGTACAGCGCGATGCCGAAGCTGATCGGCACGGCGATGATCAGGGCGATGATCGAGGTGGCGATGGTGCCGTAGACCGGGACCAGCGCGCCGTAGACGTCGTTGCCCGGATCCCAGGCGGAACTGGTGAGGAAGTGCCAGCCGAAGGTGCCGAAGGCATGCCGGCCCCCCCACAGGGTCGCGCCGGCGGCGCCGAGCAGCGAGGCGAGCACCAGCAGCGCGCAGGCCATGAGCAGCCAGCGGAACCAGCGGTCGTTGCGCGCATCGCGATGATTGCGCTGGTCGCCGGTATCGCGGATCGCGAGGGCGTCGGGGGCACTGGACATGGAACGGGCCGTCCTCTGGGTAACTCAAGGGCGCAAGGATACCGGCGCCTTCAAAGAAAAGCCGCCCCTGGTCCTCCGGGGCGGCTGTTCGGCTGTCCTCCGACGGAAAGGGTGGTCATCGTGATACCACCCTCTCCGGGAAGACCATCTTACTTCTGGAACTCCGAGGCCCAGTAGGCTTCGATCTGCTTGACCAGCGACGGCGGCAGCGGCACGTAGTCGAGCGAGGCGGCCTGCGGCTGGCCGTTCTCGTAGGACCACTTGAAGAAGTCGAACGCCACCTTGGTGTGCTCGGCATTCTTCGGCTGCTTGTACATGATCGCCCAGGTGGTGGCGGTGATCGGCCACGCGGTCTGACCCGGAGCGTTGGTCATGACCAGGTTGAAGTCCTTGGCGTGTGCCCAGTCGGCGGTGGCGGCGGCGGCGGCGAAGCTGTCGGCGCTCGGCTTGACCACCTCACCGGCGGCGTTCTTCATGTCGACCCAGCTGATCTTGTTCTTCAGCGCGTAGGCGTACTCGACGTAGCCGATCGCACCCTTGATCTGGCGCACGTACTGCGACACGCCTTCGTTGCCCTTGCCGCCCACGCCGGTCGGCCAGTCGACGGAGGTGCCGAACTTGACCTTGCCGGCCCATGCCGGGCTGACCTTGGTCAGGTAGTTGGTGAAGTTGTAGGTGGTGCCCGAGCCGTCCGAGCGATGCACGACGGTGATCTTGCCGGCCGGCAGGTTCACGCCAGCGTTCAGGGCGGCGATCTTCGGGTCGTTCCAGTTGGTGATCTTGCCCATGAAGATGTCGGCCAGGGTCGGGCCGTCGAGCTTGATCTGGTCAGCCTGGATGCCGTTGATGTTGACCACCGGCACGATACCGCCGACGACCAGCGGGAACTGGCCCAGACCGAACTTCTTCAGGTCCTCGCCGCTCAGCGGAGCGTCGGAGGCGCCGAAGTCGATGGTGCCGGCCTTGATCTGCGCGATGCCCGCGCCCGAGCCGACCGACTGGTAGTTGAGCTGGTTGCCGGTCTTCTCGGCATAGGCGGCCGACCACTTGGTCAGGACCGGGTAGACGAAGCTGGAACCGGCACCGGTGATGTCGGTGGCCTGAGCGGCGGCCACGCTGAACAGCGAAGCGGCAGCGATCAGGGCGATACGGGATTTGGTCGAGGTCAACACGGTAGCTCCTTGAGGAGGAAAGACACGGGAGGTAAGCCCGTCCTTTCCCCATTACAGGGGGGACGTGTTGCAATGAAATGAGATCAATGTTGCACGCGTGTGACAGCCTGTCATCGGGCCGTCACAGCACCCCTTCGCCGATGTGCTCGCGCTCGAAGGTTTCCAGCCGGCGCCAGCGGTTGATGATGCCGCAGAACAGCTCGGCGGTGCGCTCGGCGTCGTAGACCGCCGAATGCGCCTCGCGGCTGTCGAAGCCGTGTCCTGCGGCCAGCACGGCCTTGCTCAGCACGGTCTGGCCGAAGGCGAGCCCGCTCAGGGTGGCCGTATCGAAGCAGCTGAACGGGTGGAACGGGTTGCGCTTGTGTCCGACCCGGCGCACCGCGGCGTTCAGGAAACCCAGGTCGAAGGCCGCGTTATGGCCGACCAGTACGGCGCGCTGGCAGTGCTGGTGGCGCATGGCCTGGCGAACTTCATTGAATATGTGATCCAGCGCCAGGCGCTCGGCGAGGGCGCCGCGCAGCGGGTTGTCCGGATCGATCCCGGTGACTTCCAGTGCCCGCGGGTCCAGGTTGGCACCCGGGAAGGGCTCGACGTGGGCCGAAACCGCCGGCAGGGGGCGCAGGTAGCCGTCCGCGTCCATGGTCAGGTTGACCGCGGCGATTTCCAGCAGGGCATCGCGCTCGGCGTCGAAGCCGCCTGTTTCCACGTCCACGATCACCGGCAGGAAGCCGCGGAAACGGTCGGCCATGCGTGTGGCCAGGCTCTTGTTGAGGTCGTCCATCGGACAAGCATATCAGTCGGGGCGCGACATCCCGGTGACCGCTGGCCACCATACGGAAAGATGACGGCCATGGCCCGCTGACTTCGTTTTGTCACATTCCGTCAACATGACTGCAAAGGGATGCCCGCAAACTTTTAACGTCCTGCTTCGCCGACCACGGAATTTCCAGGGGCGCGGTCGAGGTGGCGTTATCCATCCAGCGGAGATTTCCCATGCGTTCCAAGTTGCTCGTGGTAGCCATCGCTGCCGGCCTCGGCTTCACCAGCCTTGTTTCGGCCGCGCCGGCCCAGAAGACCAAGACCGCCAGGGCCGAGCAGACGTCGGCCGCCACCAACGCCGAAATCGAGGCCCTGAAGGCCCAGCTCGCCGCCATGCAGTCCAAGCTCGACGACCTCGAGCAGCGCGCCGACGCCCAGTCGCAGATCAACGTCAGCACCGGCCAGGCGATCGAGAAGGTGCAGGCCACCGGCTCCAACGACAAGTCGCTGGCCAAGCTCGAGAAGCTGGTGAACAACACCAGCATCGGCGGCAAGATGTACTTCGACTTCTCCAACATCAGCCAGAAGAACAGCGATACCGGCAAGACCGCTGCCAGCGGCACCGGCGTCGACGTGAAGCGCTTCTACCTGTCGGTGACCCACAAGTTCGACGACGTCTGGTCGGCCAACCTGACCACCGACTTCAACTACGCCAGCGCCATCGGCCAGACCAGCCTGTTCGTGAAGAAGGCCTACGTGGAAGGCAGCTTCGACCCGGCGTTCAAGCTGCGCATCGGTTCGGCCGACATGCCGTGGATCCCGTTCGTCGAGAACTACTACGGCTTCCGTTACGTCGAGAACACCCTGACCGACCGCCTGCACTACGCCAACTCGGCCGACTGGGGCCTGCACACGATGGGTGACTTCGGCGGCAAGACGGTCAACTACGCGGTGTCCGTGGTCAACGGCAACGGCTACAAGAACCCGGGTCGCTCGAAGGGCGTGGACGTCGAGGCCCGCGTCGGTTTCGTCCCGTTCGAGAACGCGGTCATCGCCGTTGGCGGCTACGACGGTCATCGCGGCAAGGAAGTCCAGGGCGGCGGCTCGACCAACACCGCCTCGCGCGCCGACCTGCTGCTGGCCTACGCCGACAAGAACTACCGCTTCGGCGCCGAGTACTTCACGGCCAAGAACTGGAACAACGTGACCACGATCTCCACCGACAAGGCCGACGGCTACTCGGTGTGGGGCAGCGTGGCGGTCGCCGACGGCGTCTCGCTGTTCGCCCGCTACGACAGCGCCAAGCTGAGCAAGACGCTCGACCCGAAGGCGAAGGACACCTACTACAACGCCGGCGTGCAGTTCGACATCACCAAGGGCTTCCAGCTGGCCGCGGTGTACAAGCACGAGAAGGGCGACAAGTCGGTGGGCACCCCGGTTCCGCCGCACGTGCAGAACGTGAAGACGGACGAAGTGGGTATCTTCGGCCAGGTGGCGTTCTAAAAACTGTCATGCGACACCGGCATGATGCCGGTGTCGCATTCCGGTTATCGGAAGGGAGTTCGACCCAGGGACGGAAAAACGGCGGGCAGCAGCCCGCCGTTTGCTTTTGTGCGCCGAGCCAGCGCCATGTGCTCCCGGTAGGAGCCCGCTCGCGGGCGATGCCTGCCGCTCTGATTCGACACAGGAGCATCGCCCGCGAGCGGGCTCCTACGGGGCTTTCCGGGCGGAGCGGATCAGCCCGGCGTCTTGTCCTTGAACCGGCACAGGTCGCGGATCACGCAGTCCGGGCAATCCGGCTTGCGCGCCTTGCACACGTAGCGGCCGTGCAGGATCAGCCAGTGGTGGGCGTCGAGTTTGAACTCGGGCGGCACCACTTTCTCCAGCTTGTCCTCGACCGCCCGCACATCCTTGCCCGGGGCCAGTCCGGTGCGGTTTGCCACGCGGAAGATGTGCGTGTCCACCGCGATGGTCGGCTCGCCGAAGGCGGTGTTGAGCACCACGTTGGCGGTCTTGCGACCGACGCCGGGTAGGGCCTCCAGCGCCGCGCGTTCGCGCGGCACCTCGCTGTCGTGCTGATCGACCAGGATCCGGCACAGCGCGATCACGTTCTTCGCCTTGGCGTTGAACAGGCCGATGGTGGAGATGAAGGTCTTCAGCCTGTCCTCGCCCAGTGCGAGGATCGCCTCGGGCGTGTTGGCGACCGGGTAGAGCCGGCGCGTGGCCTTGTTCACGCCGACGTCGGTGGCCTGGGCGGAAAGCACCACGGCCACCAGCAGTTCGAACGGCGTGGTGTAGTCCAGTTCGGTGGTGGGCCTGGGGTTCAGTTCGCGCAGGCGGGTGAACAGCTCGACGACATCGGCACGCTTCATGGGCATGGCGGAACGCCTCCGTTGTCTGCGAGGGTGGCCGCCAAGCGGCTTGAAGTCGTCGAGGTGAGAGAGTCACTGGATTCCAGCGCGCGCTGGAATGACGACATGGCGCGGCTCGTCTTCATGGCGACTTGTTGCTTTTCATGCGGGCGCGGGCGAGTGCGGCCAGGACCGGATTGGCCTGGCTGGTGACATCCAGGGCGGCCTTGCGCGCGGCCAGCTCGGCCTCGTGCGCCAGGCGTTCGCCTTCCAGTCGCGCCTCGCGGCGCTGGAAGTGCCTGCGCGCGGCGTTGGTGCGTTCCGGGTGGTCCACCCATGCCAGGGGCATCGGTTCGAGCATGATGCAGTCGACCGGGCAGGCCGGCACGCACAGCTCGCAGCCGGTGCAGTCATCGACCAGCACGGTGTGCATCAGCTTGGCCGCGCCGACGATAGCGTCGACCGGACAGGCCTGGATGCACTTGGTGCAGCCGATGCAGTCGGCCTCGACGATGCGTGCCAGCGTGCGCGGCTTTTCCACGCCGTGGGCCGGGTCCAGCGGCAGCACCGGCTGCCCGAGCAGGTCCGCCAGCCGGGCAATGCCGGCCGCGCCGCCGGGCGGGCAGCGGTTGATCGGCGCCTCACCGGCGGCGATCGCCTCGGCGTAGGGGCGACAGCCGTGGAAACCGCACTGCTCGCACTGGGTCTGCGGCAGGATCGCGTCGATGCGCTCGGCCAGCGTCTCCACGGCAATACGGTCAGCGGACGGTGGCACCCGGCTTGGCGCCCTGGTCGGCGTCGAGCAGGAACAGGTCGCTGCCGCCGTCGCCGGCGGACAGGATCATCCCCTCGGACAGGCCGAAGCGCATCTTGCGCGGCGCCAGGTTGGCGATGAACACCACGTTGCGGCCGACCAGTTTCTCCGGCTCGCCGTAGGCGGCGCGGATGCCGGAGAAGATCTGCCGGGTGCCCAGCGGGCCGGCATCCAGTTCGAAGCGCAGCAGCTTGTCCGAGCCCTCCACGAACTCGCACACGGTGACCTTGCCCACGCGCAGGTCGAGCTTGGCGAAATCGTCGATGCCGATGGTCGGGGCGGTGGCCGGAGCGTCGGTGGCGGGCGTGGCGGTGCTTTCGGTCATGGTCTTCTTTTCGGTCTTGCTGGGGGTGGGAGCGGTCGCCGCGGGAGCGGCCAGGGATTCCTTTGAGGCTTCGACCATCGCCTCGATCTGCTTGGGATCGAGGCGGCCGAGCAGCGGCTCGAACGGCGAAATGATGTGGTTGTGCAGCGGCGCGCGGGCACCGTCGAAATCGAGGATCGGCGCAGCGAGGAACTGTTCGGCCGCGGTCACCGTGGCCGGCACGATCGGCTTGAGCAGGCCGCCGAGCAGGCGGAACGCGGCAATCGCGAACGAGCACACCTGGTGCAGCTCGAGCCGGCGCGACTCGTCCTTGGCCAGCGTCCACGGAGCGGTGGCGGCGATGTGGCCGTTGACCAGGTCGGCCATGGTCACGAAGCGGCGGGTGACCTCGGCGAACAGGCCGCGGTCGTAGAGTTCGGCGATGCCGTCGTAGTGCTCGAGCAGCCGGTTCCAGAGCTCCGCCTCGGTGCTGCCGAAGCGCTCGGCGAGCTGGCCGTCGAAGAACTTGTGCACGAAGCCCGCGGTGCGGCTGGCGATGTTCACCCACTTGCCGACCAGGTGCGAGTTGACGCGCTCCTCGAAGGCCTTGAGGTCGAGGTCCACGTCCACCGGGGCGTCGTCGAGCATGGTGGCGAAGTAGTAGCGCAGACACTCCGGGTTCAGGCCGACATCGAGGTAGGTGCGGGCCTGGATGAAGGTGCCGCGCGACTTGGACATCTTCGCGCCGTTGACGGTGAGGTAGCCGTTGACGTGCAGCGCGGTCGGCACGCGGAAGCCGGCCCCGTGCAGCATCGCCGGCCAGAACAGGCCGTGGAAATTGATGATGTCCTTGCCGATGAAGTGGTGCATCTCGGCGGCGCTGTCCGGTCCCAGATAGGCGTCGAAATCGATGCCGGTGCGCTCGCACAGCGCCTTGAAGCTGGCCAGGTAGCCGACCGGCGCATCCAGCCAGACATAGAAGAACTTGCCCGGCGCGTCGGGGATCGGGAAGCCGAAGTAAGGCGCGTCGCGCGAGATGTCCCAGTCCTTCAGCCCACCGTCCAGCCACTCGCGCAGCTTGGCCGCCACACCGCTGTTGGCCACCGGCTGGCCGCCGGAGTACTTGCCGGCGAACCAGTCGCGCAGCAGGCCCTCGAACTTCGACAGCTCGAAGAAGTAGTGCTCCGACGCACGCAGCACCGGGGTGGCGCCGGACATCACCGAGTACGGATTGATCAGGTCGGTCGGCGCGTAGGTGGCGCCGCAGTTCTCGCAGTTGTCGCCGTACTGGTCGGGCGTCTTGCAGACCGGGCAGGTGCCCTTGATGTAGCGGTCCGGCAGGAACATCTGCTTGTCCGGGTCGAACAGCTGCTGGATGTCGCGGCGGGCGATGGCGCCGCCGTCGCGCAGGCGCGTGTAGATCAGCGTCGCCAGTTCGCGGTTTTCGTCCGAATGGGTGGTGTGGTAGTGGTCGAAGTCCACGCCGAACGCGGCGAAGTCCGCCTCATGGCCGGCGCGGATGCCGGCGATGTAGTCCTCCGGCGCCAGTCCGGCCTTCTCCGCGGCGAGCATGATCGGCGTGCCGTGCGCGTCGTCGGCACAGACGTAGATGGCCTCGTTGCCGGCCATGCGCTGCGCCCGCACCCAGATGTCGGCCTGGATGTAGCCCAGCAGGTGGCCCATGTGCAGCGGGCCGTTGGCATAGGGCAGGGCGTTGGTGACGAGGATGCGTCGGCTCATGGCGGCTTGCTTGGCTTAAGTGACCACACATTATGGCATGGCCGTCCAAACCCTCCGATCGGCGCATGCCGCAAACAAAAGGCCCGCCAGGTGGCGGGCCTCCGGGTTCCGCGGAAGCGGGAAACGTCAGTTCTGCCGTTCCCACACCTGCGAGCGGCCGATCAGGGCGAAGCCGATGTAGCCGTGCACGTCGAGCTTCTGACCACCGTCGAGCATCTTCAGGCGCACCTTGTAGACCTTGCCGGTCTTCGGGTCGAGGATCTTGCCGCCGTCCCACACGTCGTCGTCCTTGCTGACGCCCCACATGATGTTCATGCCCTCGATCGGCTGGTTGTGCCGATCGCCGTCGCACTTCTTGCAGATCGGCTCGGCGCCGTCACGGGCAATGTCCTCGGGGCTGCGGTTGAGCAGCTTGACGATGCGTGCCTGCAGCTCGCCGTTGTGGTCGGTGATCTCGACGATCGACTTGGCCATGTGGGTCTCGTCGTCGATGGTCTTCCAGGTGCCGACCGGGGTGTCGCTGGCGGCGAAGGCGGAACCGGCGATCAGCAGCAGGCCGGTGGCGAGGGTGAGGCGGGACAGCAGGGTCATGGTTTTCCTCCCGTACGAAAGCGTATGGCGATGAGACTGGCGAGGGCCGGGGGGAGCGTCAAGCTGCAATGCGCAAGAGCCACTCGGGGCCGTCGGGCCATGATCCAGCGCAGCCGGTGACACCGGCATGACTGGCATAATTGCGCTCTTTCCCCCCAAAACAGTCCCCCATGACGCAGGCAAATGAAGCCCTGGTGCGCGAGTTGCTCGCCGCGCTTACCGACCCCCACACGGGCGCCCCCCTGGCCGAATCCGTTCGCGCCATCGGGGTGGACGGCGACCGTGTGTCGGTCGATCTCCAGCTCGGCTATCCCGCGGCCTCGGCGACGGCGGACCTTGCCGCGCAGGCCCGCCGGGCGCTGGAGGCCCACCCGGCGATCGCCGCGGCTGCGGTGTCGGTCGGCAGCCGCGTGCAGGTGCACAAGGTGCAGGGCCAGCTGGCGCCGCTGCCGAACGTGAAGAACATCATCGTGGTCGCTTCCGGCAAGGGCGGCGTGGGCAAGTCCACCGTGTCGGTGAACCTGGCGCTGGCGCTGGCCGCGGAAGGGGCCAAGGTCGGCATTCTCGACGCCGACATCTACGGCCCCAGCCAGCCGCGCATGCTCGGCCTGTCCGGCAAGCCCGAGTCGCCCGACGGCAAGACCATCATTCCGCTCCAGGCGCATGGCCTGCAGGCGATGTCGATCGGCTTCCTGGTCGACGAGGAGACGCCGATGATCTGGCGCGGACCGATGGTTACCCAGGCGATGATGCAGCTGCTCGGCGACTCGCGCTGGGAGCAGCTCGATTACCTGGTGGTCGACCTGCCGCCCGGCACCGGCGACATCCAGCTCACCCTGGCGCAGAAGGTGCCGGTGGCCGGCGCGGTGATCGTCACCACGCCACAGGACATCGCCCTGCTGGACGCGCGCAAGGCGCTGAAGATGTTCGAGAAGGTCGAGGTGCCGGTGCTCGGCGTGGTGGAGAACATGGCCACCCACGTGTGCTCGGCCTGCGGCCACGAGGAGCACATCTTCGGCGCGGGCGGCGGCCAGCGCATGGCCGACCAGTACGGCGTGGCCTACCTCGGTTCGCTGCCGCTGGACATCCGCATCCGCGAGCAGGCCGACGGCGGCACGCCGACCGTGGTGGCGATGCCGGAGTCCGACCTGGCGGCGCGCTATCGCGAGATCGCCCGCAACGCGGCGGGCCGCCTGTCGCGCCAGCCGCGGAACAAGTCGCTGGGCCTGGGCAAGGTGGTGGTGCAGGGCGCGCCGTCGGCATGACGGTCGCCGCACGCCATCGCGTGCTGTGCCTGGCGGGCAGCCTGCGGGCGGTGTCGGCGAACCGGGCGGTGCTTGAGGCCGCACGCGAACTGGCGCCGGCCTCGCTGGAGCTGGTTCTCTACGACGGTCTCGCCGCGCTGCCCTGGTTCAATCCGGATGACGAGCGGGATCCCCTGCCGCCCACCGTGGCGCGCTTGCGTGCTGCCGTCGACGGCAGCGACGCGCTGCTGATTGCCTGTCCGGAATATGCGCACGGCGTGCCCGGCGCCTTCAAGAACCTGCTCGACTGGCTGGTCGGCTGCCCGCGGTTTCCGGGCAAGCCGGTGGCCCTGCTCAACGCCTCGGCGCGCGGATCCCACCATGCGCAGGACGCGCTTCGCGAAATCCTGCGAACCATGTCGGCCGAGCTGCTGGACGCGGCGTCCGGCACCGTGCCCTTGCCGGGTGCGGGCTGCGACCGGGCATCCGTGCTCGCCCAGCCGCAACCGCGCGGCGAGCTGGAGGCCCTGCTGAAGCGGCTTGCGCGGGCGCTCGGGAGCGACTGATCGGCCCGATGCTGGCCTGTCGGGCCGGTTCGCGTGGTATTTTTCCGGGTCTTTGCGGCAGCCGGATGCTTCGGTTGCCCACTACCCGACGACCGGAGCGCGTGTGAGCATCAAACCCGACAAGTGGATCCGCCGGATGGCTGAGCAGCACGGCATGATCGAGCCGTTCGAGCCCGGCCAGGTGAAGATGCGCGATGGCGAGAAGCTGGTGTCCTATGGCACCTCCAGCTACGGCTACGACGTGCGCTGCGCCCGCGAATTCAAGATCTTCACCAACATCAACTCCACCATCGTCGACCCGAAGGCGTTCGATCCGACCAGCTTCGTCGACGTCGAGGCGGACGTGTGCATCATCCCGCCGAACTCGTTCGCGCTGGCGCGCACGGTGGAGTACTTCCGCATCCCGCGCGACGTGCTGGTGGTGTGCCTGGGCAAGAGCACCTACGCGCGCTGCGGCATCATCGTCAACGTCACGCCGCTGGAGCCGGAGTGGGAGGGCCACGTGACGCTGGAGTTCTCCAACACCACGCCGCTGCCGGCCAAGATCTACGCCAACGAGGGCGTGGCGCAGATGCTGTTCTTCGAATCCGACGAATCGTGCGAGACCAGCTATCGCGACCGCGGCGGCAAGTACCAGGGCCAGCAGGGCGTGACCCTGCCGCGCACCTGAATGTTCGCTGGCGATGGCGATCGTCGCCCATCGCGCGCGCCGTACCGGCGCTACACTCACCCAGTTGTGATGAATGCCTTGCAGGAGATCCGCATGACCCGTCTTTCTTCCCTCGCCGGCCGGCTGGCGATGGCTGTCCTTGTCGGCGGCACCGTGCTGCTGGCGGGATGCCACCGCGGCGCGACCAAGGAGCAGGTGGCCGCGATTGAATCCAAGGGCCAGTTCGATACCGTGATCAAGGCGTACAAGGGCGGCCAGTTCCTGGTCGACGGTGCGGTGCTTTCGGCGCTCGACACCGGCAGCCACTTCGCCTATCTGAAGGAAGTCGGCAAGCTGCCCAAGACCGTGCTGCTGGTTCCCAGCGACGACTACAAGGTGCGCAAGGAGCACCTGCAATATCTGGCACGCATGCAGCTGGATTACGGTTTCGTCGCCTACTATGACAAGGATGGCAAGCTGGTGGAGATCAACCCCCAGGACACCAAGGCCCGCAGCCTTGAGGACTACCACGGTCCGGTCAAGATGGATGATCACCTCAAGGGCAAGGATGCGGCCGGATCGAGCGTGGAAGACGCCACCCGGGGCTACTGAGCCCCGCCTCGCGGGCGCGACGGCTCAGCTGATCGCGCCCGCCGCCAGCCGCGCGTCCGTTTGGACGCGCGCCGCGGTGCGCAGGGCGACCAGCAGGCCCCGGCGTACGTCCTCCAGCGACATGCTCGGTGCATGCGCATGCGTCACGGCCTGGTCCGGCAGGAAGGGAATGTGCACGAAGCCCGTGCGCACACCACGCTGTCGCGCTGTGTAGTGCGCCATGGCATAGGCGATGTGGTTGCAGACGTAGGTGCCGGCCGTGTTCGAAACTTCCGCCGGCAGGCCGGCCTCGCGCAACGCGGCGAGCATCGCCTTGATCGGCAGGCTGCTGAAGTAGGCCGCCGGACCATCGGCGACCACCGGCTCGTCCACCGGCTGCGCGCCGGCGTTGTCCGGGATGCGCGCGTCGTTGACGTTGATCGCCACGCGCTCGATCGACAGGCGGCTGCGCCCTCCCGCCTGGCCGACCCCAAGCACGATCGCCGGGCGCACCTCGCGCAGCGCCCGCCGCAAGGCCTTCAGCGAGGCGGCGAACTCGGTCGGCAGCTGCACGGCCACGATGCGATGGCCTCCTGCCCGGCGGCCGTGCAGCGAGCGCACCGCTTCCCACGACGGATTGATCGTCTCGCCGCCGAATGGGTCGAAGCCGGTAAGCAGGATGTGCGGTGAGCGGGTCATGGTCGGTTGGCCTCGACGGTTCAGTGGCGGAATACCAGCAGCGCCATCAGCGCCAGGTTCACCGCCAGCAGCACCAGCGCGGTGACCACCTGGGCACGGATCACGCCGTACGGCGAGCGCAGTTCCAGCAATGCGGCCGGTACCAGGTTGAAGTTGGCCGCCATCGGCGTGAGCAGGGTGCCGCAGTAGCCGCACAGCATGCCCAGCGCGCCGAGCGTGGCGGGGTTGGCGCCGTAGCGATGCACCAGCAGCGGCAGGCCGATGCCGGCGGTCATCACCGGAAAGGCGGCGAACGCATTGCCCATGATCACGGTAAACACCACCATGCCCAGCCCGTAGGCGAGCAGGCAGGCGATGGCACTGCCGGCGGGCAGCCAGTCGGTGGTGAGTTGGGCGATCGCATCGCCCACGCCGCTGCGGGTGAACACCTGGCCCAGCGCGGCCAGCAGCACCGGCAACAGCGCGGCCCAGCCCATGGTGTCGAGCAGGCGGCGGCCTTCCAGCAGGCCCAGCGACGGCGCCTCGCGGGTCACCGCGGCTGCCGCGAACAGGGCCAGCACGCAGGCCAGCGCCAGTCCGGTGAGGGTCATCTGCACCGGGTCGAACAGCTGCCAGCCGTGCCACTGCAGCTTCGCGCCACCCAGCGCCACGCCGACCGTCACCAGTGGAATCAGCAGGGCCGGCAGGAACAGCCGGTGGCCGAGCCGCGCGGCCGATGCCGCGCGCTGCGTCGGCGTGGTCTCCTCCTCCGGCCGCCGGTGGCCGAGCTTCGGCGCGATCAGAGCCAGCACGATCACCGTCGCGCCGGCCAGCCGGGCCGGCAGCGGATGACCGGCATGCGTCGCGTCGAGCACCGCGCCGCCGGTGCCGAACAGCGCGGCCAGGATCAGCCAGAACGCGCCGCGCCAGGCCTCGCGCTCGCGCAGGTTGCGCCAGCCGGCGTAGGCCATGAACAGCGCAAGCAGCAGGTGCACATGTTCGACGCGGAGCATCGCTCAGGTCTCCTGCCGGGTCGCGACGCGGCGCCGCAGGTGGCGCTGGAACAGCGCGATCCGCACGCCGTGGACGACAAACGCGGCGATCGCCGTCGGCAGTGCCCACAGGGCGATCGACAGCGGCGTCAGTTCGATGCCGTGCTGGCTGTAGAAGCCCTGGATCAGCAGCACCGCGCCCAGCGCGATGAACACATCCTCGCCGAAGAACAGGCCGACATTATCGGTGGCCGCACACAGTGCGCGCAGGCGGTCGCGCTCGTCTTCGGGCAGATCGGGATCGATCCGCGCGGCAGCGGCCTCGGCCATCGGCGCCAGCAGCGGGCGCACCGTCTGCGCCGGCCCGGCCACGCTCTGCAGGCCGATCATCGACAGCAGCTGGCGCCCGAGCAGGTAGCCGATCAGCAGCCGGGCCAGGGTCATGCCACGCAGACGCTCCATCCAGGCGCGGGCGTGCTCTCGCAGGCCGGCGCGTTCGAGCAGGCCGATCGCCGGCAGCGTCATCACGATGATCAGCAGGATGCGGCTGGAGGCAAAGCTGGTGCCGAGCAGGGTCAGCAGGTCGGGCACGCTCATGCCGGAGAGCAGACCACTGGTGATTGCCGCGGTGACCACCACCAGTACCGGGTTGAAGCGCAGTACGAAGCCCAGCGCGATCACCGCCACGCCGAGCAGGGGCCACCCGTTCACGCGACCCCCGGGGCGACGATGCGCAGGCCCGCCTGTTCCAGTGCCGCGCGCAGGCTGCGCGCGAAGGCCACTGCATGCGCGCCGTCGCCGTGCAGGCACAGCGTGTCCGCTTCCAGTCGCACGGTGCTGCCGTCCACCGCAACGACCTCGCCATCGACCGCCATGCGCAGCGTCTGCGCGGTGGCCTCGGCGTCATCGGTGATTACCGCGTCCGGTTCGCGGCGTGGCTGCAGTGAACCGTCGGCGCGGTAGCGGCGGTCGGCGAAGGCCTCGGACACCACCGCCAGCCCCGCCGCCCGCCCGGCGTCGAGCAGCGCCGAGTCGGCCAGGCCGAACAGCCGCAGCGACGGGTCGAACGCGCGCACCGCGTCGGCGATCGCGTCGGCCAGCGCGCGGTCGCGGGCGGCCATGTTGTAGAGTGCGCCGTGCGGTTTCACGTGGGCCACTGCGGCACCGGCCGCGCGGGCGAAGCCGTGCAGGGCGCCGAGCTGGTACAGCGTCATCGCGTGCACCTCGGCCGGCGACACCGCCATCTCGCGGCGGCCGAAACCCTGCAGGTCGGGCAGCGAGACGTGGGCGCCGATCGCCACGCCTCGCGCGGTCGCCTCGGCCACCGTGCGCTGCATGATGGTCGGGTCGCCGGCGTGGAAGCCGCAGGCGATGTTGGCCGAGCTGACCAGGGCGAGCAGGGCGCTGTCCTCGCCCATCCGCCAGGCGCCGAAGGATTCGCCGAGGTCGCAGTTGAGATCGATGCGTTTCATCGTTCCGATTCTCCCCGGTCGAGTACCCGCTGCACCAGCCGGTGCAGGTCGCGCTCGCGCGCGCGCTGCCGCTGCAGCGCCTCGTCCAGCGTGATCGCTGTGAATTGCACGGTGTCGCCTGGCCGGCGCTGCGCCAGGGTCGGCAGGTCGACGGCGGCGACCTGGCCGATGCGCGGATAGCCGCCGGTGACCGGCGCCTCGGCCAGCAGGGCGATCGGCTGGCCGGATGGCGGCAACTGCACGGTGCCGGGCAGCACGGCCTCGGACACCAGCTCCAGCGGTGCGGCCAGCGCCAGCGCCCCGCCTTCCAGCCGCGCGCCGGTGCGGTTGCTGGAGGCGGCGATGCGGAAGCGGTCGCCGCACAGCCGCTCGCGCGACCTCGCATCGAGCTGTCCGGCGTGGCTGCCGGGCAGCAGCGCCAGCGGCCCCATCGCGAAATCGAACCAGGGCTGCGGATCGACGCCCCAGCGGCGGATGCGCAGATGCTCGGGCGGATCGATGGCGCCGGGCTCGCCCAGCGGTAGCACGTCGTCGGCGGCCAGCGCGCGCCCGCCGAACGGCCCGAGCCGCGCGTGCAGGTCCTCGCTGCGGCTGCCCAGCACCGGCGGCACTGCGAAGCCGCCACGCACCGCCAGGTAACTGCGGCAGCCCTGGCGCATGGCGCGCAGGCGCAGCACGCTGCCGGCGGGCAGGTCCACCGCAGTCCAGGGCGGGAGCAGGTCATCGCCCACACGGGCGTCGATCGGCGCGCCGGTCAGGGCGATCCGCGCCGCGCGGTCGAAGCGCAGGGCCGGGCCCTGCAGGGTGATCTCCAGCGCGGCTTCGCCGCCGGTGTTGCCGACCAGTGCGTTGGCCAGCCGCCACGCCGGAGGGTCTGCCGCCCCGGCACGCCCGATGCCGAGCGCCGCGTGGCCGGGCCGGCCGGCGTCCTGCAGCGTGGTCAGCAGACCGGGGCGCAGTACATGCACGCTCACGGCCGTGACTCCGCCCGGAGCGCGTCGAAGCGCGCGGCGTCGATCGGCGCGAAGCGCACCCGGTCGCCGGGCCGAAGCGCCGCCGGCTCGGCCGCGGCCGGGTCGAACAGGCGCAGCGGCGTGCGCCCGATCAGCTGCCAGCCGCCGGGCAGGGCGTCGGGATAGATGCCGGTCTGCGCGCCGCCGATCGCCACGCTGCCGGCGGGCACGCGGGTGCGCGGATCGGCCCGGCGCGGCACGGCCAGTAACGGATCCAGGCCCAGCAGGTAGGGAAAACCCGGCGCGAAGCCGAGCATCGCCACGCGGTAGTGGCCGGCCGCGTGACGGGCGACGACTTCGTCGGCCCCCAGCCCGGTCAACCGTGCCACCTCGGCGAGGTCGGGGCCGGCGTCGCCGCCGTAGCAGACCGGCACTGTCACTTCGCGCGGGTCCGGCGATGCTGCCTGCGGCGAGGCCAGGGCGGCCATCGCGGCGTCGCGCACGGCGAGGTGGGGCGCGAGCCCGTCGCAGCCTTGCCACGATCCGGCATCGAAGCGCAGCAGCAGGCTGGCGTAGGCCGGCACGCATTCCACTTCCGGCAGGGCGTGCGCCAGCGTCCCGGCCGCGGCCAGCACGCGGTCGCTGGTGGTTGCGTCGATGCCTTCGCCGAAATGCAGCAGGAGGGCGCCTTCGGCCAGCGGTTCGAAGCGGATCGGCGCCATCGATGGCTCAGCCGACCGCGACGGTGAGCTGGCCGTGCAACGCGTCGACGAGGCGTTTGCGTGCCGGCGCGGCGTACGGTTCGGCGGCGCCGCTGCCCCACACCGGGCCGGGCCATGCGGCGTCGCCCTCGCGGCGCGCGACCACGTGCACGTGCAACTGGCGCACGATGTTGCCCAGCGCGCCGAGGTTGAGCTTGTCGCACGGCGCGACCGCGCGCAGCGCGTCGCTGGCCAGGCGGATCTCGCGCCACAGCCGCTCCTGCTCGATCTCGTCCAGCTCGTGGATCTCGCTCATCGCCGCGCGGCGCGGCACCAGCAGCAGCCAGGGGAAGCGCGAGTCGTCCATCAGCCGCACGCTGCACAGCGGCAGCTCGATCACCGGCACCGAATCGCCGGCCAGGCGGGGGTCCAGGGTGAAATCCGTGTTCATGGCGTGGCACCGAGTTCGCGGGCGAAGAAATCCAGCGTGCGCTGCCAGGCCAGCGTCGCGCTGGGGGCATCGTAGGCGTGCGGATCGACGTCGCGGTTGAAGGCGTGGCCGGCCGGGTAGGTGTACACCGTCATCTGCGGTAGCTTCTCGCGGTGCTGCTGCACGATCTCCGGCGGGATCGACGGATCGTGCTCGCCGAAGTGGAAGATCACCGGCGCCTTCGGCGTCTCGTCCAGGTAGGCGCGATTGCGCGCACCGTAGTAGCTCACCGCCGGCAGGCCCAGCCGCTGTGCCGAGCGCAGCGCCACCGTGCCGCCCCAGCAGAAGCCGACCACGCCGATGCGCCCGGCCGAGGCGATCGCCTCGGCCGCGCTGGCCACATCGTCCACCGCCAGCTCGATGTCGACCTCGGACACCAGCGTGCGGCCGCGGGTGAAGCCGGCTTCGTCGTAGTCCAGTTCCACGCCGCTCTCGACGTGGTCGAAGAAGCACGGCGCGATCGCGGTGTAGCCGGCCTCGGCGAAGCGGTCGGTGACGGCGCGCATGTGCGCGTTGACGCCGAAGATCTCCTGCACCACCACGATGCCGCCGCGGGGTTTACCCGTCGGCTGGGCGAGGTAGGCGCCGATGCAGTGCAGGCGGGTGGTGTTGAGGCTGATCGACTGGCCCATGGGCGCGCCTCCGCGAGGATTGGCAAACCACAAGTCTAGTCCGCTTCACGCGCCGGGGCCGAGCACAGCGCCTGATCAGCCCACGTGTTCGCCGAGGAACGCCAGCGTGCGTTGCCACGCCATCGTCGCGCTGGGCGCGTCGAAGCTGTTGCGGCGATCGCAGTTGAAGCCGTGGTCTGCCTCGTACTCGTATACGGGCGCGTCCGGGTTTGCGGCGGCCACCGCGGCGCGGTCGGCGGCGGTGATGTGGGCGTCTTTCAGGCCGTAATGGAAGATCAGCGGCGCCCGCGCCGGCCGATCGATGAAGCGGGTGTTGCTGCCGCCGTAGTAGCTCACGCCGGGCAGGGCCAGCTCGATGGCCGCGGCATAGGCGATCGAGCCGCCCCAGCAGAAGCCGACCGTGCCGACCTTGCCGGCGTCGGCCACGCGCCGGGCCGCCGCGGCCACGTCCTGCAGCGCGCGCTCGAAGCTGATCCGGTTCTTCAGCGCCACGCCCTCGCGCAAGCCATCGGCGTCGTAGCCTAGTTCCACGCCCGGTTTCACCGGGTCGAACAGCGCCGGTGCGATGGCGGAGTAGCCGGCGGCGGCGAAGCGGTCGGCGACGTCGCGGATGTGCGCGTTCACGCCGAAGATTTCCTGGATCACCACGACACCGCCGCGCGGCGTGCCGGCGGGTTCGGCGAGGTAGGCGCCGATCGGTGTGGCGCTCGGCAGTTCGATCATCCGACCCATGGGGTCTCCTTAGATGACGGGGGAAAGCGGCAGAAGGTTAATACCTGTCGCGTCAGGCATACGTGCAGGATCCGTTTTCGGAGGCGCGGGGCGACCGTCGCGTTACAATGGCGGGCTGCCCCACCCGGTAACCCTCATGTCCGCCCAGTCCACCTCCCAGAAGATCGGTTTTGTCAGCCTCGGTTGCCCCAAGGCGCTGGTCGATTCCGAACGCATCCTCACCCAGCTCAAGGTGGAGGGTTACGAGATCGTGCCCAGCTACGACGCGGCCGACGCGGTGGTGGTGAACACCTGCGGCTTCATCGACGCGGCGGTGCAGGAGTCGCTGGACGCGATCGGCGAGGCGCTGCACGAGAACGGCAAGGTGATCGTCACCGGCTGCCTCGGCAAGCGCGAGGAGCTGATCCGCGAGGCCTACCCGGACGTGCTGTCGATCAGCGGTCCGCAGGACTACGCCAGCGTGATGAGCGCGGTGCACACGGCGCTGCCGCCGTCGCGCAACAAGTTCCTGGATCTTGTGCCCGACACGGGTATCAAGCTCACTCCGAAGCACTACGCGTACCTGAAGATTTCCGAGGGCTGCAACCACCGCTGCAGCTTCTGCATCATCCCGTCGATGCGCGGCGACCTGGTCTCGCGGCCGGTCGACGAGGTGCTGCGCGAGGCCGAGCGGCTGGTCAAGGGTGGGGTGAAGGAGCTGCTGGTGATCTCGCAGGACACCAGCGCCTACGGCGTGGACGTGAAGTACGCCGAGCACCTGTGGCGCGACAGGAACTACCGCACGCGGATGACCGAGCTCTGTGAGGGCCTGTCCGAGCTCGGCGTGTGGACGCGCCTGCACTACGTCTACCCGTACCCGCACGTGGACGAGCTGATGCCGCTGATGGCGGCGGGCAAGATCCTTCCCTACCTGGACATCCCGTTCCAGCACGCCAGCCCGCGCATCCTCAAGCTGATGAAGCGCCCGGGCAACATCGACAAGACGCTGGAGCGGGTGAAGAACTGGCGCAAGGCGGTGCCGGACCTGACGATCCGCAGCACCTTCATCGTCGGCTTCCCCGGCGAGACCGACGCCGAGTTCGAGGAGCTGCTGGACTTCCTGCGCGAGGCCGAGCTGGATCGCGTCGGCGCCTTCACCTACTCGCCGGTGGAGGGTGCCAAGGCCAACGAGCTGCCCGACCCTGTGTCCGAGGAGCTGAAGGAAGATCGCCTGGAGCAGTTCATGGCGGTGCAGGCGGAGATCTCCGCCGCCAAGCTGCAGCGCAAGGTCGGCCGCACCATCCAGGTGCTGGTCGACGAGGTGAACGAGGCCGGTGCGGTGGCGCGCTCGGCGGCCGATGCGCCGGAGATCGACGGCACCGTGCTGATCGCCGACGGCCAGCAGCTCAAGCCCGGCCAGTTCGTGCAGGTGGTGGTGGAGTCGGCCAGCGAGCACGACCTGCACGCGCGCCTGGCGCAACCCGTGCTGCCGGTGGTGTGAAGCGGCAGCGCTATGTCGCCCCGGCGCGCGAGGCGGTCGATCCGGCCGTGTTCGCGATGCCGCCGCTCATCGCGTGGAGCGAGTATGCCGGGCTGCTGCAGGGTGCCGATTGGCCGGGCATCGATGCCCTGAATTCGCGGCGTTGCCATGATGCGATCCCGCACTTCGCCGCGCAGGACCGCGCCCTGCTCGACGACGGCCTGCATTACGAGCAGCGCATCGCCGAACGCGGCATCGTCGCCACCCGCGAGCGCAACTGGCACGACCTGTTCAACGCGCTGGTGTGGCTGCGCTACCCGCGGCTCAAGCAGGCGCTGAATCAGCGCCAGGTCGAGGAGATCGCCCGCATGGGCCCGCGCGAGCGGTCGCGCCCGCAATGCGCGATGACCCATTTCGACGAGGCCGGGGTGATCGTGCGCGTGACCGATCCCGCGTTGCTGGCGCTTTGGGACGCACACGACTGGCACGGCCTGTTCTGGCGCGAGCGCGCCGCCTGGAGGGACGGGCGCATCGACGCTGCCGTGTTCGGCCATGCCCTGCTGGAGCACGCCCTCACGCCCGGCAAGCTGCTGGTTGGCAAGGCGTTGGTGGTGGCGGCCGATGCGGATGCGCCGTGGGCGCCGATCGTTGCCGACCTGGCCGCGGGCGTCGCGCGCGCCGACCTGCTGCTCGATCCGCTGGAGCTGCGTCCGCTGCCGCTCTCGGGCATCCCGGGTTGGCATCCGCACAACGGCGACGAGACCTTTCATCGCAGCACGCCCTGCTACCAGCCGCGGCGCGAAGGCCGTGGCTATCCGCCGCCGCGGATGCTTCCGGATATGGCCGGACCGATGGGAGCGTGGGCTCGTCCAGGGACGGGCGTATCGGCCTAGAGCTGGAACAGCGCGACCGGAAGGATCGCCACGCTCGCCGCGAGCACCTGCAGCCCCAGCACGCCCAGGCCGCGGGCCGGCGCCTTCGGCATCCAGCGGAAGGCGAAATACGCCACGAAGGGCAGCTGGCCGACGATCAGCAACTGGAACAGGTGGGCGGCGGCGCCCTCGTCCGGCTGGCGCACCGGTCCGGACAGGGCCAGGTAACCGAGCACGATGGCCAGTGCGGCCAGGGACATGAGTAGCGGTGCGATCGCGCTGACATGACGAAAGGCTTTCATCGGCTGACTCCATTCGGGGCGCTGGCGCGATTGTGCTCCTCCGTACCCGGCCCGGCCAAGCGCCGCCGCGTCGATCCGTGAGGCATCGGCAGGAGTGCCGCGGCTCAGGGATGCTCGACCTGGTCCTGTCGTGCAATCGCCTTCGCCGCGGCGAGCACTACCGAGGCGGGGATGCGCACACGGTAGTCGGGATGCGAGTAGCTGAATTGCAGTTCGCCGTGGCCGTCGACGATGAACACCGAGGGCACCGGCAGCACCGGCTGCGCCTCGCCGGTCGCCGCTTTCAGGTCGACGCCATAACCCTGGTACTGCGCCAGCAGCTTCGCATCGACCCGGTAGCCGATGCCGAAGGCCTTCAGCGCGTTGGCCGGGCTGTCCGACAGCAGGGTGTAGCCCAGCCTGTCCTTGCCCAGGGTCTTGCGCAGCTCCTCCGGGCGATCCGGGCTGATCGCGAGGATGCGGTAGCCCAATGCCTCGACGTCCTGCTGGATCAGCCGCAGCCGGCTCAGCTGCAGGTTGCAGTAGGGACACCAGCCACCGCGGTAGAACACCAGGATCGCCGGCCTGCCGCCGACCTGGTCGTGCAGCGTGGTGGGCTGGCCGTCCAGCGTGCGCAGCGGCACCTGCGGCAGCCTGGAGCCGAGCAGGATCGGGTGCACCTGCTCGGGGGCTGCGGCCAGTTCACCGGCGAAGACCGTGGTGGTGCCGAGCAGGAGCAGGGCGGACGGGAGAAGGCGGAGCATGGGCGGGTCCCGGCGGGTATGTACTGGCCATTCGCTGGAACAGCTCTGCCGGATACGCCGCCCATGTGGCAATACGTCCGGCCTGGCCGCTCGTGCACGGGAGAGCGAGGGCGACGGGGATTCCGCCCTCGCATCCGTGGTTACTGCGCGACCAGCTCGACGCGGCGATTGCGCGCGCGCCCGGCCTCGCTGGCATTGCTGGCCACCGGTGCCCACGAGGCCACACCCTCGGCGGTGAGGCGCGCGGCGGCGACGTGGTAGTCGTTTACCAGCGCCTTCACCACGCTCTGCGCGCGTTGCTGCGACAGCGCCAGGTTGTGCGCCGCGGACCCCGTGTCGTCGGTATGGCCGACGATGTAGACCTTGAGCGCGGGATGTCCGGCCAGCAGCTTGGCCATCTCGTCCAGCGTGGCTTTCGACGAGGGGTCGATCGCGGCGCTGTCGTTGGCGAAGTGCAGGCCGTAAAGCGCCACGTGGCCAGTGCTGGTCAGGCCATCATCCATGGCTTTGGCATCCACGCTGACCTCGCCCGTGGCCATCGGCTTGTGCTCGCAGATCTCCAGAAAGATGCCGGGCAGTCTGTTGTCAGCCTTGGCCACCAGCAGGACCAGATCGATATCACCTTGCGGACGGGACAAGTGGGCAGTCAACACATCCACGTCGTCATTGCTTGGCTCCAGGTTTGGCGCCAACAGGCTGGCGTCCTCCGTTCTCATGCCCTCCCGAACCGGGTCCAGCAGGGCGCTGGCAAGATAGTAGCCGTCGCCGCAGCTGGTATCGCCCTCGCACTTGAACCGGGTCGCGAAGCCGGCCGATTGCAGCGCGGCCTGGAAGTTGCGGAAGATTTCCAACGTGCTCTTGCCGGCCGGGGCCACATAGGCGATGCGCGTAATGCGTCCCTCGACCGACTCCGATTGCACCAGGTTGTCATCGACGGTCTTGCCCAAGGGCAGCAGCATCCGGTCGTAGTCGACCGTCTGGTAACCGGTGATCACCGAGCCGGCGAAACGTGATACCAGCGGATGATCGTGGCTGCCGGCGAGATCGTGGCCGGGCAGATCTTGTGCGTGCGCCGCTGCCGTTGCGGCCAGAGCCAGGGCGGCAGAGCAGAGGAAGAGGCGAAGCGGTTTCAAATGTGCGAATCCTTGCGAGTGAGATGGAACGATGGGTCATTGCCGATCCATGCGGCTCGTTCCGTTGCCGATGGGTCGATTCAATCGGTGGTGCCGCCTTCGTAGCGGACGGCAACCACGGCAAAGCGGGTTTCGCCGCCGGGCAGCGTGGCGGAGAACTCGTCGTCCACGCGCTTCTTCATCGCCGCGCGGGCCAGCGGTGAGTCGATGCTGATCCAGCCGAGTTTCGCGTCGGTCTCGTCCGGTCCGACGATGCGGTAGCGCAGGATCTCGCCGCTGTCGACGTTCTCCAGTTCGATCGTGGCGCCGAAGAACACCGCGTCGCGGTCGGCCGGCGCGCCCTCGGCCACCTTCAGCGAAGGGATGCGCTTGCTGAGATAGCGCGCGCGGCGGTCGATCTCGCCGAGCTGCTTCTTGCGGTAGGTGTACTCGGCGTTTTCCGAGCGATCGCCCTCGGCGGCGGCGGCGGCCAGCGCCTTGACCACTTCGGGGCGCAGGGTGTGCCAGAGGTGGTCGAGTTCGGCCTTCAGGCGCTCGAAGCCGGCGCGCGTGATGATGGCCGTCGACGACGGCGAAGGGGGGCGCCAACGGCTCATGCGCGGGTTCCGGAATGCAGTTGCTGGATGCGGGCGAGCAGCTCGCCGTGCTGCGGGTGGTCGGTCCAGGCGCTGGCGATGCGCCCGAGCAGTACGGCGGCCTCCATCGCCTGGCCCTCGGCTTCGAGTTCGCGCGCCGCGAGCAGGGCGACGGTGGGCGCGCGCCCGTCGCGCGGCCAGCGTGCCAGCCAGCCGCGACAGAGCTTGAGCGCCATCCGGCGCATGCCGCTGCGCGAGGCAGTCTCGGCCAGCGCGCCGGCATTGCCGGGATCGTCCGGCAGAAAGTCGGGGTCGATCGTCATGCAGTCCTGCACCATGCCCAGCGCCTTGCGCGGTTCGTTGTTCGCCATCAGTGCGGCGATGCGGATCTGTCCGTGCACCAGCAGCGCGTCGTTGAGCCGCTGGCGGCGCAGCAGGTCGCGGTAGGCCTGGTGCAGTTCGGCCGGTGCCTCGCGGTCCTGCAGGCGGGGGACCAGCAGCCGCGTCGCCGCCATCGGATCGTTCGTGGCCAGTTCGCGGACTTGGTCGAGCAGCCGCTGGTCGTCGTGGCCGCCCAGTGCCTCGGTGATCACTTCGGCCTCCGGCGTCAGGCCGAAATGTTCGTGCCGACGGTGGATCATCGCGCCCATCAGGTGGAAGCCGAGCACGATCAGGTAGGTGCAGGCGAACGCGAACAGCGGCAGCGACAGCAGGCGCGGCAGCCGTGCACTGACCAGCGAGGCCAGTACCGCCAGGATGCCCACAGCCACGTTGATGCCGACCGGCAGCAGATAGGTCCAGCCGAAGCGTCGGATGATCTCGCCCCAGTGCAGCGGATTGAGCGCCAGCGGCAGGCTGCCGTCGAAGGCCAGTGCCATGTCGATCGCCGGCAGTACCAGCGCCACGGCCAGCAGGGTGGGCCAGAACAGCCCGGGCGAGTACAGCGGGACTGCCACACAGGCGACGGCCGCCAGCACGTGCACGGCGGTCAGCCCCCACGCCGCGCGGTCGCTGTCGCCCAACCCGACGTCCGGCGGGTCGGCGAAGCCGTTCGCGGTATGCAGCATGCACTCGGCGGCATAGCGCCAGGTGGCGCCCCACACCAGCAGGCTGGCTGCCGTGCCGAGGAACAGCGGCAGCAGGCCGAGGTAGTGGACCAGCGCCAGGCCGACCAGGGTGGGTAGGGCCGCGCCGCGCAACGGATAACCGAGCCCCGTGGCGAAGCGCTCGCCCAGCGGCGTGGCCGGGTCGACCGTGCGGATACGGACGTGCGCTGGCTTCAACGCTTGCCGCCGAAAATGCCGCCCAGCACGCCGCGCAGGATCTGCCGGCCCAGCTGGTTGCCCATGGTGCGCACGGCCGACTTGCCCAGCGCCTCGATCATGCCCTGGCGGCGCTTGGTGCCGAACAGCGCATCGTGCACCGCCTCGCCCCAGGCCGAGCCGGGCGTGCCGGCGGTGGACGGGGCGCTGGTGGCGACCTGGTCGGCATCGGCAGCCTTGTCCTGGGCGCGGGCGGCGAGCTTTTCGGCGGCCGATTCACGGTTCACCGGGGTGTCGTACTTCCCGCCCACTGGCGAGCGCATGCGCACGGTCTGGCGTTCTTCGGCGGTGATCGCGCCGATGCGGCAGCACGGCGTGGTCACCAGCACCTGTTCGACCGGCGCCGGTACGCCGCCGCTTCCAAGGGTGGAGGCCAGCGCCTCGCCTACGCCGAGCTGGGTGATCGCCTGCACCACGTCCAGCTTCGGGTTGGCGACGAAGGTTTCGGCGGCAGCCTTCACCGCTTTCTGGTCGCGTGGGGTGAAGGCACGCAGCGCATGCTGCACCCGGTTGCCGAGCTGGCCGAGGATCTCGCCCGGCACGTCGTCCGGATTCTGCGAACAGAAATACACGCCCACGCCCTTGGAGCGGATCAGTCGCACTACTTGCTCCACGCGCTGGCGCAGGGCGGGCGGGCAGTCGTCGAACAGCAGATGCGCCTCGTCGAAGAAGAACACCAGCTTGGGCTGGTCCAGATCGCCCACTTCCGGAAGCTGCTCGAACAGCTCCGACAGCAGCCACAGCAGGAAGGTGGAGTAGAGCCTGGGCTTCATGATCAGCTGGTCGGCGGCCAGCACGTTGATCACGCCGCGACCGCTCATGTCCTGGCGGATCAGGTCGGTGAGGTCCAGCGCCGGCTCGCCGAAGAACTGGTCGGCGCCGTCCTGCTCCAGTTTGAGCAGGGCGCGCTGGATCGCGGCGATGCTGGTCGGGCTGATCAGCCCATACTGGGCGGAAATGGTCTTGGCGTTCTCGCTGGCGAAGCCGAGCATGCTGCGCAGGTCGGCCAGGTCGAGCAGCAGCAGGCCCTGGTCGTCGGCCACCTTGAACACCACTTCGAGCACGCCCTGCTGGGTATCGTTGAGCTCCAGCACGCGGCCGAGCAGGGTGGGCCCCATCTCGCTGATGGTGGCGCGCACGGGGTGGCCGAGCTTGCCGTACAGGTCCCAGAACACCACCGGGTTGGCCTGCGGCTTCCAGTCGGTGAGCCGGAGTTTCTCCAGCCGGGCCTTGAGCTTGTCGCCCGGTTCGCCGGCGGCCATCGCCAGGCCGGCGAGGTCGCCCTTGGCGTCGGCCAGGAAACAGGGCACGCCAAGCCGGGAGAAGCCCTCGGCCAGCACCATCAGCGAGACCGACTTCCCGGTGCCGGTGGCGCCAGCGATCATGCCGTGCCGGTTGCCGTAGCGCGGGTCGAGGCTGACGCCGGTCGTGTCGTTGCGGCCGATCAGGATCTGGCTCATGGGTTCTCGCTCCCTGGGAATGGGCCGATTCTACCCAGCGTGAGCGGCTTCATTGAGTCAGCGGGCACACACGGCTACTGTGGCGGTTTCGTCCTTGCCGATCTGCCTCATGTCCGTGCGTGTCCCGTTGTTACGTTCGCTGTCGTTCGCTGTCGCTGTTTCGCTGGCCGGTTGCGCCAGCGCCCCGGACAAGGCACCGGCATCTCCCTCGCTCAATGCGCTTTACAGTCAGTTGGACACGGCCAGCCAGGGCTACGAGAACGCGCTGCGCCAGGCCCGGGCGGGCGACGAGGCCGGCTCGGAGAAGACCCTCGCCGCCGCGCTCGACCAGCTGAAGCAGGCGGCAGCCGGTTGCGATGTCGCGAGCGGCTGCGATCCCCAGCGGTTCTACGCCGTCTATGACCGCCTGCTGCGGCTGAAGGACGGCAGCGACATCGGGGTCGACGGGCTGGATACCGCAGGCGAGTCGGGTGGGCCGGACGGCCTGGCGACCGGAGCGGCCAGCCTGCCGCAGGCGCGCCGCTCGGTGACGCTGCTGCACGGCCAGAAGCTGTCCGAACTGATCGCGATGAACGGTCCGGTCAAGGCGGCGCTGGAGATGTGGCTGACCCAGTGGCGCCCGAACCTGATGGATGCCTGGGTCAATTACCAGTACATGCGCTTCGAGATGTGGCCGCAATACCAGAAGGCCGACCTGCCGGAAGCGCTGCTGTTCGGCATCATGGCCAAGGAATCCGGCGGCAAGGTGCATGCGGTATCGCGCTCGGGCGCGGCCGGGCCGCTGCAGTTCATGTACTCCACCGGGCTGCGTTTCGGGCTGGGCACGGACAACGGCTTCGACACGCGCTTCGACCCGAAGCAGGCGGCGCGCGCCAACGCCGAGTATCTCAACGAGCAGCTCGGTGCCTTCAACAACAACCTCGAACTCACCCTGGCCGCCTACAACGCGGGCGAGGGTCGCATGCGCCGCATCGCCGGCGATCGGCCCGGAGTGAGCTTCTACGATCCGTCGGTGTACGACGAGCTGTCGCAGGAGACCCGCGACTACGTGCCGGCGGTGTTGGCTGCAGCCTGGCTGTTCCTGCACCCGGACAGCTACAACCTGCATTTCCCGAAGGTGGATGGCCGGCCGGGGCAGGTGGTGCTCAAGCGTCCGGCATCGCTGTCGGAGCTGACCGTCTGCCTGGGCAATACGGCGAACCTGCCGGGCGGCTGGTTCCGCACCCTGCGCAACCTCAACCCGCGGATGGATCCCGAGGCGGAGCAGCCGGCGGGCACAGCGCTGGCTTTGCCCAAGGCGCTGGAGCGGGCCTACGCGGCGCGCTGTGTGGACGGCCCGTGGCCGATCCTCGCCAGCGACCTGCACGATGCGGTGGTGCCCAAGCCGGCGGTCGACCCCTCACCGGCAAAGCAGCAGCGCCACGGCCCCACGCGGCATTACCGCGTGCGCTCGGGAGACACGCTGATCGGCATCGTGCACCGGATGCGCTGTTCCAGCGTGCGGGACGTGGTGGAGGCGAACGAGCTGCACGGTCACCGGATCAAGCCCGGGCAGGTATTGCAGATCCCGGACTGCCGGCGCCGCTGAGGTTCAGGCCGCGGCAGCCTCGCCGGTCCAGCCGTGGCCCGTGTCGCCAGCGGGTGCTGTCTGGCGCATCTCCTTCAGCTCGCGCAACTGGCGCATCAGCTGGCGATAGACGGCCTGCAGGCCGCCGAGCTGGGCGTCCTTGGTCTCGTGATAGGCCACGGCCAGCCACAGTGCGATGCCGCGGATGGCGATCTCGACGTTTTCCGAGCGCGCCCGCGTGTAGCCGATCTCGGTGCCCTGGCCCCATGGCAGGTAGCGTTCCTCCGGCGGAGTGCCGTAGAGGTGCGGGAAATCGCAGCGGGTGGCCTGGCCGATCTCGCGCAGGGCGAGCGTGCCCAGGCGCATGCGGTTGTGCCGCGACAGTCCCTGGATGGCCTGCTGGATGTCACGCAGCTGGCGATTGAGCTGGCGGGCGCGGTTCAGGGCGATGAGCTGGGTGAGCAGGCGCATGGGACTCTCGGGCACGGCGGCAGCGTGTTCATACGCTGTACACGAGAATACTCGGGCTCGCGTCAGTTTTGTACGGTCGTGGTCACAAACTGCCGCGCATGGTCACGAATATGTGCGCCAGCTGCCGTTTTGCGTCACCCGTGCCCGAGGCGCTGGCCCACCTTCACGGGCTGCTGGGAGGTGAGCGGGTCCCATTCGGCCGTGCCCGGGGGGAGCAGCAGGATCACCGTCGAGCCCATGTTGAAGCGCCCCATCTCGGCAAAGCGCTCGAGCCGGATGTCCTGTCCGGAGAAGGACTTGCGGCGGATATCCGAGGCATAGGGAGGGATCACCAGTCCGTCCCAGACGGTGGAGACGGAGGAGACCAGCACCGCTCCGACCATCACCACGGCGAACGGGCCGTGCTCGCCGTCGAAGTGGCAGACCAGTCGTTCGTTGCGGGCAAACAGGCGTGGGATCGCCTCCACCGCGAACGGCGCCACGCTGAAGATGCGGCCGGGGATGTGCACGGTCTCGCGCAGGGTGCCGGTCAGCGGCATGTGCACGCGGTGATAGTCGCGTGGGGACAGGTAGACGGTGACGAAGCGGCCGTTGCGGTACGGCTTGGCCGAGTCGTCGTCGCCCAGTAGTTCGGCGGCGGTGAACGACTGCCCCTTGGCCTGGAAGATGCGGCCGTCCTCGATCGCGCCGGCCTGGCTGATGCGGCCGTCGGCCGGGCACAGCACCGTGGCGGGGTCCGGGTCGGGCTGGCGCGCGCCGGGCTTCAGCACACGGGTGAAGAAGGCGTTGAAGTGCTCGTAGGCGCGCGGGTCCGGCTGCGCCGCCTCGGCCATGTCGACCTGGTAGTTGCGCACGATGGTGCCGATCAGCCAGTCCTTCCACGGGCGGAAAGTCCAGCGGGTGGCCCAGTAGACCACCCGCGACAAGGCGCGGTGCGGCAGGATGTACTGCAGGAATACCTTGAAAGTCATCCGGCCAGTATAGAGGCCGGGCACCTATAATGGCCGGCTCGCCCATGCTGCCCGGAATGCGCCATGACCGCCGAACTGTCCACCATCATCGACTTCATCCGCTACGGCGCCAGCCGCTTCTCGGCGGCCGGGCTGACCTTCGGTCACAGCCACGACAACCCGATCGACGAGGCCACCCATCTGGTGCTCGCCGCGCTGCACCTGCCGCCTGACCTGCCGCCGGCCTACGGTGCGGGCAAGCTGGTGGCCGAGGAGCGCGAGCGCGTGCTCGGCCTGATCGAGCGCCGCGTCAACGAGCGCGTGCCGGTGGCCTATCTGGTGGGCGAGGCCTGGTTCGCCGGGCTGAAGTTCAAGAGCGATCGCCGCGCGCTGGTGCCGCGCTCGCCGATCGCCGAGCTGATCGAGTCCGGGTTCGCGCCGTGGCTGGATCATCGCCACGTGGAGCGTGCGCTGGACGTGTGCACCGGTTCGGGCTGCATCGGCATTGCCATGGCCGAGTACAACCCCGACTGGCAGGTCGACATCGTCGACATAAGCCTGGAAGCGCTGTCGCTGGCGCGCGAGAACATCGTGTTCCAGCACGTGGAAGGGCGGGTCGAGGCGATCCAGTCCGACCTGTTCGCCGGCCTGGCCGGGCGGCGCTACGACCTGATCGTCTCCAACCCGCCCTACGTCACCGAGGACGAGTACGCCGCGCTGCCAGGCGAGTACAGCCACGAGCCGAAGCTTGGGCTGACCTCGGGCGAGGACGGGCTGGACCTGTGCCTGCGCATGCTCGACGAGGCCGCCGATTACCTCACCGAGGACGGTCTGCTGATCGTCGAGGTGGGCGAGAGCGAGCGGGCGCTGGCCGAGCTGCTGCCGCAGGTGCCGTTCGTGTGGATCGAGTTCAAGGTCGGCGCGATGGGCGTGTTCGCGCTGGAGCGCCGCGACCTGATCGAGCACGCCGAAGCGATCCGCGCCGTGGCCCAGGCCCGTCGCTGACCGGTTTGCGGGCGGCCGCCAGGGCCGCCGGCTGTGGCAAGATGCAGTGCAACATGAGGCCGGGCGACCCGGCCCTTGCACCTTCTTTCCAGCGGTAGCGCCCGTGTCCAGCAACTCCTTCGGCAAGCTCTTCACCGTCACCACCTTCGGCGAAAGCCACGGCCCGGCCATCGGCTGCGTCGTGGATGGCTGCCCGCCCGGGCTCGCGATCGCCCCGGAGGACTTCCGCGCGGATCTGGAGCGTCGCGCCACCGGCCGTACCCGGCACACTTCGCAGCGACGCGAGGACGACGACATCGAGATCCTGTCCGGGGTCTACGAGGGGCGCACTACCGGCACGCCAATCGCGCTGCTGATCCGCAACACCGACCAGCGCAGCAAGGACTACGGCAACATCGTCGAGACCTTCCGCCCCGGTCACGCCGACTACACCTACTGGCAGAAATACGGCATCCGCGATCCGCGCGGTGGCGGACGCTCCTCGGCGCGCGAGACCACCATGCGCGTGGCGGCAGGCGTGATCGCCAGGAAATGGCTGGGCGAGCGGCACGGCGTGCGCGTGCGAGGCTACCTGTCCCAGCTGGGCGGGATCGTGCCGGCCGCCATCGATCTGGACGTGGTCGAGCAGAACCCGTTCTTCTGGCCGGACGCCGCCCAGGTGCCGGAGCTGGAGGCCTACATGGATGCGCTGCGCAAGTCCGGCGACTCGGTGGGGGCGCGGGTCACCGCGATCGCCGAGGGTGTGCCGCCGGGCTGGGGCGAGCCGATCTACGGCAAGCTCGATGGCGAGCTGGCCGCGGCGATGATGTCGATCAACGCGGTGAAGGGTGTGGAGATCGGTGACGGCTTCGCCGCCGTCTCCCAGCGCGGCACGCAGCATCGCGACGAAATTCGTTTGGACGGCTTTACGTCCAATCATGCCGGTGGCATCCTCGGCGGAATCAGTACCGGTCAGCCGGTGGTCGTCTCGGTGGCCTTCAAGCCGACCTCCAGCATCCTCGTCCCCGGGGCCAGCGTGAACCTTGCCGGCGAGCCGGTGGAGGTGGTGACCAAGGGGCGCCACGATCCCTGTGTCGGGATCCGCGCCACGCCCATCGTCGAGGCCATGCTGGCCCTGGTGCTGATGGATCAGGCCCTGCGCCACCGTGCCCAGTGCGGCGATGTCGGCACGGTGCTTCCCCGCATTCCCTGAGCGGCTGCGCGCCATGCGCGCCGCTCCTCGATCAGGCTTCCGGCATGAGCAAACGTCTCAAGGTGTGGGTGTCGCGGCCACTGTTCGCCGACGTGCTGGCGCGGCTCGAGCAGTACGTGGACATCGACGCCGAGGCGGTGGAGCGGGTCCATGACGCGCAGGAGCTGAAGCAGCGCCTGGCCGCGGTGGATGGCGCGATCATCGGCCTGGCCGACCGGGTCGATGCCGCGACGCTCGCCGGTAATCATCGCCTCAAGGTGATCTCGAATCTCGCCGTGGGCTACAACAACCTCGATGTCGAGGCGCTGACGAAGGCCGGCGTGCTCGCCTGCAATACGCCGGAAGTGCTCAACGAGACCACCGCCGACTATGCCTGGGCGTTGTTGCTGGCGGCTGCCCGAAGGGTCGGTGCCGCCGAGCGCTGGCTGCGCGCGGGGCGGTGGCGTGGCGCGATGCGCTTCGACGACTGGCTCGGCGTGGACCTGCACGGCAAGACGCTCGGCATACTCGGTATGGGCCGGATCGGACAGGCGATCGCGCGCCGCGCCGGCGGCTTCGACATGCGCGTGCTGTACCACAACCGGAGCCGCCTGCCGGAGCTGGTCGAGCATGGATGCGCGGCGCACTGGGTGGATAAAGCTTCGCTGTTGCGGGAGTCGGACCACCTGGTGCTGGTGCTGCCGTACACCGCGGAGAACCATCACATCATCGGTGCCGCCGAGCTGGCGTCGATGAAGCAGGGCAGCGTGCTGGTGAACATCGCCCGCGGCGGTCTGGTCGACGAGGCCGCGCTGGCGGCGGCGTTGCGCGAGGGACGGCTGGCCGCGGCAGGCCTGGACGTGTTCGAGGACGAGCCTGTGGTCCATCCGGACCTGCTGGCGCTCGAGCAGGTGGTGCTCAGCCCGCACCTGGGCAGCGCCAGCGCCGATACCCGCCGCAACATGGCCGGGCTGGCCGTGGACAATGTGCTGGCTGGCCTGGGTGTGGGCCCCGGGGCTGGCCGGCCGCCGGCACCGATCAACCCCCGCGTGCTGGCGATGAGGGAGCGTGGCGGTAAAGCGTGACCCGTTTCACGGCCGCGCAGTTGGTGCATTTGAGTTGCGTTCCGCCCCGGCTAGATTCCCGCGAATGCGGGAACGTCATTGGCCCGGCGGCCTTTTAGGACTTTCCTGGCAGACAGACCAATCATGAGCAAGAAGAGCAGTTACAAGGTGGCGATGGTCGGTGCGACCGGCGCGGTGGGCGAAACCCTGCTGTCGATCCTGGCCGAGCGGGATTTCCCGGTGAGCGAGCTGGTGCCGCTGGCGAGCGAACGCTCGGCCGGAGGCCAGGTCGAGTTCGCCGGCAAGAAAGTCACCGTGCAGAACCTGGCCGACTATGACTTCGCCGGCGTCGACATCGCCTTCTTCTCGGCGGGTGGCTCGGTCAGCCGCGAGCATGCACCGCGCGCCGCGGCGGCCGGCGCGGTGGTGATCGACAACACCTCGGAGTTCCGTTACCAGGACGACATCCCGCTGGTGGTCAGCGAGGTCAATCCGCACGCCATCGCCGATTACACCGTGCGCAACATCATCGCCAACCCGAACTGCTCGACCATGGGCATGCTGGTGGCGCTGGCGCCGATCCACCGGGCGGTGGGCATCGAGCGGATCAACGTGGCGACCTACCAGTCGGTGTCCGGCGCCGGCCGCTCGGGCCTGGAGGAGCTGGGCAGGCAGACCGCGGCCCTGCTCAACTTCCAGGACGTGGAGCCGGGCAAGTTCCCCAAGCAGATCGCGTTCAACGTGATCCCGCACATCGACGAGTTCCAGGCCAACGGCTACACCAAGGAAGAGATGAAGATGGTCTGGGAGACGCGCAAGATCCTCGAGGACGCGTCGATCCAGGTAAACCCGACCGCGGTGCGCGTGCCGGTGTTCTTCGGCCACTCCGAGGCCGTGCACATCGAGACCCGCGACAAGATCACCGCCGAGCAGGCGCGGGCGCTGCTGGAGCAGGCCGAGGGCGTGGTGGTGATCGACGAGCGCAAGGCCGGCGGCTACCCGACCCCGGTGGGCGACGCGGCCGGCAAGGATCCGGTCTACGTCGGCCGCATCCGCGAGGACATCTCGCACGAGCACGGACTGGACCTGTGGGTCGTGTCCGACAACATCCGCAAGGGCGCAGCGCTCAATGCCGTTCAGGTGGCCGAGCTGCTGGTCCGGGACTATCTGTAAGAGGGTGGATCGATGATGCGTCCGGGTCCGATGTTTTCGCTGGTCTTCGGCGGCCTGCTGTCCGCGGGAGTGGCGGCGGCCTCGGGCGTATCGCCGCCGCATGATGCGGGGAAGGCCAGTCTGGCCAAGGCCCATCAGGCAGAGGCCAGCCATGCTGCCGAGGTCGCCCGGCTGAAGCACCGGGTGGCCGAGCAGGAGGCGCGCAGCCGCCAGGCGAGCCAGCGGCTGCGCGAGCAGGACCAGGCGCTGGAACGCCTGCATCGCGAGCTCAAGGCGGCCGGAGTGTCCGATGACGCGGTCGCCACCGGCCCCTGATCGGGCACAATAATGAGAAGCTGGCGCAGAAACATCGTGCAAGTGGTCGCCGCGCCTATTGTTGATTGGCTGGCATATAACTAAAGTGGCGCGTCATTCAGGCGGTAGTCGCAGCTTGCGGCCACCGGGTTAAGCGTCACGGGGAGTCCGGGGGAAACGCGATGAATCGTTCGTTGAAACTGTCTTTGATGCTGGCGCTGGCGCTGGGGAGCAGCCAGGCGGCAGCGCTCGAGCTGGGCCAGATCCAGGTGAAATCGGCGCTGGGACAGCCGCTGGTGGCGGAAATCCCGGTGACGCCCGAGGGGGCGGGGGATCTGCGCAATCTCAGCGCCAAGCTGGCTTCGGACGCGGATTTCATGCGCGCCGGCATTACCGACGGCCGGACCTCGGTTCCGCTGAGTTTCGCCATCGTCAATGGCCCGCACGGCACCAAGCTGATCCGTATCACCAGTACCGAGGCGATCAACGATCCCTACCTCGATCTGCTGGTCGAGGTGGACAACGCCTCCGGCAAGAGCCTGCGCGAATACACCATCCTGCTCGATCCGCCGGGCATGGCATCGGCCCCGCCGGCCACCCGCGCCCCGGCGCCGTCCCGCAAGGCGCCGTCCCGGGCTGCCGCGCCTGCTCCCGCTGCCGCGCCGCAGGTGGCTGCGAACGGTCAGATCGGTCCGGTACAGAGCGGACAGACGCTGTCGGCCATCGCCGCCAAGGTGCGGCCGGACGGTGTCGACCTGAACCAGATGCTGCTGGCGTTGAAGCAGTCCAATCCGGACGCGTTCTATCGCGACAACATCAACGCGCTCAAGCGCGGCGCCGTGTTGCGCGTGCCCAGCGCCGAGGAGGCCCGCGCCACCTCGATCGCCGCGGCGATGGCCGAAGTGCGTCGGCAGAACAGCGACTGGCGCGCGGGCACCGTCTCTGCGCCGACCAACGTGGCCGACGCCGGCACCCGGGCTTCGGCTTCGAGCTCGCCGACGGCGCCTGCGACCAAGGCCAGCGACCATCTCGAGTTGCTACCGTCCGCCAAGGGCAGCAAGGGTGCCAGCGCTGGCGGCGGCAAGGCCGCCGACCTGCGTCGGGATCTGCAGCAGAGCCAGGAGAGCGTGGCCAACCTGCAGCAGCAGAGTGCCGATCTCCGCTCGCGCCTGAAGGATCTGGAAGACATCAACGGCAAGAACCAGCGTCTGCTGGCACTCAAGGACAGCGAGATCGCCGAGTTGCAGCGCAAGCTGGCCGAAGCCCGCAATGGCGCCCCGGCGAGTGAGCCGGTCGCCGCCCCGGCTCCGGCGCCCATGTCCGCGCCTGCGACCATGGCCAGTGTCGCCAAGCCGGCTCAGGCGACGGCGCCGCTGCAGCCGGCTTCGGCATCGACGGCCCCTGCTGGCAGCGCAGCTCCGGTGTCGGCATCCACCGCCGGCGCTCCCGCTTCCGCCGCGAGCGTGCCGTCCGCAGCCAGGCCGCAGGCGAGCGCGCCGGTCGCCAAGCCCGTGGAGAAGCCGGCAACAAAGCCCGTGCCGGCGAAGGTTGCGCCCAGGCCCGTGGCGACCGAAGAGCCCTGGTACATGCAGACCTGGGCGTGGGCGTGGGCGGCCGGTGGCGGTGCCATCGTGCTGCTGCTGCTCCTCCTCCTGCGCGGCCGGCGCAGCAAGGCTCCGGCCAAGAGCACGTCCTCGCTGGCCGACCGCTTCGGCTCGGTGCCTCCGCTGGATGACAGCGGCAGCAGCGATCCCGACCAGGACGAGCTGCTCGATCAGCTTGCCGAGCACCCCGATGACATCAGCCTGCACCTGGAGCTGGTCAGCCTGTACTACCACCGTCGTGACGTGGAGCATTTCGAGGCTGCCGCGGAGGCGATGTACGCACACATCAGCGATCCGCAGCAGTCCGAATGGCAGGACGTGGCGGCGATGGGCGAGGATCTGGTGCCGGGCCACCCGCTGTTCGCCGGTGTGGACACATCTGTGCCCGAGTCCGAGCGCGCCCCGCTGGGCGGCTTCAACCTCGACGAGCCGGCCGAAGACCTGCACGAGGGCGCCCCGGTACCGCCGCCGATGCCGTCCGGCCCGTCCAAGATCAGCGAGTACCACTTCGACTTCAACCTCACTCCCCGCCCCGGTGCGCAGGTCGATGCCGGGCACCACGAGGAGCCGGGCGAGCAGGCTGAAGAGCATCCGCTCGGCACCATGGACGAGAGCCTGTCGCTGGATTCGCTCGCCAATGAACCGGCAGCGGCTCCGGCCGGCGAGGCGGACGAACTGCCGGCATGGCAGCCGTCCGAGGGCGGTGGCGACTTCGAGATGGGCGAGTTCAGCGACGATCCGATCGACACCAAGCTCGACCTGGCCCGCGCCTACCTCGACATGGGCGACGCCGATGGCGCCCGCGCCATGCTGGAGGAAGTGCTGGCCGAGGGCACGCAGATGCAGCGCGATACCGCGCGACGCCTGCTCGACGGCATCGCCTGACCGGTTCGCCCGCGTGACCCGAGCCCGGATCGACCCTGCGTCGGTCCGGGCTTTTTCTTGCCGGCTGCTATGCTCGGCGCCCGTTTGACCGCAGCTTCCCTCCCGCATGCGCATTGCCCTGGGCATCGAATACGACGGCACCGACTTCTCCGGCTGGCAGCGGCTGAGCCATCGGGACAGCGTGCAGGGCGCGCTGGAGAAGGCGCTGTCGTTCGTTGCCGCGCAGCCGGTCGACGTGACCTGCGCAGGTCGCACCGATGCCGGGGTGCATGGCCGTTGCCAGGTGGTGCATTTCGATACCGACGTCCGACGCGATCCGCGCGGCTGGGTGCTGGGGGCCTGTTCCAACCTGCCGACCTCGGTGGCGGTGCTGTGGGCGCAGGAGGTTTCCGACGAATTCCACGCCCGCTTTTCCGCGCGCAGCCGGCGCTACTGCTACCGCATCCTCAACCGGCCGGTGCGGGCGGCGCTGGATGCGCGCTACGTGACCTGGGAGCGCCATCCGCTCGACGCCGCGCGCATGCACGAGGCCGCGCAGGCGCTGGTCGGCGAGCACGATTTCACCGCCTTCCGCGCGATCGCCTGCCAGGCCGCCCACGCGCGGCGCGAGGTGCTCGCCGTGTCGGTACGTCGCGAGGACGAGCAGGTGATCGTGGAGATCGAGGCCAACGCCTTCCTGCACCACATGGTGCGCAACATCGTCGGTTCGCTGCTGCCGATCGGCCGCGGTGAACAGCCCATCGATTGGATGGGTGAGCTGTTGGCCGGCCGCAACCGCGAGGTCGCCGGTCCGACCGCGCCGTCGTCGGGACTCACATTCATCGGTCCACGCTACGAGGCGCTTTGGGGCCTGCCGGCGGAGGTGAGCCAGTGAGGCGGACACGGATCAAGTGCTGCGGGATGACCCGCGTCGAGGACGCACGGCTCGCCGCCGAGCTCGGCGCCGATGCGATCGGCGTGGTGATCACCGCGCGCAGCAAGCGCCGGGTCGAGCTGGCGCAGGCACGGGCGATCGTCGCCGCGATGCCGCCGTTCGTGACCACCGTGGCGCTGCTGATGGACGACAGCGCCGAGACCGTGCGCGCGGTGATCGAGCAGGTGCAGCCGGATCTGCTGCAGTTCCATGGCAACGAGAGCGACGCGTGGTGCGCGCAGTTCGGGCGTCCGTACCTGAAGGCCGTCGCCATGGGCGAGGGCGCCGCGGCACTGCCGCGCCTGCGTGACTACCCGCGTGCATCCGGCCTGTTGCTCGACGGCCACGGCCTGGGCGAGCCCGGCGGCAGCGGCAAGGCGTTCGACTGGTCGCTGATGCCGGCCGACCTGCCGCAGCCGCTGCTGCTGGCCGGCGGCCTGCACGCGGGCAATGTCGGCGAGGCGATCCGCGTGGCTCGGCCGTGGGCGGTGGACGTGGCCAGCGGCATCGAGGCCTCGCCCGGCATCAAGGATCCGCAGCGGCTGAAGGACTTCATCGCGGCGGTGCGCGCCGTGGACCGAGGAGGGGCAGCGTCATGAGTCATGTTTCCAGCACGGCGCCGGCACCGGCCGCGATGGAGGAAGTCCGGGTCGATGCGGATCATCCGTTCGATCCAGGCATCCTGCTCGGCCGGGAACGTCCGCTGGCGATCCGCGGGCTGGTGCGCGACTGGCCGATCGTGAAGCTCGCGCTGCAGTCGGACACCGCCTTCGCGCAACGCCTGGCCGAGCTGGACAACGGCGCCGACGTCAGCACCCTGATGGTGGCACCGGAAGCCGACGGCATCGTCGGCTATTCGGCGGATCTGGGCCAGATGAACTACCAGCACTTCAAGGTGCCGGTCACCCTGGGTCTGCAGCGGCTGGCCAGCTACAGCCGGCGAGAGCACGCGCCGGCGCTGGTGATCCAGAGCGCGCGCGTGCGCGACTGCCTGCCCGGGCTGCTGGAAGACCATCGCCTGCCGTTTCTCGATCCTGCGGTGGAGCCGCGCCTGTGGGTGGGCAACAAGGCCACCACGCCCACCCATTTCGACTCGATGCGCAACATCGCCTGCGTGCTGTGCGGCGCGCGGCGCTTCACCCTGTTTCCGCCGGAACAACTGCCCAACCTCTACATCGGTCCGCTGGACTTCGCGCCGACCGGCGCGGCGATCAGCATGGCGCGGCTGGACCGTCCCGACGATCCGCGCTACCCGCGACTGAAACAGGCGCTGGCCTCGGCGCAGGTGGCCGAGCTGCACCCTGGCGACGCGATCTACATCCCGTCGCTGTGGTGGCACAACGTGGAGTCGCTGCAACGGCTCAATGCCCTGATGAACTACTGGTGGAACTCGACGGACGCGCCTGGCTACAACTCCGGCCACGGGCGCGCCGCACTGTTCCATTGCCTGCTGGCTTTCCGCGAACTGCCGGCGGCGGAACGCGAACAGTGGCGCCGGATGCTGGACTACTACGTATTCGGCGATGAAGACGTCGCGGCGCACATTCCCGAGCAGCGGCGTGGCGTGTTGGGGCCACAGACACCAGAGATCGTGGAGAAGCTGAAGGAAGGCGCGCGGCAGAATCTGTAAGCCCGGGCGTCATGCAGCCGCCTTGCGGTCCCGGTGTGCGGGAACCTTGCCGCGAGTGTTCGCCGGAGGCCCGGGTTTCTCCCTGATGGCTTGCGATTGGTGGACCGGATTCGCGCCACCGGGAAAGCGCTCAGGTAGCGGCCAACTCGCCGCGCAGCCATCGTGCCAAGGCCGGGAGTCGCGGATCCTCGCTGCCTCGCGCCGAGACCAGTGCCCAGCATGCGGAGGTCGGGTGGAACCCCCAGGGGGCCAGCAATCGGCCGTCGGCGAGATCGTCGGCCACCAGTGGCTGCGGCGCGATCGCCACGCCCAGGCCCGCCGCGGCGGCTTCCAGCAGGAAGTACAGATGGGGCAGCGCCTGGGTCTGTTGCAGCGAGGCGGGCGGCAGCCCCGTGGCGCGCGCCCACTCCGGCCAGGCCTGCGGGCGCGAGGCGGTATACAGCAACGGTTCGTCACGCAGCGCGCTGACGGGGGATTCGCGCAGGCGCTCGGCGCCGGGGTAGCGCGGGCTGAGTACCGGGCCGATCCGTTCCGGCGCCAGTTCGTGGACCTGCCAGCCGGCAGGCCAGGGTGGCGCGGCCAGCAGCAGGGCGGCGTCCACTTCTGCCAGATGGTCGGCGACGGGTTCCTCCTGCACCGCCAGATGCAGGGGCAGGGTGGGCAGCTCGTGGCGCAGGCGCTCCATCCGTGGAATCACCCAGCGCGCGAGCACGCTGCCCGGGCAGCCGAGCACGAAGGCCGCCGAGGCGCGAGTGTGGCGCAATTGCTGCCAGCCCTCGCGCAGTTGCCCGAACGCGGTGCTGCATTGCTCGTGCAGCTGCTGGCCGACCGTGGTGAGTGCGATCCCGCGGCCTTCCCGGGTGAACAGTGGCTGGCCCAGCGCCTCTTCCAGCACGCGCACTTGCCGGCTTACCGCACCGTGGGTCACGTGCAGCTCCCGCGCAGCGAGGCTCATGCTGCCCAGTCGCGCGGCGGCTTCGAAGGTACGCAGGGCATTGAGTGGGGGCAGGTCACGCGCGCTCATGTGTGATATTTACTCACATATCGTTGCGAACTTCTCGCTTTTTCTCCGGCCGTGGCCGGCCTATGCTGGGCACCTTGCCGGTTTGCCGGACCAGCACGTCGCAGTTTTTCGCACAGGAATATCGCCATGGCCACGCCCGCGTCGACCGCCGTCCCCACCGTCACCGACTTCCATGCCTGGCCCGATCCGCACGGTCGTTTCGGCCCCTTCGGCGGCCAGTACGTGGCCGAGACGTTGATGGCGCCGCTGGCCGAGCTGACCGAGGCGTACGAGCGCCTGCGCAAGGATCTGGAATTCCTCGCCGAGCTGGACCGCGACCTTACCCACTACGTCGGGCGGCCCAGCCCGCTGTACCACGCCGAGCGGTTGTCGGCGCACGTGGGCGGCGCGCGCATCATCCTCAAGCGCGAGGACCTGAACCACACCGGCGCGCACAAGATCAACAACACCATCGGCCAGGGCCTAGTCGCCAAGCGCATGGGCAAGCCGCGCATCATCGCCGAGACCGGCGCCGGGCAGCACGGCGTGGCCAGTGCCACAGTGGCCGCGCGGCTGGGCCTGAAGTGCGTGGTGTACATGGGCGCCACCGACATCGAGCGGCAGAAGATCAACGTCTACCGCATGAAGCTGCTTGGCGCCGAGGTGGTGCCGGTGACCTCCGGCTCGAAGACGCTGAAGGACGCGCTGAACGAAGCGATGCGCGACTGGGTCACCAACGTGGCCGACACCTTCTACATCATCGGCACCGTGGCCGGTCCGCACCCGTACCCGATGATGGTGCGCGACTTCAACGCCATCGTCGGCCGCGAGGCGCGCGCGCAGATGCTCGCCGAATATGGCCGGCTGCCGGATGCGATCACCGCCTGCGTCGGCGGCGGCTCCAATGCGATCGGCCTGTTCCACGAATTCCTCAACGACCGCGACGTGCGTATCGTCGGCGCCGAGGCGGCGGGCGAGGACATCGGCAGCGGACTGCATGCGGCCTCGCTGGCGGCCGGTCGCCCCGGCGTGCTGCACGGCAACCGCACCTACGTGCTGTGCGACGACAACGGCCAGATCGCCGAGACCCACTCGATCTCCGCCGGCCTCGATTACCCGGGCGTCGGCCCCGAGCACGCCTTCCTCAAGGACACCGGCCGCGCCGACTATGTGGGCGTCACCGACGCCGAGGCGATGGAGGCGTTCCACCTGCTGGCGCGCATGGAGGGCATCCTGCCGGCGCTGGAGTCCAGCCACGCGGTGGCGCAGGCGATGAAGCTCGCTCGCGAGCTTCCAAAAGACGGGTTGGTGCTGTGCAACCTCTCGGGTCGCGGCGACAAGGACGTGCACACCATCGCCGCGCGCGAGGGCGTCACCGTCTGAGAGCAGGAGTGAGTGTCGAGGAGTGAGAAGTGAGAGAAAGCCACTTCGCTCCACGCCACTCGAATCTTCCGGACTTGCCTGCTCTCACTCCTCACTCCTCTCCACTCACTCCTCGCTCCTGGCTCCCATGTCCCGAATCGATCAACGCTTCGCCTCGCTCAAGGCCGCCGGCCGCACCGGCCTGATCCCGTTCGTCACCGCCGGCGATCCATCGCCTGATGCCGTGGTCGCGCTGATGCACGCGCTGGTGGAAGGCGGTGCGGACCTGATCGAACTGGGCGTGCCGTTCTCCGACCCGATGGCCGACGGTCCGGTGATCCAGCACGCCAGCGAGCGGGCGATCGCCAAAGGCGTAGGCCTGGGCGACGTGCTGCGCTGGGTGGGTGAATTCCGCCGGCGCGATGCGGACACGCCGGTGGTGCTGATGGGCTACCTCAACCCGGTCGAGATCCACGGCTACGAGGCGTTCGCCGCGGAGGCCGCGGCCGCGGGCGTGGATGGGGTGCTGCTGGTGGATTGTCCGCTGGAAGAGTCTGCGGTGCTCGAACCGCTGCGCGCCGCCGGCCTCAAGACCATCCGCCTGGCAGCCCCGACCACCGCACCCGCGCGTATGGCGCAGTTGTGCGAGGTGGCCGAGGGCTTCCTGTACTATGTGTCGTTTGCCGGCATCACCGGCGCCGGGCGGTTGAGCACCCGGGACATCGCGTCCCGCGTGGCCGACATCCGCTCGCGCGCCAGGGCGCCGGTGGCAGTGGGTTTCGGCGTGCGCGATGCGCAGAGCGCGAAGGAGATTGCCGCCTTCGCCGATGCGGTGGTGATCGGCAGCGCGCTGGTGGAGCGGTTGGACGGGGCAGGCACGGCGGACGAAGCCGTGGCCCGGGCAAAGGACTTCCTGGCACCGATCCGCGCCGCACTCGATGCACACTGAAACGGTCGCCTGGCCGTTTCGGTCAGGAACGTTTGAGGTGTTGCAATGAACTGGCTGCAGAAAATCATGACCCCGCGCGCCCGTACCCAGGGCGCACCCGCCGCCGGCAAGGGCAAGGTGCCCGAGGGCGTGTGGGACAAGTGCGGCGGCTGTGGCGCGGTGCTCTACCGCCCGGAGCTGGAGCGCAACCTGATGGTCTGCCCCAAGTGCGGCCATCACCACGCCATCCGCGCGCGTGCGCGCCTAGCCGCGCTGTTCGACGAGGGCAGCACGGTCGAGTTGTGGCCGAATCTCGAGCCGACCGACCCGCTGAAATTCCGCGATTCGAAGAAGTACCGCGACCGCGTGGTGGGCGCGCAGAAGTCCACCGGCGAAAAGGACGCACTGGTCGCGATGAGCGGCAAGCTCAAGGAGCGCCCGCTGGTCGCCGTGGCTTTCGAGTTCGCCTACATGGGCGGTTCGATGGGTTCGGTGGTCGGCGAAAAGTTCGCCCGCGCGGCGGAAAAGGCGCTGGCCGAGCGCAGTGCGCTGGTGTGCTTCTCGGCGACCGGTGGTGCGCGCATGCAGGAGTCGCTGTTCTCGCTGATGCAGATGGCCAAGACCTCGGCCGCGCTGGCGAAGCTGCGCGACGCCGGTGTGCCGTACATCAGCGTAATGACCAACCCGACCACCGGCGGCGTATCGGCCAGCCTGGCGATGCTCGGTGACATCAACATCGGCGAGCCGAAGGCGCTGATCGGTTTCGCCGGTCCGCGCGTGATCGAGCAGACCGTGCGCGAGACGCTGCCGGAAGGCTTCCAGCGTTCGGAGTTCCTGCTCGAGCACGGTGCGATCGACATGATCGTCGACCGCCGCGAGATGCGTGATCGCCTCGCCGATGTGCTCGGCCTGCTGATGAAGGCGCCGCGCGCGGCCTGATCCGCGGATCGCCGCGGGGCCCCGTCGAAGCCGTCGCACCCTCCGGTGCGGCGGCTTTTTTGTGGGCGCATCCGGTGTTGTCCACAGCCGGTGTGGGTGTCCTGCGGAAAAGCCTGTGGACAAGCGCGATTCGCATGTTTGCGATCAGACACTTTCTACGCGCCGCTCATTTTCTGTGCAGCCGTGCGCGCGTTTTCCACAGCCGCTGTGGAGGTCGATGGGAAAAGCCTGTGGATAGGTGGCCTATCGTGCTGATCGCACAGCACTCGTGCACGTGCTGGCTAGGATCTGCTCACGCCAGCAGCGCGAGATGACCCAGCCACAGCGCGAGCGAACCGAGCGCGCCGCCGATGCCGATCGCCGCCAGCACGTCGCTGGGGTAGTGCAGGCCGAGAATCACCCGCGAGGCGGCGACCAGTGCGGTGAACGGCAGCAGCAGCGGCGCCAGCATCGGATACCAGGCCAGCGCCACCACGGTGAAGCCCACTGCTTGCAGCGTGTGGCCGGACGGGAAGCTGAACTCGTCCAGCGGCGGCACGTGCGCGATCACGCCGGGGCAGGCGCGGAACGGCCGCGGGCGCCGGGTCCAGCGCTTGAGCAGGCGGTAGAGCATCAGTGCGGTGAGCCCGGTGAGCGCCATGTGCGCGGCGGCGGTGAGTCCGCGCAAACCGTCGAACAGCGCCAGCGAGAGCATCAACGCATACCAGAACACGCCGTCGCCGAGCCGGCTGACCGCACCGAAGAACACGCCCACCGCGCGACGCGCGCCCCAGCGGTTGGCCGCCACGCACATGCGGCGGTCGATGGCGAAGCGCGGCCCGATGGCAAGCTCAGGCGTGGGCAGCGGCGGCAGGCGGGACATGGCGCTTCTCCTCGGCGAGCTGCATCAGCAGGGATTCGAAATCGCGGATCACCGCGTCAGGCGACAGCGCGGCCACACTGGCCTGGGCAGCGCGGCCCATGTGGCGGATCAGGCTGGGGTTGCTGCCCAGGGTGATCGCCGCCTCGATGAAGCGCGGCTCGTTGTCCGGCTCGATCACGTAACCGTTGTGGCCGTCGGTCATGTGCTCGCGCGCGGCGCCTTCGCGGTAGGCGACCACCGGCACGCCGGCGGCCAGCGACTCCAGGATCACGTTGCCGAAGGTCTCGCTCAGGCTGGGAAAGACGAACAGGTCCGCGCTGGCCACGTGTCGCGCCAGCGCCTCGCCGCGCTGCATGCCGGCGAAGATGAAGTCCGGGTGGGCTTCCTGCAGCGCCGCGCGTGCGGGGCCATCGCCGACCCACACGTAGCGGGCCTCGGGCACCTGCTGCTGCAGCGCGCGGAAACTGCGCACGGCGAGATCGAGGTTCTTTTCCGCGGCGATGCGGCCGACGTAGAGCATCACCGGCGCATGGCCTTCGGCGCCCCACTGCAGGCGCAGGGCCGGGTCGCGGTGCTGCGGATGGAACTGCCGGGTGTCCACGGCGCGGCGCAGGATGCGCGCGTTGGCCACGCCCATGTCGTTGAGTTCCCGTCGCAGCGCTTCGGTCGGTACCAGCGTGGCGCCGCCGCGATTGTGGAAGCGCCGCAGATAGCCGCGTACGGCCTCGGTGAGGAAGCCGACCCCGTAGTGCGCCGCGTAGGTGTCGAAGCGGGTATGGAAGCCGGTGGCGACCGGCAGGTCGAGCTGTTGCGCAGCGCGCATGGCCGACCACCCCAGTGGGCCTTCCGTGGCCACGTAGATGGCGTCCGGCCGCAAACGGCTCCAGCGGCGGCGCAGCATGCGGCCGGCGGGCAACCCGAAGCGAAGCCCCGGGTAGCGCGGCAGTGCGGCGCCGCGGGTCTCCACCGGCAGCGTGCCCGGTTCGTCGACGAACGGCTGCGGCTGCCGCGGGCGAATCACCTCGACCGAGTGCCCCAGCGACGCGAGCCCGGCGGCAAGGCTGTGGACGGTCAGCGCGACGCCGTTGATCTCCGGCGGATAGGTTTCGGTGACGATGCCGATACGCATGGCGTGCCTCTGGCTGGCTTGGCATAGCGTGGGCAGGCGAGGTTTCGGCGGCATGGCGCGGTTGTGACGTCCTGGTGACGCCCCGGTAGGGCTAACACCGGCCCGGTGCCCGCCGTCCCCACATGCGCGAGGCCCAGAAGGCCGCCATGAAGCCGATATTGCTGTTGCTCGGATGGGTCCTGCCAAAGGGCTGCCTTGCCGCTGTCGCGCTACCGCAGCAAGAGGGCGTCGGGTTTGTTGTCCCGGACAAGGTGCCGGCCAAGTCGCACCACCCGCTGTTCGAGGTGCGCTACGAGCTGATCAGCGCGACTCCGTCCAGGCGTCCGGAACCCTTGCCGCAGATCGACATGGGCAGCGCGAAGGCTGCCATCCATCCGTTGTCGCTGGATGCTTCGGGGGTGGGGCGCGGTCGGCGGCCAGTTCCGTAATCCCGATATGGAGCTGTGTCGCGGCAGGGGTTGCGAGACGCAACTGCGCCGCTGACGACCGGCCGGCTCAGTCGCCGAAGTAGTACGACGCGCCGAGGTTGGCCTGCCAGCGTGATGCGCTGCCCGCCAGCCGGTGGTTGAAGCCCGCGTCGAGCTGCAGGCGCGGGGTGGCCATCCAGGCAAGGCCTGCACCGGCGAGCTGCCCGGCTCCCGCATGGCTCGGATGCAGCGTCGCCAGTTGCAGGTAGGCGCTCAGCGCAGGCGTGACGGACACGGTGTCACTGAGCGCCAGCGTGCTGCTGTCGCCTGCGGCACGCGCATCGGCGAGATACAGCCCCAGCGACTGCCTTGCTCCCGCCTGCCGGTTCACTTCCAGTCCGAGCATGTACTGGCGGCGGTCGGCCCGGAACGCGCGGCTGCCGTCGGTGAACGTCATGCTGCCGAGGAGACCCCAGCTCCACGCCGAGTCGCCGGCCGGCCGCGCGAACTTGAGGCCCAGACTGCTGCTGCCGCGACCGCGCAGGTCGCCGCCGGGCGTGGCCAGCCGGTTCCATGGCGTGCTGCCCAGCTGCAGTTCCAGGGGGCCGCCGAGGCCCAGGCGGAGCAGGGTGTCGGCGCTGTACAGGCGGGTGGTCGTGGCGCCGTCGCGGTCTTCGCTGACATCCGGCAGGCCTTGTTCGACGGTGAACGCGCCGGCATCCAGGACCGCGGGCGCAAAGCCCATGCCCGGCCGGTCGTAACCGGGGTTGCGGGTCTGCGCGTGGACCATCCCGAGCCCGGCCGACGCGACCAGCGCGATCGCCCAGGACGCAGGCCGGCACAACGGGCCGGATGGTCTAAAATGGAACGTTCCCTTTCGCATCGCGCCAGTATCCCATGACCGTCCGCACCCGCTTCGCTCCCAGCCCCACCGGTTTCCTGCACATCGGCGGCGCGCGCACCGCACTGTACTGCTGGCTGGAGGCGCGCCGTCGCGGTGGCGAGTTCGTGCTGCGCATCGAGGACACCGATCGCGAGCGCTCCACCGACGAGGCGGTCAAGGCGATCCTCGACGCCATGCACTGGCTGGACCTGGATGCCGACGAGAAGCCCGTCTACCAGACCCAGCGGCTGGCCCGCTACAAGGAAGTCGCCGACCGGCTGCTGGCCGAGGGCAAGGCCTACTACGCCTACGAGTCGAAGGACGAGATCGAGGCGATGCGCGAGGCCGCGATGGCGGCCGGCGAGAAGCCCCGCTACAACGGCTACTACCGCGACCGCAACGAACCGTATCGTGAGGACCCGAACCGGGTGATCCGCTTCAGGAATCCCGCCGAGGGTTCGGTGGTGTTCGAGGACAAGGTCAAGGGGCGCATCGAGATCGCCAACAGCGAGCTGGACGACCTGGTGATCTTCCGCTCCGACGGCTGGCCGACCTACAACTTCGCCGTGGTGGTGGACGACATCGACATGGGCATCACCGAGGTGATCCGCGGCGACGACCACGTCAACAACACCCCGCGCCAGATCAACATCTATCACGCGCTCGACGCCGCGGTGCCGGAGTTCGCGCACCTGCCGATGATCCTTGACCACGAGGGCAGGAAACTCTCCAAGCGCACCAACTCGGTGAGCGTGATGGAGTACCGCAGCGACGGCTACCTGCCGCACGCGCTGCTCAATTACCTCGTGCGGCTGGGATGGTCGCACGGCGACCAGGAGATCTTCTCGCGCGAGGAGATGGTGAAACTGTTCGATATCGCCGACGTCAACAAGGCGGCCTCGCGCTTCGATACCGAGAAGCTGAAGTGGCTGAACCAGCATTACCTGAAGACCGACGACCCGCAGGCCATCGCACCGGAATTCGAGTGGCACCTGCAGCAGGCGGGGCTGGATCCGGCGAAGGGGCCGGCCGCGGCCGACCTCATCGTGGCTCTGCGCGACCGCGTGCAGACACTGAAGGAGATGGCCGAACGCGCGGCGATCTGGTTCGGCCCGATCCCCGAATGGGACGAGAAGGCCGTCGCCAAGCACCTGAAGAGCGACAGCGCCATCGCCGTGCTGAGCGAGGCGAAGGCGCTGCTCGCCGGTTGCGCGTGGAAGCCCGAGCCGATCCATGCGGTGATCGAACAGGTCGCCGCCAAGCTGGAGCTGGGCATGGGCAAGGTGGCGCAGCCGCTGCGCGTGGCGATGACCGGCACCCAGGTCTCGCCATCGATCGATCACACCATCTACCTGGCCGGCCGCGACGTGGCGCTGCAGCGCATCGACGACGCGCTCACCCGCGCGCAGGCTTGATCGATCCCGAGCATGCCCCGCCGACCCGGCCACCGCCATGGATGAGCTGCTGGCCAAGGCGACGCAGGGCGTGGATCTGGATGCGCCGGGCGCGTTCTGGCACGTCTTCGCCAACCTGATGGCGTTGGTGCCTTGGGCCGCGCTGACCTGGTGGAGCCTGTTCTTCGTCGTGGTCGGTGCCGCGCTGGGATGGTGGCGCGGACGCACCGGGGCGGGCGTGGTCTGGGCACTGCTGCTCGGACCGGTCGGTTGGTGGGTGGTCTGGCGCCTGCCGCCACCCTCGGCCAGCCGTCCGCCCCCGTTGCCGCCACGGCGTCCGTCGCGCTGATCCGTACGAACTTTCGTTCCTGCCGTTCGTCCCCATCTGCCGGTATCGGGTGCATGCGGTGCCCGATGTATGATCCCGGTCGAGGTGAACCCATTGAGCAAGCAGGCAGCGGGCAAGTTCCACACGCACCACGAGGAGACCCCGCAGGGTTTCGTCGAGGCGGTTTCGCACGCGAGCGAGGAGCGCGGCCTGCGGCTCACGCCGCTGCGCAAGGAAGTGCTGGAACTGGTGGCCGCGGCGGGCAAGCCGGTCAAGGCCTACGACCTGCTCGACCAGCTGCGCGAGCATCACGGCAATGCGGCACCGCCCACGGTCTACCGCGCGCTGGATTTCCTGCTCGAGCAGGGCTTCATCCACAAGCTCGAATCGGTCAACGCGTTCGTCTCCTGCCACCATCCGGCCGAGGCGCACCAGGTGCCGTTCCTGATCTGCGATGTCTGCTCCAGCGCGCAGGAAGTGTGCGACGAACGGGTTGCGGCACTGATCGAATCCCAGGCCGAGAGCTTCGGCTTCCGGCCGCAGGCGCAGACGCTGGAAGTGCACGGCGTGTGCCGCAACTGCCGCAAGGACTGAACCGACCCACGCGGGCCGTCGGCTCCGGGTTGGCAAGCGGTGTTGTTATAAAGTAACATCCATGTCCAGACAGGCGGTCCTCCCCGCCGCCGTTGACTGGGGCGACCCCATGCAACCCGAGCCTTCCGACAAATCCTTCTGGTGGCACGTGGCCGATCGCATCGGCGCCACGGCCTCGTTCCTCTGCGCGATCCACTGCGCCGCGCTGCCGTTCGTGCTGGCGATCCTGCCGCTGGTGGGGCTGGAGTTCCTGGCCAGCCATGCTTTCGAGCGCGGCTTCGTGATGTTCGCCAGCGCGCTTGCCCTGTTCAGCCTGGGGCGCGGCTATCGGCGCCACCACGTGCCCCAGCCGTTGACGTTCGCATTGCCGGGACTGACCCTGCTGCTGCTCGGCGTGACCCTGGCCGAGGGGTACTCGATCGTGTTGCACAGCGTGCTGGTGACGATCGGTGGCCTGCTGCTGGCCTTCTCGCACTTCCTCAACCTGCGTGCCGACCGCCTGAGCGGGCACATCCACGGGCCCACCTGCGTGCACTGAACGGCGGCGCCGCGCCGTCTTGCGATTTGCGGGTCCACTGCTACGATGGTCGGCCGTACCAGTCATCAACGAATCATCGAGGAGTTCCCATGGGTAAGGGCGATCGCAGGACCCGCCGCGGCAAGATCAATCGTGCCAGCTACGGCAACAGCCGCGCTCATGGCGCCCAGCCGGCCGTGGCCGGCGGCAAGCCGACCGTGACCAAGCCGGCGGCAGCCAAGAAGGCGGCACCGAAGAAGAAGTCGGCCTGAGCCCACGCGCCGGGCGACGCACGAAAAAAACCCCGCTGCGGCGGGGTTTTTCGTGTCCGCGGCAGGCGAGGCGCGGAATCAGCCGGCGCGGCGACCGCCGACCCAGCGCTGGCGGAGCAGGGTGCCGCCGATCCAGTAGCAGAGTTCGGCCGGCTCGCGCACGTTCCACACGGCCAGATCCGCCCGCTGGCCGGCGGCGAGCGTGCCGCGGTCGGCCAGCCCCAGCGCGCGTGCGGCGTGCACGGTGATGCCGCGCAGGGCTTCCTCCGGGGTCAGCCGGAACAGCGTGCAGGCCATGCCGGCCGCCAGCCGCAGCGACAGCAGCGGGGAAGTGCCCGGGTTGCAGTCGGTCGCCACGGCCAGCGGCACCCCGGCGGCACGCAGGCCATCCACCGGCGGCAGTTTCGTCTCGCGCAGCGCGTAGAACGCCCCCGGCAGCAGCACCGCCACGGTGCCGGCACCGGCCATCGCCTCGATGCCGGCCTCGTCCAGATGTTCCAGATGGTCGGCCGACAGCCCGCCGAACCCCGCCACCAGCGCCGCGCCGCCCTGGTCGGACAGCTGCTCGGCGTGCAGTTTCACCGGCAGGCCGAGGGCGGTCGCCCGTTCGAACAGGCGACGCGTCTCCTCCGCGGTGAAGGCGATCCGCTCGCAGAACGCATCCACTGCATCCACCAGCCCCTCTCCGGCCAGCGTCGGCAGCCAGCGGTCGCAGACCTCGGCGATGTAGGCCGCTCGCCGCTCGCGGAATTCCGGTGGCACCGTGTGCAGACCCAGAAAGCTGGTGCGCACGGTGATGCCCAGTTCCTCGCCGAGGCGGCGCGCCACGCGCAACATCTTCCGCTCGTCGTCCAGGGTCAGGCCGTAGCCCGACTTGATCTCCAGCGTGGTGACGCCGTCGGCCAGCAGGGCGCGGGCACGGGCGGAGGCGCTGGCCAGCAGCGCGTCCTCACTGGCCGCGCGCGTGGCGGTCACGGTCGAGACGATGCCGCCCCCCGCCCGCGCGATGGTCTCGTAGCTGGCGCCGTGCAGGCGCATGTCGAATTCGCGTGCGCGCTGTCCGCCGAACACCAGGTGGGTGTGGCAGTCGATCAGGCCGGGCGTGACCAGCGCGCCGCCCAGATCGATCGTCTCGACGGCGGACGGGTGGTCGACTGTGTCCAGTTCCGTGCGTCGCCCCACCCAGGCGATGCGATCGCCAGCGATCGCCAGTGCGCCGTCGTCGATCAGGCCGAACGGCGCGTCCTCGGCGAGGGTCGCCAGCCTGGCTCCGGTCAGCAGCACGTCCCAGCGCGTTGCGCTCATCACGGCGACCTCCGGCTCAGTGGGCGTCGGGTGCGGTGTCGTGCGGCGGTGCGGCCGGCTCCTCGTAGTCGCGCGGAGCGGCTTGTTCGTCGTAGGCGCTGGTCTTGCCGGCGGGCATCGGTTCCACGACCTCCAGATCCTCTGCCGCAGCGGCGGGGTGGGCACCGCCATGCGCTTCGGCCTCGGCCTTGGCGGCCGCCTGGGCGGCGGCGTGCTGGCGTTCGAAATCCTGCACCATGCGCTCGGCGAAATCCTTGTAGACCGGGGTCGGGCTGAAGATCGACGCGGCCGCGCGCGCCAGCAGGCAGGCGGCCATGATCGGGATCACCATGTCCTGGTTGTCGGTCAGTTCCATCGCGATCACCGCCGAGGTCAGCGGCGCGCCGGTCACGCCGGAGAGGTAGGCGCTCATGCCCAGCAGCACCACCGCCGCGGCCGGCACGCCCGGCAGGAAGGTGGCGATGTTGTGGCCCAGGCCCGCGCCCACGGCCAGCGCCGGCGAGAAGATGCCGCCGGGGATGCCGGCCCAGTACGAGACCACGTTCGCCAGCAGCTTGGCGATGCCGAAGCCCTGGCCCGGCGTGGCGGCGGCCTCCTGCACGAAGGCGCGGGCCTGGTCGTAACCGGTGCCGTAGATGTTGTTGTGGGTGAGCACGCCGAGCACCGCCAGCGCCAGGCCGCAGCCGGCGGCGAACAGCACCGGTGCATGCGAGCGCAGCCGGCCGATGTAGGCCAGCGGGCCGCGACGGCTGAGCAGGATCAGTCGCGCGAACAGGCCGCCGAGCAGGCCGCAGATGATGCCCGTGAGCAGCACCGCCAGCCATGCGTGGCCGAGCGGCAGGCTGGCGTCCACCTCGCCGAAGTAGGAGTAGTTGCCCATGATGCCCAGCGAGACCACGCCGCCGACGATCACCGCGGTGAGCAGCAGGCCGCTGAAGCGGTGCTCGAAGGTGCCGGCCAGTTCCTCGATCGCGAACACCACGCCGGCCAGCGGCGTGTTGAACGCCGCGGCGATACCCGCCGCACCACCGGCCAGGATGAAGCGCGAGGCCGCCTTCGGGTCGGTGAAGCCGAAGCGGCGACCCAGCGTGTAGAACAGGCCCGCACCCACGTGCACGGTCGGACCTTCGCGACCGATCGAGGCACCGACGCCCAGCGCGATCAGGGTGAGCACCATCTTGCCGGCGGCGATCGGCAGCGCCAGCATCCTCGCGCGGAAGCCCTCGTCCTCGATGTGCAAGGTGCCGATCACCTGCGGAATACCGCTGCCGCGCGTGGCGCGCAGCTTGCCCTCGGTCACCCAGGCCAGCCCGGCGAACACGATCGGCGTGAGGATCAGCGGAATCCACACGCCGTAGCCGAGTATTTCCTGGAACAGGTGGAACGACCAGTCGCTGGCCTTGGCGAACACGATCGCCGCCAGCGCCACCAGCACGGCGCCGATCCACAGCGCCAGTCGGCGCTTCCACTGGGCCGGGGCGAAGAATTCGTGGCCCAGCAGCGCCTGCAGGCGCGGGTTGGACGAGGTCGATGGAGGTGTCTGCTGGTCGGTCATGTCGTCGGGCAATGGAGGGAAGGGGTCAGCGCGCCAGCGTGTGCCAGCGCGTCTGGTAGAGGTCGAAGCGGCGATCCTTGAGGTTCTGCACCGCGCCGGCGTTGCGCGCCTTGGCCAGGTTCTCCAGGCTAAGGTCGGCGAACAGCACCGTCTCGATGTTCGGCGTGGAGTCGGCGGCGATGCCGTCGCGGGCGAACGGGAAGTCGCTGGGCGTGAGGATGCAGCTCTGGCCGTACTGGATGTCGAAGTTGTTCACGCCGGGCAGGTTGCCGACGTTGCCGGACAGCACCACGTAGCACTGGTTCTCGATCGCCCGTGCCTGCGAGCAGTAGCGCACGCGCAGGTAGCCCTCGCGCACGTCGGTGCAGAACGGCACGAACAGGATCAGCGCGCCCTGGTCGGTGAGGTGGCGGGCGACCTCGGGGAACTCCGAGTCGTAGCAGATCATCACGCCGATCGGGCCGCAGTCGGTCTGGATCGTCGCCGCGCTCTCGCCGCCGCTGATGTTCCACACGGTGCGCTCGCTGGGCGTGGGGTGCAGCTTCTCGCGCTCGTGGATCGAGCCGTCGCGCAGGCACACGTAGCAGACGTTGTGGATGTCGCCGTTCGGCTGCTCGGTCGGGTGCGAGCCGCCGATGATGTTGATGTTGTAGCGCACCGCCAGCGAGCTGAAGAGTTCCTTCACCTGCGGCGTGTAGTGGCTCAGCTTGCGGATCGCCTCGACCGGCGACAGCTCCTCGTTCTCGATCGACAGCAGCTGCAGCGTGATCAGTTCGGGGAAGGTGACGAAGTCGGCGCTGTAGTCGGCGGCGATGTCGGTGAAGTACTCCACCTGGGTGGCGAATTCCTCGAACGAGGTGATGCGCCGCTGCTGGTACTGTACCGAGGCCACCCGCACCGAGTCGGGCAGGCGCTGCGGCGTCGGCACCGAGGGCATGTCCGGGTGATCCATCAGGCGTGGGTTGCGCCACACCAGATGGGCGGCGTAGCCGAGCGAGTCGTAGTCCGACGGCACGTAGTTGCGCAGCAGGCCGACCAGCTCGAAATCGTTGTGCAGCTGGAAGCTCAGCGTCTGGTCGCGGCGCCTGCCTTCGACCACCGCCTGCACGTAGGCCTCGGCGCTGCCGTAGCGGGCGAGGTTCCTGGCCAGGCCGGGGATGCGTCCGCCAAACACGATGCCGCGCAGCTTCAGCTCCTGGCACAGCCGCTTGCGCGCCTGGTACAGGCGCTGGCCGATGCGCATGCCGCGGTAGTCCGGGTGCACCACCACTTCCATGCCGTACAGCCAGTCGCCGTCCGGTTTGTGCCGCGATGCCATGCCGCCGCCGGTGATCTGCACCCAGGTGTGCGGCGCCAGCGCGGTGGCCTCGTCGATGCGGAAGGTGGCGCAGTAACCGACGATGCGCCCCTCGTACTCGACGACGAACTGGCCTTCCGGGAAATGCGTCTGCTGGGAGCGCAGCATTTCCGCCGAATGACCCCACTCGGCGGTATAGACGCGGGCGGTCAGCTCGACCAGTTGGGGGACGTCCGCGGGCACCGCCAGCCGAAGCTGCAGCTTGGGTGCTTGCTCGGAAGTCTTCCTGGCCATCCGCCCATTATGCCGCACTGCCGCGAAGGCCGGGTCGACGCGGGCCGCTACACTGGGGTTTTTTCGACGGATCGCCCCCATGATGTCGCCGGTTTCGCAAGAATCCCCGTATGCCGATGTCCACTGGACGCCGCAGGGCTGGCGGGCCGGCGGCCAGCTGGCCGTCGATGCCACCGGGCATTTGGCCGAGTCGCCCGATGCGGTCGGCGAGCCACTCGGCCGCTGGGTGCTGCCGGGCATGCCCAACCTGCATTCGCACGCCTTCCAGCGGGCCATGGCCGGACTGGCCGAACGGCGCGGTCCCGGCAACGACAGCTTCTGGACCTGGCGCGAGGCGATGTACGGCTTCGCCGCCGCGCTGGATCCGGAATCGCTGCAGGCGATCGCCGCCCAGCTCTACGTGGAGATGCTCAAGGCCGGCTATACCCAGGTCTGCGAGTTCCACTACGTGCATCACCAGCCGGACGGCACGCCCTACGCGCAGCCCGAGGCGATGTCGCTGGCGCTGATCGAGGCGGCGAGGGAAGCCGGCATCGCGCTGACCCTGCTGCCGGTGCTGTACATGACCGGCGGTTTCGACGGCCGGCCGCTGGCGCCGCGCCAGCGCCGCTTCGGCCACGCGGAGGTGTCCGACTACCTGCGCCTGCTCGAGGCGCTGCGCGCGCACGAGTCCGCCGACCTGCGCGTGGGCATTGCGATGCATTCGCTGCGCGCGGTGCCGGAGACCGCGATGCGGACATTGCTGGCGACCGGCGCGGCGCAGACCGGGCCGATCCACATCCACATCGCCGAGCAGGTCGGCGAGGTGCAGGACTGCCTTGCCGTGCGCGGCGCGCGACCGGTCGAATGGCTGCTCGATCACGCCGACGTGGATGCGCGCTGGTGTCTGGTCCACGCCACCCACCTGACCGGCCACGAGACCTCGCGGCTGGCGCGCAGCGGTGCGGTCGCAGGCCTGTGCCCGACCACCGAGGCGAATCTCGGCGACGGTCTGTTCCCGCTGGCCGACTACCTCGATGCCGGCGGCGTGCTCGGCGTCGGCTCGGACTCGCACATCTCGGTGTCGCCGGTGGAGGAACTGCGCTGGCTCGAATACGGCCAGCGGCTGGTCACCCGCCATCGCAACATCGCTTCGCGCGGCGAGGGTGCCAGCGTGGGCGAAACGCTCTGGTCCGCCGCCCTGCGCGGCGGTGCCCAGGCATCCGGCCTGCCGCTCGGCGCACTGGAAGCGGGGCGGCGTGCCGATCTGCTGGTGCTGGATGACCAGGCGCCGCTGCTCGCCGCTCGCGAGGCCGGGTCGGCGATGGACAGCTTCCTTTTCGCCGGCAACACGCCACTGGTGCGCCACGTGATGTGCGGCGGTCGCTGGGTGGTGCGCGACTTCGTGCATCACGACGAGGAGCGCATCGCCGCCCGCTACCGGGCGACGGTGGCGGCGCTGGCCGCCCGCGCCTGACCGCGCGCCGGCGATCGGGCCGGTATTTGCGCAGGATCAGGTCGGCGGGATCGCGCAGCGTCTAGGGTGGTCGGCACGGCACCCCCGCGCGGTGTCATGGAGCCATGCATGGGGACGCCCGCCCGTCCGGACAGCGATGCCGTCTTCCGCGCCCGCGGCCTGACCAAGGTCTACCGCATGGGCGAGGTGGAGGTGCATGCGCTGCGCGGTGTCGACCTGGACCTGTACCGCGGCGAGTTCGTGGTGCTGCTGGGGCCGTCCGGCAGCGGCAAGTCGACCCTGCTGAACATCCTCGGCGGGCTGGACGTGCCCACCGCGGGCGAGGTCTGGTACGAGGGCCATCACCTGTCCGGTGCCGACGAGCGCGAGCTGACCCTGTTCCGGCGCGAGCACGTCGGCTTCGTGTTCCAGTTCTACAACCTCATTCCCAGCCTCACCGCACGCGAGAACGTGGCCATCGTCACCGACCTCGCCGACGGCGCGATGAGCCCGGAGGAAGCGCTGGCGCGGGTGGACCTGGCCGACCGCATGGATCATTTCCCGGCCCAGCTTTCCGGCGGCCAGCAGCAGCGGGTGGCGATCGCCCGTGCCATCGCCAAGCGGCCGGCGGTATTGCTGTGCGACGAGCCCACCGGCGCGCTCGACTCGGCCACCGGCGTGCGCGTGCTCGAGGCGCTGGAGCGGGTCAACGTCGAGCTCGGCACCACCACCGTGGTGATCACCCACAACGCCGACATCGCGCGCATGGCGCACCGGGTGCTGTACCTGGGCGACGGCCGCATCGTGCGCGAGTCGCGCCCCGAGCAGCGCATCCCGGCGCGGGAGCTGCGCTGGTGAGCGCGCTGAACCGCAAGGCGTGGCGCGACCTGTGGCACCTGCGCGGGCAGGCGCTGGCGATCGCGCTCGTGATCGCCGGCGGCGTCGCCACGCTGGTGATGTCGCAATCCACCTACCAGTCGCTCACCGTGACGCGGGAGCGCTTCTACCGCGAAGGTGCGTTGGCCGACTTGTGGGCGCCGCTCAAGCGCGCACCGGACACGCTGGCGCCGCGGCTGGCGGCCATCGACGGCGTGCAGACCGCGCAGACCCGCCTGATGGCGGCCGGCACGCTCGGCGTGCCCGGCTTCGGCGAGCCGGTTCGGGTCGAGCTGGTCTCGTTGCCACAAGAGGGCGGGCAGCCGCTGCTCAACCGCCTGCAACTGCGCAGCGGGCGGCTGCCGGATCCGGACGTGGACAACGAGGTGGTGCTCGGCGAGGCCTTCGCCGCCGCCCACGCGCTGCGCGCCGGCGACACGCTCAGTCTGACCCTGCGCGGGCGCCAGCGCTGGCTGCGCGTGGTCGGCGTGGCGACCTCGCCGGAGTACGTCTACCAGAGCCCGCCCGGCGCGGTGTTCCCCGACTTCCGTCGCTATGCCGTGGCGTGGATGAACCGGCATGCGATGGAGAAGGCGCTGTCGATGGACGGCGCGTTCAACAGCGTGGTGCTGCGGCTGCGGCCCGAGGCGAAGCCGGCCGCGGTGATCGCCGCGCTGGACGAGCTGCTGGCGCGCTACGGCGGCGTCGGTGCCTACGGTCGCCACGAACAGACCTCTGCGCGCTACCTGGAGGAGGAGATGCGCCAGCTGCAGACCATGGCGCGGCTGTTCCCGGCGATCTTCCTCGGCGTGGCGGTGTTCCTGGTGCACGTGGTGCTGATGCGCCTGCTCGGCACCCAGCGCGACCAGATCGGCGTGCTCAAGGCGTTCGGCTACCCGGACCGCGCGCTGGCCTGGCACTACCTGCTGATCGCCGCGGTGATCGCCGGTGCCGGCGCGCTGCTCGGCATCGCACTGGGTGCGGCGCTCGGCGGCTGGCTGGCGCACGTCTACCAGGGGATCTACCGGTTTCCGTTCCTGGCCTACGGGCTGAGCGCGGGGGCGATCGCCACCGGATTGGCGGTCAGTCTGGGCGCGGCGGCGGCCGGTGCGCTGATGGCGCTGCGCGCTGCCGTGCGCCTGCCGCCGGCCGAGGCGATGCGCGCACCGGCACCGGCGCGATTCGGGCCGAGCCTGGCCGAGCGACTGGGGTTGCGCCGCTGGCTGACGCCCGCGGTGCGCATGGCGCTGCGCGACCTCGGCCGTCGTCCCGGGCGGGCGGCGTTCACCGTGTTCGGGTTGGCTATGGCCAGCGCGGTGATGATGGTCGGCCGCTTCCAGGGCGACGCCGTGCAGTACATGGTCGACACCCAGCTCGGCATCGCGCAGCGGCACGACCTGGCCGTCAGTTTCGTCGAACCGGCACCGCGCAGTGCCGTACCGGAACTGGCCGCGTTGCCCGGCGTGCGCGCAGCCGAACCGGTGCGGATGGCACCGGTGCGTCTGGTGCACGGGCTGCGCAGCTACCGCACCGTGCTCGAAGGGCTGCCGCCCGATGCGCAACTGCGTCGCCCGCTGGATACCGCACTGCGCCCGGTGTTGCCGCGTACTGACGGCGTGCTGCTCACCGACTACCTGGGCCAGATGCTCGACCTGCGGCCGGGCGACCGCGTGGAGGTGCAGGCGCTGGACGGTCATCGCCACCATGTCAGCGTGCCGGTGGCCGGCTTCGTGCACGAGTACATCGGCGCCCAGGGCTACATGGACCTGGACGCGCTGAACCGCCTGCTGGGCGATGGCGACGTGGTGTCCGGCGTGCTGCTGGGCGTGATGCCCGGTGCCGCGCCGGACGTCTATGCCGAGCTGAACCGGCGGCCGTGGGTGGCCGGTGTCGATTCGCGGCTGGCCGCGGTGCGCAGCTTCTACGCCACCATGGGCGAGAGCCTGCTGGTGTTCGCCTGGGTGGCGGCGCTGCTCGGCGGGGTGATCAATTTCGGGCTGGTCTACAACGCCGCGCGGATCAGCCTGTCCGAGCGCGGGCGCGAGCTGGCCAGCCTGCGCGTGCTCGGCATGACCGAGGGCGAAGTCAGCGTGCTGCTGCTCGGCCAGCTGGGACTGCTGGTGCTGGTGTCGCTGCCGCTTGGGTTCGTCGCCGGCCATGCGCTGTGCTGGCTGATGACGCAGGGCTTCCAGTCCGAGCTGTTCCGCGTGCCGGTGCGGCTCACCACCGCCACCTATGCGTTCGCCGCGGCGACGGTGTGCGTGGCCAGCCTGCTGTCGGCGCTGCTGGTGCGTCGTCGCATCCACCGGCTCGACCTGATCGGTGTATTGAAGACCCGCGAATGAGGAACCCGTCGTGCGCATGAAACGCCCGTACCTGATCGCTCTTGCCGTCCTGGTGGTCGTGCTTGCCGCGGCCTTTCTCTGGGCATGGCAGACCTCACCGCGACTGGTCGATATCGCCACGGTGCAGCGCGGTCCGCTGGTGCAGCACTTCGAGGAGGAGGGGCGGACCCAGTTGCCGCGGCGCTGGGTGGTCTCGGCACCGCTCGCCGGCACGCTGCAGCGGATCGACCTGCTGCAGGGCGATACGGTGAGTGCCGGTCAGGTGGTGGCGGTGATCGAGCCGATGCACGGCGCCCTGCTCGATGCGGCCAACCGTGCCCGCCTGCTCGCCGAGCAGCAGGCCGCCGAAGCCTCGATGCAGGCGGCAGGGCAGCGACTGACGGCGGCGAACGCGGACGCCGACCTGGCCTCGCGCGATGTGCAGCGCATGCGCACGCTGGGTGCCGGCGGCGTGGTCAGCGTGGCCGCGCTGGACGAGACCGAGGCGCGGGTCGCCCGCGCGCGCGCCGCCGCCGCGGCCGCCCGGGCCGAACAGCAGGCGGCAGGCCAGCAGCGCGATGCGCTGGCGGCGTTGCTGAAGGGACAGGGGCAGGGCGGCGGCGAGCGTATCGAACTGCGCGCACCGGTCGACGGCGTGGTGCTGCATCGCTATCAGGAGAGCACCGTGCCGGTGCAGGCCGGGCAGTCGTTGCTGGAAATCGGCGACCTCGACGAATTGCAGGTGATGGTGCAGGCGCTGTCGCAGCAGGCGATCGGCCTGCATCCGGGCTCGGCGGCGCGGATCCTGCGCTGGGGCGGCGACCAGCCGCTGCCGGCGCGCGTGCTTCGGATCGAGCCCGGCGCCTTTACCAAGGTGTCCGCGCTCGGCGTGGAGGAGCAGCGCACCCTGGTCTGGCTGCGGATCACCGCGCCGCGGGCGCAGTGGGCGGCACTGGGGGACGGCTTCCGGGTCGAGGTCCAGTTCGAGGTGGCACGGCGCGACGACGTGTTGCAGGTCGCATCCAGCGCCCTGTTCCGCGAGGGCCGTCGCTGGATGGTGTTTCGCGTCGCCGGCGGGCGCGCACGCCGGGTCGAGGTCACGCCGGGCATGCAGGGGGACGGTGCGGTGGAGATTCTCGCCGGGCTCAAGGCAGGCGACCGCGTGGTGGCCTATCCGGACGATCGCCTCGTCGACGGCCAGCGCGTGCGGGCGCTGGAGAGCTCCCCGTGAGGTGGATGCCTGCACGATGAACGGCGGCCGTCCGCAAGCTTCCGCGGTGGTCTACGCGCGGCGCGTCGGGCCGTTCCTGGCAGCACCATCCACGTCGGGAGTGCGCCATGCGCCGATTCGCATCACGTCTGTTGATCTCCACCGCCTTGCTGGGTACCAGCGCCCTGTTGGCCGGCTGCATCGTGGTGCCGGCCCGCGGTCATGCGCGCGTGTGGATACCGGGCTACTGGGCCGCGCCGCATGTATGGGTTTCCGGCCACTGGCGCGTTCGCTGAGAGCTCAGCGTGACCAATGCAGTCCGGCCAGCGCGGCATGCAGCGCCTGCCACGCCTGGTCCTGGCTGAAGGGCGGCGTGCGCGGCGGGGCGTAGACCTCCGGTCGGGTGCCGTACACCAGCAGGTCGATCGCCACGCAGCGGTCGTCGCGCACCGCCCGGTAACCCTCCACCTGCAGGTAGTGGCTCATCGCCGCGTCGCCGGCACGGAAGCGCTGGAACGGGATCCCGTCCAGCGTCTGGCTGGCGATCGAGCCCGGCTTTGCGCTGGCCGGAGTGTCCTCGCAGTGGGCCAGTGCGTCGGCGTCGCCGCTCTCGCTGATGCGCAGCTCGGCGGCGGTGATCCGGTCCGAGCCTTTCAGCACCAGGGCGGCCAGCGGCTGGCCCTGGCCGTGCGGCCCGGCGAATGCCTGCCAGGCGGCGGCATCCAGATAGCTGCGATCGAAATCGCGGTGCAGCGTCATGTCGGCCGGTATCGGTATCGACAACCCCAGCGACGGAGCGGTGAACCGGTGGGGTGTCGAGTCCGCCGCAGGTGATGCGGTCGGCGGCTTGCCGTGGCATCCGGCAAGCAAGGCGAAACTGGCGGTGATCAGGCTCAGGCGTTTCATCGGCGGCTCCCAGGTGTGCGGGGATGGTCCGGCGCTACGCATGAAGGCCGCGCCTGCAGCTCGTCGCCGCGGCGTGGATGTCCCGTGAGTGCCACGAAAAAAGGCGCCAGCTCACGCTGGCGCCGGACGCTTCGAGTGGATGTCGGGGAGTTACTGCGCCGAACTGGCCGACGGCGCCGGATGGCTCTGGCGGAATTCCTTCCACTGTTCGCGGCGCGCCTCGCGCTGGCTGCGCATCGTGGCCAGCTGGGCCTTCTGCTGCGCCGTCAGCACCGCGTAGATCTGCGCCTTCACCCTGGCGCGCTGCTCGACGCGGGCCTGGGTCGCCTGGCCTTCGGCCTGAGCCAGCCGGGCCGCTGCGGCCTGGTAGCCGACCTGGTCCGGGGTCATCTGCCCGAATGCCTCGCGTTGCGTACGCAGGGCCTGCCACTGGCCCTTGTTCTGCTCGCGGTTGGCCTGGGTGATCTGCCTGATGCTGGCCTTCTGGGCGTCGCTCAGGTTGAGCTTGGCGAAGGCCTCGTGCATGCCGTGGTGGCCGCGATGGCCGTGGTCGCCGAAGCGTTGCCCGCCGTCGTGGTTGCCGGCGGCGGCGAAGGCCGCACCGGTGATCGTCAGGGCCGAAGCGAGGATGAGGCCGAGGGTGGTCGTCTTGAGCATGGGTAACACCTCTTGCGTGGGTGGAGGACTGGCGATCATTGGACGACACCCCCGCGTGTATGTTCTTTGCGCGTAGGTAAAGATGCGTAAAGCCCGTGGCGTCCGCGCCGCGACCCCACTGAAATGGCCGCCATGCAACGGATCCTGATCGCCGACGACGACCGCGCCCTGACCGAACTGCTGGCCGAGTACCTGCAGCGCGAAGGCTTCGCCGTGGACGTGGTGCACGACGGCGAGGCCGCGCTGGCGCGTCTGCGCGACGGTGCGCAGCGTCCGGACCTGCTGATCCTCGACGTGATGATGCCCGGCCGCGACGGCCTGGAGACGCTGCGCGAACTGCGCCTGCAGCAGCGCCTGCCGGTGATCATGCTGTCCGCGCGCGGTGAGCCGGTGGACCGCGTGATCGGACTGGAGCTGGGCGCGGACGATTACCTGTCCAAGCCCTGCCTGCCGCGTGAACTGCTCGCCCGCGTGCGTGCGCAGCTGCGCCGGCAGACGCCCGAGGCAGCGGCGAACGTGCAGGTCGGCCACCTGCGTCTGCAGCCCGGCGACCGCCAGGCGTTCGTCGACGCGCGGGAGCTCACGCTGACCGGTGCCGAGTTCTCCCTGCTCCTCGCGCTGGCGCAGCGCGCCGGCGAGGTGGTGGACAAGGCCACGCTCACCCGGCTCGCGCTCGGCCGCGAGCTGGAGCGCTTCGACCGCAGCATCGACGTGCACGTCAGCCGGCTGCGGCACAAGCTGGCCGAGGCGTCCGCCGATGCGCCGCGGATCGAGTCGGTGCGCGGTTCCGGCTACCTGCTGCGGGCGGGTGGCGCATGAACCCGTTGCGCAGCTCGCTCTACCGGCGCCTGCTGATCGGCTTCTGCGTGGCCAACCTGGTGGTGCTGTTCATCGGCGGCTCGCTGGCGCAGCGCTTCATCGAGTACACCACGGCGGTGGAGATCGACTGGTCGGCGCTGGCCCGGGACGCCAGCCACGCCTACGACACCGGCGGCGGGCGTGAGCTGGCCGAGTGGTCGCGCGAGCAGCACAGGGAAGGCATCGAGGCGACGCTGTTCGAAGACGGCCGCCCGCTGACGCCGTTCCGTGTCGGGCCGACCATGCTGCGCGACCTGCCCAGCTGGCTCGCCGCGGGGCACGACGTGCTGGTGCAGCCGCGCCCGGGCCTTTATCTGGCCGTGCAGCCGGTACAGGGCGCCGACGGCCGGACGCGCCAGCTAGTCGCCCTCAGTCGCACCCACACCCGCCTGCACCAGCACACCCGGCAGACCATCCTGCTCGCCGTGCAGGCGATGCTCTCGCTGTTGCTGATCGGCGTGATCGGCTGGTGGATCGCGCGCAGCGTGGCGCGTCCGGTGGCGGCGCTGCGCGAGGCGACCCGGCGCATGGCGGCCGGCGAACTGTCCACCCGCGTGCACTGGAAGAACGGTCGCGGCCGCGACGAGCTGGCCCAGCTGGCCGGCGATTTCGACGCGATGGCCGAGCGCATCGAGGCGCTGGTCGCGCACGACCGCGGCGTGCTGCAGGACCTCTCCCACGAATTGCGCTCGCCGCTGGCGCGCCTGCAGCTGCTGCTGGATTTCGCGCGGCGCAGCGAGGATCCGGCCGAAGCCGCCGGCTACTTCGCCCGTGCCGAACAGGAGATCGAGCGGCTGGACCGCATGACCGGCGAGATGCTCGCGCTGTCGCGTCTGGAGGGCGGCCTGCCGGGCGACCAGCGCGAGTCGGTGGATCTGTCGGAACTGGTGCGGCATGTCGCCGGGCAGGCGGCATTGGAGGCATCCACGCGCGGTGTCGCATTGAGCTGTGATGCGATCGGATCGGTGCGGGTCGATGGCAGCGCGCAGTTGCTCGAACGGGCGATCGACAACCTGCTCGGCAACGCCCTGAAGTTCAGCAGCGCGGGGGGCACGGTCGAGCTGCGCGTGCGCACCGTCGACAGCGAGGCGGAGTTCAGCGTCCGCGACCACGGGCCGGGTGTGCCCGAAGCGGAGCTGGCGTCGCTGTTCCGCCCGTTCTTCCGCGGCAGCAATGCGGGGCGTGCCGAGGGGCAGGGGCTGGGCCTGGGCATCGTGCAGCGGGTGGCGCGCGTGCATGGCGGACAGGTCACCGCCCGCAACGCGGAGGGGGGCGGGCTGGATGTTTGCCTGCGCCTGCCGCTGGCGGGCGGCGACATCGGCGGTTGATCGTCGCGTCACGCCTCCCGAGCCGGTGCGGTCGCTCCACCCCGCATGGTCGGCACCGGCGAATGCCGGGACTGTGTCCCCTTCGCCAGGCGAAGCGCTCGAAGGCGCCGGGCGCCAGCTTCCGCGGACGCAGCGACCGCGTCCAGTGACCCCGCACGTCATCCCGGCGAACGCCGGGATCCAGCGTATTCGCGCCCCGAAGGATCCAGCCGAGCGTCGTACTCCTGCTTCCGCGGGAACGACACCGGCACTGCGCCCCGCTAGCATCTCCCCACCCCAGCCCCCATCCTCCCCATGAGTCGCTCCCCTGGCGTCGTCGCATCACACCCTCTTGTGCACACCCCATCCGAACCGATCCGCCACGGCACCGCCGCCTTCCGGCGGACCAACCTGGCGCTGTTCGCCGCCGGCTTCTCCACCTTCGGCCTGCTGTACTGCGTGCAGCCGCTGATGCCCGAGTTCAGCCGCGACTACGGCATCAATGCCGCGTCCAGCGCCTTGTCGCTGTCGCTGAGCACCGGCGTGCTGGCCTTCGCCATGCTGTTCATGGGCGGCGTGTCCGACGCGGTCGGGCGCAAGTCGGTGATGGTGGCCTCGCTGCTGTCCTCCTCGCTGCTGGTGCTGGCCAGCACGATGGTGCAGCAGTGGCCGCTGCTGCTGGCGCTGCGCATGCTGCTCGGCTTCACCCTGAGCGGCGTGCCGGTGGTGGCGATGACCTACCTCGCCGAGGAGGTGCACCACGACTCGATCGGCCTGGGCATGGGCCTGTACATCAGCGGCAACGCGATCGGCGGCATGAGCGGACGGCTGATCGCCGGCGTGCTCACCGACTGGTTCGGCTGGCGCGTGGGCATGGGCGCCGTGGGCGCGGTGGGCCTGGTCGCCTGCCTGCTGTTCTGGCGCAGCCTGCCGCCATCGCGGCATTTCGTGCCGCGTCCGTTCCACGTGCGCAGCCTGCTCGGCCGCTTCGCCGGGTTGTTCCGCGATGCCGGCCTGCCGTGGCTGTTCGCCGAGGGTTTCCTGCTGCTGGGCGCGTTCGTCACCGTCTACAACTACCTCGGCTACCGGCTGCTTGCCGCACCGTACCGCCTCAGCCAGACCGCGGTCGGCCTGGTCTTCGGCATCTACCTGATCGGCACCTTCAGCTCCACCTGGATGGGCCACCTGGCCGGGCGGCTGGGCCGGCGCAAGGTGCTGTGGAGCGCGTTCGCGCTGATGCTGGCCGGGGTGGCGCTCACCGCCGCCGCGCCGCTGCCGCTGATCCTGCTCGGCATCGTGGCGATCACCTTCGGCTTCTTCGGCGGCCACTCCATCGTCAGCAGCTGGGTCGGTCGTCGCGCCGGTGCGGCCAAGGCGCAGGGCTCGAGCGTGTACCTGTTCTCGTACTACATGGGTTCGAGCATCGCGGGTGCCAGCGGCGGGCTGTTCTATGCTTCGTACGGCTGGAACGGGGTGGTCGGTTTCGTCGGCGCGCTGGTGCTGGCCGGCCTGCTGGTGGCGTGGCGCCTGTACCGCCTGCCGCCACTGGTCAACGTGGCGACGCTGCCGCAGCCGACCAGTCGCGGGGCGATGCCGTGAGTGGGCCTTTCGTCGGCTCGGCCGTCGCAGTTGAGGGGTGAGAGTGTCGCGCGCCAAGCGTTGCCACACGCCCCACCGCCGTCATTCCCGCGAAGAGCTTTTCAACAGCCCCAGGCTGGTCAAGCGGGAGGCGCGTTTCAATGGCGGAAGCCGGCCATCCAGTGTCTTTCCGCAGTTCTCGTTGTGCTCAGCATCAGAGCCAAGAGCGGTTTCGTCCTCCTGCGGAGGCCGAGTCACTTCTCTTTGCTTGGCCAAAGAGAAGTAACCAAGAGAAAGGCCACCCCGCTTCCGCGCCTCGCGGGCCTATGGCCCGCGAGGTACGCGTCCGGGCTGCGGGGTTTGTCGACAGTCCATCCATGGACTGACGACAAACTGGCCGGCATCCATGCCGGCCACCCTTCGGGCTATTCCTCCGCCCGGCCGCCGCTGCAGAGGGGAGGGAAGATCAAGAGCCGCGCGAGCCGCGCGTGCGGGCTCGGCGATCGCTTGCGCGATCACCATCGCATTGGCTCTTTGCACTCTTGTCTGGCTCTGGTTCTGGCTCTGGCCTTGGCCTGGTACTGGGATTGGAACTGGGCCTTGCTGCTTTTGCCTTGGCTTTTGCCTTGGCTTTTGCCTTGGCTTTTGCCTTGGCTTTTGCCTTGGCTTTTGATTTGGCTTTTGATTTGGCTTTTGCCGTTGCCTTTGATCTCCCCGCTCCCTTGTGAGGCAGTGAGTCGCGGACGACAGGCCCGCAGGGGCATCGGCAGGGACGCCGATGCCTTTTCGTCAGGGCAGGAAGCCCTGTCGAAAAGCCCGGCCGCGGCTCACGGACTTGCCGGGCTGCGCCCGGCAAGTGCCGAGGAGGGTCGCCTTCTCTTTGGTTACTTTCTCTTGGCGACCCAAGAGAAAGTGACTCGGGCGCCGAAGGCGCACGAAAGCCCTGCTTTTCCCGCGCGCGTCCGGTCAGCTTCTGCTGGCCACGTCAGCCGCTTGCAGCCGCGGCAGCATGGCGCCCAAGCAACCGTGCGGATGTCCTCCATGGTCACCTGATCAAGCCCAAGCTATCCCGGTAACGCAAACAACCCTCAGCGCGCCGCCGGCACCAGCATCTCCTCCACCTGCCGGTAATCGCCATCGTTGCGCTCCGGCACGATGTGCAGCAGATGCGTCATCAGCGGATAGACGTCCACGTTCGGAAACTCCGGCACCACCAGGTGTTGGCGGAAGTCCGGCCCGTGCGCCAGGAACAGCGCGCGCATCGCCGGGTCGTCGTTGTCGAAGCCGTGTTCGCCCCAGATCGGCTTGCCGTGGTGGAGCATGCTGCGGGTGTTGCTGGTGATCAGCCAGCCGGTCTGCGCCAGGCAGAACAGCGGCGGTACCCGTGCGTTGTGACCGTAGTGCAGGTGGGCCGGGATGTCGGACTTCCTCCAGCACTGCATGTGCGGGTGCGGACGGAGCAGGGCGTCCGCCACCTCGGCCTCGTGTCCGGGCGCCGGGATGATGCCGGAGATCGCGCCGGTGGACACTACTTCGGCATGCCCCGGCACGATCAGGTCGTCGAGGAAGATGCGCTGGTCCGGCGGTGTCTGCGCCATGCCGTGGTCGGCCAGCACGATCAGGTCGATCCGGTCGTACAGGCCGCGCTGCTTCAGGCCGGCCACCAGCCGCGCCAGCGCCGCGTCGACCTGGCCGATCGCTTCGTTGGTCTGCGGTGAGTCGGGGCCGTAGTAATGCCCGGCGGTATCCACCGCCTCGAAATACAGCGTGAGCAGCTGCGGACGCTGCGCGGCCGGCAGGTCCAGCCACGACAGCAGCTTGTCCACGCGTGCGTCGTACGGCATGTCGCCGTCATACGGCAGCCAGTGGTCCGGCCGCACGCCGTGGATCGCGGCTTCCGAGCCGGGCCAGAACAGCGTGGCGGCGTGCAGGCCCTGCTTCTGCGCGGTCACCCAGATCGGCTCGGCCTCGTTCCACCAGCGTGCGTCGCCCACCGCCTTGCGGCTGCCCAGGCTGAAGTGGCCCAGGCCGGGCACGGACATCGAGTTGTCGACGATGCCGTGGTCGTCCGGGTAACGCCCGGTCACCAGGGTGTAGTGGTTGGGGAAGGTCAGCGAGGGGAACGACGGCTTCATTGCCTTCGCGCGCACGCCATGGTCGGCAAGCGCCGAGAGCGTGGGCGAGAGGCCGCGGTCGAGGTAATCGGCGCGGAAGCCGTCGAGCGATACCAGCAGCAGCGTCGCGGGCTTCGCGTCATGCGACCGGGCGTGGCGGGTGACCGGGGTGGCGCAGCCTGCCAGGAGGGCGAGTGCGGCGCAGCTCAGGTAGCGGAGGATCGTATGCATTCGGAGTGGGGGGATGGATGGGGAACGCCGATGATGCGCACTTGCCCTGCGCGTGCCATGGCCCGATCGGCCTATGGCGTTTGCCTGCGCCGGTTCGGCGATGCGCTCAGCGCGCCGCCGGTACCAGCATGTCTTCAACCTGGTCGTAATCGCCGTCGTTCGGCTGCGCCGGCAGCCCCAGCAGGTGCGCCATCAGCGGATACACGTCCACGTTCGGGAACGCGGCATGCACCACGCCGCGCTCGAACGCCGGGCCGTGCGCCACGAACAGCGCGCCCATGCGCGGGTCGGCGTTGTCGTAGCCGTGCTCGCCGCGGGTCCCGGTTTGCGGGTGGCGACGCATGTAGCTGTCGGTGGAGATCGTCCAGCCGGCGTCCGCCAGGCACAGCAGTTGCGGCACGCGCGGGTTGTGGCCGTAGGCGAGCCGGGTAGGCACGCGCGACTTGTCCCAGCACTGCATGTGCGCGTGCGGCTGCTCCATGCGGGCCTCGATCGCGGCGAAGTCGGTGCCCGGTTTCGGGTCGATGCCGGCCAGCACGCCGGCGGTGACCAGCCTTACCTGGTCCAGCGGCAGCAGCCCGTCCAGCGTGATCACGTGGCCCATCGGCACGGTGGCCATGCCGTGGTCGGACACCACGATGATGTTCATGCGCTCGAGCAGCCCGCGCCGGCGCAGCCCGGCCACCAGTCGACCCAGCGCTTCGTCGGTATCGCGCAGCGCCTGGTTCACTTCGGGCGAGTCCGGGCCGTGCTCGTGGCCGGCGTGGTCCACCGCGTCGAAATACAGGGTGAGGAAGCCCGGCCGCCGGTCACCCGGCAGATCCAGCCAGGCCAGCACCTGATCCACCCGCTGGTCGGCGGTGACATCGCCGTCGTAGGGGCGCCAGTGATCCGGATGCATGCCCTGGATGTCGGCCTCGGTGCCGGGCCAGAACATCGTCGCGGTCTTCAGCCCGTGGCGGTCGGCGGTGATCCACAGCGGCGTCGCCTCGTCCCACCAGCGCCCGTCGCTCACCGCCTTGCGATCGCCCAGGTCGAAATGGCCGAGCTGCGGGTCGTCCATGGTGTTGTGCACGATGCCGTGGTGATCCGGGCGCAGACCGGTGACCAGGGTGTAGTGGTTCGGAAAGGTCAGCGAGGGGAACGAGGGCTGCATGCTGCGGGCGCGCACGCCGTCGCGGGCCAGCGCGGCCAGGTTCGGGCTGAGGCCGCGGTCGATGTAGTCGTGGCGGTATCCGTCGATCGAGATCAGCAGCAGCGGGGCGGGGCGATGGTCCGCGGCATCCCGCGCCGGGGACCCCGCGCAGGCAGCGATGAACGGCAGTAGCGCGAGGGCGAGTAAACGAAACAGGAATTTCATGCGTTGGAACCTACGATCCACATCCATGACAACGCGCCATGATCGCGCACAGGTGTGACAATGACACGCTCCCGCCCGCTCTCCCCCGTGTTTGCCGCCATGGCCGTGGCCCTGCTCGCCGCTGGCGCCACCCAGGCCCAGTCCACCGCGCCGGCCCCGCGCCCGGTGCCGATCCAGTCGACCAGCTCGCAGCAGCGCTTCCGCGAGGCGGTGCAGCAGAGCCAAGTGCGCGACCAGTTGCAGAAGGCCCAGGTCGAGCACCAGCTGACCCAGCGCACGCTGGAGAGCACGCGGCACAAGCCGGGCAGCACCACGTCCAACGACGACCAGGTCGACAAGGCGAAGCTGGCGCAGGACCAGCTCTACAACGCCCAGCAGCGCGACCGCGTGCAGCGCTACAGCGACGCGCTGATGGCGCAGCCGGTGCCGCCGCCGGCACCCAAGCCGGTGGTTGCCGAGAAGGACAGCGCCAGCGGCCAATGAGCCGCGGGGTTTTCAGCCGAACAGGTCGCCGCGCGCCACGCGGGCTTCCAGCGCCAGCAGCCAGTGTTTGTTCGGCAGGCCGCCGCCGAAGCCGGTGAGGTTGCCGTTGGCGCCGATCACCCGGTGGCAGGGCACCACGATCGGCAGCGGGTTCGCACCGTTCGCCGCGCCCACCGCCCGTGCCGCGCCGGGGTCGCCCACGCGCCGCGCCAGTTCGCCGTAGCTGATCGTCTCGCCGTACGGAATCTGCAACAGCTCGCGCCACACCGCGAGCTGGAACGGCGTGCCCCGCGGGTTCAGTGGCAGCTCGAATGCCGTGCGCGTGCCGGCGAAGTATTCCTCCAGCGCCTCGCGCGCGAACGCCAGCGCCTCCGGGTCGTGCACCCATCCGGCAGGCACCGGACCGTGGCCGCGCCGTCCTTCGAAATGGATGCCGCGCAGGCCGTGCGCATCGGCGCTGAGCCGCAGCACGCCGCAGGGCGAGGGCAGGTCGACGTAGCGGATCGTCGTATCGTTCATCGGGAAGGCTTCGTCTTCGGTGCAACGACCACGCTGCGCCACAGGTGCATCACCGCGTAGGCGCGCCAGGGCCGCCATGCCTCGGCGCGCTGCTCCATCGCCCGCGTGCTCAACGCGTCGCCGCCGGGGGCGGCCGCGCGGCGCAGGATCAGGTCCGCCGCGGGGAACGCGTCGGGGTGACTCAAGCCGCGCATCGCCATGTAGTGCGCGGTCCATGCGCCGATACCCGGCAGCGCCACCCAGCGTTCGACGAACGCGTCCAGCGGCTGGTCCGGACTGAAGTCGATGCGGCCGTCGAGCAGCGCCTGCGCCACGCCGCGGATCGTCGCCGCGCGTGCCGTGGTGATGCCGAGCGCACCGAGGTCCGCGTCGGCCAGCTGCGCGGCGGAAGGAAACAGCCTCGCCAGCCCCGGCTGCGGCGACGCGGCCAGCGGCGTGCCGAAGCGCTCGACCACCCGCGCGGCCAGCGTGCGCGCCGCGGCGACGCTCACCTGCTGGCCGAGGATCGCGCGCACCGCGATCTCGAAGCCGTCCCAGCCGCCCGGCAGGCGCTGGCCCGGGTGCCTCTTCGCCAGCGGGCCGAGCACCACATCGCGGCGGAACGCGGCGGCGATCGCCTGCGGCGCGGCGTCCAGGTCGAACATGCGGCGCAGCCGCGTCACCACTGCCAGCAGTTCGCCCGGCGGCACGCCATGCACTTCCAGCCGCAGCGCGTGCTCGTCGCGTGCGCCGGCGCTCACCCGCAGCCACGACGGCGCGGCCGGATCGCCGAACACGCGGCTGTAGCCGGCTTCGTCCACCGCCTCCACGCCGGGCAGCGCGCGGCCGCGCAGGAACGCCAGCAGCGCGGCGAAGTCGTACGGCGGGCGGTAGCCGAGCTTCAGCACCAGCGGCGCGCCGGCCGGTGCACGCGGCAGCCGGCGCAGCTCGCGCGGGGCGATCCGGTTCGCCTGCGCGAACGCCGCGTTGAAGCGACGGAGGCTGCCGAAGCCGGCCGCCATCGCCACCTCGGTCACCGGCATCGCGGTCTCGGTCAGCAGCTGCTTGGCGAACAGCAGGCGACGGGTGGTGTGCACGCGGATCGGCGGCACGCCGACATGCTCGACGAACAGCCGCCGCAGCTGCCGCGCACCCAGGTCCAGCCGCGCCGCCAGCGTGTCCACCGAGCCGTGCTCCAGCTCGCCGTGCTCGATCAGCGTGAGTGCGCGCGCCACCGCATGCTCGCCGCGCTGCCAGACGTCGTTGCCCGGCGCCAGCTCCGGCCGGCAGCGCAGGCAGGGGCGGAAACCGTCCGCTTCGGCCGCGGCGGCGCTGGCGTAGTAGCGCACGTTCGCGGTCTTCGGCGACGGCGCCGGGCACACCGGGCGGCAATAGATGCGCGTGCTGGTGACGGCGGTGAAGAACAGGCCGTCGAAGCGCGCGTCGCGGCTCAGCCGCGCCTGTTCGCAGGTGCGTGTGTCCAGCGGCTGCGGGAGCGGGGAGGGGGTGTCCATGCCGGCAGGCTAGCACCGCGCCCGCGATGGAACTCGCCGTTTTCGGACATCAATGCTCAGCGCGCTTCGGGACAGGGAGCGTCGCGGTGCCGGTCGAACGCGGCGAGTGCCGCGGCGTCGGCCGGGCGCCCTTCGTCGCCGCCGTCGAACTGCACCCGCCACGCGCCGTCGCGACCGCGACGCCACGTGGTCGCGAAGCGGCCGATCGCGGTATGCACCTGGCCGTCCTTGCCGGTCGTCGTCATCACGTACGGACCGCTCGACAGCGCCAGCCGGCCATCCGCGCTCGTCACCACCTGAGCGGGCTGCCAGTCCAGCTGCAGCGCCTTGCCGTCGATGACCGCCTTCCACGCCGGCAGGATCGCGGCCGGCCCGCGCAGCGGGTGTCCGCCGTTCGCGTCGAACACCGCGTCCGCGGCCAGGAAGCCACGGAACGCCGCCGCGTCGTGCTCGCGCACGCTGCGCGCGAACGCCTGTTCGCGCCGCCACACCTGGCAGCTCGGCGACGGCATTGCCGTCGAAGTCATCAGCAGGGCAGCGAGCAGGATCATCGTCGGCGCTCCGGGGCGGGGTTGCGGCGGAGCATCCGGTCGGCGCCCGGCCTCCACCAGTGCCGCTCGTCCCGGGTCGCTTCAGGCGTCGATCGCCGCGTCGCGGGTCTCGTTGTCCGGGAATTCCATGAACACGAAGAACGGCACGCCGCGCGCATGCCAGGCGCGCGCCATCTCTTCCAGCGCGCGGCGGCTCGCGGCATAGGCCTCCGGGGCCGCACGGCAGAACGTCACCGCGTGGTCGAACAGCAGCACGCGACCGGCATCGCCGTCGGCACGCAGCGCCGCATCGAGCTGCGCCCACGAGCCGGCGGCCGTGCGCGGCAGGCCGGCCTGCGCCGCAATCCGCTCCAGCGCGGCGGGCTCGTTGCGACAGTCGGACAGGTCGACGCGGACCAGCGCCAGCCCGGCCCGCTGCGCATCGCCGACCAGCGTCACCGGGTCGTCCGGATCCACCCGGTACACCCCGTCGCGTCCGGCATCGCGCAGGTCGATGCCCAGCACCCTGGTCGTCATGGCGATCTCCCTCGGCTGGTGGCCGGTCGATCATGCCCCCGCGCGGAGCCGGGAGCCAAGCCGCGGCGCAGCGTGCTACAGCGCATCGGCGTCGAGCAGGCGGGGGCCGCTGCCGTCCTCGCTGAGCCGGTCGTGCGCATTGCGCAGCGGGCATTTTTTCAGCGACAGGCAGCCGCAGCCGATGCAGCCGGTGAGTTCGTCGCGCAGTTGCGTGAGCCGCGCGATGCGCTCGTCCAGCTCGGCGCGCCAGTGGCTGGACAGCAGCTTCCAGTCCGCCGCGGTCGGCGTGCGCTCGTCGGGCAGTTCGGCCAGCGCCGCCGCGATCGAGGCCAGCGGCAGCCCGGTGCGGTTCGCCACGCGGATCACCGCCAGCCGGCGCAGCACGTCGCGCCGGTAGCGTCGCTGGTTGCCGGCGTTGCGCCAGCTGCGGATCAGCCCCTTGGTCTCGTAGAAGTGGATCGCCGACACGCTCAGCCCGCTGCGCGCGGCGACCTGGCCCACGCTCAGCGCCGGAACATCCGATGCCTTGCCCATGCTTGACCTCAAGTTAAGTTGAGGTCTTACCGTGCCCGATGCCGCGCGTGCCGACAAGCCGCGCGCTTCCCGTTCCCCATCGAGGCCCGATCCATGACCACGCAAGTCGCTTCCGCTCCGCTGCCCACGCTGATGCAGCGCCTCGCTGCCGCCTTCCGTCCGATGCACGCGCGTGGTGCGCTGTTCGCCGGCCCCGCACATCCGCCAGCCGGGCGGGGCGCCGCCGCGCCGCGCACCTCCGAGCCACAGCTCGATCGCTTCGTCACCCGACTGCGCGAACTGCTCGCCGCCAGCGACGAAGCCGCCCGCCAGCGGCTGGAGCGCGAAGTGCTGGAGCTGGCGGCGCCGCTGCAGGCCGCCGGTGTGTTCGACCTGCTGCGCATCGCGCATGCACCGGTCGCCGCGATGGTCGCCGACCACCTCGCCGCGACCGCCGGAGAGTCGCGCCGCCCTGCGCTAGGATGAGTGCTTTCCCGCCACGGTCCGTGCCCATGTCGTCCGCCGCCAAGTCGCCCTTCCTGCCGCCCTCGCCCGACCGCGCCGGCAGCCGGGTCGACACCGTGGTGTTCGACCTCGGCGGCGTGCTGGTGGACTGGGATCCGCGCTACCTGTACCGCTCGCTGTTCGACGACGAGACGACGATGGAGCGCTTCCTCGCCGAGGTGTGCACCCCGGCCTGGAACCTGGCGCAGGACGCCGGCCGGCCGTGGGCCGAGGCGGTGGCCGGCCTCAGCGCGGAACATCCCGGCTATGCCGAGCAGATCGCCGCCTACCGCACGCGCTGGCTGGAAACCCTGCGTGGCCCGATCCAGCCCACCGTGGACCTGCTCGCCCGCCTGCGCGACGAAGGCGTGCGGCTGTATGCGCTCACCAACTGGTCGCAGGAGACCTTTCCGCTGGCGCGCGAGCGCTTCGACTTCCTCGGCTGGTTCCAGGGCATCGTGGTGTCGGGCGAAGAGAAACTCATCAAGCCCGATCCGGAGATCTACCACCGGCTGATCCGGCGCTACGCGATCGAGCCGGCACGCACCCTCTACATCGACGACTCGCTGAAGAACGTCGCCGCTGCCGAGGCGCTCGGCATGCACGGCTGGCACTTCCAGGGCGCGGACGGCCTGCGTAATCGCATGCAGTCGCTCGGCCTGCCGGTGTAGCACCCGCCCTTGGGGCCGGGCGCGGCATCGGCGATCATGGCGCGCGGGGGCCGGCGCGGTGCCGGCCGGGAGAGTCCTGCATGGTCGATGCATCCGATGAGTCCCTGCCGCGCGGCATGCTGGCGCTGGGCTGGAGCGGCGTGCTGCCGTTCGCCGGCGCACTGCTCGCCGCGTTCGCGTGGCCGGCGTGGAGCGGCTTTGCCGCTGCGGTGTTCGTGTCCTACGGCGCGGTGATCCTCAGCTTCCTCGGCGGCGCCCGCTGGGGGCGCGGCCTGGCCGGCGGCGTGGCGCCCACGCGCTTCGTCGAGGCGGTGATGCCCAGCCTGATCGCGTTCGCCGCGCTGCTGTTGCTGCACACCCCGCCTGCCGCGCTGGCGCTGCTCGCCGCCGGCTTCGCGATCTGGCTGGCCATCGACCTGCGCGACCCGCTGTGGCCACCGGCCTACCGCCGCATGCGGCTGGGCATCAGCGTGGTGGTGCTGGCGCTGCACGCGGGCTGGCTGTTGGTGTAGCCCGCGTCCCCCGGCGCGCCGCAACGATTTGCGAATCGACGCGGGGCATTCCAGTGCGTCTGGCGTCGGCCGCCGCGCCGTCGTACTTTCGACGCTTCGCCGATGTCGAGGGAACGCCATGGCTCGCTGGATGCTCAGGGCAGGGTTGCTCGCAGTGCTGTTGGTCGGGGCAGGCGCCGGTCGCGCGCAGTCCTCCCCGACCTGGATCGTCACCGGCTCGGATCGCGCGCACTACACGGTGCAGGGCATCGGCGACCCGCGCGATGCGCAGGGCGCGCGCGTCACCCTGCGTGGCGTCGATCCGCTGCCCGGCCAGTTCGGTGCGTCGGGCCTCGTGCTCGACGCGGTTCCCTATCGCGGCCAGCGCATCACGCTCACCGCCGACCTGTCGACCCGCGACGCGACCCAGGGCGCGATGATCTGGCTGCGCGTGGACGGTGTGCGACCGTCGGAGGCCTTCGCCAACTCGCAGTTGCACCCGGTGTTCGGCACTACCGCGGCGGCGCATCGCGAAGTGCGGGTGGACGTGCCGGCAGACGGCGAGAAGATCTTCCTCGGCACCGGGTTGATCGGCGCAGGCGAGGTCAGCACCACCGACCTGCGCCTCATCGGACACCCCTCGCCCGTGGCACCGCTCACCCCGCAGCGCCTGCTCGACGCGGCCATTGCCATCGTGCGCGAGCACGCCCTGCGCGCCGCACAGGTGGACTGGTCGACCCTGGTGCCGAAACTGCACGCCATGGTGCCGGCCAAGGGCCCGCCGGCTGCGGCGTATCCGGCCATCCACGCGCTGCTGGGTGCGCTGGGCGATCACCACAGTCTGATGCTGCCGCCAACGGTCACGCAGCGCTTCGATCACGGTGGCTTTCCCACGTTTCCACCGAAGGTGGAGGCGATGTCTGGAGACCTCGGTTACATCGCCATGCCGGGCTTCAGCGGCGTGCAGCCGGCAGCGCAGCAGGCGTTCGCGCGCCGGGTGATCGACGGCATCACCCGCGTGCAGCCGCAGGCGCGCTGCGGCTGGGTGGTGGATCTGCGCCAGGACCCCGGGGGCAATATGCGACCGATGCTGGCCGGCCTGCGCCCCTTGCTGGGCGACGGCGTGGTCGGCGGCTTCCGTCGCGCTGGGGGGCAGGTGTATCCGGTCTACGCCCACCAGCCGTTCAGCGCGGATCTGCCTGACGGCCCGGCGCTGGAGCACGCCCGCGTCGCCGTGCTGCTCGGCCCGCATACCGCCAGCTCCGGCGAGGTGGTGGCGGTGGCGTTCCGCGGCCGGCCGGACACGCGCTCGTTCGGCCAGCCCACCGCCGGCCTGACCACCGGCAACACCGGCTACCACTTGCCGGATGGCAGCGAGCTGTTTGTCACCACATCGGTGGACGTGGACCGCACCGGCCACGCCTATGGCGGGGCTATCTTTCCCGATCAGCCGGTATCGGGCCATGCCGCGAACGGGAACGATCCGACCCTCGACGCGGCCCGGCACTGGCTCACGGGCATATGCCGCTCGCCCACCATGCCGCTGGTGATGCCCTCGCGACACCGCTGACGACGCCTTGTACCACTGCATATGGTGGCGCATGTCCTTGCGGGGAGGCGGTGCTATGTTCGCCGCAGCGATTAGCCGGGGGACAGGGACATGTCAGGCAAGGGATGGGTGCCTTACGCGGTGTTTTGCGCGCTCGTGGTCGTACTGGTCGCGGTGCTTCGGTTCAGCGGGGCGCTGCAGGTCGTCATGCATCCCCCGGTCATTACGGTGCCGCCACCGGTCGCCTCGGCCGGATACGTTCCGCCCCCCACTCGCGAGCAACTGGAAGGCTTTCTGGGCCGGGTGCGGCAGGCCGAAACCATCACGGACCCGCTGCAGCGCTGCCTGTCCTATCCCGACCCGCCCAACAGCCGGTGGCGACCCGAAGTTGTCGCGGCGTACTGCCGGTTCTACGCCCAGCCGACGCTCAGCTTCGATGATGTCCGCCAGCTGATCCGCAGCGGTCATGCAAAGCAGCTCGACCAACGCCTGGACCAGGCCCTGCAGGCACAGATCACCCAGCCGGATGCCCGGGGCCGGCTCGATCGCATCTTCCAGAACGCGTTCGAGAATCCGTCCGCCGACGCCCGCGCCACGCTCGATGCCTGGAAGCAGGCCGATCCGGGCAGCGCCTTTGCCTATGCGGCCAGTGGTGATGCCTACGCGTCCATGGCTGCCGATGCGCGCGGCGGCGACTTCATCCAGAACACGCCCGGGGCGGCCCTGGTCGCGATGACCCACCTGGCTGAAAAGGCCCAGGTCGACCTGCGTCACGCCATCGCGCTGGATCCGCGCCTCACGCCCGCCTACGGCGCCATGATGGACATCGCCCGCATGGCGTTCGGTCGCGACAAAGCCCTGGCGGCCGAGGCCGCGGGCCTGCAGCAATCGCCCGGGGACTATTACCTCTACTTCAGCGCGATCATCCTCGCCGAACCGAAGTGGGGTGGCTCCATTGATGAACTGAACGCGCTGGCCCGGCAGGCGCGCGCGCAGGCTGCCCGGTATCCCTTGCTCTACCTGGCGGCCAACGACGCCGATTCGCGCACCTTCAACTTCTACAACTGCGGGTGCGACCACTCGACGTCGCTGGCGCGGATCGAGTCCGCTCTCACGCATGCATCGAACGTCCCGATGCTCGAGTCCGCGGGCCACACCATGGGGCGCGCCGGACGTCAGGACCTGGCCGTGGTGTACACCTCCGAGGCGATCCGGTTCGCCGACGCGCCACTGGATCACCTGGACCGCGCCTATCAGCTGGCCAAGCTGGGGCATCCCGCGTGGGCACATCAGCAATTCGAAGCCCTGTTGCCCGAGTTGCCGGGCCGGGGAGATATCTACCGCGGTATGGGCTTCGCCGACATCAAGCTGAAGCAGGACGACCGGGCGGTCGGCGAGCTGCAGCAGGCCGTGCAGCTCGACCGCACCGACATATGGTCCCAGGCCACGCTGGGAGAGATCTACGCCAGGCAGAAGAAATGGGGCCAGGCCTGGGCCATCGCCGATCAGTTGATCCAGGAGAAGCCCGACATGCCGGATGGCTGGTGCCTGCGCGCGGACGTGCAGATGGGCCAGCCGCGTGCCGGCCTCGCCGACACGGAGCAGGCCTTTGCCCAACGTTTCGGCAACCGTCCCGACCAGCAGGGCGAACTCCGCCGCATTCGCGATGCGCTCGCGCATGGCGCGCGCTGACCGGCATGGCGTCCCGCGCCGATGCCCGCCGTTGCGCGGGTTGCCGCGCTGCCGCTTTCCGCCACGCCCCCCGCTCGCCACAATCGCTTTTTCCGCTGGTTTTGCGAGATCGCCATGAACGCCCCCACCCGCATCGACACCACCCGCACCATCCGCGCGCCGCGCGGCACCGAGCTGAGCTGCAAGAGCTGGCTCACCGAGGCGCCGTTCCGCATGCTGCAGAACAACCTCGACCCCGAGGTGGCCGAGAACCCGGCCGAGCTGGTGGTGTACGGCGGCATCGGTCGCGCCGCGCGCAACTGGGAGTGCTTCGACGCTATCCTGCGTTCGCTGCGCGACTTGAACGACGACGAGACCCTGCTGGTGCAGTCCGGCAAGCCGGTCGGCGTGTTTCCCACCCACAAGGACGCGCCGCGTGTACTCATCGCCAACTCCAACCTGGTGCCGCACTGGGCCACCTGGGAGCACTTCAACGAGCTCGATAAGAAGGGCCTGATGATGTATGGCCAGATGACGGCCGGCTCGTGGATCTACATCGGCTCGCAGGGCATCGTGCAGGGCACCTACGAAACCTTCGTCGAGATGGGTCGCCAGCACTACGCCGGCAACCTCAAGGGCAAGTGGATCCTCACCGCCGGCCTGGGCGGCATGGGCGGCGCGCAGCCGCTGGCCGCCACCCTGGCCGGCGCCTGCAGCCTCAACATCGAGTGCCAGCAGAAGAGCATCGACTTCCGCCTGAAGACCCGCTACGTGGACGAGCAGGCCACCGACCTCGACGACGCGCTGGCGCGCATCGCCAGGTACACCGCCGCCGGCGAAGCCAAGTCCATCGCGCTGCTCGGCAACGCCGCCGACGTGCTGCCGGAACTGGTCAAGCGCGGCGTGAAGCCCGATGCGGTCACCGACCAGACCAGCGCGCACGACCCGGTCAACGGCTACCTGCCGCAGGGCTGGACGGTGGAGCAGTGGTTCGAGCGCCGCAAGAGCGATCCGGCCGGCACCGCCAAGGCCGCCAAGCAGTCGATGAAGGTGCACGTGGAGGCGATGCTCGCCTTCCACGCCCAGGGCATCCCCACCTTCGACTACGGCAACAACATCCGCCAGATGGCCAAGGACGAAGGCTGCGAAAACGCCTTCGCCTTCCCCGGCTTCGTGCCCGCCTTCGTGCGCCCGCTGTTCTGCCGCGGCGTCGGCCCGTTCCGCTGGGTCGCGCTCAGCGGCGACCCGGAAGACATCTACAAGACCGACCAGAAAGTGAAGGAGCTGATCCCCGACGACGCCCACCTGCACAACTGGCTGGACATGGCCAGGGAGCGCATCCGCTTCCAGGGCCTGCCGGCGCGCATCTGCTGGGTCGGCCTCGGGCTGCGCCACAAGCTGGGGCTGGCCTTCAACGAGATGGTTCGCAACGGCGAGCTGAAGGCGCCGGTGGTGATCGGGCGCGACCACCTGGATTCGGGGTCGGTGGCGTCACCAAACCGCGAGACCGAGGCGATGAAGGATGGCTCGGATGCGGTGTCGGATTGGCCGTTGCTCAATGCGATGTTGAATGTGGCCGGTGGGGCGACCTGGGTGTCGCTGCATCATGGGGGTGGGGTGGGGATGGGGTATTCGCAGCACTCGGGGGTGGTGATTGTTTGCGATGGCTCGGTTGAGGCGGACAAGCGGATTGGGCGGGTGCTTTGGAATGATCCGGGTACCGGGGTGATGCGGCATGCGGATGCGGGGTATGAGGTTGCGGTCGAATGCGCCAAAGAGCAGGGGTTGAAGTTGCCGATGGTTTGATCGGCTTATGGTCGACGAGGAATTGTTCCGTGGTGGTATAGGTCATTCAGTCAAATTAATGGAGGGGGTATGTCTAAAAGGACTGAGGGAAAAGCCGGCGAAGCCGCCGCAGGAGGCGGTTCTTCTGAGGCCGATGCGGCCAATCATGATCAGCGCGTCGAAGCAGAAGTCGAGAAAAGGCGAACGAGGCTACAGCGCCCGTTTCCCGCTTGTGCCTTCGAGGAGGCACTTGAATTTGCGACTTCTATTATGGAATTCGGTAGCGGTCAACAAGTTCGCCGGGTGACATTATTTGATCACCTGAAGAAGTCGCCGGAGAGTGGTGCTAGTAGGCAGTTAATCACAAATGCTAACAAGTATGGATTAACCGAGGGAAGTTACAAGGCTGAGTTTCTTAAATTGACGCAGGATGGACTTAAGTCGGTCGATGAAGATGTCTCCGATAGGGAGAGAGGTCGGGCGCGCATTTCGTTGGCCATCGAAGGTGTCGAAGCTTTCAATGCGATATATAAGAAATTTCTCGGAAACAAGCTCCCGCCGAGGGCCTCTCTCATTGATGCTGCGAAGGATGCAGGTATCCCGGAGGAGTTGGCAGAGGAGGCCGTTGACACGTTTGTACTTAATCTCAGGTTTGTTGGGCTCCTTCAAACGCTTTCCGGTGCCGAGCGAATAGTGAGCGTTGAGCACTACTTGGACTCCCTTTCCGGTGTTCGGAGGTCCGCGATTGGACAGGACTTTAATAGGCCAGTAGATGAGCCTAAGGTCCATCAGGGCGGGTCACTTGTTACCGCAGCTCGTGCAGAGTTCGAGACCACCTGCTTCTACATAACAGCCATCGGCGAGGAGGGAAGCGAGCAGCGGAAACACTCGGATCTATTCGTGAGCGCAATTGTTGAGCCCGCCCTTGAGCCATTTGGCTTGAAATTGATAAGGGCGGATGCGATAGATAAGCCTGGGACGATCACTCGGCAGATTATTGATTATATCCTTCAGTCGCGACTCGTAATTGCAGATCTGTCATTTCACAATCCAAATGTTTTCTATGAATTAGCGATAAGACATGCGGCGCGCTTGCCAGTCGTTCAAATTGCTCGAACCTTTGAGCGTTTGCCATTTGATGTGAATCAAATGCGGACTATCCGTATTGATACAACGGACATCTACACGCTGGTGCCGAAGATGGAGACGCACAGGGCGGAGATAAGTAGCCAGGTTCGGCGGGCGCTTGAAGATCCGGAGTCGGTGGATAATCCGATAACCATATTTTACCCATCTCTCCGAATGACGATTCAGTAGGCTGCCTTGCAGAAAACAGGTGTCGCGAGGAATGTAGGGTAATTGAAAAGGATTGGTCGTGTTTTCAGCGTTAAACTCGGAACAGGCAACAATCATAAGCGCGTTGTTTGGAGTGGTCGGGACTGTCATTGGTCTTCTTTTAGGTGCGGCCATTCAGTCAATAGGGAAGGGTATTGATCGCCGGCGAGAGCGTTTTGCAGTTTACGACTTTGGCTGCGAACTGGTGCTCAACGTCAGGCACATGGCTTGTAGCTTCGGCAACTTTGAGGAGCTCAAAGTGCTGATTGTTTTTGGAAGCGTGGTGCCTCAAGTGATCGCAAAGGAGATGGACTGGTATCTTGACTGGTCGAGAAAGAACGATCCAGGAGTGGCAATTAACGGAATGTGGTTGAAACAAGCGTTATCCAATCTTGAGGTGGCGGTGCAAGATGTCCGCGGAGACGTAAAGGTTCGATCTGGCTCCGAAGATTCGCCCTTCTCAGACCGTTCTGATAGTTTCTTGGCTCTTTCAGGAAGCGTGAGCGGATGTGTCAGATACTGCGATTACTTGCTTTGGCTTTTCTTTATTAGAGGAGGGCTTAGAACTGCCCTAAAAGTATTGCGTGCGAGGTCGCCAATTGACTTGTGGCGTGTTTTTAGGGGACGACCCAATTAAAGGGGCGTGGATAATTTACAGAAAAGCGAATAAAGGCAATAAAAGGGGGCGTGGCTAATTAAGTCGTCTCGCCGGGAAGCGGGGTCAGGTTCACTTGAGTTCCCTCGGTAACTGAATCAGCCCACGTTTCAGTGTATAACTACGTCTCTGTCTTGCGAATCAATGCAAATGGATGAGGGGGTTGTATGCCTACTGTCGATCAGGTGCTTGAAGCTATTCATGGTGCGCTGAGGGAGTTCAAGATGGAAATTCCATCCTTAAACTCAATTATAAGTACTCAGTTGACGTCGCCGAAATTGTCATGCGTAAACTTTGCGGGTGCCGTTTTGGAGAGAATAAATAAGGAACCGCAGGAATGGCCATCTTCGCAATATATTTATCCGTCTGGATTATTTCTCAACTTTACTTTAATGGGCGATCCCTCTGAATATAATCATGGATTCTGTGTCTATTTTCATCAAAATGTGGCTTATGTGATACAGGCTTTTCTTGATCACAAGATTCGGCTTATAACGCCAATGAGTGTTCACGCATTTGTTGCGAGCGTGGTGAAGTTGAAAAGTGGCAGGCGGGATGATGTAGCTGCCGGTTACAAGGAAATATCGTCGGTAGATATTTCCAATGCCAATTACGTATTGAATACCATGTATGTTTGTAAGGCCTGAGCCTGGAATGCCGAATTAAGAGTAATGGCGAATAAAGGGGGCGTGGCTAATTAAACTGGCCACCGTCAAGCATTGGGGCGTGGTCAAAGGGAGAGAGTGCGTTGATGATCCGATCGCTTTTGCTGGTGCTTTGCGTAGAATAAAGGGGACGTGGCTAATTAAATCGACTCGCGAAGGTTGGATTGCCGGCGCCGCTCGCCGATAAAAGGGGACGTGGCTAATTAAACCGACCCGCGTGGGCGGGCTTGGCGGGGCCGTCCGCGGGGCCGGCAGGAAAAGGTGTCAGGGACAATTTTGGAACACCCATGAAAACAGCTAACGGGGCCAGGTTCACTTACGCCGCATGATTGAAGCGGGTGGTCTGGCTTGGACTCCGCTTACCGGGTGTGCGGTGGCCGATGTGCCGGACGGATACCCGCGAAGCGCCGGGTCTTGGCCTCGACCATGGCATCGAAGTAGAAGTCAGGTTCGACTTTCCGGGCGAGAGTGAACCTGACTTCCTTCATCATCGCAGGGACGGAGCAAGCCCCGTCCCATTACGCTCTTGCGATCAGACGTGAAGTATCTGGCTGGAAAGCAGGTTGACGCAGTCTTGCACCTCCTGATTAACGAGGCTCTTCAGTTTTGCTGCGTGGTCTGAAATCAGCTCGTCGTGAGTGGGGGCTTCTGCTTCTTTGGCAGGCTGGCTGGCCTTGCACATCGTCTCCGCGACTACGGCATGGGTGTGCACGTCGATCAGCCGCATGCGAGCGGCATACATCACGTGGTAGTGGCTCCAGCTGCTCGGGTAGTACGCGAACATCCAGTTGAGCGTCTTCACATCCAGCAGGAAGTCCGCGCCGTTTGCATGGGCGACCAGCGTACCCACGTCGTCTTTGGGTACTTGCACCGGCGCGCTTGCGAGGGTCATGCTCTGGCTCTTTTCGAGCCGCGAAGCGAGCGCGGCGCTGATATCCAATGCGGGATCGCCGATATTGTTTTCGGTGACGATCTCATTGCCTGCATGCACCATTGCTGCACCACCCAGTCCGCCGAACATCGCCTTGCCCGCCGTCATCGCGGCGAAGTCGGCCCGGGCATATTCGGTGTAGGCCAGCGACTTGTGGGCAAGCGCCTTGGACGCATCCGCCGCCAGCGGCTTGTTTTGGACGGAGACGCAGCCGGACACGAGCGCCGTCACTGCGACGGCACCAACAATCTTCTTGAACATCCGTATTTCCCCCTGATTGGATTTGCGGCCGACCCCCTCGGTCGGCCATGCGATCATAAGCAAATCGCGACGCGAATAAAGCAAAAAAGGGCAGGAAGAACAAAAGAGGATGTGGCCAATTAGAACAAAAGGGGACGTGGCCAATTAAACCGGCCCGAGAAGGCGGGCTTGCCGGGGCCGCCCGCGGGGCCGGCAGGCGGCAGGGCGGCCGAGGGTGGTTTCCACCAGAATAAAGGGGACGTGGCTAATTAAACCGACCCGCGTGGGCGGGCTTGGCGGGGCCGTCCGCGGGCAGGGCGTCCGAGCGTGGTTGCCACCATGCGCGGAAGGCGGTAATTGCCAAGGGCGCGATCGCTTGGATGGCTTCCCATCACGAGGTAGAGCGGGTTGGGTGTAATGAGTGGATCACGAACGGGGTCAGGTTCACTGAGCTCGTGCGACTGACCGAAACCGGTGGCGGGTTCGTCTTTCTAGCGAGCGACGAGCGTTTCCAGGCAGCGACGCAAAGCTGGGTATGGGGGGGAGGGTCTATGACGACGGTTCTTGCGCTTCGTAGGAAAGGGCAACGCGCCGGGTTGAGCTGGCGGATGGCCGTGTGGATAGCGAGCGTTCTCGGCGGGCTGATGCTTGGTCAGGGGGTGGTCCGGGCGGCGGATGTGCCGTCGGCGCCCTCCGGTGTCCTGCACTTTGACGACGCCCGCCTGTTCCATCCCGCCAAGCGGCTGCCACCCGGCGTGTGGGCCGATGCGGCGAAGGACGATTCGCGCCAGGCGGTGTTACTGACCGCATCCGACGGCGTGGCCCTGCGCGGGTGGTTCTATCCCTCGCCGGTGGCCGGCGCCCCCTTCGTGGTCACCTTCCACGGCAACAACGAGACCATCGGTGACGCCTGGACGCAGGCCCGCGACGGGTTTCTTTACGCCCAGCTCAACTTGAATCTGCTCACCTTCGACTACCGCGGCACCGGTTTCAGCGGCGGCGCCATTTCGCTGGCGAAGGCGCGCGCGGATGCGCTGGCCATCTACGACCTGGCGACGAAGAAAGCAGCGGGGCGGCCGGTGTATGTGGTGGGCTGGTCGCTGGGTTCGGTATTCGCCAGCCACGTGGCGGCCAGCCGGCCCGCGGTGGCGGGTCTGGTGTTGCTCGATCCGTTAGCCTCGGTCGATGCCCTGGCCACCGACGTCGCCCGCGCGCTGCACCGGCCTGTGAAGGTTGCGGCCAGCGTGAAGGACGGCACCCGCAACGCCCATGAGTTGCAGCGCTTCCATGGACCGCTGCTGGTGGTGCATGGCACGGCGGACGAGGTCATTCCCATCGCGGAGGGGCGCGCTGATTTCGCCGCGGCTGCTTCGGCCGACAAGACCTTCGTGCCCGTCGCCGGCAAGGGCCACGTCGCCGCGATCTGGTCGGTGCAGGCAGACAACGCGATAGCGGCGTTCTTTGCCCGCCACGCGCCGGTCGGCACGGACGGGAAGTGAAGATCACACCTGAAAACAGGGCGAGAAGGCGTCAGGTCTTGGCAGGAGCGTGAAGACCCAAGCCGGTGCCCGGTCCCATCGGCAGTTGGCGATTTGCACGAACCAAGTGGATGTATGCAAGCGCTTTCGAGCGGAACGGTCAGGCCCTAAGCAACCGCCACCGTCCAGCCTTTTTGCCGCGCGAGGGCGAGGATGCCGAACGGCCCGACCATATGGTAGAGGCCGACCACAACCAGCGGAGTGCCCGGGCTGTCGAGCATCGTTTCGAAGCGGGACAACCAGGCCTGGTTGCGCGCGAAAGTGAGGCGTCGGGCCAATTCCGGATATGCGAGACCGTACCGCTTCACTTCCTCTTCTGCAGGCCCGCGCTGGCCTGCGCCCCAGGCCTTGAATATGCGCGTGTCGGCCGATGGCCCAGCAAGTACCTCGTCGAGCACGTAACGCAGGAACTGGGTGTCCTGCAGCGGCGTCATTCCGCCGAACCAGGCCATCACGTCGTCCTTGTCCTCGAATTCGCAATGCCATGGCTTGCCCGCCTGAACGGCACTTGCGGCCAGCACCTCGCGGGCGGATTTTCCGGTCCAGCCCGAGACCCTGTAGAAGCTGTCCTGGAGAGACGCGCCGACGATCCATGGCTTGTACGGAGCGAGCTCGTCGAGCTTCACCTTGCAGTCGCTCGCGGCCTTGACCAAGCGTGCTTTGTCCTGTGCGTCCAGCCAGGTATCGAGGGGGCGCGCGGGGTCGATGCCATAGCGCTGAATGAGCGTCCCCTGGGGCTCCTTGTACACATTGTTCGTCTCGGTCCAGAGGGACGAGCACCGCATCAGCAAATGCTCGATGCGTGTGTCGCGCCAGTCGTCCCGCTTTGGCGGTGTCTCGGCTGTGAGGTAAATGGTTCTGGCGTCGCGCCGGATTGACCAGAGTGGCCAGCGCCGCCCGATCGGCTGAGTCTGCTCGGCAAACGACGGTACACCTGCGACACCGGCTGCAATCGCACCTGCAAGGACGCAGACGAATCTGCGACGGTCAGCGTTGACGATATCCATTGGGGCTCCATTCCGGCAGGCAGGTACTGCCAACACCACCCTAGGGCTCCCCCGCGTGCCTCGACAGTGCTGGAAGTTTCCCCCTGCAGGAGCGGTGCTTCCGGCAAGGTCGCAATCAGGCTCGCGCTGCACGGGCGCCAGGCAATGAACAGATTCGCTCGCCGCGTGTTAGCCGCGACGGCCTGCGAGGTGCAAGAAAACTGGGGGCAGAGTGCACTTTCTGCGACCCCGCTGGCTCGAAAAGTCGACTCTGAACCTTGTTTTGGAATGCCTCCGTGCGGGGATTGTCGCCGCCTCGTGGATGCCCGGGAGATCGGGGGCAGCTCAGCCTGCCCCGCTCAAGGGGCGAACGCCAGGGGCAGGAGGAAGGCCGGGTTGCCCCGGCCTTCACGCTCAACCGCAGCTTGACCTGCAGTTGTTGTAGATCGAGTCGCAGGTCGCCTTGCAGGCGGACGTGGGATTGGCCCCGCAGTTCTGGACGCATTCGGTGTGGTCGGACCGACAGCTCTGCAGGCAACTGGAGCCGGGACTGGCCATGACGGCAGAGGAGGCTCCGAAGCCCAACCCCATGGCGAAAAGCGCGAGTGCCGCGTATGAGACCTTTTTGTTCGTCATTCTTCAAACTCCTTTTGATGATTGGCCATGAGCAGTCGCACGACTTGGCCAGTGCCGTACTCTTTTCAACCGTTCGATGGCCCGGGTCGACGCGCGATCCTGCGCTCGTCAGATCCGGCCCGTATTTCGAGCGGCTTCTTGTTTTTGCTGCTTGCGGACGGATTCCATGATGACCTTTTCGTTGAATCCGATGATTTTTCTGTCGCCAATGAAAATCATCGGAACGGGGCCACCCTTGAGGTCCTTGAAGCTGGCGATGGCTGATCTGGATTTGTCGATGACGTAATCGGTGTAGTCGACATGATTTTTTGCAAAAAGGGCGCGGACCTTTTTGCAGTAGGGGCACGTCGAGGTGCTGTACAAGACCACGCTCTTGCCGGCAGTGGCATAGATGGCGCCGTAATCGCCGGTCACGAATGCCGGGGGGGGGAAGATTCTTGCGTACTCGGCCCTGACGATGGGGCCGCCGTAAAGCCCTCCGAGGAAGCAGGCTGCAAGAACGAGGAGCAGGGCTATCGGCTTCACGATTTTCATGGGATACGTCCTGTATTCGCCAGAATTTTCGAAATGCAGGCACCTGCTGTGCAAGCGCCAGACCATGAGTTGTATGCCCCGCACGTCGGACTGTCAACGATGGGGACGTCGTGCTGCGACACGGGGGTTTGTGGCCGCGACCTTGCGGGGGCGGGGCCGTGTCCAACACCGGGGTTCCGGCCTGTGGCCATCAGCATGATCGACCGGAGGCGCGCGCCGGATCGAGCGGCGTGCCCGCGCGAAGCCAGAGGTGGTCGGCGCACACTCTGCACAAAGGTGCCCTCTGCCCCGGGTTTTTCCGACGCCGGCTTTCCTTAGCTTCCCGAGATAAGCAGCTCATAGGGCGGTAGGTTGCTGCCAACCAACTCTTCGGTTTCGTAGGCAACACGCAAGGCATCGGCAGCCCGCATGTACCCGGCAAGGAGGTCTTCCTGTTCGGTGAGATCGTCATCTTCGCTGGTTTGATCCACCTCCTCGCTCAGCAAGCGGATCTGCATCTGCACAGCCTGCATCGCCATCAGCAGCGTCTGACCATCGACTTGAGCCATGGGTATTCATTCGTCCAGGTAATAGCAAAATTCAAGGCAGAGTCGACTTTTCAAGGCTGCGGTGCCATAAAAAGTTCACTCTACCCCCCCGCTTTGGTACGGGATCAGCTGTTGGGGAGCTGCAACGGACCGGCACGATCTATCGGCGGGCACACCTTGACCGGTTGGGAGGGGCCATTAATTGACCACGGGCCCTTTTTACAAAAGAAAGAGAGCCGCCCCAAGGCGGCTCTCTTTGTAGGTCGCGAGGGCGGATTATTCGAGGTGCGATTGCTTCAGCGCACCTGAACTCTTGATCGAAGCACTCATGCAACCAATGGGCGAGCAGGGGCCAGCACCACCACAGGCGAACTTTTCGACAGTGTAATACTGTGTGGTTCGGCCCCAGTGATCATGCTTGCCGGTACAGTACAGCTCGGACTCTCCAACCATGTTGGTCTTGGCCGCGTCCGAAAAATACACGGTATCGATGTCGTAAGACGGGGCGCTTATAGCAATCGCACTACCGGTAAGCGCGGAGAGTGCGATGAGTCCGAGAATGAGAGTTTTGTTGAGCATCATGCTGATTTCATCCATAAATGCGATCCATCCGATCGCAAAATCATTGCGTCACACTTCACGGGAGGTGTCAAGGAAAGCAGGGGGCAAGGTGCACTTTTCCGAGGTGTGTGCTCAGAAAAGGTGACTCTGACTCCTGTTTTGCTTTTCCGAACGCCGCTTTCAGGTAGCGCATTGCCACCAACGACGAGAACAATGGGTACATCTTCCGTGTTCAGGCGTTCAGTGGAGCCCTCTCTTCGTGACGCGCTGAAGCATCGGCTGATTCATGCCGACGCTTACCACATGGCCGCCTTTCGGTGGCTTGATATCTATGCAAGGACCGGTGCGACGGTTATGGCAGTCGGCTGCGGAGCGCTGAGGTCGATCAATAAGAAGATATTGAACGGCACTTTTCCATATTTTCGGGAGCACCAACGATGAGCGTCTGGGAAATTACCCATTTCCTCACGAATACCGTCGCCCTGGTCGGCGCTTCGTCCGAGATGCAGTTCGATCCTGATCTGTCCGAGTCGTTCTGGGCGCAGTTCGAAAACAGGGTGCCCGGGGCACCTCTTCACTGGAACGCCCGGCCCGAGCTTGCGGTACTGCCCAAGGAGGGACGCAGGAAGCTCCCGCCTCGCGCCGACGTCAGCCCGTTTACGGCTACGGGGCTGGTGGTCAACGAAAAGGTGCACACCGCCCTTGGCGATCTCCTGGCCCGGTTCGGCCAGCTTCTGGAGATCAACGTGGACGGCAAGACCGAGTACTACTACAACGTCACGAATGTGCTGTCGTGTATCGATCGCAAGCACTCGGAGTTCGATGGGCCGTATGCCGAGGTACCCGTATTCCTCGGGTCGCAGGTCCCATCCGTACCCTGCATCTTCATCGAGCCGGCCATACATGGGCGGATCTTCGTCAATGATGCGGCGAAGAACGCCATGGCGGAGATCATCGTTGCAAACAAGATCAGCGGCTTGGACTTCAAGCGCTGTGACACAAGTGACTAGTCAAGACGGGGCGGCAGAGCCGACCCTTTGAGGCACACACCCCGGAAAGCGCACTCTGAGCCCTGTTTGGTTCGGGTATTGGCGCTGGCGGCGGATAGAGACTCCGGCTTTCAGACATCCAGCGCGCGCAGCAAAAAAGGCAGAGCGGCGCGCGTGATCTGCGATGCGCGAATGTCCGGATCGGTCCATTGCTGCAACAGCAGGCCGTCGATCATGGCCATGACGGCGGAAGCCAGCGCCTGGACCGGCAGGCCGTCGCGGAACTCGCCGCGTTGGACGCCCTGTTCGATGAGGCCTGAAAGCAGGGTGCGGAAGGCGCCGAACAGCTCGGCAAACCGGCCGCCGAAACGTTCGCGGGTTTCCTCCACGCCGCAGGCGGACCAGAACTCCAGGGTCAGCGGAATCAGGTGTTCGTTGGCGTCGATCATCGCCAGCATGCCGTCGAACAGCGCCTGGATCTGCGCTTTCGCCGAGGCGGGCGGACCCTCTCCGGAGGCGTCCGGCAGGTGCATGGCGGCCTGGGTCATCTGCTCGAAGAGGGCGTAGAACAGGTCTTCCTTGCTGGCAAAACTCAGGTAGACCGCACCCTTGCTGATGCCGGTGGCGTCGGCGATCTGGTCGATGGTGGTCTGGCGGTAGCCATGCGTGGCGAATACGCCCATGGCGGCGGCGAGGATGTCCTCGCGCCGTGCCTGCTTGTCGACTTTCCTGGGGGCCATGCGTAACGCGTCCTTGATTATGACTGACCAGTCAGTCATATTTCGGGTCATGCCCAGCATAGCGGGCGGTGCTGGGCCTTGGCATCCCTCAGGCAAGGACTTTCCGATGACATCGACTCCTTTGCGTGTCGCCATCAGCGGCGCGGGCGTGGCGGGCCCGGCATTGGCGCACTGGCTGCTGCGCGCCGGGCACGAGCCGACCCTGATCGAGCACTCGCCGGCCTTCCGCACCGGGGGCTACGTGATCGATTTCTGGGGCGTGGGGTACCGCGTCGCCCAGCGCATGGGCATCGAGCAGGCGGTGCGTGACGCCGGCTACCAGGTGCAGCGTCTGGAGGCGGTCGACGATGCGGGTCGGGTGCGCGCGAGCATGCGCACGGACGCCTTCGAGCGGCTGGCGGGCGGATGTTTCACCAGCCTTCCGCGCGGCGACCTGGCGGCAGCGGTCTACGCCACGGTGGCGCATCGTTGCGAGACGCTGTTCGACGACAGCATCACCGCGATCGACGCGCACGACGACGCGGTCGGTCTGACCCTGCGCAGCGGCAGGCAGCGCGCGTTCGACCTGGTGATCGGTGCCGACGGCCTGCACTCGAATGTGCGACGGCAGGTGTTCGGGCCGGACGCGGATTACGAACACTACCTGGGCTGCCGGGTGGCGGCGTGCGTGGTGGAGGGCTACCGGCCGCGCGACGAACTGGTCTACGTGACCCACAGCGCACCCGGCAAGCAGGCCGCGCGGTTCACCCTGCGAGACAACCGCAGCCTGTTCCTGTTCGTGTTCCGCAGCGAGGAGACCGCCGATCCCGGCAGCCTGCAGGCGCGCAGACAGGTGCTGCGAGACGAGTTCGATGATGCCGGCTGGGAATGTCCGCGCATGCTCGATGCCATGGATCGCGCCGAGGATCTCTATTTCGACGTGGTCAGCCAGGTGCGCATGCCGGCCTGGTCACGCGGGCGGGTGGCGCTGGTCGGCGACGCGGCCGCATGCATCTCGCTGATGGGCGGCGAGGGCACGGGATTGGCGATGACCGAGGCATACGTCATGACGGGCGAATTGCTGCGCGCCAACGGCGACCACCGGCGTGCGTTCCAGGCGTACGAGGCCAGGTTGCGCCCACTCATCGCCCGCAAGCAGCGCGCCGCACAAGGCGTCGTCAACTTCTTCGCGGCACGCACCCATGCCGGCATCTGGCTGCGCAACATGGGTATCCGCGCGATGAACCTGCCGTGGCTGACCCGGCTGATCGCCGGGCGCAGTGTGCGGGACGATTTCGAACTGCCCGAATACGACCTGTAGAACAAAACAGGGGGTAGAGTGCACTCTCCCGATCCTGGTTTCGGGGATGAGGGGACGTGATGAGCCCGTCCCGCTCTCCCGGAGGGTTCAATGGAGCGCCGGAGCCCTGTCTCTCCAAAGTCGCTGCGCAGCAAGCCACGCGGCCCCGTTCGTGACATCCGCCCGGCTTCGATCGATCCCGCGCGAAGGAGCCCCGACGGGGCGGGCAGGGACAGTTGCAGCGTTGCAGTGGGATGGCGGGATGGATGCGGCAACGGCGCTGCAGCCAATTTCGAGACCTTGCCCGCCTTCAACGCCGACGCCGAACGTGCGGGCAGGCGAAACCTAATTCGTTTGCACCCAGGTCAGGTCGATGGCGTCTTTCACCATGTCGCCGAATTCCTCTGCCGGGATTTCCAGCAGTTCGTTGATGCGTCCGTGGCGCATGCCGAAGAAGATGCCCCTGAGCCGGTAGGTCGCGCTCCAGTTGATGCGGTCGGCATTGGCCTGCTCGTAGTCGCCCTCGTAGGTGTAGCCGTTGGAGGTCGTGCCTGAAATGCTGGTCATGAGTAATGCCTTGGCGTGGTCGACATATCCGAGCTTGCGCCTTTGCAGACTTGCATGCCAGGAAGCAGAGGAGCGGCGTGGGGTGGATCCGCACGATCAGCGCTTGCCGGTGGCGCTCGTGGCGGGCGGCGACCTGCCAGGGAGCTGCGTTGTCCCTTTCGCACGGTCCGCCGTGCCCTCACTCCCTGGGTGCCTCGGGATCGAGCAGGTTGTCACGCAGGCTCGAGGGTTCGGCTGCGATCTGTCGGGTGATGTCGCGGGTGGCCCGGGTATCGGGTACTTCCTCGCGTTGCGTTGCGGGGGGTATGGACGGTTTGCCGGTGGCACGCGCTTCGTGCAGCTGCACACGATAGATCGGCTCGGGCATGTCCATGCCGGCGGCATCGAGCGCCGCCTTGACCTGGCGGATGGCTTCGCTGCGGACCTGTGTGAACTCGTGCGCCCGCTGGTCGACCCAGCCATGGAACGCGACCACCACGTTGGAGTCGCCCAGCGAGAGGATCGACGCCCGCGGCGGCGGCTCGTCGATCACGCCGGCCATGCGCTGCATCTCGGTCACGCCGATACGCTGGGCGGCGATGAGGTCTTCGTTGACGCCGATGCCGACCTGTATCTCGAAGCGTCGTCGCGGATTGCGCGTGTAGTTGAGAATGACGCTGCCGAATACCAGCGCGTTGGGCAGGCGCACGTGGTTGCCATCCAGTGTCATCAGCACGGTGGAGCGCGCGTTGAGCGATGCCACCACGCCCTCCTGGCCGGCAATTTCGACATGGTCATCCGGCGCGAAGGGCTGGCGCAGGCTCAGCAGGATGCCGGCCAGGTAGTTCTCCAGGATTTCCTTGAACGCGAAACCGAGCACCACGCCCAGGACGCCCGCAGTGCCGAGCACGGCGCCCACCAGCGCGGTGGCGTTCATGATCTCCAGCGCGATCAGCACGCCGGTCAGGAGTACGGCCCAGCGTACGGTGGTGCCCACCAGTTCGCGCAGGAAGGGGTTGGCATAGCTGTGCGTGATGAACAGATGCCTACGTGTGACCCAGCCACCGAGCCACCACGCCAGCGTGACGACCAGCAACGCCAGCGCCAGCAGTGGAAGCCCAGCCAGCAGCCGGTAACCTTCGTTGAGCAGGCGCTGACCGACTGCGTCCAGGTGTGTATCGAGGGGTGCGAGGAGCATCGACGCAGCATGCCCGAGCGAAAGTGATCGGGAAGTCCACCCGATGAGGCGGCCCCAGACAGCACCCCGTTCACATCGAGCGTCACCAGCAGATGGAAGAGGTTGTCCATCAGGACGAACGCATGCAGGGCCATGCCGCGATCGCGAAGAGCGTTGCAACGCAGACGCCTGAAGTGGTGGCGAACGTTCGCGTGGAGAAAGGTCGCGCCCTTGTCGATGTCCCGTTGCGCTGGATGCAGCGGGACACTGGGCAGCTTGAGACGCGGCCGCCGCTGAGGGAACGATCGCCACGGAGCTTGAACGGGACGGTCCGATCGATCGGCGGGCTGCCCGTCGCCGGCAGGCTTGCTCTTGATCGGCTCCGTCCCTTTTCGGGCTAAACCGCGAGGCCGGCGTCGCCCTCCAACACCGATTGATGCATCGTCGGTCGTTCGCCCGCCCGCCAGAGTGGAATCGTGTGGCGGACGCGATACCGCAACGGGCCGCCATCGACACCTGGGCTGCGTTCTATCGGCCGCGGGATGCAGACGAAATCGGTCGTCATCGATGTGCCATCGACGCGCACGGTGGCGTAGCCGTGGCCGCCCATGTCGACGAAATTCAGATGCGGAGCCATCTCCGGATTGCGCGCCGCGTGCGCCTTCGCCAAGTCACCGCTGCGCGCGTATTCCAGTGCCGAACGCACGCCGTGGTGCAGCAACAGGTTGACGGTGGGCTGCGGCGGGCCACCGCCCGGGTTGGCGACGAACAGCGGGCGCAATGGGTCGGTCTCCTTGAGGTTGTGCTCGTTCGCCTCGGCCATGCCCGGGGCGGAGATCGAACCGACGACGAAGGTGACTCCGACCGGCTCGAACGCGGCCGGCGGCAAGGCCTTGGTGGCAAGGCCTGCCCAGAAGCTGTGGCGATCGCCCGACAGGATGGCGAAGCCGGTGATCCCCGCATCGCGCACGGTGTCGAAGATCTCCGCGCGTTCGCGGTAAGTGGTGCCCCAGTCGCCGCTGGCCAGCACGCCATAGCCGTCGGTCCACTTGCCAAGCTCGGGCGGCAGGTGCTGCGGATCGATGCGCCAGTCGGGCGTGCCCAGCGAATTGCCCCAGATCTTCCAGGTAGCGTTCGCAGTGCGCAGACGCTGGAGAAACCACGCCTTCTGCGTCGCGCCCAGTATCGTCTGGGCGGGCTCGTCGGCGCGGAAATTGGCGATGGTCCTGTCGCCGAAGGAGAGCGTGGCCGGCGGATGGCCATCGGCGAACGCGCGGCCGGCGTCGATCTCCATCGCCAGTGTCTCCGGATAGAAACTGAAGGGCACGCCCGCGAACAGCGGGCCGAGCTCGTTGCGGTTCGCCGGGTCGTGCGAGCGGAAGCTGCGCTGGTCGGTGATCATCAGATCGATGTGCCGGCCCCAGCGTAGCGCGCGATAGCCGATCAGGCTGTCGATGGCGGCAAGGTTGTTCGCTTCGCGTCCCAGGCCGTGATCGTCGAACTCGGTGATTGGCGTATCCACTACGTGCGGCGCATCGAAGCTGGCCAGCGAGCGTTCCGGCGGTGTGACCCGCGCCGGCTGGTATTCGAACCAGGCCTGGTTGGCCGCGACCTTCAGTGTCTGCGCGGGGATCGGCCCGGCCTCGCCAGGAAACTCCTGGATCGACTGCCAGCCCTGCCAGGAGAACTCGTGGTTGTCCCACATCGCCACGAACGGAAAGCGGGCGCGCGCGTCCTGGATGTCCGGGTCGAGCAGGTAGGCGTGGTAGAGCGCGCGGTAGTCGTCCAGCGAACCCGGCACGGTGAAGCGGTTGTTGGCGACCTTCCGGCCATGCGTGAACGCCACCGGGAATTTGATGATGCGGTCGTAGCGATGACCGTTCCGGACCTGGTCCGGGGTCTGCACGACCTCGTAGAAGAAGTCGCCCAGGTGCAGCACGAAGCCGAGCCGCTCATCGGGCGCCGCGCGTTCGTCCTCGAAGATCATCTTGCGGTAGGCATTCTGCGCGCCCTCGCAGATCGTCTGGCAACTGACGAAGGCGAAGCGCGCGGGGCGCGGATCGTCGGGCGCGGGTGCGGTCAGCGTGCGGCCGATCCGGCTGCCGTGGCCCTCATTGTCGACGAAGCGGTACCAGTATTCGCCGGCCGGTGGCAGGTCGCCGACCAACACGCGGCAGGTCCAGTCGGCCTTGGCGAGTATCGGCGCCGTCGCAGTCGCGATCACGCGCGTGAATGCCGGATCCTCCGCGATTTCGGCCCGCAGCGTGGCACCCTCGCGACCATCGGAGTACGGGCGACGTGTCCAAAGCAGGACGCTGTGATGGTCGGGATCGCCCGAGGCGACGCCCTGTGGGAACAGGTCACGGCGCTCGTGCCAGCCACTGGCGGATGGACGCGAGGGCACGCAGCCGGAGGCCAGGGTAGCGCCCATGGCGGCAGCGAGCTTGAGGAACTGGCGGCGGTCGAGCGTCGGCATGTCGATGCCTGCCTGCGTTGGTCGAACAGCCGCCACGCTAGCCCCGCCGATCGGGCCGGTGAGCGTGCCGGAAGTACCGCCAGGTGTTGAAGCAGGGGAGGGGTGTGGAACGCATGCGGGCGGGAGGCGGGAACGGTCTGATGGCTGGGCGGGCCGCATCTTCGCTTCGGAGCTGGGAACGGCCCCTGCGGATATCGCACGCCGCGTCGCGCGCACGCCGGTAAAGCAGAGCATCGCGCCCTCCGTGACCCCACGGCAGGCGGAGTGTAAGAGTCCGGGGAAGCGGTTGGGGCGGTCCGGGCAGGCGGGTATCGCGTGGGTGTCGTCCATCGAGGGCACGAACGGGCCGGGTTCGACGCGCCGGATGTCCTGGCGTGGCGCTGCATGGCGCCGGCCGGCGCGGAAGCGATGGTGGCGCAGCGGTCGCAAGGGGCGCCGAAGCCCGGGGAGACCCCAGGCGCATGAGGCGTGCGTGACTTTGGACCTAAGGACAACCTGCACTGCGTCGCGCCGCCGGCGGCCCTCTAGGATGGCGCGGCGCCGCGGGCTCGATCGTCACGCCCCGCGCCGCAGTCGATCCGGAGCGAAGTGATGCGAAAGCCTTGGTTTACATGCATGTGGCTGGCACTGGTAAGCCTGCCAGCGTATGCCGGCGTGCCGGCGGAATCCTTTCAACTGTTGGAACCGGTACACGACGGGGCGGGTCACGCGCTGGAGCTGAAGGCTCCGGACGGTCGCCTCGTTCCTGTCGCCAGGCCTTACCACGGTCCGCTCGAGTCGCGCGTACGCGCCGTGCTCGCCAGCGGGGTGGCGGAGATGTTGCCGGCGATCGACGCGCAGGTGCGGAGGGTCGGGAGTCATCCGGCGAGCTGTCCGTCGCTCGGCAACGGCATCGCGATCTACATCTCCGACGAGGACGGCGGCTTTGCCCGCAAGGACCTCTATGTGGAACGTGCGCCGGGTCGACCTGCCTTCTGCCAGGACTATTTCATCGACATCACGCTGGACCGCGCCTCGCTGGAAGATGGCCTGTTCGAGGAAGTGCTGGCGCACGAGTACGGCCATGTGCTGCTGCGTCGCCTGCTGGGCCCGGTTCCGCCCACGCCCTCGCGCCAGCCACATTCGGTGTTCACGGTGACCGATCCGGTCACCGCCTTCGACGAGGGCTTCGGCATACAGATGCAGCCACTGGCAGCGCGCATGACCGTGACGCCTGGCTTTCGCGCCAGGGTGGAGGGACGGTCGGCGGCGTCGGCGGCCGATCTCTGGTTGAGCCGGCGCGAAACCTGGGTGCGCGAGACGGCGGTGCCGCACAACGATTTCGTGTTCGCGCCGGCGCCACCCGGCGAGAATGGCGATGCCTACGCGCGCTGGCTGGCCGCTGAAACGTCGCTGCCCGCCGATCCGTGTCATCTCAAGTCGGGCGACCAGATGATGGCCTCCGAGGGGGTGGCCGCGACCTTCCTGTATCGGCTGCTCGACGTGGGGGCCGATAGCAAGGCGGTAGCGCATCGCTACGCCCAACTGGTGCAGGTGCTCGCCCATGTCGGCAAATGGCCGGCACAGGCACCGTTGGTCGCGCTGGTGCGCGCGTGGGGCGAGGTCTATCCCGGAGAAAAGGACGATGTGACGCGCCTGTTCCTGGACGTCACCTACGGTGCCACTGCTTCGATGGCGCTGCATGACCAGGCCGAGCAGCTTTCCTGCATAGGGGCACGCGGCGCACTCACGGGGTTTGTGCCGGCACTGAAGGCCTATCGTCGCGCGCTTGCGAAGCTGGACGCCCGTGTCGCGGCCGGCCAGACGGCGCTTGATGCCGCACTCGGGCCGTCGCTGTGGCTGGCCGACCCGGACGTGCGGATCGCGGAACAACCCTGGTCGGTCGAGCGCAAACTGCCGCTGGTGGTTGACCTCAATACCGCGGATGAACCCGCGCTCCGCCTGTTGCTGGGCGATCGCCTGCTTGCCGCGAAGTTGGCCCGGGCCAGGAGGCAAGGCCCCTTTGCGAGCCTGGACGACGCATCCCGACGCGCCGCACTGGATGGCGATCAGCAGGCCTTGTTGCAGCATCTGGCGTCGTTGTACCGGGCACTTCCCGATTTCGTGCGCCGCTGATCGCGACAGCGACGATCGCCCTCGCTGCCCGTGCGTGGCGGCGATGGGCGATCCGGCAGGTACAGCCCCGCGGCTGCTGCCCATGTCAGTGGGCCAAGGCGCGGGGCTCGGCGGGTATCGTCATGGCCGGCGCCGGCGGTTTGGCGATGCGAGGGGCAGCGGGGGCTGCGCGGACCTCATGAAACGCTTGCTGCGGAGAACGCTACCATGGTGGCCCGCGGGTACGGAGTCACTTGAATGGGGTGGCGAAGTGAATCCGGTCCTGTTCGCTGGCGATATCTTGCCGAGTAAACGTCATGGCTCAAGTCGATGGTCAGACCCTGCTGATGGCGGTGCAGGCGGTGCGGGCGCAGATCCGCCTACTGAGTGAAGAGGTGAACCGGGCCGGGGATGATGACGATCTGACCGATCGGGAAGATCTGCTTGCCGGTTACGTGCGCGCCGCCGATGCATTGCGTGTTGCCTACGAAGCCGAGGAGCGGGATAGCAGCAACCTTCCGCCTTATGACCTGCTGGCCTCTGGATAGTGAGGGCAGGATAACGAGGACAGGTTCCTTGCACTTCGATCGGAAGCGGGTCTGCCTGCGTTCGACGGCTCTTCCATCGACGTGTGAAGAGAGGAGTGGGGGCAGGACCGACGGCCGTAAGGCATCGAAACCCGTTGCGGGCGATCGGGGCCTGGTGCGACCGGGCCACGCGCCGTCAATCGGACCGGCCAGCACTCAGTGCTTCTGCGCAGCCCGGTATGCGCTGGCGCTCATGCCCATCACGCTGCGGAACACGCGCAGAAAATGCCATGGGCTGAGGCCGGCCAAGTGTGCCAGCACATCCAGCGACGGCGCACCGCCGTCTTCGTGCGCGCGGGTTTCGATCCAGCTCGCGGCATCGGAAACCCGGCACGCATCGCGCGCCGTCGGCGCGACTGACGAAGGACGGTGGACGGCATCGACATGCAGTGCGCCGGCGGCCGGCTCGATGGCGGCTTCTTCCAGCGCGGCGGGATCCGCCAGGTGCGTGGATGCAAGTCGTTCCGACAGCCCGGTCAATGCCGGCAAAGGTGGCAGCTGAGGGCGATCGCCTGTCCGTCCCGCGCAAGCGCCACGCTGTACTCGCCGAGTGGAAGGTCCGATGCCGCGTAGCGGCCAATAGCGCCCACTGTCATCGTTCGACAGGCACTGGTGTGCTCGTTGTGTGTGGTGACCCTGTCGCCCGCAGGCACCTCGCCTGCGGCGGTGCCCGCGGTGGACTGCGCACTGGCCGGGGAGATGCCTGCCGCGGCCAAGGCACCTGCGACACAGGCCGAAGCCAGACCACGGGCGACACGATGGGAGAGGGAGCGAATCGAGAGGGTATGGTTCAGAGCGGCGACCTTCTTATCGAAGGGGGAAGGGGATAGATTGCCTGGGGGCGGCATTTACCCGTACACAACATGCGCGGACCCTGCGTTCGATCGCGGCACGCCGCCGAACGTCTCGATGCACATCGTCCGCTGCCATCCGGCGGGTGGTTCCACCGGATGGCGACACGCAGGCGAGTTGTCTGCGACATCTGCCCGGATGGGCAAGAAATCGTCCGGTCATGCCAGCAGCATGCTGACAACGCCGATCGCGCAGATCAGCACGCAGCTTCCGAACAGGCTCCGCAGCAGCAGGGTTTCGATTTTGAATGACATGGCGGCTCTCCGTTGAGTGAGGTTGAAGCTTTCAACGGTGGAAGTGGCAAGGGCCGTGCCAGCACGCGCGTGCCGTCGGAAAGCGCATGGCTACGGCGTTTTCGCCCTCGCCTGGAAAAAGCGCCGTCCGTCCGCGGACACTCGCTGCGGACAACGGACGCGATGCGGACAGCGTCGTCCGCAGTTCTGCGAACTTCGCTCGGGTGTCCCCGGGACGCACGTCGTATCGAGCGGTGAGCGGGGCGACGACGGCGGCGGTGCGGCAGGTTGGCTATCTGCGCGTGGACATGCCCGGCGCAGTACTCCCGCCATCGGATTTGGTGCAGTTCCCGCAGGTAGCGATGCCGCTGGGAAAGGGCGGTGGTCAGGGCGCGCTTTTCATGGCGCCCGCTGTGCAATTTCGACTCTGAAACCCGTTCTTGAACAACCCGCGATCAGATGAACCTGCTCCCTTTTTTTTTGCCCTCACTCCCCGAAAAAACGCATACGCCCAATGCCTGGCTCTTGGCCTGGTACATGGCGGCGTCCGCGGCGCGCAGGTAGTCGTCGGTGGTGGCGAAGCCGGCCCGGCTGCTGACCACGCCGATGCTCGCGCCGCAAGTCACGGTGTGCGGGCCGATGCGGTAGGGGGCCGCGAGCGCGGCGGCAATCTGGTGGGCACGGTCGGTTGCGTCGGCGTGATCGACCGACTCGAGCAGCACGTTGAACTCATCTCCGCTCATGCGAGCGACGAGATCGATCGCCCGCACGCAGGATTCGAGCCGGCGCGCCACCTGCTGCAGGAGCTGGTCGCCCACATGGTGTCCAAGGGTGTCATTGACGGCCTTGAACCGATCGAGGTCCAGCAGCAGCACCGCAAACATGGTGTTGTCGCCCGCAGTCCGCGGCTCGCCGCCTCTGGACGCCCGGTCCTGATGCAGCGCGATGGCGTGCTCGAGGCGATCGCGAAACAACGGCCGGCCGGGCAGGTTGGTCAGGGCGTCGTAGGAGCTGCCGCGTTCGGCCAGGTCGCTCAGTGACCCGGCCATCCGCACGGCGACGCCGTCTTCGAACTGGGCGACCCCGCGCCAATTGAGCCACACCGATCGTCCCGATCCGTGGCGCGCGCGGAAATCCACCGAAAAGTTCGGGCGGTTGCCCGACAGGTGCCGGCGGTACGCCGCTTGCACGCGCTCGTGGTCATCGGGATCGATGAGCTGTTGCAGAAAGTTCCAGCCGCCATCGTGCAGGTGGCCGCCGTCGTCCAGCCCGATAATCTCATTGAAGCGTTGGGACACATGCAGCACGTCCGTCTGCAGGTTCCAATCCCAGATGCCGTCATTGGATCCGCGGGTGGCGAGCGCATAGCGGTTGTCCGATTGCAGCAGTTCGAGCTCGGTGTTTTTCTGCTGGGTCACGTCGATCATCAGGCCGATCATGCGATTCGGACGTCCCTTGTCGACATCCACGCGACACAGGTCGCGCACCCAGACGACCTTGCCGGATTTGGCAATCAGCCGGTAACTCATCTCGTACGCATAACTGTGCGTCGCGTGGTATGCGGCATCGTCGATGACCAGTGCCGCCGGCAGGTCATCGGGATGTACGTGATGCCGCCAGAAGCCCGGGTCGGACCGCCACTCTTCCACCGTGTAGCCGAAGAGGCGCTCGACCTGCGGGCTGAGGAACGTATTGCCCACACCGAGCTCGGCCTCCCAGACCACGCCGTCGATGGTTTCCAGCAGCCGCAGGAAGCGCTGGCGGACCTCGATCAGCACCTGCTCGGTGATCTCGGTGATCTCGATCAGCACACCCTGGCGACTGATCACCCGATCTGCCGCGTCGGTCTTCGGCTGCATATGCAGACGCATCCAGCGATAGTCCGACGTTGCCAGGCGCAACCGGAACACCGGCATGCCTGCTCTCAGGGTTCCCGTGTCGTCGGGATGCACGAAGTCGAGCAGGGACCGGCCGAGCGCCTCATCCACCGAATGGCCGGTGAGCTTGTGCCAGGCGGGATTCAGGTAGGTGATGGTCCACAGCGCATCCGTCTGCACCACCGCCTCGGGAAGCAGTTGCAGCAGTTCTCCGGGCGACGTGGGGGGGACGGCCATTTGTCTTTTATCCTCACCGAAGCGCTGGCATCCAGTCCAGCGAAAGCAGGGAGCGGGCGCACCGGGGAGGCGGCCGGCACTCCGCGGTGGAGCCCGATCCTGAACGGTTTGTCCGGTGGGGTGAGCGGGGCCTCGATCGCGACATGGCGGCGCCCCGGGCATGCTGGCCGACCCGACAACTGCCCGGCATCCACAGCGAGCTGACGCTGGTCGGCGGAAAGATCGTCTACGACAGCGGTCTGCTCACCGGGAAATCGCGGTCGGGGCATTGACCGGCGGGGAACGGGGGCGCAGGCAATCCGGCCGGGATCATCGCCCCCGGCCCCTCTGCGGCTTGCCCGCCGGGGAGCGATCCGGCGGGAGCCCGGCGCGGCTAGTGCGCGCCGTTCAGCAGCTCGTTCAACTGCGCGAACTGCTCCGCCGCGCAGTCGCTGCCGCCGGACGCCATGGTCTCGTCCAGCGCCTCCTTCGACGGATGGAGGTCGTGCATGACGACACGCGTCTGCCCGTCCTGTTCCTCGAAGGTCACCGTGGTGACCGCACCGCCGTCGCCGCCCTCCTCGTTGGTCCAGACCACCTTGGAGCAGGGCGTCACCTCCAGGTAGCGGCCGAAGAACGTCATCGGCTGGTCCGACGAGGGGTGGCCGAGCTCGAGGCGGTAGGTGCCGCCCGTGCGGGCGTCCATCTCGCAGGCCAGGAAGGTGATGCCGAACGAGGCCGGCGTCCACCATTGGCGGAACAGATCCGGCTTGGTCCACGCCTCGAATACGCGGCGCGCCGGTGCGTCGAACAGGCGCGTCACCACCATTTCACGGTCGGAGACCCGCTTCACGTCGGTGGCATGGTTGCCACTGGCAGTCTCTTTTTCTGCATCCACCAGCCTTCTCCTGCGGTTTGGGAAACGGGGGGCACAACAGGGGCGGGTTCGCTGTTTTGCGACTCGAACCCATCCCGCCTGGCTTGCTCAGGCGTGCGGTGGGATGGCGTTGGGGTCCATCCACATCACTTCCCAGATATGACCATCGGGATCCTCGAAGCTGCGTCCGTACATGAAGCCGTAGTCCTGCACGGGCGTGGGGTCAGCTTTGCCGCCGGCGCTGCTGGCCTTGGCGACCAGGCTGGACACCTCGTCGCGGCTGTCTGCCGACAGGCAAAGCAGCACCTGCGCGTTCGCGTGCGCATCGACGATCGGCTTGCTGGTGAACTGGCGCCACTTCTCGTGGGTGAGAAGCATCGCGTGAATCGTGTCCGAGAACACCATGCACGCGGCGGTATCGTCACTGAAGGCGGGGTTGTTGCCTGCGCCCAACGCCTCGTAGAACGCCTTCGACCGCTCCAGGTCCTTCACCGGCAGGTTGATGAAGATCAGCTTGCTCATGCACTTTTCCTTTGGATGGATGCCGCGGCGGGATCGCCGCGTCGTTGAGCCGACGAACGGGGCGGAAGGAAATCGACAGGCCCCCGGGGCGGAACGGGCGCCGGATCCGGCGCTCCGGTGTCTGGCGGACCTGGCCGGCTGGGCCGGACGGGTGGATTGGCTCGACATGGTGGGGCGGAAGCCTTTTCCGGGAGGCGACCGGAGGCCAGGGAATTCGTGCCCCATGGCCGTAGGAGAGGGTGCTCCCTGGCCTGGGCTCCGGATCCACACGGCGCCGGGGCCGGCGCGATGGATGAGGGCGGCGAACCCGGGCCCGTTCGGCCTCTCCAGGACGATGGGCCCAGTGCGACAGCCGGACTGAATGGCGTCCAGCATGCCGGCATCGCGCCGCGTGTCGGGACCGTCGCGGGAAAGGCGAGGGGGCTCTGCATGTCGGAGAGAAAGGCCGCGGGCGGATCGCGCTGTCCGATGGCGCCTGCAGTGAAGCGTCGAGTCCGCTCCCTCTGCGGAGACCTACCAGATCAGGTCGTCCGGTACCTGGAACCGGGCGTAGTAGGCGTCGTCCTCGCTGGCTGGTGCCTCGGATCCGCCGCGGCCGTGATCGAGGACGATGGCGCCGGCATCGCGCTCGTAGATCTTCTCGGCTGCGGCGCGGGGGATCAGTTCGTAGCCCTGGTCGAGCCGCGCGATCACCAGCGTGCCGCTGGCGAGCTGGCTGCGCAGGGCTTCGTTCACCAGCACGCTGCGGATCGCCTTGCCGTCGGTGAAGCGATAGTCGATCTCGCCGCTGCGCTTGACCCTGTGCGTGTCGATGATCTGGCGAATCTGCGCGCGCAGCTCGGCGGCACGGGCCTGGGCATTGCGCTCGGCGGCCAGCGCGCGGTCGCGTTCGCCGCGCTCCGCCTTCAGGCGTTCCACATCGACGCCCTGCTCCCGCGGCACCGCCGCGCCCTGCTTGCCCTGCTTCTGCTTGGCCTGCTCGCGCGCTACCTGGTTGACCTTGGCCTTGTTGACCAGGCCTGCCTTGAGAAGTTGATCCTGCAGGGGGTTGCGCACGGTAGGGTCACGTCGTGAATGGGCAGGCCATTGTAGTGCCGTGGTCGAACGGAACGGAGTCTGATTTGCCCGATCTGTATAGGAAGCAGGGGCCGGGCGCACGGTCTTGAAGCGAGCGACTCACCGCCCCCGTGGGTCACACTATCTGATCGGTCCTGGCGGAGCAGCGCAAACAACAGCAACTCGTGATCCCGCGCCCCAGAAGTCCGCTTCACGCCAACGTCCCTCCTGGGCAAAGCCCAGCTTGAGGACAAGCTTCAAGGCGGCGTTCTGCGGTTGGATCTGGTGTACCGCTTCCTGGCGCCTGTTTGCTTTCGCGACGTGGCACCAGGGCATCAATCCGTACCACCTTTCGTGGCCCCCTTGTTGGCTGCCTTCAGCAGGGCAAGCACCTGCTTCCAGGGCGTCGGCCCCTGATGCATGGCGAACACCGTGCGCACGTCCAGGTGCGCGCGGTCGACTGCCTGCGCCACCTCGGCCATCAGCTCCGGCTGGTACAGCGCGCCGGATTTCGGATCGAGCACCAGCGTGTCGCTCGCGTACAGCAGTCTGGATGCCGGGAAATAGACCATGTACTGGCGTCCCGTATCCGCGCCGCGAAGCGGGTAAAGCTCGATCCGTTGCGCGCCGCTGCCGATCACGGTGCGGCCGGACACGATGCGCCAGTCGGGAGCGGCCGGCTGGCGCTGAAGGTGGTCCGGGTGGATCCGGTGGGGCGCGTCCACCAGGCGCTGCAGCAGGGGCAGGTTGAGGTCGAGCGCGTAGACCGGCAGGTGCCGGGCGACCGCTTCGCGCACGCCGGCGGCGTGCGGCCACGAATCGGAGGTGGTCAGCACCGCCTTGATCGGGAGATCGGGATAGCGCTGCCTGGCCAGGTCGAGCAGGCCCGCGGTATAGACCGGCGAGATCGGCGACTCGAGCACCACCACGCCGTCGTCCTGCTTGATCAGCGCGGTGTTCCAGGCGCCGGGGTAAAGGTCCACGCCCGGTGCCAGTGCGACCGGATGCTTGCCATCGAACGGCAGCTCCCAGCGACTGGCGAAGGTCCCGTCGGCCGGCCGCGCGTGGGTGGTGTCGAAGGTGCTCGCTGGCGTGGCTCCATCGATGGTTACCGTGAGCACCTGGGTCGAGCGCCAGACCTTGCCGTTGCGCTCCTCGATGCGCGTGCTCGGATAGTGGAAGCCGTCGACCAGGATCCAGTTGTCGTAGTCGATCTGCTCGCTGACGTCGCCCCAGGCGTACCAGAAGTCGTCGAAGGTGCGTGTCCGCTGCAGCGCATCCGGCAGGTGGGTCACCGGATCGAGCAGGACCTGCCAGGTGCGGCCGTCCACGTCGAAAGCCAGGCTTGTGTGCAGTACGCCGTGCAGCATCTGCGGCTTCCCGTAGCGCAGATGAGTGGCGTGATCTGCAGTGAGCAGCAGGCGCATCGGCTCCATCTGCAGCCGCTCGTCCAGGACGACTCGGGCATTCCCCGGCAGTGGCTGGCTGCGCTCGCCGCTGCGGTAGTCGCCTCCCTGGGGCGTCATCACCAAGGTGGAGGTGATGTCGGTGGGGCTGGTGCCGCCGGCCTGCGGCCAGGTCAGCGTCTGCTCGCTGCGCACGCGTGCGCCGGCGAAGTCCAGCCACTCGTGGTAGCGCTGGTACGAGGCCAGGAACGGCTCCTGACGATAGGACTGCTCCATCAGCAGCGTGTGGCCCATGCCCTGCCATTCGATGTGCGACACGGACTGGAGCCGGGCCCGCCCGCCCATCGCGTCGATGGCGGTATCCAGACAGGCACGCGGGGTGAGCGTCCCGCAGCCCGGTGCGTTGCCGGCGGTGGCAGCGGGCAATGCGACCAAGGGGGCCAGGGCGATGACGAGGGCGGATGCACGTCGGGACAGGGCTGGCATGGTCGTTCCGGCAGTGGGGAAGGGGAGACCCTAGCGACCGGTATGCGGGCCTGCCTGTAGCGTCAGTCATGCCGTGACCGATGGCAGGGATGCGCTGCCCCGGAGACTTCTGCCATCGCCAACGGTGCCGCGCTACGCCGGGGGATCCAGGCTGTCGGTGCATCGGTTCCGCCGCCGGCAACGCACCTTCGATCGCCGCGCCGAGTCGGGCGCGGCTCGGCATCTCATGCGTACTGCGCGACGCCGTTGCCGAACGACCAGTTCTCCCGCGCGGTTTCCACCAGGTTGATGAACACGTCTTCCGGGCGCAGCCCAGGTGCGGTGGCGAGCTTTTCCGCTACGCGGCGATAGAAAGCCTGCTTCTGCGCCATCGTGCGGCTGTTGTTGCAGACGATCTGCACGATCACCAGGTCGTCGCTGCGCTCGATGCCGAGGTACTGCGGATCGCAGTCGAACTCCGCGGGATCGTGCTGGTGGACCAGGATGAAACGGTCGTCCTCCGGCACGCCGAAGGTCTCGCGCATGGCTTCGTAGACGCCGTTGCGCAGGGCGGCGAGATGGGCGGCGGGCTTGCCGCGACGCAGCGAGATGCGGACGAGGGGCATGGGGGTTCTCCTTCGAAGGGTGGTCAGTGCGAAATCGCGGCCTGCGAGACGTGGCCGACGCGGTAGAGGCGGCATGCGTTGTCGGTGAGCCCGGCACGGAAGTCGGGCCACAGGCGGAAGCGCACCAGCGTCCAACTGGTGGGCTCGAAGGCGGTCACGGCGGCCAGGGCTCCTTCGGTCAAGGCCGCATGGGCCATGTCGCTCTCGCGCTCCCGCCAACGTTCCATCCATGCGTCCTCGGGGATGGGGACGATCTCGCGGCTGGCGCAGACCGCCGTGGACAGGTCGCCTGACGACAGCGCCTGCCAGACCGACCACGCCTGAACGGTGGGGCGTCCGAAGTCCCGTGTCAGCGCGGCAAAGCCGGCTCCGCCCAGGAAGGCGTTCATGCCTTCGCCGTCGTGCCACAGGTAGAAGGGGGCGTAGCGGTTGGTGCCGCCCGGCAGCACCGGGTCGTCGGACATCGAGTAGAGCCAGGCCTTGAATCCGATGCCGGGAAAGCCATCGAGCAGGTGGCCCTTCTCGGCGATCCGGCGGCGGATGACCGTCATGTCGTAGTCGGCGGGCAGGGTGATCTCGTACTGCATCGCGAGCATGGCGGCGTCCTCAGTGGCTGTCGTCGAGCTGGCGCAGCACGGCGAGGGTGGACATGGCCACCGGCCAACCGCCGTAGAAGGCCAGGTGGGTGGTCAGCTCGACCAGCTCTTCATCGGTGAGGCCGTTGTCGCGCGCGCGGCGCAGGTGGAACGGCAGCTGCTCCGTGCGGTTGAGTGCGATCAGCGCGGCGACCGTGGCGATGCTGCGTTCGCGCGGGGCGAGGCCGGGGCGTGCCCAGATATCGCCGAACAGCACCTCGTCGGTGAGCTCGGCCAGCTTGGGGGCGATGTCGCCGATGGCCTTGCGGGCGTGGTGGGGATCGTGCGGCATCGTGCGGCCTCGTCGCATGTGGGTTGACGGGGCGTAACGTACCGCCGCAGGATAATCCCGGAAATCAGAATTTTTTGAACGTTATATCCATAAAAACGGGATGATCAGATGACCCGCGTCTCCTTCGATCCGGACGTCCTGCGCAGCTTCGTGCAGGGCGTGGAACTGGGCAGCTTCGCCAAGGCTGCGGAGCGGCTCAACCGGTCCACCTCGGCGGTCAGCGCGCAGCTGAAGCGGCTGGAGGAACAGGCGGGGCGACCGTTGCTCCGCAAGGCGGGGCGTGGGATGGCGCTCACCGAGACAGGCGAGGTGATGCTCGGCTATGCGCGGCGACTGCTGGAGCTCAACGACGAGGCGGCCGCCGCGGTGCGAGGGGTGGAGCTGGAAGGCCGAGTGCGGCTCGGCCTGCAGGAGGATTTCGGCGAGACCCTGCTGCCCGCGGTGCTGGGTCGCTTTGCGCGCGCTCACCCGAAGCTGCGCATCGAGGCGCGCATCGCGCGCAATGCCGAGCTGCTGCACGGGGTGAACCACGGAAAGCTCGACCTGGTGCTGGCCTGGGAGGGCGAGGAGAGCAGCCCGCATGTCGAGCGCATGGCGCGGCTGCCGATGCGCTGGATCGGCTCTGCCGGCGCGCGCACCCCAAGGCTGCGCCGGCGCGGAGAGGCGCTGCCGCTGGTGGTGCTGGATGCACCCTGCCTGGTTCGGCGTGCCGCCATCGACGCCCTGGACCGCGCCGGCATCGCCTGGCGTATCGCGTTCACCAGCGCCAGCCTTGCCGGCACATGGGCGGCGGTCACGGCCGGGCTGGGGGTGAGCGTACGCACGCCGCTGGGCCTGCCGGCGGGCGTGCGCGCGCTGACCGCGAAGGATGCAGGCCTGCCCGCGTTGCCGACGCTGGGGTTGGCGCTGCATCGCGCCGAGGCCGAGCCGCCTGCGGCCGTGGCCCGGCTGGCGGAGATCCTGGTTGGCACGCTGTCGCCATCGCTGTCGGTCTGAGTTTCTGGACACCGAGGCAGCAGGACGCGATGGCGCGGTCACACTCCGGAATGCGATGGCCGGAGCAGCGGGGGATACCTGCGAGGCTTCGGCTGTGGCGCGAAAGTCGTCGTGACCCAGCGCGCGGCTGCTCGCGGTAAGTGCGCTGGCCGCCAGATCGACGTCTGACAACGGATCGCGCGGCGGTTGCCGGTAGGCGCTGCATGCGCGCCCCTGCGCCGTGGATGTCCCCGCGGTGTGTTACGGGGTGCAGCGCGAGTGACATCCCTCTCGTCTGACTGGCACGCTGGGCGGCGATTGAAGCGTGCCGACGGGTCCGCCTGCGGCTGGTGCGATGCGAGGTGTAGACAGCCCGAGCAGGGCGCATCGTGGTTCGCGGACCTTCGCTGCGAAGCGTCCGGTCGCGGACGGTACGGCTGGTGGGGCGTGCCGCCCCCGTCCCGCGGACAGCGCAGGCGTTGCACGTCGTCCAGGTCACCCTTTGGCGATTCCGATAGTTGATTAACACCGGGGGATGTATGGTGGAGAAGTCAGCATCACCGTCAGGTGCCGGCCGTGATCCCGCATAGGGTGGAGGCATCGATGCTCCAAAACAGTTCTCTGGTCGACTGGTGCAACCTCACGGCGAGGCCTGTGCTCGAAGCGGCCGCTTCTGGCCAGCCGGTGTCTTTTTCCGCGCGGCAGGCCATTCGTCGCCTTGACGTCCTGCTGTCCGGCAACATGAGCGCTGCCGATCCGGGTGAAGGTATCGATGCCAGCCAGTGGTGCCGCCTGTGCCGGGCCCTCGATGAGCATCCCGAAGCGTACGGAAGCTTTGTCGTCGCACTGAGCCACGGCTCCGACGCCCTGAAGAAACTCGTGGACGCTCTTGCGCCGCGGACGTCGTAACGCACATCCGGCGCGGCCGGGTGTGATTCTTGTCCTCGAGCGTTCCTCTCGGGATTGCCTTTCCACCTTTCCGACCGGGGCGCCACCATGAAGTCACCGTTGAAACCGCTGTCACTGACCGACATCCACGACATCTACGGAAGTTCGCCGACGAAGCAGGGCGAACCAGCCAGGTCTACGCTGGCAAGCTACAAGCGATCGGAGCATTTCAAGCGGGACGCCGGGCATCCGGGGATGCAGCCGGCAAAGCCGGACCCCATGGGCAAGTTGTCGAGGTTCGGCAAGCGCTGATTCCGGCAGGCATCCCACCGGCTCGTGTGCCGGGCGCGCCTCCATCGGTGCGTCCGGCTCCCGCTTCGGGCGGGCCGGTATCGGTGCACAGTCTGGCGCAGGGTGTCGGAACAGCCCCGTAGCGAGGACCGCATGCCTGGGCGCGCGGTCCGGAGGAGGGTGTGCGTGCAATGCCCCGCGACGGCGAAGGCCACGGCCATCGGGGTCGCCCGGAGGGTGTACGATGCATGCCCGCAACCTGCATCTTCCCGCGCGTTCCGCCCGGCCGCTCCGCGCCCGCACGCCACGCTTCTTTTTCATGTGTGGCCCGCGGCCTGCGGGATGACGCTCCCGGAGAGTCGATGCCAGGTTATTCCACCCGCAGCGAAAAGGTGTATGTCGGAGGACTCACCTACCGGCTGCGTGTACTCAGCGACAAACAACAGTTCACGGACCCCGATGGCCACGCCCGGCGACTGGGCATCTCCCCCGCGCAGTGGAGCCTGTTCGGCCAGATCTGGCCGTCCGGACGTCTGCTTGCCCAGGCCATGCTGCGGGAGGACATCGCTGGCCGGCGGATTCTCGAGCTCGGCTGCGGTATCGGATTGGCCAGCCTGGTGCTGCAGCGGCGTGGCGCCAATGTCGTGGCTTCGGACATGCACCCTTTGACCGAGTCGTTTCTTGCCTACAACGCGGCACTGAATGCGCTGCCTGTCGTGCGCTATCGCGCGCTGCGCTGGGACGTGCCGACGCCGTCGCTTGGCCATTTCGACCTGATCATCGCCAGCGACGTGCTGTACGAGCGCGACCAGGCATGGCTGCTGGCCGGGGTGGTGGAACGGCATGCCGATCGAAAGGCGGAAGTGCTGGTGACCGATCCCGGAAGTGGGCACTGCGCGGACTTCAACCGCATGCTGGCAGCACAGGGCTTCGCCCTGGACGAAGTGCGTTGCCCGATGGACGACAACGATGTTCCTCCCTACCGCGGTCGCCTGCTCCGATACCAACGCTAGCCCGTCGCCACGCACGACCGCGCAAGCGCACCGTTGCATCGAGATCGCTCTCTTTTTTCTCCCTCCCAAGACCCAAAGGACCAGCACATTGGCCAAGATCAACTATGCGTTCGAAAAGCGTCAGCGCGAAATCGCCAAGAAGAAACAGAAGGACCAGAAGCAATCGAAGAAGCAATCCGGGCGCGAGGGCGACAAGTCCGTCGACCAGCCCGGGAAGACCATGCGGGGTTAGTCGAGCCCGGCCATCGGACGGTGGTCCGAAAAGCGGCCTTCGCCGGGTTGGACCACCTCTGCCGGAACGTGTCCGAAGGATCGGGATGTGGCTTGCGGCGTGTCGGTGGCGCTTTCCTGGAGAGCATGGCCTGGCCTGCCCCGGTTGCCACGTCCGACGTTGCAGTCTGGCCGCTTATCCAGGGCAATGCACCCTGTCCAGTGATTTCGTCTGGTCGCGTCGACATCCAGGGCGAGCGCGACTGAGTGCCGGAAGCGGACCGCAGAGCGGGCCGGGCGGGTCAATCAGGGTGAGATCGCGACAAGCCCGCCAGACTGCCCGGCGCAAGGGGAGAGCCAAGTGCGAAGACCTGCTCGCCGTCCTGGCCGCGATTTTCGGTGAGGCTGGGAAGTGGCCCGGGCTGCTCAACCTCGCGATAGCCGTCTTCTCACTTTGGCCGCCGGCGTAGGGGCGGGACGTCGTCGCTGTTGCCCGGTCACTGTGTCGCCCCTCGATCCTTTCCCCAAGCACCGACCGGGGGCACCGAACGAATGAAGTGCCTTTGGCCAGGCGGAACGCAGCGACGGCACCCGCCTGTCTCGCTGGAGCACGGGATGGTCACGCCCCGGGCATCGACCACGAATGCCTCCACAGACGGGAAGCCGGCGCAGGCCTGCCATGCTGTGGCAGGGGACGTGGCACGGGCCGGTGGTCCTTTTCGGCTGTTGGCTGCGCGCGGTCGAGGGGGCGGCCGTCTGGTGGTCGCGCTGCGGCTTGAGTAGGATCGCGCGGCCGTCAGGGGAAATCGGGACGGTATCGTTCTCGCCCGGCGGGCCTTGCATGGAGGCAGCGTGCTCATTGCGCTCTCGAACCATGATTCCCGGTGGGTGGGATGCATCCACACAGGGGGAAATTCATGTTTCGCAAATTGATCGCTTTTGGCGTGATGTCGATGGCTCTGATGATGGGCGGCTGCGCCAGTGTGCCCATGGCCAGTACCTCGGCCGATGCTCAGGCCAAGACGTTTACGCCGTCGCCCGACAACGCAGTCCTCTACATCTACCGCAACGAGACCATGGGGGCAGCCATCAAGATGCCGCTGCTGGTTGACGGCGTGAGCGTGGGCGATACCGCCGCCCACACTTACGTCCGCAAGGAGCTGCCGCCCGGTCAGCACACCATCACGTCGAAGACCGAAAAGGACGCCACGCTGACCATCGACATGCTTGCGGGCAAGATCTACTACGTGTGGCAGGAAGTGAAGATGGGCATGTTTTCTGCCCGCTCGGCCCTGCATCAGGTGGACGCCCAGCAGGGGCAGAAGGGCGTGGACGAGTCCAAGCTGATCAATTGATAGCGCCCGCTGGACGAGGGAAGGGCGGCCTGGCCGCCCTTTCTTTTTGCCGCCATGGCATCTGCAACCGATCGCTCCAATGGACGGCGAGTGCAGCGGGCGAAGTGCCCGGCGTGGCTGTCGTCGTTGCCTGCGGATGCGATGGCGCAGGCATCACCCTCGCCGCGCCGCCTCGATCGCCGCGATGTCGATCTTGCCCATCGTCATCATCGCCTCGAACGCGCGTCTGGCCGCGGCGGGGTCGGGGTCGGCGATCGCTTCGGTGAGGGCGCGCGGGGTGATCTGCCACGACAGGCCCCACTTGTCCTTGCACCAGCCACAGGCGCTGGGCTGGCCGCCGTGGTCGATGATCGCGTTCCACAGGCGGTCGGTTTCGGCCTGGTCGTCGGTCGCCACCTGGAACGAGAACGCTTCGCTGTGGCGGAAGGCCGGGCCGCCATTCAGGCCCAGGCATGGAATGCCCATCACCGTGAACTCCACCGTCAACACGTCGCCCTGCTTGCCGGCCGGGTAGTCGCCCGGCGCGCGGTGTACGGCGTGCACCGCGCTGTCCGGGAAGGTCGCGGCATAGAAGGTCGCCGCTTCCAGTGCGGTGCCGTCGTACCAGAGGCAGATGGTGTTCTTGCTTTGCATGGGCGTTCTCCTGATCGAATGGGACGAGAAACGTCTTCCTCTTCCCGACGAGTGACGCTTCGGCGGATCGACACGGTCTCCGGATTTCCTGCCAGGCGTGGGGCAACTGGCGGGCCTCCACCCCGGGCCCGGCTCCGGTCCTGTGCCTGCCCGCAGGCTGCCACATCCGGTCTCCGGCCCGCCGTATCCCGGACCCGCCCGCTGCCGCGCTCCGCGGCCTACTGAGCGCGAGCCGACGGCAGGCATGCGTCCAGCGACTCCGGCACAGGATGCACGTCGGGCCCGCAGGCGAATCGATTCGACCGACATGACACAGGGAGGGAATGAGATGGCGGACCATTCGAACAGGTTCAGGGGCGCGGCAGCGCGCGTACTCAATCGCAAGGTGCTGGTATTGGCCCCGATCGCGCTGGGCGGATACGAGCTGTACCGGCATCCGCCGATCGAGACCATCGGGCCGCAGCAGGTCGGCATCCGTCTCAATGCATGGACCGGCTCGGTGACCGAGGTGGGCGAGGGCGTGTGCCTGATGATCCCGGGCATCCACAGCCTGCGCACCTTCCCGCTGCAGGACCAGATCTATCGTCCCGAGCGCAGCGCCAAGGCGAATGGTTCGGCACCGTTCCAGTCCTCGGAGGGACTGTCGATCGGGGTCGAACTCGCGATCCGCTACGCGGTGGATCCGGCCACGCTGCCGAAGGTGGCGAAGTCCCTGCCGGACCACATCGGCCACGACTTGGTCGAGCCGCTTGTGCAGGGGGTGATCTACAAGGTGTTCACGCGCTACACCGTGCGCGAGATCTTCTCGACCAAGCGGCAGGAGATCCAGGGCGTGATCGAGAGCGAGCTCAAGCCGATGCTGGCGGCCGACGGCATCGTCCTGCGCAACGTGATGATGGGCAACGTCGACCTGCCGCCCGATTACCGCGACGGCATGAACAAGGTGCTGGCCACCGAACTGGAAACCGAGCAGATGCAGTACACGCTGCAGCTGAAGGCCAAGCAGGTACAGGAGTCCAGGCTTCAGGCCGAGGCCGAGAAGGCACAGCGGGAGACCGCCGCGGAGGCGGCGGCCGACGAGCAGGTGATCGCGGCCAAGGGACAGGAGGAGGCGATGAAGCACGTGCTGCCGTTCAAGCGCAAGCAGATCGAGCAGCGCGAGCTGGAGGCCGAGGCGGAGAGCGCCGCGCGGATCCGCGCCGCCAAGGGCGAAGCCGAGGCGCGACGGATCGAGGCGGCCGGCGAAGCCGATTCGCGGCGCAAGCTCGCCGACGCCGATGCCTACCGCCTGGAGCAGATCGGCAAGGTCAACAGCGAGCAGCTCGAGCGCGACGGCAGCCTGATCGACAAGCACCCGCTGCTGATCCAGAAGACCCTGGCCGACAAGCTGTCGGACAAGATCTCGGTGATCATCGCGCCGCCCCCGGCTACCGGTGGGTTCATCGGCCAGGCGCTGATCGACGGCGCTCCGCGCAAGGCCGGTGCGGCGGCGGGCAACGCGCCATGAGGGCGCTGCGATGGATGGCTCTGCTGCTGTGCGTGGGCCTGGCCCACGCACAGTCCGCGCCAGCCGGATATCCGCTGGCGGTGGTCACCCAGGACGGCATTGCCCTGCGAGCCCAGGCGAGCGACTCATCCGCCCGGCATGCGCTGCTGTGGCAGGGCGAGAGCCTGGAGGTGCGCGGGCGCACGCTGGACTATCTGCAGGTGTACGACCATCGCATCGAGCGCGCCGGATTCGTGCGCGCGAGCCAGGTGCACCTGCTCCCCACGGGCGCTGACGACGCGCCGGCGCTGCTGTCGATCGTGCGCTTCCTGCGCGACATGCCGGGCAGCGAGGCGCTGGGCGTGGCCTACACGGCGGCCTACCTGAAGGCCGCGCCGGGCAAGGCGATCGGTGCCGAGCCGTTCGATGCGCTGGGTGTGATGGCCGCGCGACTGGCGCGGCGGGCATCGGCGAATCGGGACAAGTCCGCCGAGCAACGGTTGTCCGGACAGCTGGAGGTGGTGGCGGACTATGGCGTGGTGATCCACAGCATCGATCACGACGGCCGCATGACGCTGTGCTATGACGGTGAAGCCTTCCGGCGCGTCATGGCGCTGCCGGCCACGGTCATGCAGAAGGCGACCGCGGCGCTGGCGCTGACCGATCCGGGCTGCGTCGATCCGGCGCTCACGCCGGTGCAGCGGGACGCCTTCGACACGTGGCGCGCCGACCTGCTCGAACGCGTGCCGCATGAAGGCCTGCCGCGCTACGTGCAGAACCGTCTGCACATGCGCATGGCATCGGTCTGGGCGCAGATCGCCTTCGAGCGCTCGCGCCGCCGGCAACCCGCCCGATCGGCCGCTTCGCGGGCCCTGGATGAACTGGCCGCCGTCGATACCCGTGCACTGGTCGAGCGCGATCGCGCCGCCTACAACGACGCGGCGATGCGCGTGGGTGCCTCGCGGTGGGCCGCCGAGGCAGAGCTCAAGCCAGGCCCAGGGCTGCACATCGTCACGGTGGCGGGGCGCCCCGGCGAGACCTGCATCAAGCTGGTCGATCGCAAGCACGCCGACAGCTCGCCGCTGCTGCAGCGCTGCACGTACGGCACGGTCTGGGCAAGCTCGGCGCGGGCCAATCCGCAGGGCACCGCGCTGGCCCTGGCGGTGCAGCCGATGCCCAGCTGGCGCGAACTCTGGTTGTTCCACCGGGTCGGGCAGCGATGGATGGTGGATGTGGTTCCGCCCGCGGACGACGATCCTCACTTGGGCTACATCGAGTTCGCCGGCTGGGTGCCGCGTAGCCACCTGATGCTTGCCGCGCGTGAGGCGCGGGTCGACGGGCGCTTCGTCCACCGCTTCGAGGTGCTCGACATGGCCACCCTGATGGCCACCCGACAGGCCGACAAGCCGTCTTCGCTGAGCCTGTTCTATCGTCACGAAGACGCGGTGTGGAAGAGCCAGACGGTGAGCCTGCGCGAATGAGGCGACGATCGCCGACCGCGGTGCCGGCGCAGGGCGCTCCTGCCCCGGCCCGGATCGGCGGCTCCCCGGTCACGGCGGCAGCAGGCAGAATGACCCTCCGCAGCCACCGGAGGGGACGATGCCCAAGCGCAGTCTTGCCGTACTTCTGCTCGCCATGATCGGCCTGCCCGGATCGGGGATGCCGGCCCTGGCCCGGGAGGCGGGCGCCAACGAGCTTCCGGCGTGGACGGTGCAGCAACCCCGTCACGACCGCTACCTCGCGGCGCATGGCCTGCGCGCCTTCGCCGGCGGCTACAGCGAGGACGGCCTGGAGGTGTGGAGTTTTCCGCTGCAGATCGTCTCCGGCTACGCCCTGGAGTTCGTGCGGGGCGACGGCCGTGTGGTCCGCGGCATCGACGTGCTGGATTCGGCCCGTGTCGATCCCCTGGGTTTCGTGCGCGGCTATCACGGCGAGGGGTTCCATGTATCCGAGCGGATCGAGACGCGCGGCATGCTGCCGGGCGTACGGGTGCGTCTGCGCGTGGAGGGCGATCCGAAGCTGCGCGTGCGCGCGCGGTTCGAGCCCTCGCTCAACCTGATGTGGCCGGCAGGCATCGGGGGACAGGAGTTCGGCTGGGATGCGTCCGCGCATGGCCTGTTGTTCAAGGAACCCAGTCGGCATTTCGCCGCGCTGGTCGCGTCGCCCGAAGCCGCCGCGCACAGCGAGCCGAACAACGATCGCCGCGGCAGCACCTTCGGGCGCCCGCTCTTCCTGGAGATGGATCCGACGGCATGCGGCAATGCCCGCTGCGCGACGCTGGTGTTCGCCGGACAGAGCGAAACCGGCGAGGAGGTCCACGCCACCGCATCGGCACTGCTGGCGGCCCCGGATGCACCGCTGGCGTCGGATGTGGTGCGCTTCGACGACGCGCTGCACATGCGCATCACCACGCCGGATGCCGACGCCAACCGCGCGCTGCGCTGGGCGCAGGTCGCGCTGGAGCAGGCATGGAGCTGCAATGCCCGGCTGGGCTGCGGCGCGGTGGCCGGCTACGGTCCCTCGCATGGCGCGCGCCGGCCGCAGTATGCGTGGTACTTCGCCGGCGACGGGCTGGTCGCCACGCGGGCACTGGTGCAGGAAGGCGATTTCGAGCGGGCCTCCGAGGAGCTCGCATTCATCCTGCGCTATCAGGATCCGGACAGCGGCATGCTGTGGCACGAGTTGTCGCAGAGCGCCGGATTCCTGCATTGGACGCGCGACTATCCGTTCATGTACGTGCATGTGGATATCGCGTTCGACTTCCTTCCGGTGCTGGCCGGGTACGTAAGGGCCAGTGGCGATGAGGCGCTCCTCCGCAAGCACTGGCCGCAGGTGGAGGCTGCCTGGCGCTACTGCCTCTCGACCATCGACGCCGGCGACGGCCTGCCGCGGGTGCCCGGCGACAAGATGAGCGCAAACGAACAGGACCGGCTGACCGACGAGCTCACCCTCTCGGCGTCCTGGGTCGAGGCGGCCGACGCGATGGCGTCGATGGCACGCTCCATGGGTGACCCGGCACTGGCGAGCCAGGCTGAAGCAGATCGCGACCGCGCGCGTGCGTCGGTTCGCGCGCGCTACCGGGACAACATGCACCGGCGCTGGATCAGCGGCTTCCGCCGCGACGGCGGGCCGGGCGAGTCTTTCAGCGGTGCGGACCTCGCGGCGATCGGCAGCGGCGCAGCCACCCGGGCCGAGGCGGCCGCGACGTTCGACCGGCTGGCGTCGCCCGACTACCTCACCGGATGGGGATTACGCAGCAAGCCGTCGAGTGCGCCGGACTTCGACCCGGAGGCCTACTCCCGCGGCAGCGTGTGGGGCCTCGGCACCGCAACGGCGGCCGAGCAGATGTGGCGGGCCGGCCGGGCCGCACAGGCGAATGCGTTGTGGCTGCGGCTGGTGCCGTGGGCGGGGCAGGACGCCCCGGGGCACATGCACGAGGTAGAGTCGGGCGAGCGTTTCGTGCCGCAGCGAGAGTCGGTGCCGGAGCAGACCTGGTCGTCCGCGGCTTTCCTCTCGGCTGCCATCCGCGGCATGCTCGGGCTCGAGGTCGATGCATCCTCGCACCGGCTGGTGTTCGCTCCGCAACCCCCGGCGACGTGGCAGAAGCTTTCCGTGCAGGGCGTGCGCGTGGGCGACAGTCTGGTCGACCTGGCCTGGCGACGGGAAGGTGCAGCCGCCGTGCTCGAGGTGGACAACCATGGCGCGCCGGTCGAGCTGGACTGGCGCCAGGCGGGTGCCGATGCGGCATCCCCGTCGACACGCATGGTTCCGTCGGGACGGAGCCGCTGGGAGCTCCCGATCCACTGAGCAGACGGCGTGGGACGTGGTGCAGCGAATGCGGCAGGCCCGAAGCAGGCGCGCGGCGGAATGTTCATCCGCGGGACACGCATGATCGACCAGATTGCAGGGTTTGCAACGAGCGGATGGATCATGGTCCAGGGTGTGACGAAGCCGGCGGCGGTCATGCGTCTGCGCGGGGGCGACAAGCGCTGGCGGTGCCTGCCGGCCTTGCTGCTCTTGCTGCTCGGCCTGGGGACCGATGTCGCTCACGCGAAAGGGGGCGAGCTGCGCATCCGGGTGATTCGCGATCGACTGACGCTTGCCGTCGCCGGACATCCACAGGTCTATCTGTACGGCCGTATCGACGCCGGCGCATCGCGACGCTTCGGGCAACTGGTGCGCGCGGGGCGCATTTCGCCCGGTTCGGACGTTTACCTGAGCTCGAGCGAGGGCGATGTCGCCACCGGCATGGCGTTGGGCCGGATGATCCGCAGCGGCGGCATGGCCACCCATCTTGGCGCCCCGCGCAAGAACTGGCCCGGCGCTGGGCACAGTCGTGCGGCGACCTGCGTCGATGCCTGCGCCTATGCGTTCTTCGGCGGCGTGTATCGCTGGGCGCCGAGCGGCAAGGACCGGCTCGGAATCGCCCGCCCGCTGTTGGACAGCACGCGATCGCGTGGGTACCTGCAGTCCATGCAGATCGATCCCGCCGACCTCCTGGCTGCGATGGGCGCCGCCCCCGGCGCGCCGGGGTGGCTGGATGCGGCGGCGCTGGAGAAAACCGGCGCGGTGAACAACGGCCGGTTGCCGCCAACGGCGACGTACGACATCGCCTCGCCGACGCCCTCGATCGATCTGCGCCAGGTGGACCGCAAGGGCGAGCACCGGCTCACCGTCACCTGCCGCCCCGGTCGCACCGAAGTGGCCGCATACGAGAGAGTGGGCGCCCGGCGCGCACGGCAGATCGTGGAGCGGGGCGCGCGTTCGTACCTGCAGCTGGACGGTCGCACCGTGTTGCCGTCGAACGACGGGGTCAGTGCGGAGGGCGACACGCTGGTGATCCGCCGCGACTATCCGCCGTCGGGACTGGTCGATCTGCTGTTCGCCGGTTCCATCGGGGCCTGGGTCGATGGCCGCAGTGCCGCGTTCCGTGACGGCTTCGCGATTCATCCCTGGGGCGTCTACGCCAAGCTCAAGGTGTTCTACCACGCCTGCTGGAATGCGGCGCCCTGGTCGCCACGGGAGAAGAAGTCTTCGTAAGGCGGGATGGCTGCCTGGTCATCCGCGTCGCCGATGGCCGCGAAGGCGCTCCAGGCCGCTGGCCCGGGATCGATCGCCGGGCGTGTATAGTCGTCAAGTGGCCGTGTCGGTCCGATGCAGTCCCGATGCGCCGAACGTGCATCACCGGTTGCCCACATCCACGGCAACCCCCGCGTGCCTGGCGACAGCCGATCGCGCACCCGCCCTCGAGCGTTCCTCTCGGGATCTCCCATCCACACGCCGAACCGGACGCCAGGATGAAGTCACCCGCCAAACCCCTGTCCCTCGCGGACGTCCATTCCGTTTACGCCAGCTCGCCCGTTGCCAAGCCGAAGGCCAGGCACGACAAGGAGGCTGCGGGCCCTGCGACGCTCAGCTACTCGCGCTCGGACCACTTCAAACGTGATCCGGGTCATCCCGGCATGCAGCCGGAGAAGCCGGATCCCGCGGGCAAGGGTTCGGCGCCGCGCAAGCGTTGACCGGCCCGGGCGCGCGCGTCCGCGCTGGCGCCTGCGGGCGGGTCAACGTCGGCGAGCGTGCTGGCGCGGCGCGGTTCGCCGGCCAGGGCGTTCAGCCCAGCGCGCGCACCCGGAAGTTGCGCCCCTTGATGCGGCCGCTGCGCAGGCGCTCCAGCGCCTGGTTTGCCTGGGCGCGGATGATCGCCACATAGGCGCGGGTGGCGAACACATCGATCTTGCCGATGTCGGCGGCGGTCAGGCCGGCGTCGCCGGTCAGCGCGCCGAGAATGTCGCCGGGGCGCAGTTTGTCCTGACGGCCTGCGTCGATCACCAGGGTCTTCATGGGTGCCAGGTGCAGGGTCTTGCCTCGCGGCGGAGCCAGCTTGAGCGACCGCCAGGGCAGCGGCACGCCCAGCGTTTGCTCGATGTTCTCCGCCTTCGGGCGTTCGCGCGGCGTGCATAGCGTCATGGCCAGACCGCTCTGGCCGGCGCGTCCGGTGCGACCGATGCGGTGGGTATGCGTGTCCGGGTCGTGGGCGATGTCGTAGCTGACCACCAGCGGCAGTGCGGCGATGTCCAGCCCGCGCGCGGCAACGTCGGTGGCCACCAGCACGCCGCAGCTGCGGTTGGCGAAGCGCACCAGCACTTCGTCGCGGTCGCGCTGCTCCATGTCGCCATGCAGGGCGAGGGCGGAAAAGCCGCGGCGGTCCAGCTCCTGCGCCACTGCGTCGACGTCCTTGCGCATGTTGCAGAACACCAGCGCGTGCTGGCCGCGGTCGGCGGCCAGCAGCTGGGCCAGCGCGTCGATCTTGTGTGCCGGTTCCACCTCGATGAACTGCTGCTCGATGGTGGGCACGGCTTCGACCGGCGTTTCCACGGTGACCTCCACCGGCTCGCTCTGCAGCCGTCGGCTGGCGGCGCGGATCGACTCCGGGTAGGTGGCGGAGAACAGCAGGGTCTGATGGTGCCTGGCGATGCGCCCGACGATATCGTCGATGGCGTCGCCGAAGCCCATGTCGAGCATGCGGTCGGCCTCGTCCAGCACCAGCACCCTGATGCCGCCGCCGTGCAGGCTGCCGCGCTTGAGGTGTTCCTGCACGCGACCCGGCGTGCCGACGACGATGTGCGGGTCGTGGGTGAGCGAGGCCAGCTGGGGCCCGAGCGGCATGCCACCGCACAGGGTCAGCAGCTTCACGTTGGGCATGGCCGCGGCGAGCCGGCGGATCGCCTTGCTGACCTGGTCGGCCAGTTCGCGGGTGGGGCACAGCACCAGCGCCTGCAGCCGGATGGTGTCGGTGTCCAGCGCCTGCAGCAGGCCTAGACCGAACGCGGCGGTCTTGCCGCTGCCGGTGCGTGCCTGGGCGATCACGTCGCGGCCGGCCAGGATCGGCGGCAGGCTCTGCGCCTGCACCGGGGTCATCGCGGCATAGCCGTGCGTGTCCAGGCTGGCGAGCAGGGCGGGCTTGAGCGGGAGCGTGCTGAAGTCGGTCATGGGCCACCTAGGGAATCGGGGTGCCGGGCGCTGCGGCCGGGCGATGAACAAAAAAAAGCCCGGCGCGAGGCCGGGCCTTTCTTCTCAGACGGCGGATGCCGTTAGAGCGGCTGCACCTGGTCGGCCTGCAGGCCCTTCGGGCCCTGGGTCACGACGAACTGCACCTTCTGGCCTTCCTGCAGGCTCTTGAAGCCCGAGGACACGATCGAGCGGAAGTGCACGAACACGTCATCGCCGCTCTCGCGGCTGATGAAGCCAAAGCCCTTGGCGTCGTTGAACCACTTGACGGTACCGGTTTCAGACTGGGACATCGTTGTATCTCCTTGGAACGGATGAAAGCCGCATGGCGCGGCGAGGAGCTGGTCACAAGGAGGAAACGGGTACAACGGTGTAGGTGTAACTGCTCACTACAGCATCGGGCCACAGTTCGCGTGACCCTTGAAACTCAGCCAGTGCACAGTAGTCGTTGCCGGGCCGCTTGGCAAATGTTTTGTGAACAGGGCGTTCAACCAGTCCGGGATGCCCGCTGGAAAGAGCGTCCCTGTCCAGGACGGTCCCCCGGGCAACAGGCCGGACTTCCAGTGGGGACAACCCCCGGGGGGCGGGGCCCCTGCGGCGCTGGTGCCCGGTTTTCGGGGCAGGGGCTGCCTACTCCGGAGAGGCCTTCGGTGCGATGCTGGCCCAACGTCGGGCCGGGGGCGATGGCATCCGCCGGCGGGGTGGCCGCGTAGGCGAGTCAGGGGGCGTCGAGGGGCGACGCTTCGACTGTCGCCGGATCGGATGATCCGGCTCGGGGAATCAGGGAGGTCGGTCATGGACGTGTTCGGCAGGTGGGGCTGGGTGTTTGGGGCGGCGCTGGTCGCCGGAATCACCGGGAGTGCGGCCCGCGCGGCCGACGCCGATGCAAGACTGCGCGCCGCGGCCCGCGCCGAGCAGCCGGCGGTCATCGCCACGCTGCACGATCTGGTGTCGATCGAATCGGGTTCGACCGACCGCGCCGGGCTGGACCGGATCGCCGGCTATCTGGCGCAGCGATTGCGCCGGCTTGGCGCGCAGGTGGACCGCATGCCGATCACCCTCGGCGGCGCGGACATGGTGCGCGGCGTGTTCCGCGGCAAGGGGCGGCTCAGGGCGTTGCTGATCGCGCACATGGATACCGTGTACGACCACGGCATCCTTGCCAGCGAGCCTTACCACCGCGACGGCGACGTCCTGTACGGTCCCGGCATTGCCGACGACAAGGGTGGTGTGGCGGTGATCCTGCATGCGCTGGCGCTGTTGCGCGCGCGCGGCTGGAACGATTTCGACCGCATCACCGTGCTGTTCAATCCCGACGAGGAGGTCGGTTCGACCGGCTCGGGCGAAACCGTCGCCAGGCTCGGGGCGGAGAGCGACGTGGTGCTGTCGTACGAACCCTCGCCATCCAGGGCGGTGGCGGGGGACGAAGGCGTGTTGCTCAGCGCGGCGGGCACCGCCGAGGTCACGATGTCGGTCCAGGGCCGCGCGGCGCATGCCGGGGCGGCACCGGAGCAGGGGCGCAATGCGCTGCTCGAGCTGGCCTATCAGCTGGTGCAGACCCGCGACGTGGCGGCGGGCGTGAAAGGTGCCCAGCTGAACTGGACCACCGCCAGTGCGGGCGCCGCGCGCAACCAGATACCGCAGACTGCGGAGGCCGGGGGCGATGTGCGGACGACCGAACCGGGTGCTGCCGACCAGTTGCGGGCGGCGCTGCAGGCCAGGGTTCGTGCCGGCCACCTGGTGCCCGACACTGCTGTCACGGTCACCCTGCAACCGCTGCGCCCGATGTACGAGGCAGGTCCGAGGGGGCGTGCGCTGGCCGACATGGCGCGCGGCATCTACGCCGAACTCGATGGGCGTCGACTGCTGATGCATCCGGCCACCAACGGCGGTACCGACGCGGGTTTCGCGGGCCGATCCGGCCATGCGGCCGTGCTGGAGGGCCTGGGACTGGCTGGCTGGGGCTACCACGCGAAGCGGGAGTACATCGAGATCGACTCGATTCCCCCACGGCTGTACCTCACCGCGCGGATGCTCATCGAACTGGGGCGGCGCGCAGAGGCGCCGGCGTCATGAGCAGGGCGTCGGCCGTTCGTTCGCGCGACCACGTGCCACCGCTGCTCCGTGGGCTGGGCTTCCTGTTGATCCTGGTGGCCAGTGCGGTAGCCGGCACGATGGAGCATCGTTCCGCCCTCGACGCGCGCGCGCGCCTGGCCCGGTTGCGGGCGCATGCCGATGCGGTGGCGCAGACGGCTGCCGAGAACGGTCCGGACGAATCGGTGGCGCTGGAGCTTCGCCTGCTGCGCCTGCAGTTGCGGGAGCATGATTTCTCCGACCGCGTATTGGAGAACCGTGCGTTCCAGGTGCTTGGCTCGATCGGCAGTCTGCTGGTGGCGCTGTCGTTCCTGGTCGAGGCACAAGCGAAATGGCCGCGTCGGCCACGCGCGCAGGAGTGATGGCGGCAGGTCCGTGCCGGATGGATTGCCGGTGCCGGGAGAATCCTCGCGGGCCGGCGACAACGATCCGCGCGCTCAAGCCGACGGCGTGCCGTCTGCCGTAGCCGTGTGCTCGACCCACACGCGGGTGCAGTTGCGTCCCGCCCGCTTGGCTTCGTACATGGCCTTGTCCGCGTGGGCGATGGCCTGCTCCACGACCAGGCCCGGTTCCATCCGGGCGATGCCGAACGACATGGTGACGTGGATCGAGGCGTGCCCATCCAGGGGGATCAGCAGTGCGGCCACGCTTTCGCGCAGGCGCTCGGCCAGTGCATGGCCGGTGTCCAGGTCGGTGTCCGGCAGGCTCAGCAGGAACTCCTCGCCGCCATAGCGGAACAGCTTGTCGTAGGGGCGCAGCTGCTTCATCAGTTGCCGGGCGGAGGCGGCCAGCACGCGGTCGCCGGCCGGATGTCCCCAGGTATCGTTGACGCGCTTGAAGTGGTCGATGTCGATCATCACCACGCAGCACGACTGCACCGCCCGGTCCACCCGTGCCTGCTGTTCGCGCAGGACGCCGAGCATGCCGATCCGGTTGCCGGCGCCGGTGAGCTCGTCGAGGCTGTACAGCGCGTTCTCCAGGTCGCGTCGCAGCGTAAAGATCTCCAGCCGCAGGTTCTCCAGCTCGCGGGCGAACGCATCGAAGTCGGTGACCGACACGGATTGCCCGTTGCCGAGCGAGCCCAGCAGCTTCGCCGCCAGCCCGTGCATGCGCTCGTGCTGTTCCTCGATCGCCGCGAACCCGGGGTGCCGATGCAGCACGTCCGGCGCATCCTCGTAGTACCAGCGTCCGAACGGGCAACGGTGATGTGCGTCCGGAGCGACGTCGTCGGGCTCCCCTGGCAGGTCGCACACGAGGGTGCGGATGACGGCGTCGTACCACTGGTTATGACGCTGCAGCGCCAGGTCGAGCTGCTGCAGGGCGGACTGGATGGAGGCGCGTTCGGCGTTGATGGTTTGTCTCCGCAACTATGACCGCGTCGGCAAACCGGCGGTATCCGGAGGATGTTATCGGCAGCCTCCTGGCGGAGCTGAAGCCCCGGTCGTTGGGCGTCCTCCCGTTGCGGCGCATCCGGCGCCGGAGCCGGTCATCCTCCCGGCAGGCTCACCACCGGCGCGAAGCCCCCGAAGATCATGCGCTTGCCGTCGAACGGCATGTCGCCGCCGGCGGTCACCCGTGGATCGTTCATGAACTTCGCCATGCCGGCGTCGCGCGTGGCCTTGTCGGGCCACTCGATCCAGGAGAACACCACGGCCTCGTCGTCCCTGGCCTGCACCGCGCGATGGAAATCGGTGAGCTTGCCGTGCGGAACGTCGTCGGCCCAGCACTCCATGACGCGCACAGCGCCGTACTCCAGGATGATCGCGTCGAACGTCCCCGCGTGCTGGATGAACGCATCGCGCCGGGCGACCGGAACGGCGATCAGGAATCCATCGATGTAGGACATGGTGCTCTCCTCGGTAGCGAAGTGACTGGGGACCCGCCCGGACACGACGGGCGTACGACCCCCGATTCGACACCCGCGCCGGTGAAGCCGCGGTTACTCGGCGCGCACCCGGTAGGCCTCGGTCAGAGAGATGAGCCCGCGCCGGGCCATGTCCAGTGCGGCCCGGGTGATCGGCACCATGCCCTCGGCCAATGCCGTTTCGTGGATGCGGTCGGCCTCGGCGCCGGGCACGATCAGCCGCCGGATCGCCGGCGAGATCCGCAGCAGCTCGTACACCGCCGCACGCCGGAACACCCCGGAGCCGTTGCAGCGGTGGCAGCCCCGCCCGATGAAAAAGGTCTCGTCCGGCGCCGCTCCCAGCAGTGCGCGGACATGCTCGGGCGGCTGCTCCGGTTCGCGGCAGTGTTCGCAGGTCAGGCGCACCAGCCGCTGCGCCATCACGGCCAGCAGCGATGCGCGCACCAGGAACGGTTCCATGCCGAGATCGAGCAGCCGGGTAATCGTGGTGGCCGCGGTATTGGTATGCAGCGTGCTCAGCACCAGGTGGCCGGTGAGCGCGCTCTCGATCGCGATGTCCGCGGTCTCGCGGTCGCGGATCTCGCCGACCATGATCGTGTCCGGATCGTGCCGGAGGAAGTTGCGCAGCGCGCTGGCGAAGGTGAAGCCGGCCGGCCGGTTCACCTGCATCTGCTGGATGCCGGCGATGTGGAATTCCACCGGCTCCTCGATGGTGAGGATGTTGATGCGCTGCCGGCGCATCTCCAGCAGCATCGCGTACAACGTGGTGGACTTGCCGCAGCCGGTCGGTCCGGTGGTCAGGAACACGCCGTGGCTGGAGTTCATCAGGTCGTCCAGCGCCAGCCGGTCGTCCGGACTCAGGCCGATCTCGTCGAGCGTCTTGAGGCTCTCGGCGACATCGAGCAGGCGCACCACCACGCTCTCGCCGAACACCGTGGGCAGCACCGACACGCGCAGGTCCACCTGCTTGCCCTGTTCGGTGGTGAAGGTGGCGCGGCCGTCCTGCGGCATGCGGTGCTCGGCCAGGTTCATCGAGGCGATGACCTTGATGCGACTGACCAGCGCCGGCGCCAGCGAGCGCAGGAACTGGCGGATCGGCACCATGTCGTCGTCGATGCGGTAGAGCAGTTCCACCGAGTGCTCGCCCGGACGGAAGTGGATGTCCGAGGCGCGTCTGGCGATCGCGTCGGCGATCACCGACTGGATGATCTTCACCACCGGCATCTCGCCGGCCAGGCGCTTCCATTCGTCCACGCCATGCTCGGCACCGTTGTGGTCCAGGCCCAGGCGGCGGGCCAGTTCGGCATCTTCGATGAGGTCGTAGTGCTGGCCGATGGCCTCACGCATGGCCCGCTCGTGGGCGACCAGCAGCACCGCCCGTTCGCGCGAGACGAAGTCCACCGCGGTCAGCAGCGAGGATTCGGTGGTGGCGTCCACCGCCACGGCCACGCAACCGCGTGCGCTCAGCAGGGGCAGCGCGTGCAGCTTGCGCGCGCTGGCCGCAGGCAGCAGGGCCAGTGCCGCCGGGTCGGCCTGCACTGCGGTCAGATCGATCAGCGGCAGGCCGAACGCTTCCGCGCGGGCCCAGGCGGCGCCACCGTCGTCGCCGGCCAGCCCGGTCCAGGCTTCCTGCGTCATGCGCAGCTCCTGTAGGGCCCGATTCGGCTCGCCGGCGGCATAGGCGAGGAGATAGGCCACCAGTTGTTCCGGCTGGCGGATGACCGGCACGAGGCCGGCGGCTTGGGTGTCGTTCATCGTGCCCCCTGTGGCAACCGTTCGTAGAAATAGCACTCCGGTGGAAAAGGATCGTGACCGGCGTCAATCCGCACGGCGTCAGCCGTGGGCGTGATCCGGGAAGGATGCTGGATCGGCATTTGCCGGAGATGGACGATGATGGGGAACGATGCCGGCGCGGGCCGGTCGAAGGCGTCTTCAGGAGGATGGACGGATGCAACGGCGAAGCAAGATTCGATGGAGCCTGCTGCTGGCGGTGGTGCTGCTGGTGGCGGGCGGGGCGGCTTTCGGCGGCCACTGGCTGGCGGGAGACCTGGCCAGGGCGGAGGCGTTCCGCTCGATCCCTCCCGGCCCTGACGGCATCGCCTGGATCGCCTGTCGCGGCACTCTGGCGGCACAGGCGCCGGGCACGGCGTCGGACGATCCGCAGGGGCTCTGCCAGCGTGTCGCCGAACGGGTCTGTCACGGGCCGGCGACCTACCTCGATCTCGGCGCCGGCGAACCCCAGGCCAACCGGTTCCGCGAGCGCTTCCGCTGCGCAAGGCACGGCTGATCGCCGACGCGCGATACGTGGGACGGGCCATGACCTGTGGCCTTCTCGTGACCTTTGGCGCATCGAGGCAGGGCGTGGTGCGGTTAGCCTGCGCCAGCCGTCGGTCCGCATGCGGACGGCGCGCGTCGCGGGCACATCGCCAAACCCCTGGCGGCCCGCGTGCATCCATCTCCCCCGATGCCACAAGGAAACAGGTCCCCATGAACAAGACCCACGCCAATCGTCCGCGCTCCCTTCGCGGCATGCGCCTCGCCGTGGTTGCTGCCCTTGGTCTCGTCGCTTCCGCGGCCGCTTTCGGACAATCCACGACCGGCTCGGTGTTCGGTCATGCACCGGCCGGTGACGTAGTTGCTGCGCACAGCACCATCAACGGAAACCAGCGCAAGACGCATGTGGGCGCTGATGGCCGCTATTCGCTGCGCGCGTTGCCGATCGGCGTATACGACGTGACTCTTGAAGTGGACGGCAAGGCGGTAAAGGTCCATCCGAGGGTGCCGGTGATGGTCGGTCGCGGCAGCCAAGTCAACTTTGACTGCACGCAAAGCGATTGCGCAAAGGCGGCCGACCGCTCCTGAACCGCCCGGCACCAGGCGTCGGAAGAGCGTCGCCGGATCACGGTGTTGCCGACAGCCCGACGCCCCTGGCGTCGGGTTCTTTTTTGTGGCCGATCAGGCCGGTGCCGGCTGCGTGCCGGCCACCCATGCATGCAGTGGGAAGTACTGCCGCATCATCCGTTCGACATAGTCCACCAGGTTGGGGCGGGCTTCCACGACGCGTCGCAGGGGCGTGTCGAAGAACGGCGTGGAAACGCCGGCCAGCATCGCGAACGCGGTGGCGTCGACGCCAGATGATGCTTCGCCCATCAGATGCCTGCGGTCGCCGAGCAGCTGAGCCAGCGCATCGATCGAGCGCTCGCCGAGCGTGGCGATCTGGTCCGGGGCGTGACGGCCGATACCCTGGGCGCGCAGGTCCGCCTGCTTGCGATCCTGCAGCAGGCGGCGCATCTGCTCGCGCTCGACCTCCGTCGCGCCGCTGGCGAACTGCGAGGGGCCCTTGGCGAAGTTGCCCGGGTCGATCCAGCGGAACCAGACCAGCGCGAAATACAGGTGGTCCTCCAGCAGTCGCTCGATCGCCCAGGCTTCCGCACGCTGGCGTGCATCCAGGCTGGCGTCGAGATCGACGCCGTACCTGCGCTCGATGTGCGCTCGGATGAAGGTGGAATCGCTGATCGTCTCCTCGCCGTCCACCAGGTAGGGCAGCTTGCCGTTCGGCGCCTGCGGGGGAATCGACGCGACCTTGTCGTAGGCGAGCCCGGCCATCTGCAGCTGCACCTCGGTCTTCATCACGAACGGGCTGGAATCGGGCAGGCCGAAGGCGGGTCGGGTGGCGTACAGCGTGATGTTGGACAAGGCCGTGGCTCCCTGGCTGAAGAGACGCCATCTTCGAGGTGGCCTGCTGACAGCGTCGTGTCAGCAGCCACGCTCCGAGGTAGATTGGGCGGCACCTGGGCCGCACCGGCCGGGCCGCCTCCGTGGCCTGCTTCCTGGACCGACAGGGGAACCGCCTTGACCATCGCGATGCTTCGAAGTCTTGCCGCCTGTGGCCTGCTGTGGATGGCTGCGGCGGCGTCATCCTCCGCCATCGCCCAGGCCTCGCCGCCGGCCACGCCGGTGCCGGCCGCCCGCGCCTCGGATGTGTCCTCGCTGGACGCCATCATGGCCGCGGTCTACGACGTCATCTCCGGCCCCAAGGGCCGGAAGCGCGACTGGAACCGCCTGCGCTCGCTGTTCGTTCCGGGAGCGCGGCTGATCGCCGTGCACACGGGCAAGGATGGCGTGAACACCGCCCGCGTCATGAGTGTGGAGGATTACATCCAGGCAGCCGGTCCGTTCCTCGAGGGCGAGGGGTTCTTCGAGCGCGAGACGCATCGGGTGATCGACCGCTACGGCGACATCGTCCAGGTGTTCAGCACCTACGAGTCGCGCCATGCCGCATCCGACGAGAAGCCGTTCCAGCGCGGCATCAACAGCTTCCAGCTGATGTACGACGGCCATCGCTGGTGGGTGGTGACGATCTACTGGCAGGGCGAGCGGCCGGACCGGCCGATTCCCAGGCGCTACGGCGGCTGACGCGTATCAGGCGGGCGCCTCCGGCGTCTGGAACACGCGGTGCAGTACGAAGTCGGCGTTGATCTCCTCGCCGGTCATCAGCATCGCCACCAGTTCGCCACCGAGGATCTGCGGGGCGATCAGCACATCCGGCTGGGCCAGTTTCACGCGGCCGAGGTAGCTGGCGTTGTTGACCGCCGCCACCGTGCGCACGCCCCTGGCGATCTCGCGCACGGCGAGCACCACGAAGGCGTTGTCCGAATCGTTGTCCAGCATCGCCATCACCGCCTGTGCCTTGTCTGCGCCGGCCTGGCGCAGCACGTCGCCATCGCTGGGATCGCCGAACACGGCATCCACGTCGGCCGGCAGCGCGGTATCCGGCGCGCGTCGCAGCAGGCGCGTGACGGGCTGGCCGCGGCGGCTGAGTTCGCGCCAGGTGTTGACCGCCAGCGGCGTGTCGCCGACCACGACGAAATGGTTCTCGCGTTTCATGCGGCGTCCCTTGTGATTGACGATGCGTTGCAGGCTGCGGCTCACCATCGGTGCCACCACCGCGGTCAGCGAGGTGGCGAACACCGCCACGCCGAGCACGATGATCGACACCGTGAATAGGCGGGCGTCGGCGGTCTGCGGGGTGATGTCGCCGTAGCCCACCGTGCTCATGGTGACCACGGCGAAGTACAGCGCCGTAGGCAGGTCGGCGATCTGCGGCCGGAAGGCGCTGCCCTGGTAGTAGGCGCCGAAGGTGGCGTAGAGCAGCAGCATCGCCACCGAGGTCAGGGCGAACAGCGTGCCCGAGGTCAGGCTGGAGTGATCGAAGCGCCGCCAGGCCGACAACAGCAGCAGCGGCAGCACCGCGAAGTAGATCAGGGCGTGGAGCCCGTGCGGCGCCTGCCCGATCGCTACGCTGGTCAGCGCGGTCAGGCTGAGCAGCAGCGCCAGGGTCCAGGCCAGCCGCGAGCGCATCAGCAGCCCCAGTGCCGACAGCAGCATGCCCGCGCCGATCAGCAGCGGCGGGAGCGATCCGGGCGGCAGATCGTGTCGCCCCTGCACGAGGTCGCCGAGCACGGTGTGCAGCGAGCCCGCGGGCAGGGCCTGCAACAGCCAGCGGCCGCCCAGCGCCAGCAGGACCGCCAGCGGCCATTGCGGAAACCAGCGGTCGGCCCGGGCGACCGCCGCCCAGGCGGTCAGTCGCTGGCGAAGGCGTTGCGTGGTGGAGGGTTGCAGCATCGGGGCCAGCGGTCGCAGAGCGAAGTGGTCGAACGTTACGACCTGCGCGCGCCGAATAAAACTCCGTCAGGCTCTCCGCGTGCCGCTGCCTCCGTTACCCGCCGCCCGCCTCCGGCCGGCGACGCCCGTCGAGGCGCGGCGGCTCAATCCTCGCCGTCGTCCCGGGGCAGCTGTTCCGGCTCGGCCCAGCGCAGCTGGTGGATGTCGAACTGCTGCTCCAGCAGCGGTTTGACGATCAGGAAGTAGGGCGAGATGTCGAAGTCGCGCGGGGCGAACAGCCGCGAGTTGCGGATGTGCAGGATCTCGCGACGCGCCTGCCGCGCACCCTTGCGCCGGCGGTCGGCCGGTTCGACCAGGGGCAGGATCGGGTAGCGCACGCTCTGGAAGGCATCGGCGATCAGCGACGAACAGATCGCCCGCGTCGGGTCGCCGCTGCCCAGCGCCAGCAGGCGGCGACGCAGGTGGCCGGGAATCGGCGGGGTGGGCATCAGGTAGCGCATAAGGTCGACGATGTTCTTCACGTCGTACTGCTGGCCGAGTCGTCGCCGGGCGTGCTCGATCACTGCCGCCAGCTCCTCTTTGTCGAGCCCGATCGGCCGGCAGATGCGGGTGTGCATGCTCTTGTAGCTGTGCAGTGCGACGGCGCGCACGCCATCGGCCACATCGGCTTCGATGAGCACGTGCGGTCCCAGTTCGGGTCGCTCCGCCAGCATTGTGTCGCCGACGTACAGCGCCGCGTGCGACCAGCTCGACTGGGTGAGGTATTTCACCGCCGTGCTGAAGCGGCTGCTGCCCTCCACCAGCAGCACGTCGCCCTTGCGCAGCGAGAACTGGAGCAGCCGGAAGCGGGACGTGCTGAAGTGCATTTCCACCGGGCGCGGCTTGGCGAGGAAATCCGCCAGGCGGCGGCCGAGCCAGTCCAGGGGATGGAACACGCCGTCGTCCTCCAGTTGTGGGACGTCGGCAGCTTAGCCGGTTCCCCCGGGATCCGGTGCCGGCCCCGGCTTCCCGTTCTCGTCTTGACCTTGCCCGGCACCGGGCCGATCATCGCCGGGCGCTTCGGGGCGCCCGCGGGTCCGCGCGAAGGACGGAGTCCACCCTCGGAGATGGCGTGATGACACAGCAATCTTCCGTGACGGTGCGCAACGGCGAGCTGGTGGCCTTGCGGTTGTTCGATATCGCCTATGCGATCGACCTGGGTCGGGCCGAGGCCGCATGGCTGGCCCGGGCCGGCGCGGAAGGGCGGCGCAGCCGGTTGCTCACCGCGCCACCCAAGGCGGTGGCTTTCGACGTGCCGCCGCTGGAACTGACGCTGGAGCCGTTGACCCTCGTGCTGGACGGCGTCGAGGTTGCCGCCCGCGTCCGCGTGCGGCTCTACGACTTCGGTGTCGCCGCCTTCGCCGTGCGCGTTGCGTTGGCCGACGTGCAGTGGCCGGCGTTCGCCGCGCGCTTCAACGCGCTGGACCGTGAGGTCGGGCCGGCCGCGCCGGATACCTTGTGGACGACGCTGCGCCAGCATGTGGTCGAAGCCATCGCCCCGGCGCTGGACCGGCCGGCCGTCGACGCGTCATTGCAGGAGGACTACCTGCTCGGCGTGGTGCAGGCCTTCGACGAGCCGCTGGACGCCGCCACGCTGCGCGAACGGGTCGACCTGGCGGCGTTGCTGTCGGGCGAGTCGCGCCCGCTGTCCGAGGGAGCCCGCCGGGAACTGCTGGCGCACGGTTATTCCTACTACACGGACGACCTGGTCCTGCTCACCTGGGACCGCGCGTTCGTCTACGAACCGCGCGGCGACTCCGACGTGGCCGACGTGCTCGAGGTGGCGAACGCCCAGCTAGTCGAGTTCCGCTACTACGACACGCTGCTCGACAACGAGCTGCCCCGGATGTACGCGCGGGTGCAGGAGGCGCGCGGCACCGGCTCGCTGCTGGCGGCGCGTCGCTTCGCGCATCTTGCGCGCGGGCTGTACATGCTGGTGGCCGAGGCGACCGAGCTCACCGAGAAGGTGGACAACGCGCTGCAGGTCACCGAGGACGTCTACCTGGCGCGCGTCTACAGCGCCGCACTCGGCCTGTTCCGCGTGCCTGCGCTCAGCGCGTCGGTCGACCGCAAGCTGGCGATCATCCGCGACACCTACGCCGCGTTGTACGAGGAGGCCTCGAGCCGGCGTTCGGAGTGGCTGGAGATCGCCATCGTGCTGCTGATCGTGCTGGAGGTCGTGTTGTCGCTGTTGCGGCACTAGCCTGGACGAGTCGTGCCGAACGGCCCGTGCCCCGGTGTCGGTGCCGGGGCACAATGGACGATTGTTTCCGACCGAGCCGTCGTCCCGTGACCGACCCCGCCCTCAAGCAGGCCTGCCGGCTGTTCCTCTCCCGCCCACCCGCGCCACCCGTGGCCGAGACGATGACCCGCCTGGCGGCGCATCCGGCGGCACGCGATGCGGTGGACGAGTATGGCGCCGGCGGTGCCGTGGCGACGCTGGAGCAGGTGACTGCGGTACGGCTGGGCAAGCCGGCCGGGCGCTTTTTCATCAAGGGCGTCACCGCCCAGCTGTGCGTGCTGCAGGCCTACGCCGACGCACGCGGCTGCCGCAACGTGGCGATTCATCCCATGGGCCACATGGACATGGACGAGGCCGGTGCGCTGGAGCGGGCGGCGGGACTGAACGCGATCCGGCTGGGTCGCCACCGGCCGCTTTCGCTGGACGCGCTGCAGGCCGTGACCGAACCGCTGGCGGCGGTGGTGGTGGAGCTGCCGTTGCGACGGGCCGGCTTCCTGCTGCCGCCGCTGGATGAGTTGCGGGCGATCTCGACGTGGTGCCGCGGGCGTGCGATCCCGCTGCACTTCGACGGCGCGCGCCTGTGGGAGGCGGCGGCCGGCTATGGTGTGGCCGAGGCTGAACTGGCGGCGCTGGCCGACAGCGTCTACGTCGCCTACTACAAGGGACTGGGTGGACTGGGTGGCGCGCTGGTGGCCGGCAGCGAGGCGTTCATCGCCGCGCTGGCGCCGTGGAAGAGCCGCTACGGCGGCAACCTCGTCACCGCCTGGCCCTACGCGATCAGCGCACTGGACGGACTGGATCGGCTGGCGCCGCGCATGGGCGAATTCGTCGAGCGGGCCCGCGCCCTGGCTGCTGCGCTGGTGGCCGTGCCGCAGGTGCGGGTGCATCCGGCGCGCCCCCACACAAATGCCTTCCAGTTGTGGTTGCCGGGTCGGCCGGACGTCCTCGCCGCGCAGCATCGCCAGATGGCTGAAGCCGGCGAGTGGTGGCTGTTCGACGGGTTCGCCGAGGCGCCGCTGGACGGCTGGACGATGGTGGAGGTCCAGATCGGGCCGGGCTCGGACGACTGGACCGTCGAGCAGGCCGCCGACGCGATCCGGCGCTTCGTCGCTGGTGCATGACCTTCGGCGCGATGTCGTGGTGGCGACTCTGCCGCGGCGGATTCAGCGCTTGGTGCGGCAGGCCACGACGCCGTGCTCAAGGGCCAGCGTCGGAGCAGTCCGAGCGGGTGGCGGTTGCCGGGGGCTGGCAGACCCTGCCCTGAGATGGATCACACTCCCAGTCGGCCAAGAACGGAGTGAGGTGGCGGGTCGGCGCGGGCGGCGCGGACGTGATGGTCCGGCCCCGGGTGGTCGGTTCTCCAGCTCAGACGCCCGGCTCCTTTCAGGCGGGTATCCGAGAAGCGGCGGCGCTTGCGACGCAGGGGCGGAAGCGGGCCGCCGCGCGCATCCGATACCACCTCTGGCCAGCGCCCCGTCTCATGTCGGGGCAGGGGCCTCCTTCACGAAATCCACGAATGCCCGCAGCGGCGCGGGAAGGTGTCGGCGGCCGGGATAGTAGAGATACGGGCCGCTGAAGGTCTGCCACCAGGGTTGCAGCACCGGTTCGAGCTCGCCGCGCTCCAGGTACGGCTGCAGCCACGCCTCGAACAGGTGGATGACACCCAGCCCGTCGATCGCCGCGCGCAGGGCGAGGTCGGCGGCGGCGCCCAGGCGCACCATCAGCGGGCCTTCCGGATCGATGCGCACGATCTCGCCATTGCGTTCGAACTCCCAGGTCGGGATGTGGCCGCTGGCGAACTGGCCGCGCAGGCAGGCGTGCTCGAGCAGGTCGCGCGGATGCCGTGGACGACCGTGCTCGGCGAGGTAGGCCGGCGATGCCGCGGTGGCCATGCGTTGCACGCGCGGGCCGATCGGTACCGCGATCATGTCCTTTTCCAGCCGCTCGTCATAGCGCACGCCGGCGTCGCAGCCGGCGGCCAGCAGGTCGACGAAGCTCTCCTCGACCACCACGTCGAGACGGATCTCGGGATATGCCTTCAGGAACGGCGTGACGATGGACGGAAGCACCAGCCGCGCCACCGTCGCTGGCACGTTGAGCCGCAGCGTGCCGGCCGGGCGGTCGCGGTAGTGGTTCACCACGTCGAGCGCCGCCTCCACTTCGCCCAGCGCCGGAAACAGGCGTTCGGCCAGGCGCGCACCGGCTTCGGTGGTGACCACGCTGCGCGTGGTGCGGTGGAGCAGGCGCACGCCCAGGCGCGATTCCAGCCGGCGCACGCTTTCGCTCAGGCGCGAGGCGGAGATGTCGCTGGCGCGCCCACCCTCGCGGAAACCGCCGGCGCGCACCACGGCAAGAAAGGCGAAGAGATCGCGAAGCTCGGTGTCCATTGTGCGAAATTCCGTACGGGTCGTCCCGATTGTGCCGGATTATCAGAACGGCGGCGCGCACCTAGAGTGTCGGCCAACGCGGCATTCCGGCCGCATCCCGAACGGAGCGCACCATGGACAAGCAAGTGAACGCAGGCACTTTCACGCTGGGGCACCGGCCTGTGAACCGTATGGGCTACGGCGCCATGCAGCTGGCGGGGCCGGGTGTGTTCGGCCCGCCGAAGGACCGCGACGCCGCGCTGGCGGTGCTGCGCGAGGCGATCGCCAGCGGCGTGGACCATATCGACACCAGCGACTTCTACGGTCCGCACGTGACCAACCAGCTGATCCGCGAGGCGCTGCATCCGTATCCGGAGCAGCTGACCATCGTGACCAAGGTCGGCGCGACGCGCGGGGCGGATGCGTCGTGGAACCCGGCACAGAGCCCGGCCGACCTGACCGCCGCGGTGCACGACAACCTGCGCAACCTCGGCGTGGAGCGCCTCGACGTGGTGAACCTGCGCATCATGGGCGACGTGCATCGGCCGACCGAGTCGTCGATCGAGCCGCAGTTCACCGCACTGGCGGAACTGCGGCAACGTGGACTGATCCGTCACCTGGGCCTGAGCAACGCCACGCTGAAGCAGGTGCACCAGGCGCGTGGCATCGCCGAGGTGGTCTGCGTGCAGAACCACTACAACCTGGTGCATCGCGCCGACGATGCCTTGATCGACGAACTGGCGCCGCTCGGCATCGCCTACGTGCCGTTCTTCCCGCTGGGCGGGTTCACGCCGTTGCAGTCGGACGCGCTGTCGGCCATCGCCAGTCGGCTGGATACCACGCCGATGCAGGTGGCGTTGGCGTGGCTGCTGGCGCGCGCGCCGAACATCCTGCTGATTCCCGGCACCTCGTCGCTCGGCCATCTGCGCGAGAACCTCGCGGCGGCATCGCTCACCCTGGATGCGTCGGTGATGGACGAGCTGTCCGAGATCGGCACTGCCGAGGCGGCGGCGCACTGAAAAACGAAACGGCCCGCCCGGTGAAGGGCGGGCCGTCTCCCGCTCGGGCATCCACGGCAAGGTGCCCGCGACGACGCTTGTGGATACTCTGATTTTGCTCGTCATTCCTGCGCAAGCAGGAATCCAGCGCCGTTGCTCTCAACGGCCTGTATACGCTGGATCCCGGCATGAGCGGCCCCTCGGCCGTTGAGAGCCGCTGGCATGACGGGCAAAACGCAGCCAATCAGAGCGTTACCGCGCGCCGCCGGCGGCGAACAGGATCTCGCCGTTGAGCCAGTACGAATCGTCCGAAGCGAGGAAGGTGACGATCGAGGCGATGTCCTGCGGCTGGCCGACGCGGCCCAGCGGCGTCTTTGCCACGGCGCCCGCCTCGAACTCCGAGCCGATGATGCCGGCCGACTGCGTGCCCTCGGTCGACACCACGCCCGGGTTCACCGCGTTGACGCGGATCCTGCGCGGGCCCAGCTCCTGCGACAGCACGCCGGTGATCGCGTCCACCGCGCCCTTGGTGCCGCTGTAGACGGCGCTGGCCGGCGGCACGATGCGGGTCACCAGCGAGCTGATGTTGACGATGCTGCCGCCTTCGCCCATGTGCTTCGCCGCCGCCTGCGTGACCAGCAGCAGGCCGAGCACGTTGACGTTGAACTGCTTGTGGTAATGCTCCTCGGTGATTTCTTCCAGCGCGCCGAATTCGTAGACGCCGGAGTTGTTGACGAGGATGTCGAGGCGACCGAAGTGCTCGATGGCCGCGTCGGCCAGTGCCCTGGCGTCGGCCGCGCTGGACACGTCGCCACCCACGGCGACGGCCTTGCCGCCGGCCTTGGCGATGTCGGCGACCACGGCGTCGGCGCCGGCGCGACTGGAGGCGTAGTTGACGACGACGGCCGCGCCCTCGGCGGCCAGTGCGCGGGCGATGCCCGCGCCGATACCCTTGGAGGCGCCGGTGACCAGGGCGACTTTTCCGGTGAGCTTGCTCATGGGGTGGTTCCTTGTGTGCGGGGTGGGATGAACGGGTTCTTAAATGCCGTAGTTCGTAACTTATGAACTTAAGAACAAAGAATCAAGGGCTGCTAGAATCGCCGCCATGCGGCCCCTGACCCATCCCTCGATCGAAGACATCAGCGTGGAGGCGATCCTCCATGCGCTGTCCGATCCCGTGCGGGTGGCGATCTACGCCGAGCTGGCCAATGCCGGCTGCGCGCAGACCTGTTCCACCTTCCTGACCATCCGGGATCGAGACATTCCCAAGTCCACCCTGTCCCAGCACTTCCGCGTGCTGCGCGAGGCTGGGCTGATCCGCAGCGAGCGCCATGGCGTGGAGATGCGCAACACCTCGCGCTGCCCGGAGATCGAGCAGCGCTTCCCGGGCCTGATCGGCGCCATCATGAATGCCCACAAGGTGCAGTCCGCCGAGCGCACCAAGGCCACCCGGCGCAGACCCTCTTCCCGCTGATCCGGACGCACCGGACACAACGCACGCGCTAGCATCGGTGGCCTGTCCACCACGGGAAACCGCCATGCACCGTCTCTTTCGCCACGCCGTCGTGGTCCTGCTGCTCGCCGGCACGTTCGCCGTGGCCCACGCGGCTGCGCCGGTCGATGATGCATCGGCGATCCGCCGGGTCATGGCCGACCAGCAGGCGGCCTGGAACCGGGGTGGCGTCGATGGCTTCATGCGAGGCTACAAGGACGCCCCGGACACCACCTTCGTCGGCAGCTCGGTGCGCAAGGGCTACCGGGAGATCCTCGCCAGCTACCGTGAGCACTACGCGACGAGGGATCAGATGGGGCAGCTCACCTTCTCCGATCTGGACGTCCGCCTGTTGCCCGGTGCGTCCGGCGCGGTGCGTTACGCCGTGGTGACCGGCCACTTCCATCTCGATCGCAAGGCGCACGGCAGTGTCGCGCAGGACGATGGCGTCTATTCGCTGCTGTGGGAGAAGACGCCTGACGGCTGGAAGATCATCCTCGACCACACCAGCTGAGCACGACGGCGCGGCGACTCATGGCCGCTCGAACTGCAGGGTCAGCGACTCGCCGGCAGCGAGGGGCTCCCAGCGCGCGGTCAGCCCGAGCAGGCAGCTTCGGATCGCGTCTACGTCGTCCACCCGCACCGGCAAGGGTTCGCACGCACGGGCCCGGCAGGTGACCAGGTACAGATCCAGCATGTCGGCGGGAGGGGTATTCCAGCCCGACCAACCGTCGCCCTGGAAGACTTCGACCAACCGCTCGACGCCGTCGCTCTCGGCGTCGCCCTGCATCTGGAACGACGCCGGCTCGCCGTCGTGGACCCTGCCGATGAAGCCCCGGCGATGCAGGGTGCTTTCCACCGCGCAGTGGACCATGTCGTGCGGAATGATCCCCTGCTTGGGGCAGTCGATGGCCTCGGTCGGCACGCCGTTCCTGCGCACGTCCATCCGGTCGTACTTGCCGGTTCCCTTGGTGAAGACGAGTTCCACAGTTCCTGGTTCCTCAGGCCCGTGGCAGCGGCCCGCCCCGGTGGGCCCGGCGTGTGATTCCCACACCGCTCCGGCGAGCCTCGCTCAGGCGCGGTCGCGCCGGGGCAGCTTCCAGCCCGGCCGCACGAAGTGGCAGGTGTAGCCGTCCGGATAGCGCTGCAGGTAGTCCTGGTGTTCGGGCTCGGCTTCCCAGAAATCGCCGGCAGGGGCCACCTCGGTAACCACCTTCCCCGGCCACAGGCCGGAGGCCTCGACGTCAGCGATGGTGTCTTCGGCGACCGCCCTCTGCTCCGGGCTGGTGTAGTAGATCGCCGAGCGGTAGCTCATGCCGGTGTCGTTGCCCTGCCGGTCGCGCGTGGTCGGATCGTGGATCTGGAAGAAGAACTCCAGCAGCGTGCGGTAGCTGGTGACCGCCGGATCGAACACGATCTCCACCGCCTCGGCGTGGCTCCCGTGGTTGCGGTAGGTGGCATGGGGCACGTCGCCGCCGGAGTAGCCCACGCGCGTGGCGACCACCCCGGACTGCTGGCGGATCAGTTCCTGCACGCCCCAGAAGCAGCCGCCGGCGAGGATGGCGCGTTCGGTGGATGCGTTCACGGCGGCAACTCCTGCAGAAGAGACGGAACCCCTGTACGTGGGGCAGCGGGGGATCAGGTTCAACGGCGTGGCGGCAGCAGGAACGTCATCGGCTGATCCAGCCGCGCCGCCCAGGCGGCCTCGGTGTGTGCGCCGCCGGGGAACACCAGGCTCTGGAAATCCGCCTCGTTGTAGCCACGTGCGCGGAACAGTTGGTCCACCCGCTGCTGGGTCGGTGCGTACATCGCATCCAGCGTGGCCGTGCCGTGGTCGAAGTAGACGCGGTGGCCGGCCGGCGCAGGGGCGTGCGCCCGCAGGTAGGCGACGAAGGCGTCCGGGCTCGGATTGCCCTCCCGCGGTTTGAGCGCGGTCCCTGGCCAGTGCGTGGACAGGCAGCCGGCCGCACCGAACACCCGCGGGTATTCGCTGATCGCGTACATCGCCATCAGGCCACCCATGCTCGAGCCCATCACCGCGGTGTCGGCGGCATCGCCAGCCACGCGGAAGCGCTCGTCGATGCGCGGCTTCAGCTCTTCCACGAGGAACCGCAGGTAGGCATCGGAATAGGGATCCACCGGCAGCTTCAGATCCATCGCGCGGGCGCGTTCGCGCTGCGCGCGGGTGAGCGAGCGCCAGACCTTCTGCGGGTAGTACTCGCTCTCGCGCCGGTCGCCGGCGTTCCAGATGCCGACGATGATGAACGGGCGCGTGCGGCCCTCGCGGATCAGCTTGGTGGCGGTGTCGGCGGCGCGCCAGGACTGGTGGTTCCAGGTCTGCGTGGCGTCGAACAGCATGTTGCCATCGAACATGTACAGCACCGCGTAGGGCGCCTGCGCGGGGTAGCCCGGCGGCAGCCACACGTCCACCGTGTGCGGCGGCACGAAGCGCGAGCTCTCCTGCATCCGCACGATGCGGCCGGCAGCCACGTGCGGCAGCGGCGGTGATCCGAAGGCCATCGCCGGCACGGCGACGACGGCGATCAGCAGGGCGAGGCGGGCGATCAGGCGGACAGGCGACGTGGGCATCGGGGGGCGGGCGTGTTGCGAAGCGTCACGGATAGCAGCAAGCCGGTGCCGCCGGAAGCGCATGGCCGGTTGCATACGTTTGCAGCCGGCCGGGTGTCCCGCTCAGTCGAGGGGCCAGGGCAGCCCGGTGTCGTCGCCCTCGCCGATCGGCGACGCGGGGGGCGCCCCTGTGGCGGCAGCCTTGCCCGCATGCGCCTGTCGCCACCACGGCGAGGCGGGCCGTCGCTCGCCCGGTTCCACCGGTTCGCCCAGGCGCGGCAGCAGCAGGTGCGCGTGCGCCGGATCGGCCTGCGCCAGCAGGGTTTCCACCGGCTGGTCCCAGGCATGCGTGGACAGCGAGAACGTGCCCCAGTGCACCGGCAGCAGCACGCCGCCGCCAAGCATGCGATGGGCCTGGAGCGCGTTCTCCGGACCCAGGTGGATGTCGCCCCAGGACGGGTGGAAGGCGCCGACTTCCAGCATCACCAGGTCGAAGGGGCCGAGCCGGTCGCGGATGACTTCGTACTCGGTGGTCAGGCCGGTGTCGCCGCTGAAGAACACGCGGTGCCGCTCGCCGGACAGCACCAGCGAGGACCACAAGGTCTGGTTGCGATCCTTCAGCCCGCGGCCGGAGAAGTGCTGCGACGGGGCCGCGGTCACGGTCAGGCCGGTCCCGGGGACGCGATGGGTTTCCCACCAGGTCAGTTCGGTGATCCGTTCCGGCGCGATGCCCCAGGCCTCCAGGTGCGCGCCCACGCCCAGCGAGGTGACAAAGGGTACGTTCGACTTCGCCAGCGCGCGGATGGTCGGGTAGTCCAGGTGGTCGTAGTGGTCGTGCGAGATCACCACCGCGTCGACTTCCGGCAGCTGGCGCAGCGTGACCGGGACCGGCTGGAAGCGCTTCGGCCCCATCAGGGTGAACGGCGAGGCGCGCTCGCCCCACACAGGGTCGGTGAGCACGCGCCAGCCGTCGATCTCCAGCAGCACGGTGGAGTGGCCCAGCCAGGTCGCGCGCAGGCCGCTGGCCGGCTTGCGCTGCCAGGCTTCGCGCGGATCGTGCGCGGGCAATGGCGCCGATGGCCGCCGCTCGGCGTCCTCGCAGAGGAATTCACGCAGGGACGGGCGCGGCGTCGCCGGATCGCGCAGGCCGGGCAGCATCGGGTGGATGTTGCGCAGGCGATCGCCGTCCCACAGCGGCAGGTCGCGCAGGCGTTCCAGCCGGGCGCCCTGGGCCAGTTTTCCGAAGGAACGCATGGATACCTCGCGTGGATCGTTGGCGGAAGCCATCTGCATGGGTACGGAAGCCTCCCGTCGCAAGTCGCATGTGCCGCAAGGCCCGGGTGAAGTCAGGTGCAAGGCGCGGGCAAACGCGCAATGCTCTGGCCACCTTTTCCTTCTTCGAGTGCCGCCATGCGCCAGCGCCCCCTGCTTCGTGCCGCAATGATCCCGTTCGCCGCGACGGCTCTGGCCGTCGCCGCACCCGTCTTCGCGGCGGGCACGTCCGCCAGCGGGCGCCAGGCGGTACTCGCCGTGATCGACCAGACCTTCGCCGCGATGGTCCGGCACGACGCGGCGGCGATGCGGGCCCTGCTCGTGCCGGGAGCCGTGTTCGCGGTGCGCAAGCCCGACGGGACGATCAGGATGGAGCGCGATGAGGACTTCCTGCAGGCGCTGGCTACCGGCAAGGGCGAGTGGCGCGAGCGCATCTGGTCGCCGAAGGTGCTGCTGGGCGATGGCCTGGCGCAGGTGTGGGCCCCTTACGATTTCCATCTCGACGGCGCCTTCTCGCACTGCGGCATCGACAGCTTCTCGCTGGTGCGCGACGGCAGCGGGCAGTGGCGCATCAGCGGCATCGCCTACAACGCACAGACGACCGGCTGCCCCACCGATCCGAAGACCCGCGCCCGGTCGATGGCCACTCCGGGGGCGAAGTCCTGATGGGCTCGGATGTCGATTTCGTCGCCTACGTCTGCGAGCAGGCCGGGCTCGGCGGCGCGCTTTCGTACCGGAAGATGTTCGGCGAGTACGCGCTTTACCTGGACGAGCGCGTGGTCGCGCTGGTCTGCGACAACATGCTTTTCGTCAAGCCGACCACCGCCGGTCGCGCGCTGCTCGATACGGTGGAGGAGGCGCCGCCCTACCCGGGGGCGAAACCGCATTGGCGGATGGATGATGTGCTCGATGACGGCGAGCGGCTCGGCCGTCTGCTCGTCGCCACGGCCGCGGCGCTGCCGCGGCCCAAACCCAAGGGGCCGAAAGTGGCCAGGCCCGGGGCTCCGCGCAAGCGCTGACGGCAGCGATCAGCCGGATGGCGGGAAAGCGTCGATCAGCGCACGGGCGATCGCTTCGGCCGGACCGGTTTGCGCCAGCGGGGCTGCCTCGCCGGCCCACAGGTTGACGAAGTCGTCGATACCGTCCGGTTCGGTGCGCTGCCGCAGCGGCGCCAGGGCGCTGCCGGCGGACGGGAAGGCGGGCACGTCGTCGCACATCGGCCCGAGCTCGCGCATCAGCCGGTTGGCGATGCCCCGGGCAGGGCGGCCGGAGAACAGATTGGTCACCGCCGTCTGCGCGGCTCGCGCCGATGCCAGCGCGGCGCGATGCAACGGTCGGATGCGCGCTTCGTCGCTGAGCAGGAAGGCGGTGCCCAGCTGCACGCCCGCGGCCCCGAGCGCGAGTGCCGCGCGGATGCCGCGCGCGTCGCCGATGCCGCCGGCGGCGATCACCGGCCGATCGACCGCATCGACGACCTGCGGCAGCAGGGCGAGCAGGCCCGGCTGCGTCGCGACCGGGGCGTCCAGGAACGAGCCGCGATGGCCGCCCGCCTCCCAGCCCTGGGCGATGATCGCGTCGCAGCCGTGCGCGGCCAGCCAGCGCGCCTCGGCCACCGTGGTGGCGCTGCCCAGTACACGTGCGCCGCAGGCCTTCACCCGCGCCAGCAGTTCCGGTGCGGGCAGGCCGAAGTGGAAGCTCACCACTTCCGGGCGCAACGATTCGACCGTGGCGCAGGCCTGTTCGTCGAACGGGCGCCGCTGCGCGGCCGGGGCCTGCGTGTCGCGGGGGACGCCGAGCGCGTCGTAGTAGGGCGCCAGCCGCTCGCGCCAGCGTGCTTCGCGGACGGTATCCGGCAGCGGCTCGACGTGGCAGAAGAAATTGAGGTTGATCGGCGCCTCGATCGCGGTGCGGAAGCGCGTTACCTGGGCGCGCAGCGTGTCGGCGTCGAGCATGGCGCAGGGCAGGGAGCCCAGTCCGCCGGCCCGGGCCACGGCGATGGCCAGCGCCTCGTCGGCAGCACCGGCCATTGGCGCCAGCAGCAGCGGATGCTCGATGCCGAGCAATCGGGCCAGGCGAGGATCGGGACGTGGAGGCATGGCGGGCTCCCGCAGGATGGGGCTGTCGATTGTCCGCCTCCGGCACGGTGTTGTTCCACCCGGTCAGCGATACAGGCCCAGGGCGCGGCGCGCCTCGGCGAGGAAGCTGTCCTCCTGGTCCCGCGCAGGCAGGTTGGAAGCCAGCTCGACCAGGGCACGGTCGATGCTGCCGGGGCGGCCCAGCGCTTCTTCGCACAACAGGTCGGCGATCGGCCCGAAATGGTCCAGCGCGATGCGCTCGATGATGCCGCGTTGCCGCCCGGTGAGGCACTCCACCCCGGCATGCGCCGATGTGCCGGTCTCCGCTGCCGGCTCCGGCGCCAGCGGCGGTGCCGGAGCCTCCTGCTCGAAGCCGCCGGCGAGCCAGGACTGCGAGGCGGCCCCGAGAGTAACGCTCACCGGACCGGAGCGGCCGGGGTCGGCCTGGAACCGGGCGCGGCCGCCCGGCACGCGTGCGAGCAGTTGCACGGCCTCGTCCCCGCGATGACGGCTGAACACCACGTCCTCCACCTGGCCGCCGTGCAGGCGGATCGTGCAGGAGTGATTGTCCTCGGTGACCACGAAGAAGAAGCCCGATGCCTTCTGCTGCGAAAGCGCCCGCAGGTCGCGGAGGATCTCGATCAGGGGGCGGAGTTCGTTGGCCATGGGGCGACGTGCCTCTGCGTGCTTCGGGGTGGCGGCTTCAACGTTTGCCCAAGCGGTCCATCGCCAGGCGGACACTGTTGGCCAGCCGGGTGATCGCCCTGGCCAGCGTACCGATCTCGTCGTGCAGGTCCACCTCGGCGATGGTGTGGCTCCACCGGCCGCGGCTCAGCTCCTCGGCCACGTCCGTCAGGTGCTGCACCGGCTTGAGCACCCGGACCCAGATCAGTGCCGACTGCAACCCCAGCAGCAGGGCGCACACCAGCAGGCCGATCGCGACGATCCACGCCGACTGCCGCACGATCGCACCGTTCACGTCGCTGGCCGGATAGGCCGCGACCAGGGTGAAACCCCAGCCCGGGACCGCCTGGCTGCGGATCACCCAGTCCCCCGGCCGTTCCTTCACGATGCGATCGATGTCGGCCGGGCGTGTGGTGGCGCCGGTTCGCGAATGGAAACGCAGCGTGCCGCGGGCATCGAACAGCGCGACGAAGCCGGAATCGAGCAGCCGGCTGTTGCCGATCACCCGGTCGAGCGCCTTCAGGTCGGTCTTGTAACCGACGTACCAGATGCCGATCGCACGGCCGCCATCGGTCGGAACGATCGGCTCGTAGCCGGTCACATACGGATTGCCGAGGATGTCGACGACGCCGTAGTAGCTCTCGTTCCGGCGGATTCGTTCGATCACCGGTCCCTGCGGGTCGAGTACGGTGCCGATGGCGCGGCTGCCATCCTCCCTGCGCACATTGGTGGCGATGCGTACGAACTCGTCGCCGCTGCGCGAGAAGATCGTCGCGGTACCGTCCATGATGGACGTGACGCTGTCCACCAGCGCAAAGCGGTCGCCCTGCGGGGTGTTGCCCAGCAGCAGGTCGTTCACCGGTTGCGACCGCCCCGGCAGGGCGAGCGGCCCGCCGGGATGCGGTGCACCGAGCGCGGCTGCCTGGCTTTGCAGCAGCCGCATACCGTCGTGTACACGGTCGAGCATGACCGTGCGGGTGACGGCCAGCAGACTCTGCAGCGCGCTGGTTTCGCGATCCATGGCGATGGTCGCATCGCGGCGCACGCGCCCGGCTTCGACCGTGGCCAGCACCACGGTGACCGCCACGGTGGCCAGCAGCACGAGCGCCAGGACGGGAAGCAACAGGCGAACCCGCAGCGAGTGTCGAAGCATGGCGTCCCCCCCGGGTCACAGCGCCGGACCGGCTGCCGCAGCATAGCCACGACGTGCTCCGGTGCGAAGCGCGCGCACTGTTCTGTTCCGGCCATACGGCGTAAGGTTCGGGGCTCCGACAGGAAGGCCTCGACGACAGGAGTCTCCGCGCATGGCTTCCCGCTCATTTCCGAGATTTCTTGCGTTTGCGTGCCTCGTGCCGCTGGCGGCGATTGGCCAGACCAGCCTGCCTGGGGTGACGGTCACCGCTCCCTACACGCGCTCCCACGGCGGCTATCTCATCTCCGGCAATTTCCGGGTGGATCCACGGATGCCCACCGTGGTGTTCCCGGCCAGGGCGCTGGTGAAGGACGACATCCTCAGCGTGCAGCCGGTGCACCTCAATGACGACGAGTACCTGGTGCTGCAGGAGTGCGCCACGGCGGACTGCCGCACCGCGCATGTAGTGCGGGTATGGAACGCCGATGGTGCGGTGGGCCCGATCCGGCACAGCGAGTCGCGGGTGTGGATACGGCACGAGAACAAGTACTTCATCTGGATGCAGCGGATGCCGGTGATCCAGGGTGGCTGCATGGGTTGCGCCTCGCACTTCGTCGCCTTCAAGCCGTTCAGTCCACCGATGACGCTGGTACCGGTCGGCCTGGAAGTGGCCAACAGCCGCACCACGCTCGACTCCACGCCACCGCAGGCCGTGCCGGTGGTAAGTGAGGTGCACGAGGGGGCGACGTTCGTCGTGCGTTTCAAGGGCGGGTCCGCGGTGCGCATCAAGCGCATGCACGCAGCCAATTGAGTCGGCGGTCCACGACAGATCAAACGAGGCGGTAGCCGTTGCGCTTGCGTAGACTGCACGGCTGAACGGAGTGGCGAGGGCCGCTCCGGCCCACTCCGTTTGCTGCGAGTCTCCTGCATGTCTGCCAAGTGCCACGTCACCCGTCGTCGGGCCTTTCACCTGTGGAGCCGGAAGGCATGACGGCGGAGCAGGGCGGGCCAGGCGACGCCGACAACGGCTGCGTGCGTGTGCGCGGCGCGCGCGAGCACAACCTGAAGAACCTCAGCGTGGACATCCCGCGCGATGCGTTGGTGGTGTTCACCGGCGTGTCCGGCTCGGGCAAGTCATCGCTGGCCTTCGGCACCATCTATGCGGAGGCGCAGCGGCGCTACTTCGAGTCGGTGGCGCCGTATGCGCGGCGGCTGATCGAGCAGGCCGGTGCGCCGGCGGTCGATCGCATCGACGGCCTGCCGCCGGCGGTCGCCCTGCAGCAGAGCCGCGGCGGCAGCAGCACGCGCTCCACCGTCGGCAGCCTGAGCACGCTGTCCAATGCGCTGCGCATGCTGTACTCGCGCGCCGGCGATTACCCGCCGGGACAGGCACTGCTGGAGTCGGATGCGTTCTCGCCGAACACGCCGGCCGGTGCCTGCCCGGACTGCCACGGCCTGGGCAAGGTGTTCGATGCCACCGAGGCCTCGATGGTGCCGGACCCCTCGCTGACCATCCGCGAGCGCGCCGTCGCCTGCTGGCCGCAGGGCTGGCAGGGCAAGAACTACCGCGACATCCTCACCACGTTGGGCTACGACGTGGACCGGCCCTGGCGCGAGCTGCCGCGCGAGCAGCGCGACTGGATCCTGTTCACCGACGAGCAGCCGGTGGTGCCGGTCTACCGCGACGTGGCGCCGGAAGTGGCGCAGGCCGCCTACGCGCGCGGCGAGCCGGGCAACTACAAGGGCACCTACGTCAGCGCGCGCGCCTACGTGATGCACAGCTTTGCGCAGAGCGAGAGCGCGGCGATCAAGCAGCGCGTGGCGCGCTACATGGTGGCGCGCCCGTGTCCGGCCTGCGACGGCCGGCGCTTGCGGCCCGAGGCGCTGTCGGTCACCTTCGGTGGGCATGACATCGCTCACGCCTCGGGCCTGCCGCTGCGCGAGCTGGCGCGACAGCTGCGGGCCACGCTGGACGACATGGCCTCGCGCCACGACGGGCATCCCGAGATGCAGCTGGTTGCCGCACGCATCGTCGCTGACGTCGGTGCGCGCATCGACACCCTGGTCGAGCTCGGCCTCGGCTATCTGTCACTGGAGCGCAGCACGCCCACGCTGTCGCCGGGCGAGCTGCAGCGGCTGCGGCTGGCCACCCAGCTGCAGGCGCAGCTGTTCGGCGTGGTCTACGTGCTGGACGAGCCGTCCGCCGGCCTGCACCCGGCCGATACCGAAGCCCTGCTGCGCGCGCTGGCGCGGCTGAAGGCCGGCGGCAATTCGGTGTTCGTGGTGGAGCACGAGCTGGACGTGATCCGCGCGGCGGACTGGGTGATCGACATCGGTCCCGGCGCAGGCACCCGGGGTGGCGAGGTACTGCACGCCGGTCCGCTGGCGGGGCTGGCCGAGTGCGCGGCCTCGGCGACACGCCGTTACGTGTTCGATCAGGAACAAGCGCCACCGCACACACCACGCGAGCCCATCGGATGGCTGCGCCTGGAAGCGATCACACGCAACAACGTCGATGGACCCGACGTGGCATTTCCTCTCGGCGTGATGACCGCGGTGACCGGCGTCTCGGGCGCGGGCAAGTCCAGCCTGGTGAGCCAGGCGCTGGTCGAACTGGTCGGTCGTGCGCTGGGCACGGCGCCGACAGTGGAAGAAGAGGGCGACGAGCTGCCCGGCGATACCCCCGCGCCGGCCGGCGGACGCATCGTCGAGGGCATGGGGACGCTGACTCGCCTGGTCACCGTCGACCAGCGCCCGATCGGCCGCACGCCGCGTTCCAACCTGGCCACCTACACCGGCCTGTTCGACCACGTGCGCAAGCTGTTCGCCGCCACGCCGGAAGCGCGACGGCGCAGGTTCGATGCCGGCCGCTTCTCCTTCAACGTGGCCAAGGGGCGCTGTGCCACCTGCGAGGGCGAGGGCTTCGTCTCGGTCGGGCTGCTGTTCCTGCCTTCGGTGTATGCGCCGTGCCCGGCCTGCCATGGCAGCCGCTACAACGACGACACGCTGGCGGTGCGCTGGAACGGCCGCCACATCGCCGAGGTGCTGGCGCTGACGGTGGACGACGCGGTAGCGTTCTTCGGCGACGCCGTGCCGGCGCTGGCGCGTTCGCTCGCCACGTTGCGCGACGTGGGCCTGGGCTACCTGCGGCTTGGCCAGCCGGCGACGGAACTCTCCGGCGGCGAGGCACAGCGCATCAAGCTGGCCACCGAGCTGCAGCGCCAGGCGCGTGGCCACACGCTGTACGTGCTGGACGAACCCACCACCGGCCTGCACCCGGCCGACGTCGACCGCCTGATGACGCAGCTGCGCGGGCTGGTCGAGACCGGCCACAGCGTGATCGTGGTCGAGCACGATCGCCGTGTGATCACCGCCTGCGACTGGATGATCGACCTGGGGCCTGGTGCAGGCGACGAGGGTGGTCGCATCGTGGCGCAGGGCACGCCGGCCGCAGTGGTGGCCGCGGGCATCGGCGTCACTGCGCGGCATCTCGCCGGCTGACGCGCGGCGCTTTTGTTCTTTCGGGACCCGGTTTCGTCGCCGATGAGGCGCATCCGTCGCGCAGCGCTCGCGCTCGGCCGGCGGCAAGCCCAGGATCAATCTCGTGCCCTGCGCCGGCGTTGCCGGACCGGCACGGGACCCGGTCGCTTCGTCGCCGGGTGATTCATGACGTCATCCACGCATGCCCGCAGGCGCGGGCGTGACGGGCGCCTGCACGCCATGCGCGGGTGGCCGAGCGGAAGGAACGAGCCATGTGGGACATGCGTCGGGCGATCAAGGTGGGTGTGCTGGTGTGGGCGGTGCTGCTGCCCTGGCAGGTGCGGGCGGAAGCGCCGGTGGTGGTGGCCCATGCCACGGTGCATGGGCACGACGTGCCGGTACACCGGATCGGTGAACTGCGTGCGCCGGACACGCCGGCCGGCATGGATGGCTTCGCCGTGCGCGTCGCCTACGTACTGCGCGCGTGGACGCGCAAGCACGGGGTGGAGGCGATCGGCAATCTCTGCCGCACGCCCGATGGCGCCACATGGGGCACGGTGCTGCTCACCGTCGGGGCGCATGTCGCCAGCCCGGTGACCAACGCCTGTCCGCTCGGCATGCTCGCCACCGGCGTGGACATCCACAGTCACCCGCAACGCCAGCACTACCGCGCGAACGCGGTGGACCAGATCTTCCTCGGACGCCTGCCTTGCCGTGAGGTGACGACCCAGCCGGACACTTTCGGTCCGGATGACTACGGGCGTCCCGGTTACATGGTCGGCCGCCTCGGCCTGCACTTCCAGCGCGGCCTGGACCGGGTGCGCCTGGTGCGCGACATGCGCCTGCCGCCGCCGGCCATGTCGTCCGACGACTTGCGTCGCATCGCTGCCGTGGCATCACCCGCTGCGCTGCCAGGTGCGGCATCGCAACCGGGTTCCTGAGCGGAGCGGTTTCCACGCGCACCACGGCAGCGGAAGTTCTGGCAGGCTGTCGACTCCCTTCCCCCGGAGCACCCCATGTCGCGCCTTGCTGATTTCCCGATCACTCGACGTTGGCCCGCGCAGCACCCGGATCGGCTGCAGCTGTATTCGCTGGCCACGCCGAACGGGGTAAAGGTGTCGATCATGCTGGAAGAGACCGGTCTGCCCTACGAGGCGCACCGGATCGACATCATGAAGAACGAGAGCCAGCTGCCGGAGTACCTCGCGCTCAACCCGAACGGCAAGATCCCGGCGATCCTCGATCCGGATGGTCCCGGCGGCGAACCGCTGGCGCTGTTCGAATCCGGCGCGATCCTCATGTACCTGGCCGAGAAGACCGGGCGTTTCCTGCCGGCCGATCCGTTGCGTCGCTGGGAGACCATCCAGTGGGTGTTCTTCCAGATGGCGGCGATCGGACCGATGTTCGGCCAGGTGGGCTTCTTCCACAAATTCGCCGGACGCGAATACGAAGACAAGCGGCCGCTGGAGCGCTATGTGGCCGAGTCGCAGCGCCTGCTCGGTGTGCTCGACAGCCGGCTGGACGACCGCACCTGGCTGATCGGCGACGAGTACACCATCGCCGATATCGCCACCGCCGGCTGGGTGCGCAACCTGATCGGCTTCTACGAGGCGCGCGAGCTGGTGCAGTTCCATCGCTATCCGCACGTGGCGGCGTGGCTGGACCGGGTGCTGGCGCGGCCGGCGGTGCAGCGCGGGCTGGCGATCCCCGCCTAGGCGGGCGCACCGGCAGCGGAAACCCGTAGGATGGGAGCCTTCGCGCCCGGGGGAGGCGCGTCCGCCGAGGGATCCGCCATGTCCAGCTCCATCCGTCTCCGCGCCGCGTGCTTTCGCGCGCCGGCCATCGTCGCGTGCCTCCTGGGCTGTGCCGTACCGGCCGCCGCGACGGCATCGACGCTGTCGCGCGCCACGCAGGCTTTCGTCAGCGTGCCGGCGGGTGACATCGCCATCGAACACGTTCGCGTGATCGATGGCACCGGCGCCGCGCCGCGCGAGGACCAGACCGTGCTGCTGCACGACGACCGCATCGTCGCCCTGGGGTCCCATGTCGAAACACCGAAGGGCGCCAAAGTGATCGACGGCCACGGCATGAGCCTGATCCCCGGCCTGGTCGGCATGCACGACCACATGTTCTACCCGGCGCCGAAGGTGAACCCGGCGGCGAAGGACGCGCTGTATCCGGAGCAGGGTTCGAGCTTTCCCAAGTTCTACCTGGCCGGCGGCGTCACCACCATCCGCACCACCGGCAGCACCGAGCCTTACACCGACCTGGAACTGAAGAAGGCGATCGATGCGGGCCTGATACCGGGTCCGAAGATGCACACCACCGGGCCGTACCTGGAAGGCAAGGGCAGCTTCACCCCGCAGATGCACGAGCTCACCGGCGCCGATGATGCCCGCGCCACGGTGGAGTACTGGATGGACGAGGGTGCGACCTCGTTCAAGGCCTACATGCACATCACCCGCGCCGAGCTGTCGGCGGCGATCGCCGCGGCGCACGCGCGGCACATCATCGTCACCGGCCACCTGTGCTCGATCGGTTTCACCGAAGCGGCGGACCTGGGCATCGACGACCTCGAGCACGGCCTGGTGGTGGATACCGAGTTCACCCCGGGCAAGCAGCCGGACGTGTGCCCCGACACCCGCAAGGCTTCGGCCAACCTCGCGAAGATGCGGGTGGGCAACGCGCGGATCCAGGCGCTGATCCGGCACCTGGTCGACAGGCACGTGGCGGTGACCTCCACCCTGCCGGTGTTCGAGACCTTCGTGCCCGGCCGCGCGCCGGTGGACACCCGCGTGCTCGACGCGATGCTGCCGCAGACGCGGGTGGAGTACCTGAAGACCCGCGAGCGCATCGCCGCGCAGAAGGATTCGCCGTGGCCGGCGCTGTTCACGCTGGAGATGCAGTTCGAGCGGGCCTTCGTGAAGGCCGGCGGCACCCTGCTGGCCGGGCTGGATCCGACCGGCTTCGGCGGCGTGATCGCCGGCTACGGCGACCAGCGCGAAGTGGAGCTGCTGGTCGAGGCCGGTTTCACGCCGGTCGAGGCGATCCGCATCGCCACGCTCAACGGCGCGCGCTACCTCGGCGAAGGCGACCGCATCGGTTCCATCGAGCCGGGCAAGGTCGCCGACCTGGTGCTGGTCAACGGCAACCCGGCGGCCGACATCAAGGCGATCGAGAACGTGGTGACGGTGTTCAAGGACGGCGTGGGCTATGACCCGGCCAGGCTGGTGAAGGCCGCCAACGGCACCGTCGGCGTGCGCTGAACGCGATGCCCTGATCGTGCCCGCGTCCGGTCATGGTTCTGCCATGGCCGCCCGCGGCATGCTGGCGTCTTTATCTCCACGGAAAGGACGCCCATGCAACGACTCCCCGGCCTGGACACGCTGCGCGCGCTGGCTATCGTCCTGGTGATGCTTTTCCACTCCTGGGTGGTCGGCGGGATGGGGCCGACATTCGATCCGCTGGTGCGCTACGGATGGGTCGGCGTGGACATCTTCTTCGTGCTCAGCGGCTTCCTGATCGGCAGCCAGGTGCTGGCGCCGCTGGCGCGCGGCGAAGGGCTCGCGCTGGGCGACTTCTACCGGCGCCGGGCCTACCGCATCCTGCCCGCATTCGCGGTGGTGCTGGCGCTTTACCAGTGCGTGCCGGTGCTGCGCGAGCTGCCCGGCATTGCGCCGTGGTGGCAGTTCGCCACCTTCACCATGAACCTGCTGATCGACTACCGCAGCCAGCCGGCGTTCTCGCACGCGTGGTCGCTGTGCGTGGAGGAGCATTTCTACCTGCTGTTCCCGTTGCTGGCGATCGCGCTGGTGCGGTTGCGTTCGGGCAGGGCCCTGCTCGCGGTCGCACTGCTGGTGGTGCTCGGCGGCATCGCCCTGCGCACCGGTGTGTGGTGTCACGACACTGCCGTGCAGCCGGATCGCAACTGGTACATCGAGGATCTCTACTTCCCGACCTGGGACCGCCTGGACGGACTGTTCGTCGGAGTGATGCTGGCTGCGCTGAAGGCGTTCCGGCTAAAGTGGTGGATGCAGGCACAGGCCCGCGCCCAAGCCGCGATGTGGCTGGGCCTGCTGGTCACCGGTGGCGCGCTGCTGCTGTTCCGCGACCGGGCCGGGCTGCTGCCCAACGCGATCGGCTGGCCGCTGCTGTCCGTGGGACTCGGCCTGCTGGTGTTCGCCGCGGCGGGGCAAAACAGCACGCTCGGCCGCTGGCGCGTGCCCGGCGCCGGCTGGCTGGCGGGCATCTCCTACAGCCTGTATCTCAGCCACAAGATCGCCTATCACCTGGTGCAGGTAGCGCTGGGCGAACACCTGCACGGTGTGGCGATCTTCGTGGTCTATGCCGCCGCCGCGCTGGCCATGGGCAGCGTGCTGCACATGGCCGTCGAGCGGCCGTTCCTGCGGCTGCGGGACCGGTCACGACCGCGCGGCCTGGGGGCGGCCACCGCCTGAACGGCACCTCCGGGCCGCCGGCGCCTGGCCGGGACGACTTCAGCCGGAGCGCGCATCCAGCGGCGCGGGCGCATTCATCAACACGGCGGCGAAGTCTTCGGCGGCCAGCGGACGGCTGAAGAAGTAGCCCTGCATGCCGAGGCAACCGTAGTTCTGCAAGGTCTGCGCATCCTCGATCTTCTCCACGCCCTCGGCGATCAGCCGGTAGCCGAGGGCATGGCCCAGGCCGATGATCGCCCGCACGATCGCCTGGTGCCTGGCGCTTTCGTGGAGGTTGTGGATGAAGCTGCGATCGATCTTGAGCGTGTCGAACTCGTACGCGGCGAGGTAGCTCAGGCTCGAATAGCCGGTGCCGAAGTCGTCGACGGCCAGGCTGACCCCGAGTTCCTTGAGCTGTGCCAGCAGTGCCCTGGCGAGGTCCTGCTGGGCAAACATCTGGCTCTCGGTGAACTCGATCTCCAACATGTGCGCCGCGATGCCGGTGGCGTCGAGCGCCCGTCGCGTGCCCTGCAGCAGGCGATCGACGTCGAGCCGCGCCAGGGACACGTTGACCGAGACCGGCACTATCGCGATGCCGGCTTCCTGCCAGGCACGCATCTGGCGGCAGGCGCTGAGCATGACCCACTCGTCGATCTGGTGGATCAAGCCGCTTTCCTCGGCCAGGCGGATGAACTGGTCCGGCGGCACGACGGTGCCGTCGGGCTGGCGCCAGCGGACCAGTGCCTCGGCCCCGAACACGCGCTGGCCGGGAAGCAGGAACTTGGGCTGGTAGACCAGGAACAGCTCGTCGTCCTGCAGGGCACGGCGCAGCGCGTGCTCCAATGCCAGCCGCTGCTCCGCTCGCTCGCTCATGCTGCGGGTGAAATAGCTGAACCTGCCGCGTCCGCTCTGCTTGGCGTGGTAGAGCGCTGTGTCGGCCTGTTTCATCAGGGTCTCGGCGTCGCGCGCATCCTCCGGGAAGGTCGCGATGCCCACGCTGGCGGAGACGTGCAGCATCCGCCCCTCGAACGGGATGTCCTGCTCGATCGAGGCGATGATCTTTTTTGCGACGCGGGCGGCGTCGCGCAGGTCGGCCAGCCGGTTGAGCAGGATCACGAACTCGTCGCCGCCCTGCCGGCTCACCGTGTCGTCGGCGCGGACCACCTGGCGCAGCCGCCGCGCCACCTCGCGCAGCACATGGTCGCCTGCAGGATGTCCGAGCGAATCGTTGATGTGCTTGAAATGGTCCAGGTCGACGAACAGCAGGGCCCCGTGGTCGCTGGCCCGCAAACCGTTCAGGGCCAGCGAGAGGCGGTCGTGCAGAAGCACCCGGTTGGGCAGGTCGGTAAGGTGGTCGTGCTGCGCCAGGTGCGACATCTTCAGCGCCATGCTGCGCGCCTCGCTGACGTCGTGCAGCACCATGATGCCGCCGATCACCTCACCGTCGCGGTTGTGGATCGGCGAGGCCGCGTCCTCCACCGCGATGTCCTGCCCGTCATCGCGGACCAGTTTGCTGTTGAGCTGCAGGCCGACCGTGCGGTTCTCGCGGATCGCGACTTCCAGCGGATTGAGCGAAGCCAGCCCGGTCTCCTGGTCGATCAGCCGTACCACCTCGGTGAACGGCTGGCCGAGCGCTTCCTCTTCGGGCCAGCCGGTCATGGCCGCGGCGACCGGGTTCATCATGGTGATGCGCAGCGTGACGTCGCAGGCGATAACCGCGTCGCCGATGGAGTCGAGCATCAACTGGGATTTGTCCATGGCCTCGAATAGCAGGGCCTCGGTCCGCTTGCGCGCGGTGATGTCGATGGCCAGCTTGTAGATGCCCTGCACCGTGCCGTCGACGACATGCGGTACGTAGGTCAGGTCGAACACGCGGCCGTCGTCGAGATGCAGTTCCCGTTCGACCCGTTCACCCCGCAGACAGGCCTGTTGCAGGGGCACAAGCATCGGCGAATAGCGCTCGCCGGCGACGTCCGCCGAGGCGCGACCGACCAGCTCCGCAGGAGGAACACCCCACAGTTCGACATAGCGCTCGTTGGCGAATCGATAGACGAGCTGCTTGTCGAGATAGGCGATCAGTGCCGGGACGTTGTCCGTGATCTCGCGCAGCCGTGATTCCAGCTCGACCCGGTCGGTGATGTCCTGGGCCATGACGAAGAGCCCGATGACGCTGCCATCGCGGTCCCGCTGGGGTTCGAGCGACATGTCCAGCCGCCGCCCCTGGGGCGTGCCTGCCACATAGTGCTGCGGCATCCCGTGAAGCGCCTGCTGCATCCGCGGCTCCACCTCGTGTGCGAACGCGTCGCCGAACAGTTCGCGGGGTGTCCGGTCCAGCAGGTCGGCGGCGGCTTTGCCGTAGAAAGTCTCGTACCGGCGATTGACGAAGCGGTAACGCAGTTGCGTGTCCACCTGGCCGATCAGCGCGGGTACGTTGTCGGTGACGAGCCTCAGCTCGTCGGAAAGCTGTTCGAGTTCGCGGCCGATGCGCTTGCGTTGGGCCATCACCATGCTGATCAGCCAGGGAGCGGTGACGGCCATGGCGGAATACACGGCCATACCGGTCGACTGCAGCGATGCGAGTCCAAGCGGCGCGGAGACCAGGTCGAGATCGCTGGCCATGGCCAGGCCGAAGACCACCAGGACATTCGCAGTGCAGGTCACGGTCGTGCCGAACACGCCCAGCCTGAAGGCGGCGAACAGCAGTGGTATCGACAGGATGATGAAGGGCTCGCGCGCATACCGCATGGCCAGGGTCGTCGTGCCGAGCGAGAAAAGCAGGGTTCCCCAGAACGCGCGAGCTTGTCCGCCGCACACCAGCGATTGCAGCCGGGTAGTGCGGTAGGCCAGCAACGGAGGCAGCATGATCAGCATGCCCATCGCATCGCCGACCCACCATTTGAAGAACGAGTGGGGCCAGTGGTCGCCGTAGGTGATGTTCAGCGCGGTGGCTCCTGCTGCCGCGCCGACCGCCGGCCCGAGCAGGATCAGGGCGACCAGCCCCAGGAAGAACGGTTGCTCGTCGAACTTCCGGTCGGACCGCAGGCCCAGCGCACGGGCGAGGCCCAGGCAGGCGGCGACCTCGGCCAGGTTGGCGATGCCGACGCCATTGGCCGCAGGCCACGGCATGCTCGTCAGTATGTTCGCTGCGACCGAGCCGAGTAACGCCAGCAGTGCCACCAGCCACATCGGGCGCAGGCTGCCGCGCACCGCCATGGCGACCAGGAGCGCGTTGGCGATCCAGATCTGGGCGATGTGGGCCGCATGGCGCGACCACCAGATCATCGCAAGCGACAGGACGACATAGGCGATGAGGATCGCCGTGATGCGTCCGGGCGATGTCATCCCCCGCTCGGGAGAGCCGCCAGTCATGAAACAGATCTGTCAGTCATGAAGCCGAGGACATCCCCTGGTGGCACGGGCCGGAAATTAGCACAGCGTTTCGCCGCGAGATCGGCACGCCGATCCAATGGCAACGGTGGTCACGGCCGGCATCGGTTGCGGCGTGACATCCGGCCCTACTCGCCCGGGTGGTAGACGCGCTCGGTGTGGCCTTTCAGCTGCTCCGGCCAGAAGTACACCTCGCGCAGGTTGCCGGTGGTGTAGCGCTCGGCCTCGTCATTGAAGTGCGGCGAGTCCGGATGGCCGCTCTCGCCGCCGGCGGTGATCGCGCGGGCGCTGACCTTCGGACCGAACTCCACCACCGCGACGAAGCTGTTGCCGCTGGTGCCGTAGTAGCGCTTCGTGCCCGGCCAGCGGTGCGCCCCGAACGAGGCCAGTGAGCCCCAGCGCGAGGAGGTGAATGGCACCGGGATGCTCGGCTTGCTGTCGTCGAACGGCTGCTGGATGTCGCCGTTGATGCGCTGGAAGCGGTTCACCTCGCCCCACGGCACACCCCAGTGGCCGAAGTCGTGCTGCAGCCGGTCCACCGCCTCGGACAGCGCATGCAGGCGTTCCTGCGGACCGGCCTTCTCGGCCATCACGTCGTAGATCGACAGGCCCTCGGCGGTGTCTGCCTTGCTCACCTCGTCCCACAGCGTGTCGCCCCAGAACACCGCCAGCGTGGTCGGCATCGAGGCGATGCCCCAGCGGTAGTCCCAGCCGCGCAGCAGGGCGATCGGGCCGCGCAGCTTGTCTTTCAGCGGATCGCTGGCGGGCAGCGCGTCGTAGTCGTGGATCAGCACCGGCAGCTGGCGCGCGAACGCCGGGAGATACGAGTCGAAGGCCATGGTGATCAGCGAGGCGCGCGTGACCTCCTTCGCGCCGGTGAGCAGGCGCGTGGCGTGCAGGCCGCGCGGGTTCTCGCCGAAGGTGTCCATGTAGCGCGGAAAGTCGGCGGGCTTCGGGCTGTAGGGGCCGGCGGCGGAGTACGGCCAGTCGTTGGTGTTGAAGGCCCAGCCGTTCGGTGGGTTCACCACCTGCGGCAGCTGGTCCAGCGGGGTCAGGCCGTGCCAGTCGGTGGCCGGGTCCGAGCCGTCCACCGGTTTGGTGTAGTCGAAGCGGTTGTCGCGCTTGGGCACGAACTGCGGCATCAGGAAGGCGATCTCGCCCTTGTCGTCGGCGAACAGCGTGTTGTTGGACGAGTTGGCCTTCAGCTCGGCCACCTTCATGTAACTGGCGTAGTCGTGGGTCTTCGTGCGCAGCCAGCTCTGCTCCAGCGCCGGGATCGGCGTGTTCATCAGCGCCTCGGCGATCCACTTGTCGCCATCCTTGCGCACGATCGGGCCGTGGTGGGTGAAGTATGCGGTGAATGTGCGACGGCCCATCGTGCCGTTGGCCTGACGGTAGGGCACGGTGATCTGCCGCGTGGTGACCGGCCGCAGCGCCTTGCCGTAGCGGTAGTAGAGCTTGCCGTCCTTGTGCACGATGGTCTCGGCGAATTCGTCCACCGCGTCGAGGCCGGTGGAGGTATGCATCCAGCCGACGTGCCGGTTGAAGCCCTGGTAGATGAAGAACTGGCCCCAGGTCACCGCGCCGTAGGCGTCGAGCCCTTCGTCGCTGGACATCTGCAGCTCGGAGCGGAAGAAGAACGAGGTGTGCGGGTTGATCAGCAGCAGCGCGTGGCCGTCGGCGGTGAGTTTGGGCGCCAGCGCGATGCCGTTGGAGCCGGTCGGCTCGACCCAGCTCGGGCGCATCTCGACCGTCGCCAGTGGCGCGTCGCCGGGCTGGCCGTAGAAGTCCTTCAGCTGCTTCAGGTCGACCCGCTCGATATCACCGCCGATGCTGCCTTCGGTGAAGGAGAGTGCCATCCACGGCTCGAAATGGGTGATGACTTCCGGGTGCACGTCAGGGTGGGTGGCGAGGTACCAGTTCAGGCCGTCGGCCCAGGCATTCATGAGTGCCTTCAGCCAGGCCGGGCTTCGTGCGTAGTCCTGTTTCAGGACGACCGGGTCGATGAACAGCTTCTGCCGCAGGTCCAGCCAGATCGACGACTCGCCCTTGGCCTCGGCCATGCGGCCCAGCGAGAGCAGGTAGTTGGTTTCCACGCGATGGAAGTCGTCCTCGGCTTGTGCGTAGGCCATGCCGAATACCGCATCGGCATCGGTCTTGCCGTGCACGTGGGCGATGCCCCAGTCGTCACGGGTGATCGTCACCGCCTGCGCCTCGCGCTCGAGGCGTGGCGGGAGGTTGGCCGTTGATGCCGCGACGGGCGCGACCAGTCCCGGCAGGAGCAGGGCGGATACGACAAGCGACTTGAGCATGTTCCAGGCCTCGATGCGGCGGTGACGACGGGCAGTCCGGCGCACCACGCCCCGCGCGATGCAGGCCCCGGTGCCGACTCGCCGGCCAGCATAGCGGCTCCGGCGAGGGCGTCGGCACGCGCTGCGGAAATCGGCGGGTGCGGGAGGGGGCGGTTGCCGCCAGTCCGGTCACGGCCATGGAGCCATGGAGCCATGGAGCCATGGAGCGGCAGGCGAGGGGGCCGCTTGCCGGGTCCTCCGGGCACGCCGGCTTCGCGGGCGCTTCACGCGACTTTGCGCGGTGCCTGCCTAGGGTCGTGCAGTGATGCCGCGCCCGATCACGGTTTCGGCATGGCGATCTTCGGCGGCGGCTCGACGCGCCCGTCGATCCAGCGAGGAGCTCAGGTGCAGGACACATCGACGGAACGCCACGCGAAGCGCACCGCGTCGCGCGCCGGGTTGGCAGCGATGCCGACCCGGGCTGCGATTGTTGCGGTCGCCGCCGGGCCCGTCGCCGCGGCCGAACGGCAACTGCTGGTCCAGGCGGCCGTGTTGATGCTCTTCGTGGTCGTTCCGGTGATCGTGCTCACGCCGTGGGTTGCCTGGCGGTTCCGTCGCCGCAACCGGCGCAGTGCCTATCGACCCGGCTGGGATTTTTCCCGGCTGCTGGAAGTGCTGATCTGGGGCGTGCCCGCGCTGCTGGTGGCCTTGCTCGCCGTGCGGGTCTGGACCCAATCGCGCGCGCTCGACCCGTACCGGGCGATCGCCCCCGGCCAGGGCTCGTCCGCCGCGCCGCTGGATGTGCAGGTGGTGGGGCTGGACTGGAAATGGCTGTTCATCTACCCGGACCAGCACATCGCCACGCTGGACACGCTGGTGCTGCCGGTGGGAAGGGCGGTGCATCTGCACCTGACCAGCGACACGGTGATGGAGTCGCTGCTGGTGCCGCGCCTCGCCGGGCAGATCTATGCAATGCCCGGAATGATCACGCAACTGTGGCTGCGCGCCGACCGGCCGGGGGACTTTCCCGGAGAGAACACCCAGTACAACGGCAGCGGCTTCGCGCGGCAGAAGTTCGTGGTGCACGCGGTCGATGCCGACGCCTTCAGCCGCTGGGTCGGGCAGGTGCGCGCGGGTGGGGGCGTGCTCGATGCGCGCCGGTACCGGCAGGTCGCCCGGCGCGGCGTGCCGGCCGCGCCCGAATGCTTCGGGCAAGTCGACGCCGACCTGTACGGGCGCATCGTGGCGAAGTACCACGCGTCGTCACAGGTGCACGTGTCCACCATGGCCTCACGTGCCACCGGGAGGATGAACGATGCGCATTGAGGTGCTCGCGGGGCCGTGGCTGGGCCGGCTGAGCCTGTCCGCGCTGCCGACCGACAGCCCGGTGGCGGCGGGTGCGGCGCTCGTTGCGGTCCTCGGCGCGCTCGGCGTGGCCGGCTACATCACCGCGAAGGGCCGGTGGGGCTACCTGTGGCGGGAGTGGTTCACCAGCGTGGACCACAAGCGCATCGGCATCATGTACGTGGTGCTGGCGCTGGTGATGCTGGCCCGCGCCGTGATCGAGGCACTGGTGATGCGGCTGCAGCAGGCCGACGCGATCAACCAGTCCGGGTTCATCTCGGCCGAACATTTCGGCCAGCTGTTCTCCACCCACGGCAGCATCATGATCTTCTTCATGGCGATGCCGTTCCTCACCGGCGTGATCAACTACGTGATGCCGCTGCAGATCGGCGCGCGCGACGTGTCGTTCCCGGTGCTCAACTCGATCAGCCTGATGCTGACCGCTGCCGGTGCCGCGCTGGTGATGATCTCGCTGGTGCTGGCGCCGTTCTCCACCGGTGGCTGGTCCGGCTACGCGCCGTTCACCGAGCTGCGCTTCAGTCCCGGCGTGGGGGTGGACTACTGGATCTGGGCGGTGACGCTGAGCTCGATCGGCTCCACCCTCACCGGCATCAACTTCGCGGTGACGATCTACAAGAAGCGCGCGCCGGGCATGCACCTGTTCCGCATGCCGCTGTTCTGCTGGACGGCGCTGTGCACAAGCATCCTGATGATCTTCGCGATGCCCGCGCTCACCGTGGCGACGGCCCTGCTGGCGCTGGACCGCTATCTGGGCATGCATTTCTTCACCAGCGGCGGTGGCGGCAACATGATGGTCTACGCCAACCTGTTCTGGCTGTTCGGCCACCCCGAGGTGTACATCGTGGTGCTGCCCTCGTTCGGCGTGTTCTCCGAGCTTTTCTCCACCTTCTCGGCGAAGAAGCTGTACGGCTACACCTCGCTGGTGCTCGCGACCATGACCATCGCGGTGCTGTCGTTCACCGTGTGGCTGCATCACTTCTTCACCATGGGGCAGTCCGCGCACATCAATGCGGCGTTCGGCATCGCCACCATGCTGATCGGCATCCCCACCGGGGTGAAGGTGTACGACTGGATCCTCACCATGTTCCGCGGCCGCGTGCGCTTCACCACGCCGCTGCTGTGGGGGCTGGCGTTCCTGGTCACGTTCGTGATCGGTGGTCTGTCCGGCATCCTGCTGGCGATCCCGCCGGTGGATTTCCTGGTCCACAACACCACCTTCCTGGTGGCGCATTTCCACAACATGCTGATCCCCGGCACGCTGTTCGGCATGATCGCGGCGTACCAGTTCTGGTTTCCGAAGGCGTTCGGGTTCCGGCTGGAAGAACGCTGGGGGCGCGTGGCGTTCGGGTGCTGGGTGACCGGTTTCTATCTCGCCTTCATGCCGCTGTACGTGCTCGGCCTGGAGGGCATGCCGCGGCGCAGCGCCGAGGTGTTCGACGAGGCGTTCCGGCCCTGGCTGCTGCTGGCTGCCGGCGGCGCGGTGCTGATCGTGCTGGGGATGGCCGCGCTGGTGCTGCAGCTGGCCATGAGCATCCGGCATCGCGACCGCAACCGGGTGACCGTGGGCGATCCGTGGGACGGCCGCAGCCTGGAGTGGTCGACATCCTCGCCGCCGCCGGAATACAACTTCGCGGAAGTGCCGGAGGTGGAGGGACGCGACGCGTTCTGGACCATGAAACGGTCCGGCCGCGCCTATCCGGCGCTGGACCGCTATGCGCCGATCCTGCTCCCGGAGAACAGCGCGATCGGTCCATGGCTCGGGGTGCTCGGGCTGGCGACCGCATTCGGCCTGGTCTGGCGCATCGGCTGGATGGCCGGGCTCGGCACGGCCGGCGCACTCTTCGCGGTGATCGGCTGGAGCTTCGTGCGCCGGTCCGGTCGCACCGTCGGCGAGCGGCAGGTCGAGCGCACCGAGACGCGCTGGCATGCGGCGCTGGTCGCCGCCGTACCGGTGTCGCGCGAGCACGAATGCGACCCGCGCAACCGTGGTCTGGCGGACGTGGCGGCATGAGCGTCGGGTCGACCACCGGAAAGCGCCGGCATCCCGGGCTCAACCTGCACGAGTCCGATGCCCATCCCTCCGACGGCGAGGTGATGTTCGGCTTCTGGGTCTTCATGATGAGCGACGCGGTGCTGTTTGCGCTGCTGTTCGCCGTCTACGCCAGTCTGGGTGTCAACACCGCGGGCGGCCCCGGGCCGCATGACGTGTTCGAGCTGGGCCCGGCGGCGATGGAGACGCTGCTGCTGCTGCTGAGCAGCTTCACCTTCGGCATCGCTTCGCTGGCCATGAAATACCGGCGGGGCATGGCCCTGCTGCAGGGCATGCTCGCGCTGACCCTGCTGCTGGGACTGGGCTTTCTCGGGCTGGAGGTTCACGACTTCGCGACCCTGCAAGGCAAGGGCGCGCTGCCGCAGGTCAGCGCGTTCCTCTCGGCGTTCTACGCGCTGGTGCCGACCCACTTCCTGCACGTGTCGCTCGGCTGCGTGTGGATCGTGGTGATGATGGTGCAGCTGCGCATGTCCGGCCTGGATCGGACCACCCGCACGCGGCTGCTGCGGCTGGGGCTGTTCTGGCATTTCCTGGACATCGTGTGGGTGATGATCTTTTCCTTCGTCTTTCTGCGGGGAATGCTGTGATGGACGGCGATGGCGGGTTCCGTCGCGAGCTTCGCGACTACGTGGTGGGCCTGGTGCTGGCACTCGGACTGAGTGGCGCGGCGTTCGCGCTGGTCGCCTGGGATCCGTGGCCCGCCCGCACCACACTCGGCGTGGTCGCGGCGTTGGCGGTGCTGCAGCTGGTGGCGCATTTCCGATGCTTCCTGCATATCGACCTGAAGCAGTCGCATCGCGATGACCTGCAGCTGATCCTGTTCACGGCGGTGATCATCGGCCTGATGGTCGCCGGGTCGCTGTGGATCATCTTCAACCAGAACCAGCGCATGATGTGACCGCCCCGGTGGCGCGGAAATTTGCGCCGCGAGGTGCGACTTCTTCACGCGACGGCGCGATCGACTCTCCTAGGCTGCATGGTCTTGGCAGATGCCGGACCCAACCCGCAGATCCCGGAGGCACGTGATGACTGACGAGCGCGACGAGTCGATCCAGCATGAAGGCCCGGCCGGTGGCTGGGGGTCGCTCAAGGGCATCGGGGAGGTATTCGCCCGCGAGTTGTCCACGCCCGCGGTGCTCGAGACGCTGATGCGCCAGAACAAGGCCGGCGGCTACATGTGCAGCTCCTGCGCGTGGGGCAAGCCGACCCATCCGCATACGTTCGAGTTCTGCGAGAACGGCGCCAAGGCGACGTTGTGGGATCTCACCCGCGATCGCTGCACGCCGGAGTTCTTTGCCCGGCACACGGTGACCGAGCTGCTGGGCTGGGATGACTATGACCTGGAAATGCAGGGTCGGCTGACCGCGCCGCTGCGCTATGACCCGTCGACCGATCGCTACATGGCGTGCAGCTGGGAGGAGGCCTTCCAGGGCATCGCGCGCGAGCTTCAGGCGCTGGATCCGAAGTCGGTGGTGTTCTACGCCTCCGGCAAGGCCTCGCTGGAAACCTCCTACCTGTACGCGCTGTTCGCGCGGATGTACGGCAGCAACAACCTTCCCGACAGCTCCAACATGTGCCACGAGACCACCTCGGTCGGCCTCAAGAAGGTGATCGGTTCGCCGGTCGGCACCTGCGTGATGGAGGATTTCGAGCACTGCGACGCGATCTTCTATTTCGGCCAGAACCCGGGCACCAACAGTCCGCGTTTCCTGCATCCGCTGCAGGAGGCGGTGAAACGCGGCTGCAGGATCATCGTGTTCAATCCCGTGCGCGAGCAGGGGCTGGTGCGCTTCATCAATCCGCAGAACCCGCTGCAGATGCTCACCGGCGAGGCCACCGAGCTGGCGCACATGTACCTGCAGGTGAAGCCTGGCGGCGACATCGCCGCGCTCACCGGCCTGTGCAAGCGCGTGCTGGAAGCCGACGACAGGGCGCGTGCGGCCGGCGAGGCCGACGTGCTGGATCGCGACTTCATCAGGCAGCACACGCACGGGTTCGAGGCGTTTGTCGAAACGGCGCGGAACACATCGTGGGACGAGATCGAGCGCGTCAGCGGCCTGGCCCGTGCCGACCTGGAAGCCGCCGCGGACGTCTACGTGGAGGCGAAGAACGTCATCGGCGTCTACGGCATGGGGCTCACCCAGCATGTGCACGGTTCGCAGAGTATCGGCATGCTGGTCAACCTGATGCTGATGCGCGGCAACATCGGCCGACCGGGCGCCGGCATGTCGCCGGTGCGCGGGCACTCCAACGTGCAGGGCCAGCGCACCGTGGGCATCTCCGAGAAGCCCGAACTGGTGCCGCTGGACAAGCTCGCCGCGATGTTCGATTTCGAGCCGCCGCGCGATACCGGACTCACCACAGTCGATGCCTGCGAAGGCATCCGCAACGGCACGGTGAAAGGGTTCGTCAGCCTGGGCGGCAACTTCGTGCGCGCGATTCCCGATCGCGACGTGATGGAGCCGGCCTGGCGCGAGCAGGCGCTTACCGTCTACATCGCCACCAGGCTCAACCGCAGTCATCTGGTGCACGGGCGCGCGTCGTACCTGCTGCCGTGCCTGGTGCGCGCGGAGGAGGATATGCAGGCCAGCGGGCCGCAGTCGGTGTCGATCGAAGACAGCTTCAGCCACATCTACGGCTCCGTCGGCAAGCGCAAGCCCGCTGACGAGGGGCTGCTGTCCGAGCTGGCGATCGTTGCTGGCATGGCCAAGGCTACGTTGCCGGCGCACCCGAAATGGCGCTGGGACGCATGGACCGCCGACTACAGCCTCGTGCGCGACCTGATCGCCGAAACGTATCCGCACGACTTCCACGACTTCAACGCGCGCATGTTCCAGCCCGGCGGCTTCTACCGCGGCAACCCGGCGCACGAACGGATCTGGAAGACCGACAGCGGCAAGGCGGAGTTCACCAATCCCACTGTGATGTCGGCGCTCGGCGTCGGCGCCGCGCCGGGGCGCTATCACCTGATCACCATGCGCTCGAACGACCAGTTCAACACCACCATCTACGGCCACGACGATCGTCTGCGCGGGCTGGAAGGCTCGCGCGAGATCCTGCTGATCAATCTTGCCGAGATGGAGCGCGCCGGCCTGAAGGAAGGCGACGTGGTCAGCCTGGTGGGCGATGCCGGCGACGACGTGGTGCGCGAAGTGAAAGGCCTCACGGTCACCCCTTTCAACCTGCCCGATGGCTGCCTCGGCGGCTACTACCCGGAAATGAACGCGCTGGTGCCGCTGTGGTACCACGACGAGGCATCGAAGACGCCGGCATCCAAGGGAGTGCCGGTGCGCATCCGCAGGTAGTCCCGCGGGGCGATGGGCGGGAGCGGCTAGGATGATGCGACTCCCTCTGCTCAAGGACTCCAGCCGATGCCGCCTCCCGTCGTCATGCCGCTGCCGCCACGTCCCGCCTGCACCGACGCCCAGCGTATCGCCGCAGCCGCGGCATTCGCGCAGGAGATGGCCAGCCGCCGCACGGTACGCGACTTCGCCGATACGCCGGTGCCGCGCGAGGTGATCGAGCATTGCCTGCGCGCGGCGGGCAGCGCGCCCAGTGGAGCCAACCAGCAGCCCTGGCGGTTCGTGGCGGTGGGGCGGGGGCCGTTGCGGCGGCGCATCCGCGAGGCGGCCGAGGCGGAGGAGCGCGAGTTCTACGAGCGGCGCGCGCCGGACGAATGGCTGGAGGCGCTGGCGCCGCTGGGCACCGACGCGGACAAGCCGTTCCTGGAGACCGCACCGTGGCTGATCGGCATCTTCTACGAGCGCTTCGGGGTGGATGCCGAGGGCAACAAGCACAAACGCTATTACCCGCAGGAGTCGGTCGGCATCGCCACCGGGCTGCTGGTCGCCGCGCTGCATCGTGCGGGACTGGCCACGCTCACCCACACCCCCAGCCCGATGGGTTTCCTCAACGAGCTGCTCGGGCGCCCGCGCAACGAGATGCCGTTTCTGCTGCTGGTGGTGGGGCATCCGGCCGAGGGCTGCACGGTGCCGGCGATCGAGCGGCTGCCGCTGGAGGCCTACGCCCGTTTCATCGAGTGAACGAGGCGCTCACGGCGTGTCTGCCGCGCCGGCCGGCTCGACCACGCCCGCCAGTTCCTCGAGCAGGGTGCGCAGCCGCTTCATCCTGGCTGCCCCCAGTCGCGCGGCCAGCTGTTGCTCGAAGTCGGCGCTGAGCTCGAGCAGGGCGGTCATCGCCTGGTCGCCGCGGCGGGTCAGCAGTACGCGCCGCGCGCGGCCGTCGTGGGGATCGGCCGCGGTGGTCAGGTAGCCGGCCTGCGCCAGCGCGTCCACCAGATAGGCCATGCTCTGCTTGGTCATGCCGGCGCGCTCGGCCAGCACGGTCAGGCGCGTGCCGTCGGCGTCGATGTGGCGGAACACCGCGCTGTGCGCGGCGCGGATGTCGTCGAAGCCGCGTTCGGCCAGCGCGCCATACACGGCGGACTGCAGGGCCTGGTAGGGCAGCCGGAGCAGGCTGCCGAGCGTACGCTGGCGATCGGGAAAGGTCGTGGCCATAGGTCATGTTGACACATGGTCAGATTGTCTGTCCAATTTAGTCAGTAAGACTGACTAATAAGGAGATCATCATGAACGCCCAGCTTCACCCCGCTTTCGATCCGATCGCCCGCAACCTGGAGGTGGTGGACCGCCACATGCGCGACGAGGCGCGCGACCCGGACAGCGTGCTCGCGCTGTACACCGAGGACGCCGTGCTGGAGATTCCCGGCCGCGGCCAGCGCTTCGACTCGCCCGAGGCGATCCGCGACAACTACGTGCGCATGTTCGCCTCGATGGCCGAGATCGAGATCCAGCCGATGGACCGCTTCGCCACCGCCAACCGGGTGGTGGACGAGTGCCTGGTGCGCCTGCGCATCACCGGCGACGGCCTGGTCAACGTGCCGGTGCCGATCGGCTCACGCGCCGAGCTGCGCCTGCTGCACGTGTTCCACATGCGCGACGGCCGCATTGCGCGCGAGGAAGTCTTCGAGGGCTGGCGCCGCCTCGACGGCTGAGCGGGCGGCGCCGGGCATGCCGTCGGCGTCCGGTTTGTGCGACAGTCCTCCCCCTTGCCTTCTGAGCGGCAAGTCGTCGTCGCCGGCTGCCCGGCGCCGGCGCCAAGTGACAGGGGACGCTGATGGTCGAGCTGGAAGTGCAGATCCTTGCCCTCGAACGCGAGGGTCTGCTGTTGGATATCGGTCGGATCGTTGCCGCGAACGGGTTCGTGCTGCATCGGCACCGGCTGGTCGACGACCGCAACGGCGTGCTGCTGTCCCTGCTGGTGCGCGGGCACCGGCGCTCCCGGCGGGCGCTCGATGCGGCCCTGGGCAAGCTCGAGCGGGTGGTGAGCTTCACGATCGAGCCCGCCGATGGAGAAGACATGCGCCCCCACTTCGCCGCAGCGCGCCAGTTCGACTACGTGCCGCCGCCACCTCCGGCCCCACCGCCCGTGCCGGGCAAGCGCTCGCTGACCGGGCCGCCGATGCCGCCACCACCGCGCGTGCCCAACGCCGAGGCGATGGCGTTCTTCGACCGGGCCCCCGAGCGCACTGTCCCTGCCGAGGCGATCGAGCCGCTGCCCGTGCCGGATATCGACGCCGATCCTCCGTGGGCGGCCTGGCCGGCCGAGATGACCAGGATCCCGTCGGCGCGCGAGGTTCGGGAAGAGGCCGCGCTGGCGTCGCCCGCACCCGCACCCGCACCGGTCCCCGCAGCGGCGCCGATGTCCGACGCGGCCACGCCGCTGGATGCCGACCCGGTGGCGGTGGAGCGCCTGATGCGGGCGTTGCCCGGGGCCTATCCGGCGATGCTGCCGCTGGTCCGGGCGATGGAGCAGGCCGTGGTTCCCGGGGCCCGGGTGGCGACGCTGGAGCTGGCCGGTGTCCACGTGGGGCGCTGGATCGCCGCCCGGCAGGGCACCCGCGGCCTGCCGCTTAGTCCGGACGAGGCATTGGCCAGGCGTGGCCTGCCTGCACTGGGCGAGCTGCTCGAAGCGAAGCTGCAGGGCGGCCAGGTGCACCTGGGGGCCAGCCCGTTGTGCGGCAAGACGGACCATTCCGGCTGCACCTTCTTCGCCGGCCTGCTGCAGGGCGCGATGGAGCCGATGACCGGAGACGGTTCCGCACACGTGATCGGCCTGTGCTGCCGGGCCCTGGGGGCCGACGAGTGCGTGCTGATGGTGGTCGACTGAGCCGTCCGCCCCGGCACAGCGGCTATGCTTCCCGTCCCGCCGGAACGACGCGCGCCGCCGGGCTGGCGAACTAGCGCGTCCGGGCCGGGCAGGGGGAGCCCCATCGCATGTGCGGGATAGCGGGATTCGTCGGAGGGCAGGACACGCCGGAAGCGACGCGCGGGACGCTGGAGCGGATGATCCGGACCCTGCGCCACCGCGGTCCGGACGGGTTCGGCTATCACCTGGGCGAGGGCGTCGGGCTGGCCCACGCGCGACTGGCGATCATCGACCTGGCTACCGGCCAGCAACCGATCCGCAACGAGCGCGGCACCGTGTGGACGGTGCTCAACGGCGAGATCTTCAACTACCGCGAGCTGCGCCGGACGCTGGAGGCGCAGGGCCACGCGTTCTACACGCACTCCGACACCGAGGTCATCGTCCACCTGTACGAGCAGTACGGGGACGATTTCGTCGATCACCTCAACGGCCAGTTCGCCATCGCGCTGTGGGACGCCGAGCGCCGACGCCTGCTGCTGGCTCGCGACCGCACCGGCATCCGCCCGCTCTTCCACGCCAGCGCTGGTGGCCGCTTGTGGTTCGGCTCGGAGGTGAAGGCGCTGCTGGCCGTGCTGCCGCAACTGGGCGTGCTCGACCCGCACGGGGTGGCGCAGGCACTGACCTACTGGGGCGCGATCGATCCCGGCACGGTGTTCCGCGACGTGGCGAGCGTACCGCCGGGGCATGTACTGGCGCTGGAGGCCGACGGTCGCCGTTCGCTGCGGCGCTACTGGGACTGGGAGTTTCCCGAGCTCCGGGATGGCCACCAGCAGCGACCGTTCGGCTCCATCGACGAGGCCGCCGGCGCGCTGCGCGAACTGCTGGTGGATGCCGTGCGGCTGCAACTGCGGGCCGACGTGCCGGTCGGCGCCTACCTCAGCGGCGGGCTGGATTCCTCCGGTGTGGTCGCGCTGATCCGCCACTACACGAACAACCCGCTGCGCACCTTTTCGGTGGCCTTCGAGGACGCCGAGTTCGACGAGAGCGATTTCCAGGCGCGGATGGTCGCCCACATGGGCACCGAGCACACCACGCTGCATTGCAGCCGACGCGACATCGGGCAGGCCTTTCCGCAGCTGATCGAGCATACCGAGGCGCCGGTGCTGCGCACCGCCGGCGTGCCGCTGATGCTGCTGGCCGGCGACGTGCACGCGCACGGTTTCCGGGTGGTGCTGACCGGCGAGGGCGCGGACGAGGTATTCGGCGGCTACGACCTGTTCAAGGAGGCCAAGGTGCGCCGGTTCTGGGCGCGCCAGCCCGGATCGACCTGGCGCCCGCGCCTGTTCGAGCGTCTGTACGGCTACCTGGCGCACTCGCCGGTGGCGAATGCGGCGATGGCCCAGTCGTTCTTCGGCCGCGGCATGGAACATCGCGATCGTGCGGTGTTCGCGCATCTGCCGCGCTGGACCACCTCGCAGCGCGCGCTGGCCTTTTTCTCGCCGGAGTGGCGTGCCCAGGTGGAAGGCTGGGACCCGCTGGCCACCTTCGAGGCCACGCTGCCGCCGGCGATCGGACGCTGGAGCCCGCTGGCGCGCGACCAGTACGTGGAGGCGCATTCGCTGCTGGCGTCCTACCTTTTGCCGATGCAGGGCGACCGGCCGGCGATGGCGCACTCGGTCGAGGGACGTTTCCCGTTCCTCGACCATCGCGTGGTGGAATTCGGCAACCGCCTGCCCGACCACTGGAAGATCCGCGGCCTGACCGAGAAGGATGTGCTGCGCCGTGCCCTGGCCGGACTGCTGCCGGAGGAAATCCGCCACCGCACCAAGCAGCCGTACCGGGCGCCGGACCACGGCAGCTTTTTCTTCGACGGCGAGCCGCTGGACTACGTGGCCGATGTGTTGAGCGGCGACAGCCTGCGCGAGGCCGGCTATTTCGACCCGGAACGGGTCGGGCGGCTGTTCGACAAGTGTCGCCGTGGTCAGGCGATCGGTTTCGCCGACAACCAGGCCTTCGTCGGCATCCTGTCGACCATGCTGGTGCATCGCCAACGGGTCAGGCCCGGATCGGGGGCCTGATCGCCGGTCGAGCAGACAACCCGAAAATGTGATGCAATTCACAAAACAGGGGGTGGTGAGTGAGTGCAGAACTGGCACGGATTACAGCCGAGATCCGGACGTACATCCTGGAGAACCTGATGTTCAGCGATGACGGCTCCGTCCTCGCCAACGACGCGTCGCTGCTCGAGAAGGGCGTGATCGATTCGACCGGCGTGCTGGAGCTGGCGATGTTCCTGGAAACGCAGTTCGGCATCTCGGTGAGGGCGGACGACCTGCTGCCGCAGAACTTCGACTCGGTGGACAGCATGGCCGGGTTCGTCCATCGCGCCACCAGCGGCAAGGTCGCAGCTGCGACCGCGGTATGACGGCGCGCGAGATCCGCCGGCTGCACGACAGCCTGCTGCACCACGCCGGCGACCCGGCCACGGCGGACAAGCCGGTGGTGATCGCCGAAGGCCAGCGATACACCTACCGCGAGCTGCTCGAGGCGGCACGGCGCTTGGCCGGAACGCTGCAGGCGCGCGGTGTCCGTCGCGGCGACCGGGTAGCGATCTACCTCGACAACGGCTGGCCCGCGGTGGTGGCGATCTACGCCGTGCTGATCGCCGGGGGCGTGTTCCTGGTGGTCAACCCGCAGACCAAGTCGGACAAGCTCGCCTTCATCCTCGACGACTGCAGCGCGCGGGTGCTGGTCACCGACGCGCACATCGGCGAGCAGTTCCTGCCGCTGCTGGATGGGTCGCGCCTGCCCGGCGGGGTGATCTGCTCCGGCGAATGCCCGGAGCACCGGGCGATATCGCCCTTCGATGCGGCCACCTGTGCCGCCGCGCCGGAGCCGGTGGAGCCGACCGTGATCGGCCCCGATCTGGCCGCGCTGATCTATACCTCGGGCAGTACCGGCACGCCCAAGGGCGTGATGCAGACGCACCAGTCGATGGTGTTCGCCGGCGGCAGCCTGGTCGAATATCTGCGACTGTCGTCCGACGACCGCATCCTGTGCGCGCTGCCGCTGGCCTTCGACTACGGCCTGTACCAGCTGCTGATGGCGGTGAGGCTCGGCGCCACGCTGGTGCTCGAGCGCTCGTTCACCTTCCCGGCGCAGGTGTTCGCGCGGATGCAGGCCGAAGGCGTCACGGTGTTCCCCGGCGTACCGACCATGTTCGCCATGCTGCTGGCCGCGCACCGCAAGTCGCCGCTGCGTTTCGACGGCGTGACGCGGGTGACCAATACCGCCGCGGCGCTGTCCGACGACAGTGCCGCGCGCCTGCGCGAGATCTTTCCGCAGGCGTTGGTCTACAAGATGTACGGCCTGACCGAGTGCAAGCGGGTCAGCTACCTGGAGCCGGAGCTGGTCGACCAGCGTCCCGGCTCGGTGGGCAAGGCGATCCCGGGGACCGAGGTGTACCTGCTCTCGCCCTCCGGCGAACCGACCCCGGCGGGCGAGATCGGCGTGCTGCACGTGCGCGGTCCGCACGTGATGCTCGGCTACTGGAACCGCCCGGACCTGTCCGAGCACATGCTGCGTCCGGGACGGCTGCCGGGCGAGCGGGTGCTGTGCACGCACGACCTGTTCCGCATGGACGAGGATGGATTCCTCTACTTCGTCGGTCGCAGCGACGACATCATCAAGACCCGCGGCGAGAAGGTCAGCCCGGTCGAGGTGGAGAACGCGATGAGCGCCATCGACGGTATCCGCGAGGTAGCGGTGGTCGGTGTCGAGGACGAGCTGCTCGGCCAGGCGATCCGCGCCTACGTGGTGCTGCAGGACGATGCCTGCCTCAGCACCGGGCAGATCCGCGCGCTGTGCCTGCGGCGACTGGAGAGTTTCATGGTGCCGCAGCAGGTGGTGTTCGTGCAGGAGTTGCCGCGCACGCCTTCGGGCAAGGTCAGCAAGCGCGCGCTGCTGGAGTCGCTCGCATCGTGAGGTCGCATCGATGAGTGTGTTGTTCGAGGGCATGCTGTCCCGTCTCACCGACGGCCTGCAGGTGCTGCCCGACAAGCCGGAGGAAACGCCCGAGAGCGCCCTGCGCGCGCTTTGGCACACCGCCGCGGGGCGTCCGTGTTCCGCACACGTGGCGATGCGCCGGCCGCTGCCCGCGATCGAGGCCAGCCCGGCCGCGGTCACCGTGCTGGAGCGACTGGTGCAGCGTCGACTGCTCGGCGAGCCGCTGGCCTATATCACCGGGCGGCAGAACTTCATGGGGCTGGAGATGCTCAGCGCGCCGGGTGCGTTGATTCCCCGCGCCGAAACCGAGTTGATGGCGCGGGCGGCGGTCGATCTGCTCGACGGTGTGCCCGGCGAACCGCTGGCGCTGGATGTCTGCACCGGTTCGGGCAACGTGGCCTATGCGATGGCCTGGGGCGTGCCGCGCGCGCGCGTGATGGGGGGCGACATCAGTGAAGAGGCGCTGGCGCTGGCCGGGGAGAACGGGCGCCTGCTCGGCATGCAGGAGCGGCTGGAGTTCCGCCGAGGCGACCTGCTGGCGCCATTCGACGAGCCGGACCTGACCGGCCGGGTCGACCTGATCACCTCCGCGCCGCCTTACATCCAGAGCGGAAAGGTGGGCGTGATGGCCCCGGAGATCGCCAGCCACGAACCGCGCGAGGCCTTCGATGGCGGTCCGCTCGGGGTGACCCTGCTGATACGCCTGGTGGAGGAGTCCCCGCGCATGCTGCGGTCCGGCGGCTGGCTGGCATTCGAGGTCGGCAAGGGGCAGGGGCCGGCGATGTCGCGCCGACTGCAGCGCGACACGAACTACGCCGAGGTGCGCGAACTGTCCGATGCCGAGGGCGTGGTGCGCGCCCTGCTGGCGCGCCGGGCGTGAGCGGGCGGATGGCGGGGGAGGCGACGGCATGACGGCCACGCTGGACTGGAATGTGCTGGACATCGATCCGGCCGCCGAGGTGGAGCGCATCGTCGCGTGGATACGCGCCACGCTGGCGCAGACGCTGCATCGGCGCGGGCTGGTGGTGGCCATCTCCGGCGGCGTGGACAGCTCGGTGTGCGCCGCACTGGCGGTGCGTGCGGCGGGCGCGTCGCGGGTGTACTCGCTGATCCTGCCCGAGCGCGATTCCTCCGGCCGCAGCGCGCGCGATGCCGGCGAGCTGGCGACGTTTCTCGGGGTACGTGTACAGACCCAGGACATCGCCCCGGCGCTGGAGGCGATCGGCTGCTACCGCTCGCGCGACGAGGCCGTGCGCCGCGTGCTGCCGGACTATCGCGAGGACTGGCGCATCAAGGTGGTGATCGCCGGCGGCCGGGAGGGCGGCATCAACCACTTCCGGCTGGTCGCCGAGGCGCCGGACGGGCGCCGCTTCGATGCGCCGATGGCGCTGCCGGAATACCTGCAGATCGTCGCCGCTACCAACTACAAGCAGCGCCTGCGCAAGACCATCGAATACCACCACGCCGACCGGCTGAATTACGCCGTGGTCGGTACGCCGAACCGGCTGGAGTACGACCAGGGCTTCTTCGTGAAGAACGGCGATGGCTCGGCCGACCTCAAGCCGATCGCGCACCTGTACAAGTCGCAGGTCTATGCCCTGGCGCGTTACCTGGAACTGCCCGAGTGCGTGGCCACGGCCGAGCCCACCACCGATACCTACAGCCTGGCGCAGGGCCAGGACGAGTTCTATTTCGCCCTGCCGTGGCGCTCGATGGACCTGGCGCTGTGGGCGCTCGAGCATGACCTGCCGGCCTCCGCCTTGTGTGCACCGCTCGGGCTCGCACCCGCCGCGGCCGAGGCGGTCTACGCCGATATCCGCGCCAAGCGGCGCACCACGCGCTATCTTCACCTCCCCCCGCTGACCCTGATCTCGCCTCCCGCCATGCCATGAGCAGCGCACCGTCCACCCCGGCATACACGGTCGAACCGGCGCGGTTGCCGGATGACGCCGCGGATATCGTCCGGATCTGGGGGGCGAGCCGGCTCGGCCGGCCGGAGGCGCATCGTCCCAAGATCGACTGGTTCTACCGGCAATGTCCGTTCGGCGAGCCGACGGTGTGCCTGTTGCGCGACCAGGCCAGTGGCGAGCGGGTGGGAGTCAGTTCGGCCGGGCCGCGACGCATGGTGGCCGGCGGACAGGGGCTGGAAACCGGCGTACTGGTCGATTTCGCGGTGCATCCGAAACACCGCAGCCTCGGGCCGGCGATGATCCTGCAGGCGGCGCTGATGGAGGCATCCGCCGGGCGGTTCGATCTGCTCTACGGCGTGCCGAATCCGAAGTCGCTCGCTGTGGTGAAGCGACTCGGTTACGCGGTGCTCGGCGAGATGCGCCGGCACGCGCGGGTGCTGCGCAGCCGTCGCTATCTGGCGCGGCGCATGCCCGGCTGGCTGGCGGCGCTCGCCGCGCTGCCGGTTGATGCGGTCGTCGCGGTGGTGCTGTTCGCGCGCAGTGCGTGGACGCGGTCGCTCACGGCCGGATGGAGCGACCGTGTCGATCCCCGGACGGATGTCCTGTGGCAGGCATCCCGACTGGGCGATACGGCCCTGGCCGTGCGGGACAGCGCCTTCCTGCGGTGGCGTTTCGATGCCTGGCCAATGGTGGCGACGCGCTACCTGCTGGTGTCCGACCGCGACGGCACGCTGCACGCATGGTTCGCCTGCCAGGTCGAGGGCGGTGTCCTGCACGTGCGCGACTTCTGGTCGGCCGGCGCGATCGACGGCGTGCCGCGTGCCTGTATGGACCTGCTGCTCCATGCGGCATGGCGCGAGGGCCTGGACGCGGTCTCGGTGGAGTGCATGGCCAGCGCGGCCTGCCATGCGGCCTGGCAGCAGGCCGGGTTCCGCGAACGCGGGCGCCGTCCGGTCATCGGCCGCTGGCAGCGTGGCTTCGCAGTGGGAACCCCGCCGGCACTGCACCTGACCGCTGCCGACGAAGACCAGTAGCCGGGAACCGCTCAGCGCGCAGCCAGCATGCCTTCGCTGCGCATCCATGCCAGCGTGTCGCCGAGCAGCGAATCCAGCGGCGTCTCCACGTAGTCCAGCTCGCGAATGGCCCTGGACGAATCCACCCGCAGCTGATGCGAGGTCAGCGCCGCGCCTTCCGGGGTCACGTCCGGCTCGCGACCGGTGAAGCGGGCGACCGTGCCGAGCAGCCGCGCGTAGGCCATCAGCGCCCAGGCCGGCGTGGCGCCGCGCGGCGTGCGCCGGCCCAGCGCGGCGCCGACCCGGTGCACGAAGTCGACGAAGCTGGCCTGCTCGCCGCCGAGCAGGTAGCACTCGCCGTAGCGCTGGCGCTGCCACGCCCGGAGCTGCGCGCGGGCGATCTCGCGCACGTCGGCGAAGGCACCGATGCCGGGCGGGATGCCGGGGAGCTTCTGCGCATCGACCAGCCGGATCAGTCGCGACCAGTTGTGCCGGTCGCCGGGCCCGAGGATGTGCGAGGGGTTGAACACGATCCACGGTAGCGGGGTGTCCCGCACCGCCTGCTCGGCGAGGTACTTGCTGTGCTCGTAGTTGATCCAGCTCTCGCCGCCGCGCTGCGGCGTGGTCTCGGTGATCGTGCCGTGCACGAGATGCGAGTACGCCGAGACCGAGGAGGTGTGCAGGAAGGCGCCGACGCCGGCGCGTTGGGCGGCGGCCAGCAGGTGCCGGGTGCCGTCGACGTTGGTGGCCGTCTGTCGTGCGGCGTTCCGCTTCCACATGCTGGTGTCGGCGGCGGCGTGGAATACCGCTTCGCAGCCGGCCAGTGCAGCGGCGAGCGAGTCGGGGTCACCCAGCCGCGCACGCACCGGTTGTCCGCCCAGCGCGGCGATGGCCGCGTCCGACGCCTCGCTGCGCGACAGCGCGCGCACCGTGTGGCCGGCGCCGACCAGCTCGCTCAGCAGGTGGCCGCCGAGGAAGCCGCTGGCGCCGGTGAGGAAGACTTCGCTCATGCGTGCACCGCGCGATGGTCGGTAGATGGCATCATCGTTGAACCGCTCCTGGGATCGTTTCGCTGCGGGAAAGGGACCGCGTCGCACCCGCTGCGACGTTCGCGCGCCAGCATGCCGGAGGCGGCAGCGCGCCGCCATGGACACGACCGGAAACGGAGGCATCCTCTCATGCTCGGCACGCTGGCGATCGCCAATTACCGCTCGCTGCGCTCGCTGGTGCTGCCACTGGGGGCGCTGACCCTGGTGACCGGCGCCAACGGCAGCGGCAAGTCCAATCTCTATCGCGCGCTGCGCCTGCTTGCCGATACGGCGCAGGGGCGCGTGGTGCATGCGCTGGCCCGCGAGGGCGGTCTCGGCTCCACGCTGTGGGCCGGTCCGGAGGAAATCACCCGGGCGATGCGCAAGGGCGAGGTGCCGGTGCAGGGCGGGCCGCGACGCGAGGTGGTGGCGCTGCGCATGGGCTTCGCCGGAGACGAATTCGGTTATGCGATCGACCTTGGGCTGCCCGAGCCGTCCTCGTCACGGTTCGCCTCCGATCCGCAGATCAAGGCCGAGGCGATCTGGGCCGGACCGTTCCTGCGCCCGGCCAACCTGCTGGTGTCTCGCCGCGGCGCGCTGGTGCGCATCCGCGAGGGGCGCAACTGGCGGGTGCTGGCCGACGACCTCGACCCGTTCGACAGCCTGTTCACCCAGGTCGCCGATCCCGAGCGCGCGCCGGAGGTGCTGCGCCTTCGAGAGACGGTGCGCGGCTGGCGCTTCTACGACCATTTCCGTTCCGATGCCGAAGCGCCGGCACGCTGGCCACAACTCGGCACGCGCACACCGGTGCTCAGCCACGACGGCCACGATCTCGCCGCGGCGTGGCAGACCATCCGCGAGATCGGCGACCCGCGAGCGCTGGACGCGGCGGTCGAGGATGCCTTTCCCGGCGCCAGCGTCGAGGTGACGGTGAGCGATGGCCGCTTCGGCTTGGCCTTCCGTCAGCACGGCCTGCTGCGTCCGTTGTCGGCCGGCGAACTGTCCGACGGCACGCTGCGCTACCTGCTGTGGATCGCTGCCCTGCACACGCCGCGACCGCCGCCGCTGATGGTGCTCAACGAGCCGGAGACCAGCCTGCATCCCGACCTGCTGCCAGCGCTGGCACGGCTGATCGTGCAGGCTTCCGCGCGCAGCCAGGTGTGGGTGGTCTCGCACGCCGCCCGGCTGATCGCCGCACTGGAACAGACGCCGGCCTGCCACACGCTGCGGCTGGAAAAGGAACTGAGTCAGACGCGGTTGGTCGGCCAGCGCATGTTGGATGAGCCGGCCTGGCATTGGCCGGAGCGATGACCGGGACAGGAGGGAAAGGCCGTGCATCCGCGACTGGCGCAGTATTTCGCGCACAGGGTGCGCTGCTACAGAAAGGGGACCTGTAGGAGCCCACCCTGTGGGCGACGGAGGGTGGGGAAAGCGGCGCACGGGATGGTTCATGCCGCGCTCCTGTCGAAGTACAGCATCGTCATGCCTTCGCCCGGCACGGTCTGCCGCCCGGTCAGCGTGGCGATGCCGTTGGTGGACAGGCGCAGGATCCACGCCATCACCCACGGCGGCCGGTCGTCGGCCAGGCCGAGCATGCAGCGCACCTCGCCAAACAACGGCTGGCCGGTCTGCGGATGCGCACCGATCGGCGTCTGCCGGAAGCGGTTCTGCACGATCCACTGGCGCGGCGTGGGCAGGGCGGCGAGCTGCTCGGCGGTCGGTGCGAGCAGCAGGCCGCTGCCGGAATGGCCGCCGACCGCCTTGGCCACCCAGCGGTCGGCGGCCTGCCAGCCGTTGGCGCACAGCGGGCTGGCCTCCACCCAGTGGCAGGCCTCGTGCTCGGCCAGCACCACGTCGGCCAGGCTGCCCTTGTGGATGCCTTCGTACCAGGCCGGATGGCTGTGCCAGCTCACCCGGTCCGCCGCCATCAACGTGCCCTCGGCGCGGCGTCGGTCGAAACGGTCCAGGTCGGACAGGATCAGCCGGTTCCAGACGTGGCCGAAGTGGCGCGCGGTGCCCGGGTGGTAGAGCAGGCCGTGCGCGGGCAGCAGCTCGCTCCAGTCGTGCACGGCCACCTGCCACCAGTGACGCGCGGCATCGAGGTCGGGCCAGGTGGGGCGCTGCCGCGGGCGATCCTCGATCAGCACCGTCGCCGGTTTCGGCGCGACCCAGCAGCGCAGATGTCCGACCCAGTCGCTGCCGTGCGGTACCGGGTCGTGCGGCAGCCAGTGGCGGTCCAGCCGGTGCAGGCGGCGCTGCGCCTGGTGCAGGGTGTGGAAGGTCGGCAGCATCGAGGTGAACGCCTGGATCTCCACCCACGCAAGCTCGAACGGCTGCCGTGGATGCTCGACGAAGGCCAGGTCCAGCGCCAGCACGTCCGCTCTCGCGCCGTGCCAGTGCGGACGCGGCATGCGCAGTTGCGGGCCGAGCGCCTCGACCAGATGGGCCACCTTCGCCTGCAGTGCGTCGTGCAGGGCGCGGTTGCCGGTGGCGTAGTGGTCGGACATCTGGCTCTGCGGCAGGTGGGGCGCACGCACGTCGGCCAGCGCTTGGCGCAGCGGTTCGGCACCCATCGGGTGCAGGGCGATCCGGGGATGCGCGCTCATGACCAGCCCTCCGCACGGGCCAGCAGCATCTCGTCGTCTTCGCCCTGGGCGATCATCCAGGCCAGCGTGCTCGACCAGCGCGCGTCGTGTTCGGCGCGCTGGCGCACGCGGTCGGCGAAACTGCCCTCGGCCAGCGCATCGGCCAGCTCGCGTTCCCAGTAGTGCCGCTCGGCCGCATGCGCCGCGCGCGGGGCGATGCGCGACCACCAGCGCTCGAAGCGGGTGGCGGTGTCGAGCACTTCGTCGCGGTCCCAGTCGATCCAGCGCGCGGCCAGGCCGTGGCGCCGGGCGCGCCACTTGTTCTCGTCGATGCATGCGCGCTCCCACGTTGGTCCTGCGCGGCCGTGATGCAGTTCGATCTGCAGCGTCTCGGCCTCCCACTTGAGCAGGGTGGCGATCAGGCCGATGCGCGCCAGCTCCGGATGGGTGTCCATGATGCGCACCTCCAGCGTGCCGTAGCGGTGGTGCAGCCGCAGGTCCTGCCACAGCCCCTGCTGGGGACCGATGCAGCCGGTGCGGCGCAGCCGCTGCACGTGCGCGACGTATTCGCCTTCGCTGGTCCACACGTCCGGGGTGCCCATCCGCGGGTAGCGGTCGAGCAGGCTGTGCCGCCACGACTGCAGGCCGGTGTCCCGGCTTTCGAAGAACGGTGAGCTGGCCGACAGCGCCAGCACCTCCGGCAGCACATGCCGCAGCCGGTTCATGATCGCCATGCGCGGCGCATCCGGCGCGAAGCCCAGGTGCAGGTGCATGCCGAAGCTGAAGGCGCTGCGGGCGATGTCCTGGTATTCGTCGACCAGCGCGGTGTAGTGCGGGAACGCCGGCCCCAGGTGCATCGCCTGATCCTGCCAGCGTGCGGTGGGATGCACCCCGGCGATCAGGATCTGCTGGCCCTGCAGCGCGGCGCGATGGCGGGCCTGCCCGCGCAGCGTGGCCAGGGCCGCGACCAGGTCCGGCACGCTGTGGCAGATCCGGGTCTTCAGCTCGATCACGCAGCGGTGGATCTCCCGGTCCATCGCGCCATCGCCGCTTGCCGCCAGCTCCCCGGTGAAGTCGTGCGGCACCAGCTGGCCGCGCGCATCCACCACCTGTACTTCCTCTTCCAGACCCAAAGTGATCATGGTGCCTCTCCTGTGTTGGGAAAGCGCATCAGACACCTTTGCAAGGGCCGGCGTCGCGGTCTCCGTCATGCGGCGCCGCGGAGATCCTGGCGGACGGATCGGTTTCGGCCGTCTGGACGGCCGCTGCAGATCGGTCAGGCCGTGGCGGCGGCCTGCTCCGTGGCGCGCGAGGCGAGCCAGGCGTGAATCTGCGCCACCACGGTGGCGCCCTCGCCGATGGCGCCGCCGACCCGCTTGACCGATCCCGCGCGCACGTCGCCGATGGCGAACACGCCCGGCCGGCTGGTGGCGAGCGGGTAGGCGGGGTCGCCGCCGCACGCCACGAAGCCGTTGCGGTCGGTGTCCAGCTTGCAGCTGTGCAGCCACGCGGTGGCCGGCTCGGCACCGATGAACAGGAATACGTGACGGATCGGAGCCTCGCCTTCGGCCTGGTCCGCGCGCCGGCGCCAGCGCACCGACTGCAGGCCGCGGGCATCGCCCTCCAGCGCCACCAGTTCGGTGCCGGTCATCAGCTCGATCGCGGGGTTCGCCTCGATGCGGTCGATCAGGTAGCGCGACATGGTCGCCGCCAGCCCGGGGCCGCGCACCATCATCCGCACCCGGCAGCCCTGGCTGGCCAGGTACACCGCGGCCTGCCCGGCCGAGTTGCCGCCGCCGACCAGCGCCACCTCCTGTCCCTGGCACAGCTGGATTTCCATCGGCGAGGCCCAGTACCACACGCCGCGGCCCTCGAAGCGGTCGAGGTTTTCCAGTGGCGGTCGCCGGTAGCGGGCGCCGCTGGCGATCACCACGGTGTGTGCGCACCAGCTGCGGCCGTCTTCGGTGCGCAGCCGATGGATGCCATCGGCTGCCTCGCAGTCGAGCGACTCCACGCAGGCGGGAATCGCGATTTCCGCGCCGAACTTCTGCGCCTGCACGAACCCGCGCGCGGTCAGTGCCTGGCCGGTGATGCCGGTCGGGAAGCCGAAGTAGTTCTCGATGCGCGCGCTGGCGCCGGCCTGGCCGCCGAACCCGCGCGAGTCCAGCACCAGCACGCTCAGGCCTTCGGAAGCGGCGTAGACCGCGGCGGACAGCCCGGCCGGCCCGGCACCGACCACGGCCACGTCGTAGACGCGGTCGGAGGCGGCCTCGCCGATCATGTCCAGCGCGTGCGCCACGTCGGTGTCGCTGGGGTTGCGCAGCAGGCGGCCGTCGGCCAGCAACAGCAGCGGCCAGCTGTTCGGGCACTCGCGGTAGGCGGCGACCATCTCGGCGACGGCAGGGTCTTCGGTCGGGGTGAGGGCGCGGAACGGGAAGCCGTTGCGGCGCAGGAAGTTGCCGATCCGCGCGCGGCCGCTGTCATCCGCCTCGGCGATCAGCAGCGGGCCGGCCGCGCACGACTCGATCAGGCTGGCACGGCGCAGGATCAGCGCGCGCATCAGGCGTTCGCCGAGATCGGCCTCGGCGACGATCAGCCGGCGTAGTTGTTCGGGCGAGAGGAACACCGCCTCGACGTCTTCCGCAGCGGTGCCGTCGACCAGCGCCGGCTTGCCGCTGAGTCCGCTGACCTCGCCGATGAACTGGCCGGGCTCGTGGTGGGCCACGTCGACCGCGTGGCCGGTGCCGTCGTGCTGGTGGATGTCCACCGCGCCGGACAGCAGCAGGATCAGGCCGATGTCGCGGTCGCCGGTACGGAACAGCGCCTCGCCGGCGGCGTAATGGCGGGGCTCGCCGAATTGTTCCACGCGTGCGATGTCGGCCGGTGCCAGCACCGGGAACATCTGGTCGGCACGATTCCGCGCCGTGTTGTTGCTGCCCATGGCGATGTCTCCCGATGCAATGCGGCCACAGGCGATCCTCGCACTGCCGGGGGCGCCGGTGCTACCGCGCCGCGACCGGTCGGCTCAGTCCAGCAGCAGCCGATGCAGGGCCTCCAGCGACGGCACTTCGTGATGCGGTGCGATCCCCTCGGGCGCGGCGTAGCCGTGGGCGTTGACCCAGCAGGTCACCAGACCGGCGTCGAGGCCTCCGCGGATGTCCGAGTGCGGGTTGTCGCCCACCATCAGCACCTGCCCGCGCGGCGGCTGGCCCATGCGCTCCAGCGCATGCTCGAAGATGCGCACGTCCGGCTTGGCCACGCCGACCTCCTCGGAAATCACCAGCAGATCGAAGTGGTCCGCCAGTCCGGTGCGCTGCAGTCGCGCCCGCTGCAGTGCCGTGAAGCCGTTGGTGATCACACCCATGCGCACGTGTCCGGCCAGCGCATCGACCAGCGCGCGGGCGCCGGGCAGCAGGGTGCAGATCTCGGCCATGGCAAGCAGGAAGGCATCGTTGAGCTCGGCTGCCGATACGCCGATCCGGCGCGACCAGCCGTCGAAGCGGGTGGTCTGCAGCTCGGTCGCGCCGATGCGCCCCTCCTGGTAGGCCACCCACAGCGGCTTGTTGAGCTCCTGGTACTGCGCGTAGTCGGCTTCTGTGAAGTCCACCGCATGGCCGGCGAACATCCGCCGCAGGCCCTGGAAGGCGTCGAAGTGGAACAGCGTGTCGTCGGCGTCGAAAAGGATCCAGCGGTAGTTCACGGGCGTATCTGTCGAGGAAGGGTGGGTAGACGATACCCGTCCCCGATCCGGCCTGCTGCCGCCGGCCTTGTCCGACAGACCCAGGGTGCAGGAAGACATGACGATCGAACTGAAGATGCTGGCGTGGGCGGTGGTGCTCGGGCTGATCCACGTGGCGATCGCCGCCACGCTCTCGACCCGGCAGCGGGGGCTGCGCTGGAACGCCGGCAGTCGCGATGGCGAGGTGGCCGCACTGACCGGGGCGGCGGCCCGAGCCACGCGGGCCAGCGCGAATTTCCTGGAAACCTTTCCGTTCTTCGCCGCCGCGGTGCTGGCCGTGCTGGTCGCCCAGCGGGCCGACGCACACACCGCGCTCGGTGCGCAGATCTACCTGTGGGCCCGCGTGGCCTATCTTCCGGTCTATCTGGCGGGCATTCCCTACCTGCGCACGGTGGTCTGGGCGGCGGCGCTGGCCGGGTTGCTGATGGTGCTCGGCGGCCTGCTCTGAGCAGGCCACCGCCACGGGCTCAACGGGCGGGCACGTCGATCCGCGCCAGCAGCGTGTTGCCGCTGGTTTCGCGCAGGTCGTAGTGCAGCACGCGGGCGACGATGCTGCCGCCGCCGGGACCGGGCAGGACCTTGTCGATCTTCACCGTGAGATCCAGTTGCACGCCGCTCCGGCTGATCCGGTCGCGGATGCCCTGGGCGTCCGCCGCCGGCACGTGCCAGCTCTGCGCGTCGAGCGCGTTGTCGAAGCTCAGCTCGACCTTCTGCCGGAGCGCATCGAACTCCACCTGCGAGCTGGGCGACAGCGCGCGGATGGTGAACTCGCTGTAGCCGGGGTCGTAGTCGCTCAGGTTGGCCTGCATGGTCAGGTGCAGCACGCCGACGTTCTTCACCGCGCGCAGGCCGGCAAGCAGTTCGGCGCGGACCTCGGCGCGGCGTGCGGCCTTGTCGGGGCCGGCCGCGCTGTCCACCCGCGTGTCCTGCTCGACCCATGCGTCCAGCGGCGGCGGCAGCCCGGCCAGGTCGTAGTAGAGGAACACCATGGTGGGGTTGTCCGGGTTGTCGAGTGTGCCGGTTCGCGCGGCGAAATCGCCGGGGTCGACCGCACCGACGGGGGCGCTGTCCGCACGGTTGGCAGACGCATCGGGCCGGAGCCGTCGGCGCGTCGGACCGGTGCGGCTCCGGGGCGGGCGACGAGGCGTCGCCCTCGTGGGCGGTGCCGCCGCAGCCGCCGAGCAGGCAGGCGGCGAAGGCGAGGACAAGGGCGTGCTGGTGGGGCGAGGTCATGGCGTAGGCTCCTACAGGCTCGGCGCCTGGGCGTTCTTGCTGGCGTCCTGGACCTGCCGGGCGCGGCGCTGCGCATCGAGCGCAGCGAGGCCCCGCTCGGTGGCGCTGACCGCGGCGTAGCCGCCGGCCTGGTCGACCACGCCGACCTGCATGCGCTGCGCCAGCACGAGGTTGTCGCGCATGCCGTACAGATAGGCCTGGATCACCACGCCGCAATCGGGGGAGAGGTTCACCGATCCATCGGGGTCGGCGATGCCGCTGCACTGTTTGTAGAGCGGCGAGGTCTCGCTGGCCCGCCGGCCGCGCGGATCGAAGATCCACACCAGTCGGCGGTAGTTGCTGCTGCCGTCCTGCTTGCTGAGCGGGCCGTACTTGCCGACCAGCGCCTGCTGCACGCTGTCCATGGTCGGGTTGCGGCCGGCGTCGAACCATTCCTCGCGGGCCACGGCGATCACCTTCTCCTGCCCCGGCATGCCCATGGTGGAAACGAACCACTTGGACTGCCCCGGCTTCAGGTCGTGGCGTACCGCGTTCATGCCGCGGGCAGTCGCGTCGCGCTCCATCTCCTGGATGATCTGCCGCGAGGTCTTCTGCACGCGCGGTTCGGCGAAGCGGGCGGTGAACGCCTGGCGCAGCTTCTGGCCATAGGTGGGAAAGTTGAAGCCGCGGTCGTTTTCCTCGCGGATCACCAGCAGCGGGTTGGCGCACAGCACGAGGTGCGCGGCCTGCTCGTAGGTGAGGCCGGGGCGCACGCCGAGCACGTCATCGACTGGCGTGCCGGCCGGAGCGGCGGGCTTGTCGGCGGGACAGTCGACGTCGCCGCGCTTCTCGGCGGCCACCTCCTCGGCGCTGGCATTGCCGGTCGGCGTGCTGGCGGGCGGTCGGTCGGCCTGCGGGTGGCCGCCGGCCGGCGTCGGCGCGTGGCCCGAGCTGCAGGCGGCGAGCAGCGCCGACAGCGCGATCGCGCCGGCGCGAAACGGTGTGCGGAGATCATCGTGGACGCTCATGGCAGGCTCCTGGCCGGGGAAGAGAGAGAGGTGAACCGGATCAGCTGCCGACACGGGTGGTCTGGTACCAGACCGGTCCGCGCTTGAGCCGCCAGGCACAGAACAGCGCAACCGGCACCAGCAGCAGGCCGGCCGGGGGAAACACCGCGGTGATCAGCAGCGGCAGCACCAGGCCGAAGGCGATCACCGAGCCTTTGCCCATCACGCCATAGGCGTTGGTCGCATAGCCCTTGCGGGCGCGGCAGCCGGGGCAGATCGAGGCCTGTGCATCGACCACGCTCATGCACCAGGGGCATTGCTCCTGGCCCTGCTTGAGCGTGACCGGAAGCGGTGCGCCACAGCGCGGGCAGGCCGCAGCTGCGTCGGAAATATCGCTGTGGCAATCGGTGCACTGGATCAGGGCCATGACGGGACTCCTGCGGGATGGCGTGGGAAGGAGGGCGACGCTCAACCGGCGCCCGGCGGTTCGTCGCGGTGCGCGGTGGCATCGGGCGCAGGCGGCTGGGCACGTGCCGCGCTCTCGCGGGCGAGCCGGGCGGCCTTGTCCTGGGCGGCACGCGCACCCTGGCGGGCGCGTTCGGCCTGGGCGCGCAGCTGGGCCTCCAGTGCACGCGGGTCGAGGTCCCGCGCGGTCTCTTCGAAGATCACCACCCAGCCGGCCGCCAGCACCACCAGGCCAAGGCTGATCGCCAGGAAGTACAACACCGAGGCCGAGGCGGCCACGTCGCGCAGGCTGGCGGTCATCGCCATCAGCCCGGCGACAGGGCCGGCGGCGAAGCCCGCCCCACCCATGTCGTCGTCATAGCCGCCGTAGTGGCCGGCATAGGCCGGTGCGGCATGGCCGATGTGCACCGCATGCTGCACCCCGGCGGCAGACAGGACGCCGGTGGTGACGATGCCGGCTGCCAGCGCCACCACGGCCAGCGCGACGAGGTTCAGCAGCATCCCGCGCAGCGCGGTGTCGAACAGTCGCCGGCGCACCACCAGCAGCACGGTGGCGACGATGCCGGTGATCGAGCGCCCGTCGCAGGCCGCGACGGTGGCCAGCGGCGCGGCGATGAAGCCCAGTGCATACAGCGCGACACCCATCACCACTGCCACCAGCGGAAACACGAGGTGGTCCAGCGCCGGTCCGATGCCGGGGATCTGGGTCAGCAGGAACAGCAGGCAGGCGGCGACCACGATCGCCAGCACGGCCGCGAACAGCAGGAGCATGGCCAGCAGCACCTTCACCGCCACGGCGAAACCGCCGGTCACGGCGGCGACCAGTCCCGGCGCCGCGCCACCGTGGCGGCGTTGCCACTGCCGCAGCGAGACCGCGCAGTAGGCCGTGGTGCCGACCAGCCAGGCCAGCAGCAGGGCGATCAGCACGGTCAGCCGGCCGCCATGCACGGCGCTACCGACGGCCGCGGCCGCGAGCAGGCCGGCGGCGGCACCACCTACGGCCATCAGTAGCAGGTTGCCGGGGCCGCGCAGGGCGTCGAGCGCACCGAGCAGGGAGGTGGGAGCGGCGGGCGTATCGGAGTCGTTCATGGCTTCACCTGGGCGGGTTGGGCGCCGGGCCGCGACAGCCGACCTGGAGCGTGTGGTGGTGGCAGCGCATGGCGTCCGCGTTGGCCGGTGCGCCGTTGAGCGCACAGACCGCGGCCATCCGCTGCACCGTGTCGGGGTCGTGGTTCATCACCTGCACCGAGGCCTCGCTGCAGCCGGTCGCGTCCACGTCCACCCACACGGTGCGGGTGCAGCCGCTGGCAGCGGCCGCCGATGCGACGGCCAGGCACAGGCGAGCGAGACGATGGCGGTAGGGCAGGTCCATCGATGATTCCCGAAGCCCCCGGTGGGAGGCGTGGCCGGATTGCGCCACGGCGCGGGGCGGGAGGTCCTCTCGCCGGTCTAACGGATCGCTAACGGCGGCACTGCAGCGTGCTGCGTCCGGTCGCCGCGACTCGCACCGGGCCGGGCGGTGGCGCATAGTCGGGAGCGGGGGAGGCATGCATGGATACGGGCACACCCACCGACGAACCACCGCTGTACTGCTACGGCTTCGGCAACGCGCAGTTCGATGAGGCGCGCGCGGAGTTGCGCGTGGGCGGGCTGGCCGTAGAGCTGGAGCAGCGCCCGTTGCAGGTGCTGGCCCTGCTGCTGCGCCACGCCGACGAGGTGGTGACCCGCGAGGAACTGTTCGACACCGTCTGGGCCGGCCGGCCGACGGTGGACAACGTGCTGGCCAATGCGGTGGCCAAGCTGCGCAAGGCGCTGGGACCGGGCGAGGCCGCTCGGGTCGTCAACGTGCCGCGGGTCGGTTACCGGCTGGTCGGCCCGGTCCAGCGCACGGTCGCCGGTCGTCGGCTGCGCAGCCAGCTGGCCCTGCGGGTTGGAGAGCCGGTGCCCGGCCGCGGCCACTTCCGCCTGCGCGAACAGCTGGCCTCGGCCCACGGCAGCGAAGTCTGGCTGGCCCGCCACGACAAGACCGGCGAAGCGCGCGTCTACAAGTTCGCCACCGCCGGCGACCGGTTGGCGGCGCTCAAGCGCGAGGCCACGCTGTATCGCGTGCTGCACGAGGGGCTCGGCGACCGGGACGACTTCGTGCGGGTGATCGACTGGAATTTCGAGGACGCGCCGTTCTTTCTCGAATGCGCCTGGGCGGGCGTCAGCCTGACGCACTGGGCCGAGGATCCGGCCGGCCTGCCGGCGCTGGACGGTCCGGCCCGGCTGGCGGTCTTCCTGCAGATCGCCGACGCGGTCGCCGCGGCACATCGGGTCGGCGTGCTGCACAAGGATCTCAAGCCGTCCAACGTGCTGGTGATGCCCGAAGGCGGGGGCTGGCGCCTGCGTGTGGGCGACTTCGGCAGCGGCCGCCTGATGGAGCCCGAACGCCTCGACCAGCTCGGCATCACCGCGCTGGGCCTGACCGTGACCCAGGTGCTTGGCGACGACGCCAGCGGCACGCCGTTGTATCTGGCGCCGGAACTGCTGGGAGGACAGGCGCCGACGGTGCAGAGCGACGTCTATGCGCTCGGCCTGATCCTCTACCAGCTCTGGGTGGGCGACCTGCGCCGGCCACTGGCGCCGGGCTGGGAGTCCGCGGTCGACGACGAGTTGCTGCGCGAGGACATTGCCGCGGCCACCGCCGGCGACCCGGCCCTGCGTCTGGCCAGCGTGGCCGAGCTGGCCGACCGCCTGCGTCGGCGCGACCTGCGCCGGCTGGAGCACGCGCGGCTGCGCGAGGCCGAGGCCCGTGCGGTGCGCGCGGAGCGGCGGCTCGAGCGCAGCCGCGCGCGGCGGCCGTGGATCGTCGCGGCGGTATTGCTGTTGATGCTCGGCCTGGGCGTGAGCCTGTGGCAGTACCGCCGGGCGGGGTTGGCGCGCGACGAGGCGCAACGCCAGGCAGCCATCGCCAACGCCACCAACCAGTTCCTCAACGAGGATCTGCTCGGTGCCGGCATCGGCGGCGATTCCCCGGCCTGGTACGAGAAGAACCCGAGCCTGCGCGAGATCCTCGATGCGGCGGCCCAGCGGCTGGACGCCCGCTACCGCAAGGCCCCGCTGCTGGCGGCGAGCCTGCACCAGACGCTGGGCCGCGCCTACCGGGCCACCGGCGACTTCGCCAGCGCCAGCGCGCAGCTGGGCAAGGCGGTCGAGCTCATGCAGGGAGCGGTCGGCGCCGGCGACGACCGCGTGCTGCTGGCCCGCTACGAGCTGGCGGTGATGCAGGCACACCTGTCGCACTTCGATCAGGCCACCAGCGAACTGGACCGGGCCGACCGCGATGCCGGCGTGCGGCGGCAGACGGTGTCGGAGATCGGGCTGCGCTCGCATCTCTCGCGCGGCGACGTCGAGTACCAGCGCATGCAGGTGAAGGCGGCCTACGACAACTACCAGGCGGCACAGACCATCCAGCGCATCCTGCATCCGGACGACGTGCCGATGGCCGCGCACATCCTGCTCAGCCTGGCCGGTTGCGACCTGCGCCTCGGACGGGCTGTCGACGCCGAACGGATTGCCCGCCAGGTGCTGGGCGGCGCGCCGTTCACCCGCGGGCGGATCGGCCGGGCGGTGCTCGGCATGGCCCGCTCGCGACTGGGCGATGCGCTGCGCGCGCAGGGGCGCTATGCCGAGGCGATCCCGGTGGTCAGCCAGTCGCTGGCGGATTTCGCCGCGGTGCAGGGACCGGATGGGCAGGGCACGATCAGCACCCTGAGCACGCTGGGCTATCTCTACTCGCTCAGCGGCGACGACCGCCGCGCGCTGGCGATCGAGCGCGATGTCTACCAGCGCACCCTGCGCCGCTGGGGGCCGGACAGCCAGTACACCCTGGTCGAGCGGCTCAACCTGGGCACCCAGGAGCAGGATGCCGGCGACCTGGCTGCAGCGCTGGCGGACATCCGCGCCGCCGGGCAGGGCCTGGCCGCGACCTCCGGCGAACACAGTCCGGTGCTGCAGGCCGCACGGGTGGCCGAAGCCGGCGTGCTCAGCGCACTGGGTCAGCAGGCGCAGGCGCTGGCGCTGATCGACCAGGTCGACCCGGTGGCCTACCAGACCACGACCTCCGATCCCGGCCGCGCCGCCGTGCTGAGCGCGTTGCGCGCGCAGATCCTGTGGCGGATGGGGCGGGTCGGGGAAGCCCGACCCCGCCTGCGGCAGGCGCTGGCGGACATGCAGCGCGACGGGGTGGCCGAGACCGAGCAGGCTCCGTTTCGCGCCTTGCTGGCGAAGGGGCCCGGAACCGCGCCCTGATCGCCAGGGTTCCACCGGGCCGGCTTCGCACATCGTCCCGATCCATCTCTCTGCGCCGTGCTCGCGGCGACCCCATCCATGCGGTATCAATCCCCTTTCGCCCGGACCGCAGCAGGGAGGCTGGGGAGCATGACTGAACGGCAGGAAGGCACTTGCCCCACAGGATGCGAACGGGATCGCATCATGCACCGTGGCCTATCCACAGGATCTTCCCCGGAGGGGATGCGCGCTGGTCGATGCGGCGGCGCGGCGGTCTCCTCCTCTCTTGAGACGGCTTTTCCGCTCCGGCCCGGCCCTGCAAGGGACCGGAGCGACGTTTTCCGGGATCGATGCTGCCCGATCACCGGACGTCCGGCCGATGCGCCGGACCAGCCGGCAGCCACAGTCCGTCAAAGGCACTAGAGGAGTTCCGCATGAACAAGCATTTCGAACGCACCGGCCCGCTCACCGAATTGTCCAGCTATCCGCAATGGGCGCAGGACATGATCGCCGACTGCGAGAGCACCAAGGCCCGCGTTCTCGACCACGAGATCTGGAAGCTGATGATGGACCTGCGCCTGGACGAGGAGTCCACGGCGAACTTCATGCTGGGCCTGTGGCCCTTCATCGAGCGTTTTCCCAGCTTCATGGCGCTGAGCCTGCTCAAGACCCGCTACGGGCGCAGTCCCGGCGACAACCTGGCCCGGCGCTGGCTGGTGCGCAACATCCGGGTGGAGCAGAACCACGCCGAATACTGGATCCACTGGTCCGAGGGGGCCGGCGTGCCGCGCGAGCGCCTGCTCGGCGAGGCGGCCCCGCACGGCACCGATGGCCTGTCCCGCTGGTGCGAGGATATCTGCGCCCGCGGCAGCCTGGCGGCCGGCATCGTGGCCACCAATTACGCCATCGAGGGGGTGACCGGGGAGTGGTCGCAGATGATCTATGACAGCACGAAGTACCGGGAAAGCTTTGATCCTTCGATAAGAACTTCCGCGCTAAAGTGGTTGCACCTTCATGCCGCTTATGATGACACTCACCCGTGGGAAGCGCTGGAGATCGTCTGCACGCTGATGGGCATGGATCCTTCGGCCGACGACGTGGCGCATCTCGCCGAGTGCATCAAGCGCAGCTATACCAGCATGATCCTGTTGGGGGACCGGTGCATTCAGAATTGCCCGGACCGGTTGTTGCTGAGCGAGGCCGCGGCCTAAAGGATTGTCGCGGAAGGAGAAAACAGGGGAGGGGCACCCGGTCCGGTGCCCTCCGGCGTAAAGGCGGGCGATGCGGTTTGCGGGTAACAGTCTGAGCGTACAGCGGTCGCTGACACGGCGACTGATGCCGCTCGCCTATGCGCTGGCCCTGGCCATCGTGCTGATCATGGCGATGACCTGGGGCGTACTGCAGATCCAGGTGACTCTCGCTGGTTTCCTGAACAGCGAGAGCATCTGGTCCAAAGCGCAGAAGCAGGCCGTGATCGACCTGGGCAACTACGCGCTGAGCGGGTCCCCGGACGACCTGGCACAGTTCCAGAGCCATTACGACCTGCTTCAAAGCGACCGCTGGGGCCGCGATGCGATCGCCTCCGGTCACTACCGCAAGCAGGACATCGACGAGGTGTTCCGCAAGGGCAACATCATGCCGGCCTCCAAGCCCGGCATGATCTTCATGCTGCGCCACTTCACCGGAGCGCCGCACCTCAGGGCATCGCTGGACGCCTGGCGCTCCACCGACGCCTCGATAGATGAGCTGGGCCGGATCGCCGTCCAGATCCAGCAGCTCTATGCGAAGGGGGCGCCGACGGCTGACCAGATCGCGCGTATCCGCCAGCGCATCAACACCCTCAACGCCTTCATGGAGCCGCGCACCAACCTGTTCTCGGTGGAGATGGTCAAAGGCGCCATCTGGGCCGGTCAGATGCTCTTCTGGTGCGTGATCGGTGCGTTCTGCCTTGCCGCCGGCCTGTGGCTCTGGATGGCACGCCGGATCGTCGAGAGCATCCGCGGCAGCGAGGAGCGCTATCGCCTGCTGTTCGACAGCGCCGGTGACGCCATCGTCATGGTCGATCGGCGCTCCGGCCGGGTGCTGGATGCCAACCGCACCGCGTCCGCCTGGACCGGATGCAACGAGCGCGAGCTGGTCGGGCGGGACTTCACCTCGCTGTTCGCCCACGACCCCCTCGACCTCGACAACGGCCTGCCGCCGGTCGGCAGTCGCGAGGGCGACATCGCGCTGACCTCGCTGCTCGGCCGGGGAGGCGAGGTACGGCCGGTGGAGACGCGCAGCAGCCTCGCGCGCTGGGGCGATACCGAGGTCAGCCAGGCGATCGTCCGCGACGTGTCCGATCGCGTGGCGATGGAGCACGAGCGGCGCATCGCCGCCAAGGCGCTGGGCAGCATTGCCGAGGGCGTGATCATCGCCGACGCCGACCGTCGCGTGGTCACGGTCAATGCCGCCCACGTGGAAATCACCGGCTTCACCGCCCAGGCGCTGCAGGGCGTACGCTTCGACGAAACCCGATGCCTGGCCGACGACCGCCCGTTGCCGGACAGCGTCTGGCGCTCGATCGAACTGGGCGGCAACTGGCGCGGCGAGGTGAAGAGCCGCCGTCGCGACGGCAGCACCTATCCCGAACTGCTCAGCATCAGCGCGATCCGCGACGATTCGGGCCAGGTACTGCACTACGTGGCGGTATTCACCAACATCACCACCACCAAGGCGGATCAGCGCCGGCTGGAGCACCTGGCCACCCACGACCTGCTGACCGGGCTGGCCAATCGCACCGAGTTCGAGCGCCGCTGCGGCGACGCGCTGGAACTCGCCTCGCGCAGCCGCAGCTGCGTGGCGGTGCTGTTCATCGACCTGGATGCCTTCAAGATCGTCAACGACAGCTACAGCCATGCCATCGGCGACCGACTGCTGGCGCGGGTGGCCGAGCGCATCACGGCCGAGCTGGGACCGAACGACCTGGCCGGGCGCATCGGTGGCGACGAATTCACCGCCCTGGTCACCGGGCTGGACACCCGCGACGAGGCGGCGCATGTCGCCAGCCGGTTGCTGGCCGCGCTGGCCGCGCCGATCCCGGTGGACGAATACGACATCGTGCTCAGCGCCAGCATCGGCATCGCCAGCTACCCGCTGGACGGCGAAACCCCGTCGGCGCTGATCACCAACGCCGACGCGGCGATGTACGCGGCCAAGAGCGAGGAGCGCAACGCCTTCCGCTTCTACTCCCCGATCATGCAGGCCGACGCGCGCAAGCGCCTGCAGCTGGCTTCCGAGTTGCGCCAGGCACTGGCCAACGACGAGTTCCGGCTGGTGTTCCAGCCCAGCCTGGATCTGCGCACCGGGCGCGTGGTGGCTGCCGAGGCGCTGCTGCGCTGGCAGCACCCCAAGCGCGGACTGGTGATGCCGGACAACTTCATCCCGATGGCCGAAAGCCTGGGCCTGATTCGGCGCATCGACGAGTGGGTGCTGCGCGCGGCCTGTGCCTGGATCAAGCAGTGGGAGCACGAGCGGGTCGCGCCGATCCGCATCGCGGTGAACGTCTCGGCCAGCTGGTTCGGCCACCCGGCCTTCATCGAGGGGCTGCAGAGGGCGCTGCGCGACTACCAGGTCGATCCGAAGCGCCTGCTGCTCGAGATCACCGAGAGCGCGATCCTGCGCCTGGGCGAAGGCACCCATCGCACCATGTATGCGCTGCACACCATGGGCGTGGGCGTGGCGATCGACGACTTCGGCACCGGCTACTCCTCGCTGGCCTACCTCAAGCTGCCGGCAGTGGTCTGCCTGAAGATCGACCGCACCTTCATCACCGGCATCCCGCGCAGCGCGGACGACGTGGCCATTGTCGAGGCGATCCTGGCGATGGCGCGCAGCCTCAGGCTCTACGCCATCGCCGAAGGCATCGAGGACGAGGAGCAGCACGAGTTCCTGCTGCGCGCCGGTTGCGAGGAAGGGCAGGGCTACCTCTACGCCCGGCCGCTGGAAGTGCCGGATCTCATGCGCATGCTCAAGTCCGGCGGCAACCAGCCGCCGACCCGTCTGCGCCTGGTGCCGCCGCCGCGGGCCGGATGACCGTGATGTACCGGCGCGTCACCCCGTGGCAGCGTGAACGCGACCGGCGCGGGGAGCGGTCAGTGCCCGCCGGCGTCGGCGTACGCGGCCTCAGTCTGGTAGAGCTGTGGCATCAGCCGGCGCAGCGCGGCGACCTTCGGTGCATCGTTGACCACGATGTACGGGGAGTCGGGATGCGTGCGGTAGTAGTCCTGGTGATAGCCCTCGGCCATGTAGAACGCCGGCAGCGGCTCCACCCGGGTGACGATCGGTGCGTCGAACGCGTGCGCCGCACCCAGCTGGCGGATATAGGCCTGCGCCACCTCGCTCTGCTGCGGCGTGGTGGTGAAGATCTCCGAACGGTACTGGGTACCGTGGTCCGGCCCCTGCCGGTTGAGTTCGGTCGGGTCGTGCGCCACCGAGAAGAACACCTGCAGCAGGGTGCCGTAGCTGACCTGGGCCGGGTCGTAGACGATCTTCACCGATTCGGCGTGTCCGGTGTCGCCTTCGGCCACGCGGAAATAGTGCGCGGTGTCCGCTGCGCCACCGGCGTAACCGGCCCACACATGACGCACGCCCTTCACGTGCTCGAACACCGCCTGCAGGCCCCAGAAGCAGCCGCCGGCCAGCACGGCCACCTGGTCGCCGGCCGCCGCTGGGGCCGGGTCGAGTTTCGGCGGTGGCACCACGGCCTGGCTGGCGGGCGCGGCGCTGCAGGCGCCGACGGTCAGGGCCAGCAGGGCGGTGCCGATGCGGGAGAGCAGCACGAGACGGGATTTCCGGGGCATAGGGAGGCTTCCTGGAGTGGCAGGGGGGAAGGCCGCCGGTTCGCGACAGCATCCTCTACGCAGCGGTCGCGGAAAAGGATGCGTCGCCAGGCGTCCGCCCGTCACTTCGCCGCCAGTGGCCCGGCGGTTACCCTGCGGCAAGCGCCGGCAAGGGAAGGCTGAGGCCGTGGGCGCCTGCATGGATCCGGTCATCGACCTCGGTGCCTACGCGCGCCGCATCGGGTTTCTCGACCCGATGCGCGCGGACCTGGCTACCGTGCAGGGCGTGGTGCGGGCCCACGTGGCGGCGATCGCCTTCGAGAACCTCGATGCGCTGATGGGCAAGCCGATCGACCTCGATCCGCTGGGTATCGAGGACAAGCTGGTCCATCGCGGGCGTGGCGGATACTGCTTCGAGCACAACCGGCTGCTGGCCGAGGTGCTGCGCTCGCTGGACCTGCGGGTGGATTGTCTGTTGGCCCGGGTGCTGTGGAACCGGCCGGACGGCGCCCCTGCGCCGCTGAGCCATATGGTGCTGCGCGTGGTCATCGACGACGAACCATGGCTGGTCGACGCAGGCTTCGGCGGGCTCAGCCTGTCCAGCGCGCTGCGGCTGACCCGCGGCCTGGAGCAGCTCACTCCGCACGAGCCCTGCCGCTTGCTCGAGCGCGACGACGAATGGCTGTTGCAGGCGCAGGTGGCGGGTCAGTGGCGCAACCTGTACCGGTTCCGCCAGCAGCCGTGCGAGGAGGTCGACCTGGCCGTGGCCAACCACTACGTGTCGACCCATCACGAGTCGCCGTTCACCCACCAGCTGATCGTGGCGCGGACCATCGCCGACCAGCGGCTGACCCTGCGCAACCACGAGTTCACCATCCACCATCGCGGAGGGCCGAGCGAGCACTACCCGCTGCCCACCACCACCGATATCCGCCGGGTGCTGGAACGCCACTTCATGCTGGTGCTGCCGGCGCATGCCGGGTTGGACCGCCGGCTGGCGATGCTGCCGCGCTGAGCGGCTGGTTCAACCCGCCGCGTGGACGAGGATCGCCACCTCGTCGTCCACCACCACGCGCTGTCCCGCGTGGATCTTGCAGGTCTTGCGAAGCTCCAGTGTGCCGTCCACGGTGACCACTCCGGCCGCGACGATGGCCTTGCCCGCGCCGCCGCTGTCGCACAGGCCGACCAGCTTGAGCAGCTGGTTCAGCTCCACGTAGTCGTGCGGCGGCTCCAGGGCGAAGTCGATGTGTTCCATGGCGGCTCAGTCGTCGGTGGCGGGCAGGGGAAAGAAGGCAAAGAAGGGCCGGTCGTGTTCCAGCGCGAACGTGGCCGCGTCGTCGAGCACGCCGCGCAGAATCGTGAGGTCGTGCGGTGCACCCCGGCGCAGCGGGTCGACGTGTTCGAACAGCAGCACGTGGCCCCAGGCCGGCTGCCAGCCCGGGTCGCGCAGGCAGTCGGCCAGCGCGTCCCAGTTGAAGCCGAAGTCCTCCGGCAACTGCAGCGTATCGGCGATGCGCATCAGCAGCGCGGCCTTGCCGGTACAGCCGGCGAGGTCGATCCGGCGCAGTGCCAGTTCGTGCCGGCGCGCCTGCGCGGCGAGCGCGGGGTAGTCGCGCGCGTCCACGTCGTAGATGCCGGAAAGCAGCGGCCGGCTGAGGTCGAGGTGGTCCCCGGCGTGGCTCATCGCGCTCCCTCGATGCGGCGGAAGCTGCGGTAGTGGTCGTCGGTGTAGTAGTAAACCGCTGGCGGATTGCCGCCGGTGATGATGCGCCGCGCACCGCGGGTGCGCGCGTCTGGTGTTTCGACCGTGTACTCGTGGTAGTAGCCGCGTGGCTGTGCCGGCAGCAGGCCTTCGTAGTTGCCGAACACGGTGCCGTCCTGCGCGTGCGGGAACGGTCCGCCCCGGGCGATCAGTGCCAGTGTCCGGCGCGCTTCAGGCGGCAGTTGGCCGGTCTCGCTGGCGTGTGGCCCGGCCGTGGACGAACGATGCGCGGGCGGTGCCGGCTCATGCAGCGGGGCATGCGGCTGCTGTCGCCAGATCAGCAGGGCGACGACCAGCACGATCACGAGGCCGAGCAGTTTGCGCATGGCGGGCGGGGTCCGGGACGGGCGCGCAGTGTAGCGCCCGTGGCCGGATGGCGTTGACCGTCCGTTGAGCCGCGCCGCGGGACGATGCATGGTCGGTGCCCCACCTCAGGAGTCTTCGCCATGCCGCCGCGTCCCCGCGCCGTACCCTCCTTCCTTCGTCCGGCGGCGGCGGATCCCGCGCCGTTGCGCGGGCGCGTGGTGCTGGTGACTGGAGGCGCCCAGGGCATTGGCCGCGGCATCGCCCAGGCCGTCCTGGCGGCGGGCGGACGCGTGCTGGTCGGCGATGTCGACGTCGAGGCCGGCCGGGCCTGCCTCGACGAGTGGCAGGCGGGCGATGCCGCGGCGTTCCAGCGCCTGGACGTAGGCCGCGAGGCCAGCGTGCAGCGCTTCGTCACGGGGGCGCTGCGACGCTTCGGGCGGATCGATGGGCTGGTCAACAACGCCGGCATCGCCGATCCGCACACCGGGCCGCTGGAACGGCTCGACCTGCGCGAATGGCGCCGCCGCCTGGGCGTGAACCTGGACGGTGCCTTCCTGTGCGCCAAGCACGCGCTGCCGGCACTGCGGCAGGCGCCGGCGGGCGGCGCGATCGTCAACGTGGCCTCCACCCGGGCGCTGCAGTCCGAGCCGGATACCGAGGCCTACGCGGCAAGCAAGGGCGGTCTGCTGGCCTTCACCCACGCGCTGGCGATCAGCGCCGGGCCGGAGGTGCGGGTCAACGCGATCAGCCCGGGCTGGGTCGCCACCGATGGCTGGCGCAAGCCGGCCACCCGGCGCAGCCCGAAGCTGTCCCGGGCCGACCATGCACAGCACCCGGCCGGCCGGGTCGGCACGCCGGAGGACATCGGCGCGCTGGCCGCCTTCCTGCTGTCGCCGAAGGCTGGCTTCATCAGCGGCGAGAACTTCGTCGCCGATGGCGGTATGGTGCGTAGAATGCAGTACCTCTGAATGGCCGCACCGGACGCGCGGCGCCCCCGTCACCGTCCAGCGTCGCCTTCGCCATGCTCAAGCCTGCACGTCCCGTCACCGAGGCGGCCCGCCTCGACGAGCTCTACCGCTACGAAATCCTCGACACCCTGCCCGAGCAGGCCTACGACGACCTGCTGGCGGTGGCCGCGGGCATCTGCGGCACGCCGATGGGCTCGGTCAGCCTGGTCGATGCCGAACGCGAGTGGTACAAGGCCGCACTCGGCGTGGAGACGCGCGAGGGCGGGCGCGACGTGTCGTTTTGCGGCCACGCGATCCTCGACCCGTCGCAGCTGATGGTGGTCGAGGACGCACTGGACGACCCGCGCTTCAACGACAACCCCCGAGTGCTCGGCAGCCCGAACATCCGCTTCTACGCGGGCGCACCTCTTGTCAGCCCCAGCGGCCATGTCGCCGGCACGCTGTGCGTGATGGATCGCGAGCCGCGTGAGCTCAGCCCGTTCCAGCGCGAGTCGCTGGTGCGGCTGTCGCGGCAGGTGGTGACCCTGATGGAACTGCGCCGGGTCAACCGCCAGCTGCGCCAGCACCTGGAGGAGCGCGAGTGGTACGAGCAGCAGATGCAGGATTACCAGCGCCTGCTCGAGCTGCACAACGAGGAGCTGTCGACCCAGCTCGGGGTGGATCCGCTCACCGGCCTGAGCAGTCGTCGCGCCTTTACCGTGGCGCTGGAAAAGGCGCTCAGCCATGCCGCGATGGAGCAGCAGCCGGTGTCGCTGGCGCTCATCGACATCGACCATTTCAAGGCGATCAACGACGTGCATGGCCATCCGGTCGGCGACCAGGTGCTGGCCGAATTCGGTCAGCTGCTGCGTCGGCTGGTGACGCCGGCCTCGATTCCGGCCCGGCACGGTGGCGAGGAATTCGTCGTGCTGTTGCCGGGCATGGATCGCGCCCGCGCGACGCGCGAGGCCGAGGCTCTGTGCCGCGCGGTGCGCGAGGCGCAGCTGAGCCAGCCGTTGACGGTGAGCATCGGCGTGGCGGCCTGGCGCGTTGGCGAATCCACCGCCGAGCTGTATGCCCGCGCCGATGCGGCGCTGTATGCCGCCAAACGCGGTGGGCGCGACCGGGTGATGGTGGCCGATTAGCGGCCGTCCACCCGTCGCTGCAGGGCCATGGCGGCGGCCGGGTTGCGTGCCTTGTCGGCGCTGATGAAGTAGACGAATACGTCGCGCGGCAGGGCGTTGCCGGCGCCTGCGTCGACGTGCGGCAGCGATGACGGGTCGCCGCCATCGCGCCACTGCGCGGCGTGCCCCGCCCATGCATCGAGTTCGCCGGGCGGGTAGCCGTCCGCTTCGTCAGCGCGGCTGCGCATCAGCCGGGCATAGGCGAAATCGCCAGTGAGGTCGGCCAGTGAAGGGTAGTCCGGCGAGTCGGTAAACACCGTCGCCACACCCTGCGCCCGGGCCAGCTCGACATAGGCCGGGCTGAGGAAACTGGCGTGGCGCACTTCCAGCGCATGCCGCAGCGGTCGGCCGTTCAGCGTGCGCGGAAGGCGCTCCAGGAAGGCCGTCAGGTCATCCGCATCGAAGGCACGGGTCGGGGTGAACTGCCACACGATCGGTCCCAGCCGGTCGCCCAGCGCGTCCAGGTCGTCGACGAAGGGCTTGATCATCCGTGCCGCACCGGCCAGCCGTCGCTGCAGCACGATCAGCTTGGGCGCCTTCAGCGAGAACACGAAGCCGTCCGGCACCTGTTTCGCCCAGTGGGCATACGTCGTCGGTTCCGGCGCGCGGTAGTAGGTGCTGTTGATCTCGATGCTGCGCAGCTGGCGGCTGGCGTATTCCAGCTCGCGCCGCTGCACCAGTCCGGCCGGATAGAAGTTGTTGCGCCAGGCCGGGAACACCCAGCCGCCGATGCCGCAGCGGATCGAGGGGCCGGCGGCAGCCGGGGGCGTGGGTGCGCCAAAGAGGTCGTCGGTGTTGGTCATGGCGGGGCGGCATCGGGCGGGGCCGGCATCTTGGCACAGGCCCGCACCCATGACCTTCGGACTAGGCGGGGGGAGGCCTTTGCCGCGATAGTGGGGCGATCCGTTTTGCACACGATGGGGAACTCCGCATGTCCTTCCGACCCTCCCTGCGCGTGGCCATCGGCGCCGCGCTGCTGGTCGCCGCCTCGGGCGCGATGGCGGCCAACGCGCCGCAGGCCGGCACGCCGCCGCCGGCCCGCGTCGACGACACCGCCCGCCCGGCACTGCCGCCGGACCTGTCCGACTTCGCCGCCTACGTCGACAGCGCGCGCAAGACCTTCGACGTGCCGGGCATCGCCGTGGCCATCGTCAAGGACGGCAAGGTGGTGATGGAGCAGGGCTTCGGCGACAAGTCGCTGGATCCGAAGCAGCCGGTGGACGCGCACACGCTGTTCGCGATCGCGTCGAACACCAAGGCGTTCACCGCCGCGGCGCTGCAGCAGCTGGACGAGGCCGGCAAGCTGAAGATGGACGACCGGGTGATCGATCACCTGCCGTGGTTCCGCATGTCCGATCCGTACGTCACCCACGAAATGCGCATCCGCGACCTGCTCGCGCATCGCAGCGGCCTCTCGCTGGGCGCGGGCGACCTGCTGTACTGGCCGCCGACCTCGTACACCACCCGCGACGTGGTCGAGCGTCTGAAGAACGTGCCGATCAAGAACGGTTTCCGCAGCGGCTACGCCTACGACAACATCCTGTTCGCGGTGGCGACCCTGGTGATCGAGCAGGCCTCGGGGCAGAAGTACGCCGACTACATCCGCCAGCACATCTTCCAGCCGGTGGGCATGGACGAGTCGCTGATCGACGAGACCTACATCAAGCCGGGCATGGACGTGGCGACCGGCTACGCGCCAGAGAACTTCAAGGACCTCAAGCCGGTGCCGCCGATGGCCTGGCTCAACGACCCGGGCGCCGGCGGCATCTACGCCAGCGTGCACGACCTGGCCAAGTGGATGAACGTGCAGCTGGCCGGTGGCGCGCTGCCGCGGACCGGCGCCGACGGCAAACCCGAGCGGATCTTCTCCGAAGACAGCCAGCGCCAGATGTGGACCATGCTCACGCCGATCAAGGTGGGCAAGCCGCCGCTGCCGGAGTTCAAGCCGGTGGTGCCGAACTTCTACGGCTACGGCGAAAGCTGGTTCCTGTCCGACTACCGCGGCCACCGGCTGGCCTGGCACACCGGCGGCTGGCCGGGCTTCGTCTCGCGCCTGACCCTGGTGCCGGACCAGCACCTGGGTGTGGTGGTGCTGACCAATGCGCAGTCCGGCGCCGCCTTCAACGCAGTCACCTACCGCGTGCTCGATGCCTACCTGCATCCGGGCCAGAAGACAAACTGGGTGGCCGTCTACGACAAGCTGGTGAAGAAGGGCGAGGCGCATGCGGACGACAGCTGGGCCAAGCACCTCGCGGCGCGCGACAAGCACCCGAAGCTGGACCTGCCGCAGGCCCGCTACGCTGGCACCTTCCAGGACCCGTGGTACGGCGACGTGATCGTCAGCAACGAGGGCGGCAAGCTGCGCATGCGTTTCGCCCACACCCAACAGCTGATCGGCACGATGACGCCGTGGCAGCACAGCACCTTCGTGGTGAAGTGGGACGACCGCACGCTCAACGCCGACGCCTTCGCCACCTACACGCTCGACGCCGACGGCAGGATCACCGAACTGCGCATGCAGCCGATCTCGCCGCTGACCGACTTCAGCTTCGACTTCCAGGACCTGCGCCTGAAGCCGGCGAAGGCGGACCAGGCGTCCGAAGACTGACCGAACGGCGCCGCCCACCGGGGCAGCGCCCCCATCGAAAGGGGATACCCGCATGCGTCGCTATGCATCGTTCCTGGTCGCCGGCCTGTGTGGGCTGGCGATCGCTGCCTCCGTCCCGGCGCGCGACAGCGCACCGGTCGCACCGTCGCTGTTCCGCGTCGAGCTGGGGGCGGCCTCGGCGAAGCCGGTGTCCGGGCGCCTGCTGCTGTTCGCAGTCGACGCGGCCACCGCCCGCGCCCAGGCCAAGGACGGCAAGGTGGAGGAAGTGGACAGCAACATGCTCGATCCAACCCAGACCGCGATCGCCGCGCGCGAGGTGACCCACCTGGTGCCGGGGCAGGGCGTCACGTTCGATGCCGATGCCGTGGCCTTCCCCAAGGCGTTCTCGCAGCTGCCGCCGGGCGACTACCTGCTGCAGGCGGTGCTGGATACGAACCACGACTACAACTACTCCGGCCGCGATGCCGGCGACCTGGTCAGCCCGGTGGTGGAAGTCCACCTGCCCGCCGTCATGCCGCGACTGGTGCTGGACCAAGTGGTGCCCGGGCATGATCTGTGGGACATCCCCGAGCGCGCGCTCAGTCCGACCACCAGGCAGCATCTGGTCGAGGCGAAGGCCCATCTGAAGCCGATCGACTTCGTCAGTCCGGTGCTCAGCGCGTTCTGGGGCCGGCCGATCCACATGAAGGGCTGGGTGCTGCTGCCGCCGGGCTATGACGCCTCGGGCAAGACCACCTACCCGGTGGTCTACCACACCCACGGCTACACCGGCGGCTATCGCAGCGAGGCGATGACCGGCCTGACGATGTACGGCCAGATGGCCGAGAAGGCCATGCCGCCGATGATCTGGGTGCTGCTGGACGAGTCCTCGCCCACCGGCACGCACGAATTCGCCGACTCGGTGAACAACGGTCCGTGGGGTGAGGCGCTTACCACCGAGCTGATCCCGTCGCTGGAGAAGCAGTACCGCATGGACGGCAGGGCCAGCGGGCGCTTCCTCAACGGGCACTCCTCCGGCGGCTGGGCCACGCTGTGGCTGCAGACGCGCTACCCGAAGGTGTTCGGCGGTACCTGGTCGACTTCGCCCGATCCGAGCGATTTCCACGACTTCACCGGCATCGACCTGTACGCACCGCACGCCAACGTCTATCACCGCGCCGACGGCACGCCGTACCCGCTGGTGCGCGACCACGGCAAGGTGATCGCGACCTTCCAGCAGTTCGCCCAGATGGAGCGCGTGATCGGCCCCTACGGTGGGCAGATGGCCTCGTTCGACTGGGTGTTCTCGCCGCGCGGCAAGGACGGCCGGCCGATGCCGATGTTCGACCGCGACACCGGCGACGTCGATCCGGCGGTAGTCGCCTACTGGCACGACCACTACGACATCGCCCATCGCCTGAAGACCCACTGGCCTCAGCTGAAGAGGGACCTCGACGGCAAGATCCACCTCTACGTGGGCACCGCCGACACGTTCTACCTCGACGGCGCCGCGCACAAGCTCAAGGCGGTACTCGACGGGCTGGGCGCGAAGTCCTCGTTCCACTTCATCCCGGACCGTACCCACTTCGACCTCTACCGCATCGGCGACGACCGCCAGGGCCTGATGAAACAGATCACCTGGGAGATGTACGCCGTCGCCCGTCCGCACTCGACGCTGAAGCCGCCGGCACCTTGAGGGCTCGCTCACTGTCTTGGGGGGACTTCCCCAGCCGTCGTCCCGGCGCAAGCCGGGATCCGGCATCCCCGACTCTTGGGGCGGGACATCACGGGAGCCCAGCGAAAGCCGCGATCCCGTGCCTGCGGTTTTCGGGGTGGAAAACCGCTGGATGACCAGTCCTGCGGCTGCTGAAAAGCCCTCCCCGGTTTCCACCGGGATGCGGGACATCGGGGGTCGGGTAGGGCCGCTCAGCCACCGAGCCCACTGCGCCGCCACGCCTCGCTGACGGCACGCCCGCGTGCGATGTCGTCGACCACCAGTACCAGCCGGTGATCGTGATCGCTGTACTGCACCTCGATGTTCACGCCAGCCTCGGCCATGCAGCGGCAGAACGCGCCGAGCTGGCCGGGCTGGTCCTGTCGCAGCCTTTGCACCAGCACCTCGCGCACGGACTCCACCACGATGCCGGCGCCTTCCAGCGCGCGCCGCGCCGCCTCGCCATCGTCGACCAGGAAATGCGCGACGCCACGGCCTGCCACCACCCACGCGCCGCCACCTTCCACATTCACGCCGGCCTGGCCGAGGGCATCGCCCATCGCGGCGAGCGCGCCGGGGACGTTCGGCAGCAGCAGCGACACGTCGCGCAGCGTCGACGCATTCATGCGTCGGCTCCGGCAGCTTCGCGCACGTCGGCAAGCTGGCCTACCGGGAAGGCGCAGGAGCGTGCGATGAAGCAGGCACCATGCGCCTCCTCGTGCAGACGTTGCGCCTGTGCGAGCCGGCCGCCCGCGTCGATCGTTACCTGCGGCCGCAGCGTCGCCTCGCGGAACGCGCCGATGCCCGTAGCGTCGAAAGCCAGCACCGCATCCGGCCGGTCGCGATAGTCGAGCACGCGGATGCCGGCGCGCGCGCACAGCGCCAGGTAGGTCAGCATGTGGCAGGCAGACAGCGCGACCAGCAGCAGGTCTTCCGGGTTGTGCCTGCCGGCATCGCCGAGGAACACGGCATCGGCCGAGCCGCACAGGTCGGGCTTGCCGGCGATGCGCGCGCGGAACGCGCGGCCGTAGACGGCATAGCCGGCGGTGCCTTGTCCCGTGTTGCCCTCCCAGTCGAGCTCGGCGTGATAGCGATGGGTGCGCGATGGCATGGTGGCGGTTCCTGGTGGGAGGCGTCCGGCGATCATCCTGCTTGTTCGCACCCGTCGCTTCGACCACCATCGAACCATGTCGCACCCACCCGACCTCGCCGCCTTCGCCGCCGTGCTCGCCGACCGCAGTCGCGCCGCGATGCTGCTCGCGCTGATGGATGGCCGCGCGCTCACCGCCACCGAGCTGGCGACCGCCGGCGAGGTCGCCGCGTCCACCGCCAGCAGCCATCTCGGCCGGCTGGTCGAGGCGGGCTGGCTGGACGTGGTGCGGCAGGGACGGCACCGCTACTTCCGCCTGCGGGATGCCGACGCGGCATCGTTGCTGGAGCGGTTGATGACGCAGACCTCGCAGCGGGTCGCGACGGTGACGGTCGGTCCCGCGGATGCGGCCTTGCGTCGCGCACGCGTCTGCTATGACCACCTGGCCGGCAACTGCGGCACGCAGTTGTTCGAGCGGCTGCATCGCAGCGGTTGCCTGGCGACGATCGACGACGCGCCGATGCTGACGCCCGACGGCGAAGCGTGGTGCATCGCGCTGGGCGTGGACGTCGCCGCGCTGCGCGGCCAGCGTCGTCCGCTGTGCCGCAGCTGCCTGGACTGGAGCGAGCGCCGTCCGCACCTGGCCGGTGCGCTCGGCGCGGCGGTGCTGGCGCGGCTGCTCGAACGCGGCATCCTGCGCCGGCAGGCGCAGGGTCGCGCACTCACGGTGACCGCGGGATGGGAGCGTCTGCTCGAGCGGCTGGCCGTTCCCGCCTGAGCGCCGGATCAGTCGCCAGTTCCGGGCCAGGGGGACGTAGCTGCCGAAGCGCCACAGCTGGCCTCCTGGAATGGAGTCAGCCATATCGATGACCGGGCAGCAGAAGCACGCCGCCGCCCGCATCGCGCCAGGTCCCCGGGGACGTTTCGACTCATCCCGGTGCAGGCGTTTGCCACCAAGAGGCGGGGGTGCGTCTCGCATCGCGGTTGCCTGCGGGTGCTTGGCCGGCAGATCGCGGCCGGCGCCATCAGGCTTTGTTGTATCCTAGGCGGCTGCATTTGCCTGCTTGCACCCTCTTCGCCCGAGCCGGCGAAGCCGCGTCTGTGACCCTGTGGCGCAGCCAAGCCAGTCCCCTGCAGTCGATCGGTCGTGGAACGCGCGGCTGGAATTCCTGTGTGCTCTTCCTCGCGCCCCATGACGCGAGCAGGGTGCCTCTGCTCCTGAATGTCCTATTGCCATGAATCTACGCACCCTCCGCCAGGACTGGCTCTCCAACGTGCGCAACGACGTGCTGGCCGGCACCGTCGTCGCGCTGGCCCTGATTCCCGAGGCGATCGCCTTCTCCATCATCGCCGGTGTCGATCCGAAGGTCGGCCTGTATGCCGCCTCGTGCATTGCGATGACGGTGGCGATCACCGGCGGCCGGCCGGCGATGATTTCCGCGGCGACCGGTGCGATGGCGCTGCTGATGGTCACCCTGGTCAAGGACCACGGGCTGCAGTACCTGTTCCTCACCACCATCGTCACCGGCGTGCTGCAGGTCGTGGTGGGCCTGTTCAAGCTCGGTTCGCTGATGCGCTTCGTCTCGCGCTCGGTGGTGACCGGCTTCGTCAACGCGCTGGCGATCCTGATCTTCATGGCCCAGTTGCCGCAGCTGATCGGCGTGCCGTGGATGGTCTACGTACTGGTCGCGGTTGGGCTGGCGATCATCTACGGCTTTCCGCGCATCACCAAGGCCGTGCCGTCGCCGCTGGTGGCGATCGTGCTGATCACCGCGTTCACCCTGCTCACCGGCACCCACGTGCGCACGGTCGGCGACATGGGCGCGCTGCCGGCCAGCCTGCCGCAGTTCCTGTGGCCGGACGTGCCGCTGAACCTGCACACGCTGGCGATCGTGCTGCCGTATGCGATTCCGATGACGGTGGTCGGCCTGCTCGAGTCGCTGATGACGGCGGCGATCGTCGACGAGTTCACCGACACCACCGGCGACCGCAACCGCGAGTGCGTGGGGCAGGGCCTGGGCAACATCGTGGCCGGCCTGTTCGGCGGCATGGCCGGCTGCGGCATGATCGGCCAGACCGTGATCAACGTGAAATCCGGCGGTCGCGGACGGCTGTCCACCTTCTGCGCCGGCGTGCTGCTGCTGGCGATGGTGGTGTTCGCGCGCGACTGGGTCAGCTGCATCCCGATGGCGGCGCTGGTCGCGGTGATGATCATGGTCTCCATTGGTACCTTCAAATGGAGTTCGTTCCGCCACCTGCGCGAACACCCCAAGTCGTCCAGCGTGGTGATGATCGCCACCGTGATCGTGGTGGTGGCGACGCACAACCTGGCCATCGGCGTGCTGGTCGGCGTGCTGCTCAGTGCGGTGTTCTTCGCGCGCAAGGTGGGGCAGGTGATGCATGTCGGCTCGGCACTGAACGCCGACGGCCGCATGCGCGAATACCGCGTCACCGGCCAGGTGTTCTTCGCCTCGGCCGAGTCGTTCGTCGCCGCCTTCGATTTCCGCGAGGCGCTGGACGTGGTGCGCATCGACGTCAGTCGTGCGCATTTCTGGGATCTCACCGCCGTGGGTGCGCTGGACAAGGTGGTGCTGAAGTTCCGCCGCGAAGGCACCACGGTCGACGTCCACGGCATGAACCAGGCCAGCGCCACGCTGGTCGATCGACTGGCGGTGCACGACAAGCCGGAAGCTGTCGACGCGCTGACGGGTCACTAGGAGCTGCACATGAAGAATCTGCTGGTCTGCATCGACGACTCGACCTATACCCGCAGCGTGGTGGACCACGCGGCCTGGGCCGCCCAGCGGCTGCACGCGGGCGTCGAACTGCTGCACGCCATCGACCGGCATCCCGAGCGACCGGCGACGACGGACCTCAGCGGCAGCATCGGCATGGACACCGACCAGGCACTGCTGAACGAACTGGCCGGGCTGGACGAGCAACGCAGCCGGCTCGCCATGGCGCGCGGTCACCAGCTGCTGGACGCGGCCAAGGCCGATCTGCAGCAGCGCGGGATCGCCGAGGTGCGCGACTGCCTGCGCCACGGCAACCTGGTCGACTTGCTCGAGGACGAGCAGGCTGCCCACGACCTGCTGGTACTGGGCAAGCGCGGTGAGGCGGCCGATTTCGCCCGGCTGCACCTGGGCGGCACGCTGGAGCGCGTGCTGCGCGCCTCGACGCGGCCGGTGCTGGTGGCCTCGCGCGCGTTCCAGCCCATCGACAAGGTGCTGCTGGCGTTCGACGGCAGCCCGAGCTCGCGCAAGGCAGTGGATCTGGTTGCCCGCAACCCGCTGTTCGCCGGCCTGGAGTGCCACGTGGTGATGGCGGCGACCGAAGATCGCGCCGCGACCGTGCACATGGACTGGGCCCACACGCTGCTGGATGCGCTGGAGATCACCCACCGCACCGAGATCATCCCCGGCAACGCCGAGGAGGTGATCGGCGGTTACGTGGAGCGGCACGGCATCGACCTGCTGGTGCTCGGCGCCTACGGCCACTCGCGCATCCGTGAGTTGCTGCTGGGCAGTACCACCACCGCGCTGATCCGCCGCTGCCTGGTGCCGGCGCTGCTGGTGCGCTGAGGGAGCCCTGCCCAGGCGGAAGGGCCGGCGAGGACATGCGCCGGAGTCTGCCCTACTGGCCGGGGCCCTGGTCCTTCCACGGGTCGTAGCTGCCGAACCACCACAGGTGGCCTTCGAGGTCGCGGCAACTGTAGCCGGCGCCGCCGTAGTCCTTCTCTTCGTAGTCGTCCACGATCTGCGCGCCGGCGGCCGTGGCCTGGGCGTAGTGGGCGCGGCAGTCCTCCACGATCACGCAGGCGCACTGGGTTTCGCGCCCCTGGGTCTGGTCCGGGTGCAGCAGGTGTTGTCCGAAGCCGTCGTCGCGCACGCTGCCAAGCATGATCATGCCCGGGCCGTAGTTGAGCTGGGCGTGCGCGATGCCGCCGGCCTCGTCCGGGTAGACGGCGTGGCGCTGGAAGCCGAACGCGCGGCACAGCCAGTCGATGGCGGCGGGCGCGTCGCGGTAGCGCAGGCAGGGAATGATGGTGCTGCCCTGGATCGATGGCATGGCGGGTCTCCTTGGTAGCGGACGGGAGCAGTCTGGCCCGGCAGGCGCGGTGCCGTCTTGGCGATTTTCCGCGCGACTAATCGATCACCAGGTGATTCAGGTGCGGGCCGCGCTGCGCCAGGAACGTGCCGGGAGTGAGCCCGGCAAAGGCACGGAACTCGCGCACCAGGTGCGCCTGGTCGGTGAAGCCGCCGTCGGCAGCCACCCGGCACCAGTCCACGGTGCCGGCCCGATGCACCTGTGCCACCACTGCGCGAAAGCGCTGCAGCCGCGCGTAGCGCTTCAGGCCGATGCCGATCTGGCGCCGGAAGCGGGTCCGCAGGCGGTCGTCGGACAGGCCGGTCTGCTCCACCACGCCGGCGATGCGCGCCCACTGCGGCGCGCGATCCAGCGTCGCGGCGGCATGCGCCACCGCCGGATCGATCGCCGGTCCGCGCCGGTGGGCACGCAGCCATTGCTCGAGGAGCCGCAGGCGGGCCTCAGGACTGGGCGCTTCCAGCAACTGCTGGCGCAGCCGACGCGCGTGCGCGCCGAACAGATCCTCCAGATCGATGTCCCGTGCCAGCAGGGCCTGCTGGTCTTCGGCCGTGAGCGCATGCGCGCCGCCGGGTCGGAACACCACCCCCATCACGCGCACCTGCTCGGCGGTGTCGATGATCTGGCTGGTCACCCGCGGGCCGCCCAGCACGCTGCCGGATGCGCGCAGGCAGCGGCGCTGCGGTTCGTCGGTATAGACCCGCGTCTCGTCCTCGCGCAGGTTGATGATCAGCTGCGCGCCCGGTTGCGGCAGCACCCGCTCGAGGTGGTGCCCGGCGGCCGGCATGTCCCAGTCCCAGATCTTCTCGACCAGGGCATCCAGCGGGGCGGCCGGACGGCGCTGCGTGAGTCCCATGGATCGCCTCCGTCGAGGAATGGAGTTCCAGCCTCGCGCGTCGGGATCCGGCTGTCGAGTCCCGCCGGGCCCGCGCCCGGTCAGTTCTCGCCGGGCGCGGGCGGACGCGGCGAGCGGTGCACCACCATGTCCTGCGGGCGGATCAGGCGCAGGCTTTCCTCGCGCAGGCGGCTCAGCAGGGTGAACAGGATCTCGCTCTTCACCATCGAGGCGTCGCGCGGACTGCGGGTGTAGGCGTAGGCGCCAAACACGATGTGGGTGGTGGTGACGCTGTCCAGCCGCACGAACGGCGCCGGGTCGTCCAGCGTGCCGGGGTGGGCAGCAAGCACCGTCAGGATCAGGTCGCGCACGCGCGCGGCGTCGGTGTCCAGTGGCATCGGCAGGGTGAAGCTGACCCGGCCCAGCGCGTTGGCCAGGGTCACGTTGCGCACGTTCTGGGTGATCAGCTGCGAGTTCGGCACGATCACCGTGGAGCGGTCCCACAGCTGGATCTCGGTGGCGCGTACGTTGATCCGGCGGATGTCGCCTTCCACGTCGTTGATGCTGATCCAGTCGCCCACCTTCACTGGGCGCTCGGCCAGCAGGATCAGGCCGGAGATGAAGTTCGACACGATCGCCTGCAGGCCGAAGCCGATACCGACCGACAGCGCGCTGGCGATCCAGGCGATGTTCTGCAGGCTCACCTTCAGCGTGGCCAGCGCCATCACCACCACCAGCACGCCGCCGACGTAGCCGAGCAGGGTCACCATCGAGCTGCGCATGCCCGGATCGAGCCGGGTGTTGGGCAGCAGTTCGCGATCCAGCCAGCGCTTGATCACGCGTACCACGAACAGGCCGACCACCAGCACGGCGAGTGCCTTGAGCAGGTCGGCCGGCGCCAGCTTCAGCTCGCCGAAATTGAAGCCGCCCAGCAGCGTGCCGACGCTGGCGCCGAGGTCCTCCGGGCTGGCGCCCAGGCGCGACACCACGGCCCCGATCGCCAGCAGCACGGCAAACGCGCGGGTGATGCCGGCCAGCAGCGTGCGGGCCTGCTCCAGCCGCTCCGGCGTGACCTCGAACGCGTCCTGCAGGCGCTGGCCGTTGCTTCCGCGGGGCGACAGCAGCAGTTCCCACAGGTCGTTCAGCACGTGCGAAGCCAGGTACAGCGAAGCCACCACCACGCCGATCCATACCGTGTTCACCGCGATGAAGAACGCCAGCGCGATGTAGCCGGTGGCCACGCCCAGCACGCCCAGGGCGGCGGCGACCATCAGCACGCCCAGTCCGATCCCCACCCACAGCGGGCGGCCCGGCGGGGTTTCGCCGTTGGCCAGTTCGCCGCGGCGCGCGCGTGCCTGGCGCATCAGCAGGGAGAGCAGCAGGCCGCTGATCACCAGGGCGATCAATCCGCGGGTGGCCACGGTGGCCGGCAGGCTGGCGCTGATCGCGTGGTTCACCAGTTCCATCGCGCCGAGCAGGGCAACGGCCATGGCCAGCCGCCATGGCAGCGGTCGCAGCGCGCAGGCCTCGGCGTCGGAGAGTCCCGGCATCCGCCAGCTCGGCCGCGTGGCGGAGAGCAGGGCGCGGCCGAGTCCGGCGATGTAGGCACTGAGCAGGACCAGCCGCACCATCTGCAGCCCCAGCGCATGCAGGTCGCCGTCGAGCAGGCCGTTCCAGTCCAGCGACTGCAGGGCCAGTTCCGCTGCCAAGCCGGTGTTGAGCGCCGTGAGCAGGGCGATCGCCAGGGCCAGTGCACTGCGGCGCAGGTGGCCCGCCGGCACGCGGTTCTGCGTGAAGCGCAGCAGGCCGCGCTCGAGCAGCCAGCGCCCGACGCCCAGCAGCAGGGCCGCCGCCAGCAGGCAGGCGAGGAACGGCGTGCGGTTCGGCGGTTGCCATGCCGTGGCGATGGCGTCGCGCAGGTCATTGCCGAGGTTGCGCAGCCGATGCAGGTCCGCGGGCAGGCTGCGCAGCGGATCGGACCAGAACGCGCGGCTGAACGGCGTGGCCGTGCGTTCGGCCAGCCGGGTCTGGAATGCGTTGCGGCGCAGGTCCGAGAGCTGGGTGGCCAGTTGCTCGGCCTCCTGGCCCATCAACTGCGCCTGCTTCATCTGCGCATCGACATCGGCCGCCGCCTTCTCCAGCTTGCGGCGCTGGCTGCGCACCTCCGGTGTCTCGGTGGTGTTCTTGTCCGGCGCCGGGCCAAGCACGGCCAGTTGCGCCTGCGCGGCCTGCACCTGCGGCGCCAGCCCGGTCGCAACCTGGCTGGCCTGATCCTGCACGGCAAGCGCCTGGTTGCGCAGGTCGGTGAGGGCGGCCGTATCGGGCTGGCTGTCCAGCGCCTTCTTGATGCCGTCGAGCTGGCTGCGCATCTGCGCCAGCGCCTGGTCGGGCGTGGGCGGCGTGGCCGGGGCGTCGGCCTGGCGCGCTGGGGCGGCGGCGCTGCCGAGCAGGAGCAGGAGGGTCAGCAGCAGGCGCAGGAGCTTGGGCATCCCGAAATGATCGGAGGCGCCCCGCGAGGGGTCAATGGAATCCCCGGCCGGGCTGGCATCTTCGGCGGCGGGCGTTCAGGCTGGCGCGATGGATGCCCGATTCGACGTGCCGCCCGAATTGCTCGCCTGGGACGGCGACGTGCCCCGTGCCCGTCGACTGCAGGCGGAGCTGGCCACGCGAGTCCTTCTGCGAGATGACTTTCCTCCATGGCGGCGCCTCGCCGGCGTGGACGTGGGTTTCGAGGAGGGCGGCGCGATCACCCGCGCTGTCGCCGTGCTGCTCGACGCCGATTCCATGCAGCCGCTGGCCGAGGTCGTGGCCCGCCTGCCCACGCGGATGCCCTACATCCCCGGCCTGCTCTCGTTCCGGGAGCTGCCGGCCGTGCTCGCGGCGCTGGCGCAGTTGCCCGACGTGCCGGACCTGGTCTTCGTCGACGGCCACGGCGTGGCCCATCCACGCGGCCTCGGAATCGCCGCTCACCTGGGTGTGATGACCGATCTGCCGACCATTGGCGTGGCGAAGAAGATTCTGGTCGGCAGCCACGGGCCGGTTGGTCCGCGTCGCGGCGACCGGGCGGCCGTGATGCACCGCGGGCATCTCATCGGCACCGCGCTGCGCAGCAAGGACGGCATCCAGCCGTTGATCGTCTCGCCGGGTCACCGGGTAAGCCACGCCACAGCGGTGCAATGCGTGCTGGCAAGCGGCCGCGGCTACAAGCTGCCCGAGCCCACGCGTCTGGCCGACCGGCTGGCCTCGCGGCGGGATCGGCCGCGCTGATTGTCTTGCGCTCGGCCGGCAACGACCGCATGGTGATCGCCCTGCCGCCACCTTCGGCTGGTTCCCACGGATCCTCCCCATGCTCTTCCGCTGGTTCGAAAACCTGATCGACCCTTTCAGGGAACCGGTCGACGCCATGCCTCCGGCCACGGTGGGGCGCTTCTACGCGTTCTACCTGCGCCAGGTGTGGCCGATCTTCCTCGTCACCCTGCTGGTGGGGCTGGGCTTCGCGCTGATCGAGGTGGCGCTGTTCGGCTTCATCGGGCGCATCGTGGACATGGTCAATGCCACGCCTGCAGCGCAGTTCTTCCACGTGCACGGCCGTACCCTGCTGTGGATGGGGCTGGTGGCGCTGGTGCTGCGGCCGGTGCTCTCCGGGCTGCACGACCTGCTGGTGAACCAGGCGGTGATCCCGGGCCTGACCGGGCGCATCCGCTGGCAGAACCACCGCTACGTGATCCGGCAGAGCCTGGGCTTCTTCCAGAACGATTTCGCCGGGCGCATTGCCAACCGCATCATGCAGACCGGCGCCAGCCTGCGGGAGTCGGCGGTGCAGATCGTCGATGCGATCTGGTACGTGGTGGTCTACACCGGCAGCGCGATCTTCCTGTTCGCCCAGGCCGATGCCTGGCTGGCGGCGCCGCTGGTGGCGTGGATCGTGGCCTACGTGGCCACGCTGGCGTACTTCATCCCGCGCACCAAGCAGCGCTCGTGGGAGTCGTCCGAGGCGCGCTCGAAGCTGATGGGGCGCATCGTCGACGGCTACAGCAACGTGCTCACGCTCAAGCTGTTCTCGCACACCCGCCGCGAGGAGGACTACGTGGCCGACGCGCTGAGTGAGCAGATCGGCAAGACCCGCCGCATGACGCGCATGACCACCGCGATGGACATCACCATCACCTCGCTCAACGGCCTGCTGATCACCGGCACCTCGGGGCTGGCGCTGTGGCTGTGGAGCCAGGGGCGGGTGACCGTCGGCGCCATCGCGCTGGCCACCGGCCTGGTGATCCGCATCAACAACATGTCCGGCTGGATCATGTGGGTGGTCAACGGCATCTTCGAGAACATCGGTACGGTGCAGGACGGCCTCACCACCATCGCCCAGCCGCGCACCGTGCAGGACGCGCCGGACGCGGTGCCGCTGGTGGTGCGCGAGGGCAGCGTGCGCTTCGAGCGCATCCACTTCCACTACGGCAAGCAGGGCGGGGTGATCGCCGGGCTGGATCTCACCGTGCGACCGGGCGAGAAGATCGGCCTGGTCGGCCCCTCCGGCGCCGGCAAGTCCACCCTGGTCAACGTGTTGCTGCGCCTGTACGACCTCGAGCAGGGTCGCATCCTGATCGACGGCCAGGACATCGCGCACGTCACGCAGGAGAGCCTGCGTTCGCAGATCGGCGTGGTCACCCAGGACACCTCGCTGCTGCATCGCTCGATCCGCGACAACCTGCTTTACGGCCGCCCCGACGCCAGCGAGGCGCAGATCGCCGAGGCCGTGCGCAAGGCGCGCGCCGACGAGTTCATCCCGACCCTGCTGGACGGCCAGGACCGCACCGGCTTCGACGCCCACGTCGGCGAGCGTGGCGTGAAACTCTCCGGCGGCCAGCGCCAGCGCATCGCCATTGCCCGCGTATTGCTGAAGGACGCACCGATCCTGGTGCTGGACGAAGCCACCAGCGCGCTCGATTCGGAAGCCGAAGCGGCCATCCAGGACAGCCTCGACCTGCTCATGCAGAACAAGACCGTCATCGCCATCGCCCACCGCCTGTCCACCATCGCGCGGATGGACCGGCTGGTGGTGATGGACAAGGGGCACATCGTCGAGACCGGCACGCATGCCGAGCTGATCGCGCACGAAGGCCTGTATGCGCGGTTGTGGGCGCGTCAGACGGGCGGGTTCGTGGCGGTGGAGGATGTGATGGGGTGAAGAGATGGCGATTCGTCCGGCTTTCCCGCCGGAAAGCGTCGCTCGCTCTTAACACTTGTTACGACGGCACTTCCGCCGGTGTAACTCATACACCCTCACATCCGTCGTGTAACACCGGCAGCATGCGATCCAAACGTCGCCGACGCAGTCACGTAACCGCTTGATGAAATGTAGGAATTTGTCGCTTGTTGGTGGTCTGGAGCCTCAGGCATACTCGGTGCAACACCCCAGATATGGGGTCTACTAAGCGTTAGGCTTCTCCAGGAAGGATTAATGAATATCTGGCAAGTTCTAGCGCGAGGCGAGGGATTCCATCGCAATGGTTCTGCCATGCGTTTTGAGCTGAGCGGCTTCGTCTCTGCCGCAGATCCCAATGCTGCTTTCGCAAAGGCAGTTCATATTGCCAAGCAAGACTTTGTCGAGATTGGTCAAGCAGAGCAGCCGGGGTTTCCGCGCGCAGTCATCAACGCCGAAGAAGTCCAGGAATGCTCTGGCATGCCTGTCCACCAGCTAGATAAGATCGAAATCCTTTGGTTTGGCGAGCAAGAAGCCTAACCAGTCGTCCAAGCGGACGCGCGTACCGCGCGCCGCTTAACTCCAGCGTTAGGCGCCATGGGAAAGAATCCCGCTCGTTCAAAACTGCATATGGACCTCTCCATTCTCAAGAACGCGATTGGCTCCTGGTACCACCAAGATGCCTACTTGGACTTTGCCTCGGACGAAGAGATCTGGGCAGATATCTTTGCCGGGCATGACCATGCAACGCGTTCCCTACTAGCAGCGCAGCTCGCGGAGTTGCTGCAACAGAGCGATAGCGCAATCCTCGCCCTGTGGAACTCGGAGGCGCATTCGCATACTTTCACTAGTGGGGATGAGGCTAGGAGTTTCCTTGGCGCAATGCACAAGTTCTTTGAGGGTCGTGAGCATGGCGCCTAACAATTCCGTAAGAGACTTCCGATCAACCCCGGGTGCATGACGCTTTTGCCCCAGGCGTTCGGGCCACTGCCAATCATCATGTTGTCCTCCGATGGTGCGTATTGCGTGTCGATGCGATGCGGCTTCAACGGATGCCAGACTGCATTTCCGTAAACGGTCTTGTGGGGTCGATGCTGCCGACCCGGACCAGGGTATAAACCGCACCCGGCGACCTCATTCATTCATCGGACTGACCGGCGTGCGGGGATCGGCCGCGACGCGGGATGGACGTCCAAATAGTTAGTCAGGTTCTCGCCGGGTCGGTCTGACCCGTTGTCTACCGCGTCGCACGGACGGTGAAACGAATCTCTCAAACGGTGACGATGGTTCGCTGATGCCTCGGATGCTGCAGGCAGGCGTGCGGGTCGTAGTCGACGTCCCAGGCGAGCATCGCCCACGCCTGCCGCGCATGCTTGTTGGCGATCGCCACCAGCACTTTGCCGAACGGCAATCGGCGATCCAGCGTGCGTATCCACAGTTGCTCCGGCGTGGCCTGCTCCGTCGCCACCGCCTTGGCCCGCTGCAGGCTGCTGCGCGCGCCCTGGATCAGCAGCGTGCGCAGATAGGCATCGCCACGGCAGCTGATCGTGCCCAGACGCGCTCGCCCGCCCGTGGAGTGCTGCATCGGCACCAGACCCAGCCAGGCGGCCAGCTGCCGACCGTTGCGGAAGTCGGTCGCGGCGCCCAGCGTCGCCACCACCGCGTCGGCGGTGATCGGCCCAATGCCGACGATCGAGCGCAGCCGCATGCAGCGCGTATCGTCTCGCGCGTGGGCGTCGATACGGGCATCGCATGCCTCGATGCGCTCGCGCACCTGCGCCCAGTGGGCGGCCAGGTCGCGCAGCAGCTCGCGGAGCTCGCCGGGCAGTTCGTAGGCCTCCAGGTCGGCCAGCACCCGGCGTAACGCCACGTCGCTGTTGGCCACCACGATGCCGAACTCGGCCAGCAGGCCACGCAGCCGGTTGCCGATGGCCAGGCCCTCGGCCTTGTAGCCCTCGCGCACCCGGTGCCATGCCAGCCGAGCCTGCTGCTCCACCGACTTCACCGGCACGAAGCGCATGTTGCCCTGCCGGGCGGCGGTGGCGATCGCCTCGGCGTCGTTGCGGTCGTTCTTGGTGGTGCGGCTCTTGCGGAACGGGCCAACGAACTGGGCGGCGATGATCCTCGGCTGCAAGCCCAGCACCAGGCAGTGCCGGGCCCAATGATGCGCTCCGCTGCACGCCTCCATCGCCACCACGGTGCCGGCCGGCTGCTGGCCGAGCCACGCGGCAAAGGCGTCGCGCTTCACCTCCTGCCGCCGCAGCACGTGTCCGACGGCATCCATCTCGCACACCGAGAACACCCGCTTCGCCAGGTCCACACCCAGGGTTATAGTGCCCATGGAGACTTCCTCCTCTGCTGACGGTTGTGTCGCAACACCATCATGGCCCTCGAGGCCGAAAGGGGAGGAAGTCTCTTTTTTACTCGTTCAAGGCGGACGGCTCCGCCGCCGCTTATCTCTAGCGTTAGGCACCATGTCAGAGATCTTCCTGTTCACAGTTGAGCACGCCTTTCAACTTTCCGGCCGTCCAGGGCCGGTTCTTGTGCCTGGCATTCCTGGCAACTCTGACTTGCCCACCATACGGATAGGCTCTCCGCTTCTTATCGTCACACCAGCCGGAGATCGCCTCGACACCCAGCTAGCGTGCGTGGAGATGGTCAACTATGGTCAAAGACCGCGACCGTCTACTCCTTCCGTTCCAATCGGCCTGCCGCCCACGATTTCCACAGGCCAAATTCCATCCGGCAGCAAGGTCTATCTGGCAGGCGTCGAGGGAAGCTGTGCTGGTGCCTAACAACTCGTCCAAGGCGGACGCGCTGACGCGCGCCGCTTAACTTCAGCGTTAGGCCCGCAAGGAACATATGGCGTTACTGACCAAAAAACTCTGGAGCCTCAGCGCGCGCCAACGCTTTCTTGTCGTCGTCTGTGCCGCCGTGTACCTGGTCGCATTCCGCCCGTGGGATCAGGCCGACCGCTCCATTGCCATAGATGCATATGCCGGGGTGGCCGCAATGCTTGTCCTAGCTGCGCTACCTCGTGGGACGCGCCTATTCTATGCCGTCGGCGTCGCGCTCATTGTTGCGTTTGTCGTTCTCTTCGCAGGCCCTGCTGTGTTTGGCGTGCAGGCCTAACCCGTCATCCAAGCGGACGGCTCCGCCGCCGCTTAACTCCAGCGTTAGCGGTCAAAAGCATGCAGATCAACTTCTACATGGCGGACGAGGATCGACGAGCCTTTCATGACTACCTCTTCTCTCGTGGCGCTTACCTCGCACCAGACAGATGGTCTACACAAAATATTCCGCTTGTTAAAACGCACTCTGACGACCTCAACGGCTCCCGAAAGCTCAAGATTTTTAAGTCCGACCTATTTCCTGAGAGTCATTTTCAAGATCCCGCTTGGGTGACGTGGCATGCACCCACTGAGAAATTTGTTGTCCATGGTCCGGGCATCGAGTATCTGGTTTCTTTCACCGATGCGAACAACATCCATCGTGGTCGTCTCTACATGGGACTTGTCTCCCCATCCAGCTTCGTCAGCCTTGGTCAGAGTTTGACTGGCGCCTATGCGCAGCACCAAGAGAGCTACAGAGCACTAGAAAATTTCTATAAGAGCTGCGTACGCTACATCCGCAAAAATTACCGCAAGGACTCCGCGGGGTTCTATCATGGCGAGGCAAGTGACACTGCGCTCACAAGCTCTGAACTCGTAAAGGTTCAGGCCTGAGCGCTAACAAATCTTTCAAGGCGGACGGCTTCGCCGCCGCTTAACTCCAGCGTTAGTCACCTTTGAGAGGTCGGAGAAAATCAGATCATGAGATCACAAAAGCTACGTAATTTTGCGGAGCTATATGTTGTTCTTTTCGGCGCGTTGCTCTTGTCGGTGCGGGGCATCAAGGACATGATTGGCGTCTTGGCTACGGCACCAGCTTTGCCGGCCACTGCTTATGGCGCCGGCGAGCTTACGGGTCAACTCATTGGAGCGGTATGCCCACTTCTCATCGGCATCTGCCTGGTTGTCATCGCGTATCGGCACGGATTCTTCAGTCGTGCACACGTCCGGGGTGTCTAACCCGGCGCTCAGTCGACGCCAACCGCTACGCGGTTCGCCGCGGCTTAGCTCTGCGTTAGACCACTTATGCACGTTTCTAGAAGGGAAGCAAAGATGCGTCACTACCAACACTGGGAAACGTGGATAGGCTTGCTAGTTTGCGGCCTGTGCGCAGGGCTCGGGAGCTACTTCGGCGGCGAGTATTTTGGACACTCAAGTATCTCCGCAGGTATCGGCGGCGGCATCGGCGCGTTGTTGTTCCGGGTAGTCACGAAATACGTTGATCGCCGCTATTACTCTCGCGCGGCCTAACATCTCCTTCAAGGCGGACGCGCTGACGCGCGCCGCTCAACTCCAGCGTTAGGCGCCCATGGAAGTAACTCGCCGATTTTGGTTCTGGCTCACCACCCTTCTCGCTTTCCCTGGCGTGCTCTACTTCGTCGGGCTATCGTCAGCCCCAGCAGTGCCCGCGCTTCACGACTTCGTGGCTAATTACCTCTTCATGGCCGCTCCGCATCTTGTTGTCGCCGCGTTCGCGATCTCGCCAAGGCGTCAACGGCTCGGCGTGCTGCACGCGCTCATCGCCCTTAACCTTCTGCTGCTCGGGTTCTGGTGCTGGGTCCGACTTGCCGTTCCAGCTCATGAATCGGGTCTCGCGTGGGTTCTGTATTTACCCCTAGCCGGTATTGCCCTAGCTTTGCTGGGCATCGTTGCCATCCTGTTGCACAGGCGGAGACGCGGCGGCACAGTTGGCGCCTAACATCTTGTTCAAGGCGGACGGCTACGCCGCCGCTCAATTCCAGCGTTAGGTGCTCTTGTGTCCCATACGTTGCGCACACTTGCATTAGCCATGGTTGGCTCAGTTCTGGTTGGCTGTCATTCAATGGCACTCAACCGAGCCACCCCCGACCTTTCTTGGAGCGAGGTTCACTTAGCTGGTATGCACCTATCTTTGATCTCACCAAAGAAGCCAGGTGAGTCACAAGATTTGCGATTTTCTGAGAAGTATCTTGCAATCGACAGTTGCGATCATGGCTGCTGCGCGGGGCCTTTGACCGTTTGGAAGATTGAAGGTAAACGGCTCAAAACCGGATATGTCACCGATGATGGAGATGCCCTAATCAGCGTGTCCGACTCAAAGCTCGTGTTACGCGACAAGGACGGCAAAATTTATACCTATGCAATCGTTCGCCAGTAGCGCACCTAACATCTCAGTTCAAGGCGGACGGCTTCGCCGCCGCTTAACTCCAGCGTCAGCCTGGGCGGTTTCTAAGATCAAGTGCGCCACCCCGCGACAAGGTGATGCATGGGCCAGCACGATGGACATCTGAGCGCCGAAGACCGCGGTGCGATCATGGTCGGTAAGGCGTGAACCCAGTGCCGGTGTCGCCGCGTGGCGCACCCTCGGCGCAGCGCCTCTTCAGGATTCGCCGGCCCGTCGATTCAGGCCTCGTGACGCATCTCCGCGTCTGCCACCAAGGCCGAGCGGCACCGCAACGGGCAAGATTCACTTGATCCACGATGGAAGCGAACCCGGGCTCGCTCTTCAGAGTGACGGCGATTGGGGCGAGTCGCGGACGAGGCGAACGCGCATTGCGCTTCCCACTTTCAATGTATAGCAGCCCATGGGGCTTGCAGGAAGACGCGAGCGTTGACCTAGGATCGCCACCCTGCCGATTGGGCAGGAAGCATGAGGCGCTCCGGGTCATGCATGAAGAAGACTGGATTCCCGTTTCCGTCGAGAACTGCGGTCAGGTTCGAGGGCCGTTCTATCACGGCACCAGGGCGGACCTCTCCGTTGGCGACATGTTGAAAGCAGGGTTCACTTCCAACTACGACGAGAGCGTCGTGATGAACCATGTCTACTTCACCAGCTTGCCCAAGGGCGCTGGTCTCGCCGCGGAGCTGGCGCTCGGAGCGGGAAGGCCGCGGGTCTACGTTGTAGCGCCAACCGGTGCGTTCGAAGACGACCCGAACGTCACCAACAAGAAATTCCCGGGCAATCCGACACGGTCCTATCGAAGCGCGCAGCCTCTGAGGATCGTCGGCGAGCTGGAAAGTTGGGAGCTCTACGATCCGGAGTTCATTCTGGAACTCCGGAGGCGGGTCCAGGCGGGCATGGGAGAGATCATCAACTGATCCGGATGAGGGAGGCCCGGGCCGATCACGATGGCACGCTGGCCACTTGGCACCGCATCTGTTGCTCGCCGTCCTATCATCGGTGGCGACCCGCGCCATGCGAGAGCCGTCATGTTCAAACCCTCGGGATGGATGTACCGCCCCACGTCGATCACCGGCTGGGTAATCACCGTGCTGGTGCTGGCGTTCTGCGTGCACATCTTCGTATGGGTGGATGCCCGTTCGCACTCGGTAAGCGATACCTTCTACGGCGTGTTTCCCTACGTCGTGCCGACGGTTACCGCGTGGTACGTGCTGGCGATGCGCTTGTCGGGGCACCGGGAGTGAGCCCGGCCTGCCGACTGCGACGCAACTGTCTTACTCGGTGCCTCCCCTGACTTACGGAAGGCGTCTGCCATGACTGTCGATTCCCTGCTCATTCGTCCCATCTCGCGGTCCGACCATGCGCCGTGGCGCCTGCTCTGGGACGGCTACAACGCGTTCTATGGCCGGGAGGGCGAGACGGCGTTGCCGGAGGCGATCACCGCGTGCACCTGGAATCGATTCCTGGATCCAGCCGAGCCGGTGTTTGCGCTGGTGGCCGAGCTGGACGGCGAGGTCGTCGGAATCGCGCATTACCTGTTTCATCGCAGCACCACCCGCATCGAACCGGTATGCTACCTGCAGGACCTGTTTACCCGCACCGACCTGCGTGGTCGTGGGGTCGGGCGGCAGTTGATCGGGGCGGTTTATCAAAGAGCGCGGGACGCCAGCGCGCGACGCGTCTATTGGCAGACGCAGATCGACAATGCCGCCGGGCGGGCGCTGTACGACAAGGTGGCGCGCCACCTGGGCTTCATCGTCTATACGCACGAGATCGCCTGAAGCGCGGCTTGGTCTGCGGGAGCGGCTTGCGCCGACAGCGGCGCCATCAACCCTTCTGCTAGCCTCGCGGCCAGGGATCGTGTGACGAAGATCACTTCCGGCGCGCCGCGTCGGTACGCGGCGGGCTTGCCGCGCTTAGGATCCGGCTCTGACCTGCCATGGGACGGCGTATGTCGCGAAACGTGTTTGCCCTTGCCGGGCTTCTGATGAGCCTGCTGCTTGCCGGCCGTGGCCCGGACACGCCGGCGAGCCACTCGCGCTACGGGTTGGGCACGTACTTCAGGGATCCGCGCGCACAGGCGCTGGCGCTCGCCGCGGAGCAGGGCGACGTCGCGCAGGTGCGGCACCTGATGAAGGACGAGCACATCGATCCGGATCGCTACTTCAGCGTCGACAACAGCGGCATGCCGCTGATCGGATGGCCGATCTACACGCACAACCCGGAGGGCTTGAAGGCTTTGCTGGACAACGGCGCCGATCCGAACGCACGCAAGCCGGGAACGCACTCCAAGCACTATGCCGACGGCAGCGGCGGCACGTACTTCGACTACAACAACGCCATGGTGATCGCGGCCACCGAGAAGGACCCGATCTACCTGAAACTGCTGCTCGACCACGGCGGCGATCCGAACACGCGCAACGCCAACGACGAGCCGCTGCTGTTCCAGGCGTTCATCTGGCACAACCAGTGGCAGAACGTGCAGCTGCTGGTGGAGCGCGGGGCGGACGTCAATTCATTGGCGCAGGGGGTACCGCTGGTATCGGACTATGCTTCGCGCGGTGGCTTCAAGCAGGTGTACTGGCTGCTCGAACATGGTGCGGATCCGACGCTTGATCATGCGGTTCGGCAGCCCGCGCCACCCGCCTCGCCGATCCATCCGACCATCCAGGCGATTTTCTGGCACCCGGGTAATCCCGACGACCCGACCTGGCAGCGCAAGTGTCAGCAGTGGCTGCTCAACCACGGATTTTCCCGTCCGCCGATGCCGAGGTGGTATCGGGAGATGCGCAAGAGCCTCGGCTTTCCCTACGAGGAAAAAGACATCCCCCTGCTTTGACACACGCGATCAAGGAGTGATCCATGTCCGATGCCAGCGAACGAGAGCTTTCGACCGTAGTAGCCGGGGTGCGATGTGGCGGCCTGAAGCGCCCGAGCACCGGGGTTGCATGAAATCTGCCATGGGACGGCGTATGTCGCGAAACGTGTTTGCCCTTGCCGGGCTTCTGATGAGCCTGCTGCTTGCCGGCTGTGGCCCGGACACGCCGGCGAGCCACTCGCGCTACGGGTTGGGCACGTATTTCAGGGATCCGCGCGCACAGGCGCTGGCGCTCGCCGCGGAGCAGGGCGATGCCGCGCAGGTGCGGCACCTGATGAAGGACGAGCACGTCGATCCGGACCGTTACTTCAGCGTGGACGACAGCGGCATGCCGCTGATCGGGTGGCCGATCTACACGCACAACCCGGCGGGCCTGAAGGCGCTGCTGGACAACGGCGCCGATCCGAACGCACGCAAGCCGGGAAAACACTCCAAGCACTATGCCGACGGCAGCGGCGGCACCTACTTCGACTACGACAACGCCATGGTACTCGCGGCCACCGAGAAGGACCCGGTCTACCTGAAGCTGCTGCTCGACCACGGTGGCGACCCGAACACGCGCAACGCGAACGACGAGCCGCTGCTGTTCCAGGCGTTCATCTGGCACAACCAGTGGCAGAACCTGCAGTTGCTGGTGGAGCGCGGGGCGGACGTCAACGACACCAGTCGGGGTACGTCGATCCTGTTGGACTACACCTCGCGGGGGGGATTCAGGCAGGCGTATTGGCTGCTTCAACATGGCGCGGATCCGGAGGCCGTGGGCGACCTGCTGAAGCAGCCGCCTCCGCCGGCGCCGAAGCGCAATCTGATCGTCGAGGATGTCTTCTGGCACCCGGGCAATCCGGACGACCCGACCTGGCAGCGCAAGTGCCAGCAGTGGTTCCTCGCCCACGGCTACAAGCGTCCGCCGATGCCGAAGGATTATCGCGACATGCGCAAGAATCTCGGCTTTCCCTACGAGGAAAAAGACATTCCCCTGCTTTGACACACGCGATCAAGGAGTGATCCATGTCCCATGCCAGCGAACGCGAGGCACTGCTCGGCCAACTGCAACGGGACGGAAGTCCTGCCGCCCAGGCGGGAGCGGCCAAGCTTCAGAAGCTCTACCACGACCGCCAGATGGCGGATCTGGCGACCGACGCCTACGCCTCGGCCAGGCATGAGGGGCAACCGCCACACGGCTGGTTGCGGGCCACCGAACATCCGGAGCTGCTCGCACGCTATGCCAGCTCGCTGGGTATTTCGACCAAGGAGCTGCTCGACCAACTGCAGCCGGAGAGTTCGGGCTTTCGCGCCGAGATCTATCTTCCGGATTCGTCGGTGCTGGGGCCGGGCTGCAAGCCGGTACTCGCATTCAAGGGATCGTCCGGGGAGGTGTTGACCCCTTCGGGCCTGCGTGACACCACGGCCGAGGATTTCGTCGCCAACAATTTCCCGCAGTCGGTGGGGCTGGAAACCGACTATTACGATCGCGCAATGCGCATGGCGACTTACCTGCAAGATCGCGGCCTCGACTTCGAACTCACCGGACACAGCCTCGCCGGCGGCATGGCCTCGGCGGCTTCGGCGGTTACCGGCCTGCCGGCGACCACCTTCAACGCCGCCGGCCTGCATCTGCAAACCGCCCTGCGATTCGCGGAGCAGAACGGCTTGCCGGTGTACGACGTGAGCCACCGCATCACCGCCTACCAGGTGCAGGGCGAGCTGCTCAGCAACGGCGTGCAGGACAACATCCACGGCATGGACGCCAACCAGCGGAGCGAACTCGGTGGCGTGCTGCGCGACACCTGTCGGTTGCTACGGCAGGTGCCCGAGGCCCGCAACCTGCTGGAGAACCGCCTGATGGACGGCATCCCCACGGCGGAGCAGGCGACCGTGCGCGCGTTCGTCGACACCGTGGCCACCGGCGATACCGACAAGCTGCTGCGCGAGTTGCCGTTGGCCGCCGGTGAGGTTCCGCCGCTGCTGGCACCGATGCGCCGGCTGGATCCGAACGATCCGAGCAGCCAGCTGGTGGCCCGCAACCACGCGCTGTCGCTGCCCGAACTCACCCTGTTGGCCGGGCCGGTGCTGGAGGCCGCCAACGCGGCGGCGCGCGGTGCCGACCTGGGGCGGCAGGGCGGCGAGCTGATCGCCGCTGGCGGCCACCGGGTGCATCAGGGGCTGGACCAGCTGAGCAGCGGCGTGCGCGCCACCGCCGACCGGGCCGGTGCGTTGGCCAACCAGGCGACCCGCTGGGGTGGTGGCTTCCTGCAGGATGGGGAGCGAGTCGCCGGCGAGGTGCTGGCGCAGGGGCGCGAAGCCTCCTCCCACGTGCAGGCCGGCCTGGACGAGGCGGTCGGGCACGCGCGCGATGTCGGCGCCGAGATCGACGCCGGCGTGCTTCGCGGGATCGGGCGAATACTGCCCGATGGGGCGAGGCAGTGGATGGACCACCAGGCGGACCGGATCGATACCGCAGGCGACCGCGCGCTTGCGCAGGCGCACTCCGGGGCGGCAGCCAGTCTGCGCGACGGCCGCGCGGATGCCGATGCCATCCGCAGCCAGGTCCGGGCGGCCGCGGCCGCCACGGGGCAGGGTGCGGCGGCGCTGGGAGCACTCCAGCAACGGACAGCGATACAGGCCGGGGACCTGGCAGCATCGGGCATCGCCTTCGGCGGACGCGCCGTGGACGAGGTCACCGGACACGCGCCGCTGGCCGGCGCCGCGCTGGGCGGTGCGCCCGCTGCGGCGCCCACCGTGCTCGGTTCGGCGATCCTGGCCCGCTTCGGGGGCAGCGAGGCGATGCATGAGGCATTCGAACGACACCTGATGTCCGCCACCGTCCTGCCCAGCATGGACAAGCGCATCGAGAACGTGGAGCAGGAGGCGCGGCAGCTGCTGCGTCAGCATGCGGTGACCCAGCCAGCCGCGCCGCGGCTCGACGATCCGTCGCATCCGGGGCATGCGATGTTCCGGCAGATCCGGGGTCACGTGCACGACATCGACGTGGCGATGGGCCGCACGCCCGACGCCCGCAGCGACAACCTGTCGGGCCAGCTTGCGGTGGCTTCGCATGCGGCCGGACTCAGCCGCGTGGATGCGGTGGCGATGAGTGACGATGGCGCCCGGGCATTCGCCGTGCAGGAGCGTACGCCGCGCGTGCTGAGCCTGGTGGCGCAGGTCGACACGCTGGAGGCGGTGCGCACGCCGCTGGCGCAGAGCAGCGCCGCCTGGCTCGCGCTGCCGGCCGCGTCGGCACCCGGGCGGCCCCAGGCAACACCCACGATGGCGGTAGTTCACCCTCAGCCTTCGCCTGCCATGTAGCGCGGGCGGGACCGCGTTCCCGCCCGTGGCATCCGGTGGTTGCATATTCCCCAGATCTTGCGGCCGGGCGGTCCGCCCCGGAAAAGGCGGCGATCCCCGTCACGGGGATCGCCGCGGGGTGTCACTCGGCCGGCACCGGGTTGTTGTGTACGTATTCGATGACCGCCCGCGCGTCGTCTGCCGCCTGGGTGAAGGCATCGAGCTGCGTACCCGAGTAGGTTTCGCCGCCGAAGACCGCATCGATGATCGGTGCGGTCACGGAGGTGTAGGTGCCGTCGCCGTTGCTCTTGAGGTACGTCACCGTACCGGTGTACGTCGCACTGCGGTCGTAGGTCACCTTGGTGAAATCGACATAGTCCTTGCCGTCGGCGCCCACCAGGGGCGTGCTACCGGTGACGCCGAGGATCGAGTCGGTGTAGACGACCACGTCGTCGTTGATCGAACCGGCCTTGTCGGATGCGGCAGCCAGGAACGAGGCCGCCTGCAGCATGTCGCTGTTGGTCACGGTCTTGTTGACCAGGAACGACAGGTTTCCGAGCGAGACGCCGTCCTTGGGCACGAAACCCGGCAGGTAGCCGTTGTTCAACAGGGCCTGGTAAAGGGCCAGGTTTTCCAGCGGCGAGTCGATCGTCTTGGCGACACCGTCGACAGTCGTCACGAGGCGGCCGGAGGCATCGGTGGTGATCGCGGTGGCGGCATTCAGCGCCGCGATCGCCTCGTCGTAGGACTTGTCGATCACCTTCGACGGCGAGCGCGAGACGCTGAGCCGGCTGAACTCCACCGGTACCACCAGGTTCTCCGAGCCCGCCACGATGTCGCCTTCCGGGGTCAGCGGAATCGGATTGCCATCCGCGTCGAGGGGCTGCACGTGGCCGTACTCGTCCAGGATGGGCAAGCCGTTGGCGTCGCGCAGGATCACGTTCAGGTCGCCGAGCAGATCACCTTTCTTGGTGCCGGCGCCCGCCGGCTTGCCGGTACTGGCCCGGCCGCCGCCGTATTTCGGTCCGCGCCGATCCGAGCTCTCTTCCTCGGCGGCGGAAGTGCCACTGGAGCCGTGCAGCACCTTGGACTCGACCGACTTGCTGCCGCTGTTTCCATGCGTCCCCGAGCTGCCGGTGTCGCCGCCGGAGCTCTTGCCCTTGCCCTTGCCCTTGGAGCCTTTGTCCTGGCTGCCGTGCGAGCCCGACGTGTGCGAGCTGCCGTGGGAATCCTGCGCCGAGGCCGGGGCGATCGGCGACCATGCCGCGTGTGGTGCCGCGAGAGCGGCGAGCAGGGTCAGTCCGGCCAGGCCGACGATGAGTTTCTTGCGTTGAACCACGTATTGCGTGTTCATGTCGTTCTCCTGATGCATGGGGGTGAAAGCCGTGGCCTGCGCCCGAGCCACGGTGAAACGCCAGGTCGTGAGCGGGCGCATGCCCTGGCCATCGGCGCTCACGGGGTTGCTGCCTGTCCGTCGATCAAAAGCGCACGCCTATCCCGATGCGTGCGAGGTACTGCCAATGGATGAAGCGCAGCTGGTCCGCCTGGGCCTGTGCGGTGGTGAAGGCGATGGCGTCATAGCGGGTCGCCGCGTAATCCAGGCGCACGAAGGCGGCCTTCCACAACGGCGCCTCGATGCCGATGCCGAACCGGTCGCCCCTGCGGGTGTCGTTGCGGTCCACCCACGCGCTGCTGTTCTCGCCCTTGACGTAGGTGGTGTGGAAGCGGCCGCGTACCCGGCCGGCACGCAGGTAGACGAGGGCACCGCGGTCGGTGGCATAGCCCAACCGGAGCGAGGCGCCGTAGCTGGCGCGCCCCTCGATGGAAAAGTCGCGTCCCCCTGGCTGCTTCTCGTGGTACCAGCCCGAGTCGCTCGCGTCGCCCTCGACTTCCACGCCCGCGTACATCGGTCCGAAGGCGTGCCCGTAACCCGCGAACGCGCCGAAGTCCATGCCGCGGCCGCCGAAGTCGGTGCGCAGGTTCGTTACGGGCGGAATCTCCGCCTGTCGCTGCACGGCGTCGAGCGTGCTTCCGAAGCGGTTGTCGCCGCCCTGGGCGCCGGCATAGAAGCCATCGAGCGTGTGTTCCATGCCGGCTTCCCGTGGCACGGCCGTCAGGCGCCAGCCCAGTCCGAACTGGAACTGTCCGGAGCTGTCCGCGAACCGGTCGCTGCCGCTTTCGTTGGCGACGTCGTAGCCACGGTAATGCGCCACGTCGTAGCGTGCCCGCGCGAACAGGTGGCGCGTCAGCGGGACGTCGATCCCCGCGCCGTAGGTGTTGCTCCAGCGCGTGTCGGATTGCGACGAGGCGGTTCCGTCCTCGACGGCATATGCGCTGTCGAAGCGCGTTCGCGTGCGGCCGGCGCTGGCGAACAGCAGGGCGTTTCCCGGCAGTATCGGACCAGCCAGCAGGGAAACGCTCGTATCGCGTCGCTGTTCGGTGGAGAAGATGCGGCTCGACGGGGTTTTCTCATGGGCCCAGTCGATCCTCGACGGAGCGATCATCGCCTCGGCGCCGAGATACCACCGGTCAAGCGAGAGTCCGTAGCCGACGAACACGGATCGCAGGTAGCCGCTGCCCGCGAAGTCGCCGCGGTAGGTGCCGTGCTCGCCGCGCGTCCCGGTGACCCGCGTATCGACGTTGCCGTAGCCGACGGCTGCGCCGAGATAGAGGTCGTGGGCGACGGCCGACCCTTCGGTCGTCGCAGCCGGCGCCCCATCGCTCGCGAAGGCACGCGCCCCGCCGTCCATGCGCACGCCGAGATAGATCGCGTTCCGGTAGTAGGACGCGTCCGGAATGTTCGAGTGGCGCTGCAGCAGTTGATAGCTTGCATCGATCTGCCAGTACCGGTGCAGCCGGTAGCTCAGGCCGAAGCTGCCGTCGTACAGATCGTCCCGCCGTCCCAGGCCGCGGAACTCGCTTCGCGTGACGTCGACGCCGGCATGTGCGGAGAAGCGATCGCCGATGTCGCGGCTGATGTGCAGGCCGACGTTGGTGTCGAGGTAACCGGAGGCACCGGGAAGGGTGGTTTCCTGCGCCGAGCGGTCGACGGATGCATCCAGCGTCGTTTGTGGCGACATCTTCCACAGCACGCGGGCACCGACCGTCGGCGCGGTGATCCTGGAAAGCCGGGGATCGGCATATCGCTGCGAGAGCCAGCCTGCGTAGAGCTCCCCGCGGACGCTGCGCGTGTCCCGGGTCGCCACGCCGATCACCCAGCTGTCGCCCCGGGAGTCGCGTCGATAGCCGTAATCGTCGATCTTACGCAGGTAGTTCCGCTCGTCGTAGGTACCCTGCACAAACAGATCGAGGTGTTGCGAGATGCCATAGCCGAGGCGCAGACCGACACCGACCACGTTGCGGCTCCGGTCGGTGTTGTCGATCGCCTCGCCGGCCGCGCTGGTGACATTGTTGAAGATCAGGTGATCCAGCGTGGTGCCGACGGTCAGCGACACCGGGGACCAGCGTTGCGTCAGCCCGATATGCGCACTGGCGTCGGTAAACACGGTGGGCCGTTTGCCCAGTACGTCGTCCGGCGACGTGCGGTCCTCGTGGGCTCGGCTGTAGCCCAGCCCCCCGAAAATGTCCCCGTACGCATCGACGCGCTGCCTGCCGGTCGCGTCGATCTGGTAGTCGGTGCTGTTTTCGCTGGGGTAGTGGTGATAGCGCGTTTCGGTACCGCTCGCGGTCAGCGTGAGGCTTCGGCCTTCCCCCTGCTTTTGCACGCGCAATGACGGGGAGACCGAAAACAGTTCGTCGCCACGTGGCTGGTTGGGCGTCGCATAGACGTTGCTGTCGTAGGTGATTCCGGTCGAAAGCCCCGGGACGACCTTCCAGCCTGGGCCGGGGTCGGTGTCCGGGGCGGTCTGCGCGTCACTGCCGATCGACGGTCGCACGACGGATGGATCCGTTGTCTGTGCGAGCGCGGCGTCCTGCCATGAGACGGCCAGGGCCGCGGATATGGCGGCACACAGGATGCGTGCCGACCGTGCGTGGGCGTGCGGGTGTTTCATACCTTCCGCGTGCCCTGATTGAATCGCAAGTACATGTGTCGCCCCCTGTGGCTTGGGGGGCATGTTCGCGACGCGATCCGGCGGAGGATTTGACGCGCGTCAACTGATCCTGAAGGTCGGAGGAATCGTTGCTTTTGTTGATTCTGGTCAAGGTGTATGGGGCGCGTTCGTTTCTCCGGAGAGCTGCCCGGGAGTGGGGCTGTCGTGGGAGGTCGCAGCTTTCCGCGGCGCGCCTCCATCAGGGGCAGACGATGCGCGCCCCGGTGGGGGTGTGGCCGGGGTGGTCGGACCTGCTCGACGCGCGGCCGGGAAGAGGCTGTCCCGGACGCGACGGGTGCGCGAGTGGCGCATGCCCGGAAGCGCGTGTGGGGGGATTGCCTTTCCGCCAAGGGTCGGTCCGTAGCGCGTGGTGGGGAGGGTGATGCTTGACTCTAGACCTGACTCAAGGGTCTAGACTTCCGGGCATGGACACGAATGCTCCCCTCACCATCGGAGCCGTCGCCAGGCGCGCCGGCGTTCCCATCGACACCATCCGCTACTACGAGCGCGAAGGGCTGCTGCCCGAACCGCTGCGCCGCGCCTCCGGCTACCGCAGCTACGGCGAGAGTGCGGTGGCGCAGTTGCGCTTCATCCGGCGCGCCAAGGATCTCGGCTTCACGCTGGAGGAGATCCGCGAGCTGTTGGCACTGTCGCGTGACCGCCAGCGCGGCGTGAAGGCGGTGAAGCAGCGTGCGCAGCAGCGGCTGGCGGCGATCGAGGCGCGCATCGCCGAGCTGCAGCGCGTGCGCGACGGCCTGGTGGAGCTGGTCGCCTCGTGCCCTGGGCATGGCGCGCCCGAGCAGTGTCCGATCCTGCGCGCGCTCAACGACGGGGAGAGTGCCTGATGCAGAACGCATCCTCCGTTTGCCACGGCGGCACGTCCGCCCACGCCGCGATCGACCCGGTCTGCGGCATGACCGTCGATACCACGGCCGGCAAACCAAACACGGTGCACGACGGGCAGACCTTCCACTTCTGCTGCAACGGTTGCAAGGCGAAGTTCGAGGCGGACCCGGCGAAATATCTGGCGGCGAAGCCGGTGGCGGGTGACTGCTGCGGCGGCAAGTCGGCCGTGTCCGCACCGTCCGGACACGCACACGATCACGGTCATGCGCATATGGCGAAGGATCCGGTCTGCGGCATGACCGTGGACCCGCATACCGCAAAGCATCGCGCCGAACACGCGGGCCACACGTATTACTTCTGTGCCGATCGCTGCCGCGCGAAATTCGTGGCCGAACCCGAGGCGTACCTCGGCGAACGCAAGGCCGCCGCGCCGGCACCGGCCGGTGCGATCTACACCTGTCCGATGCATCCGGAGGTGCAGCAGGTCGGCCCCGGCGACTGCCCCAAGTGCGGCATGGCGCTGGAGCCGATGATGCCGACAGCCGAGAACGACGGCAGCGAGCTGCGGGCGATGGCCCGCCGCTTCTGGACGCTGGTGGCGCTCACCGCGCCGGTGTTCGTGGTGGCCATGCTGCCGCATCTCACCGGTTGGCACCTGCCGTCGCCGTGGGATGTGGTGGCCGGCTGGGGCGAGGCGTTGCTGGCCAGCGTGGTGGTGCTGTGGGGCGGGGCGCCGTTCTTCAGGCGCGGCTGGAACTCGCTTCGTCCCTGGTCGCCGAACATGTACACGCTGATCGCGCTGGGCACGGGCGTGGCCTGGATCTACAGCGCGGTGGCGTTCCTCGTGCCCGGGGTGTTTCCGGCCAGCTTCCGCGACATGCATGGTCGCGTCGCGGTGTATTTCGAATCGGCGGCGGTGATCGTCACCCTGGTCACGCTGGGCGATTTCCTGGAGCTGCGTGCGCGCCGGCGCACCGGCGAGGCCTTGAAGGCACTGCTCGGGCTGGCACCGAAGATCGCGCACCGGCTGGGTGCGGACGGTATCGAATCCGACGTGCCGCTGGACGCGGTGCAGCCGGGCGACACGTTGCGCGTGCGGCCGGGCGAGAAGGTGCCGGTGGACGGCGTGGTGATCGATGGCGAGAGCCACGTCGATGAATCCATGCTCACCGGCGAGCCGATGCCGGTGGCCAAGGTGGCGGGCGACGTGCTCACCGGCGGCACGGTCAATCAGGACGGCACGGTGCGCATGCGCGCCGAAAAGGTGGGCAGCGAGACGGTGCTGTCGCAGATCGTGGCGCTGGTCGCCGCCGCCCAGCGCAGCCGCGCGCCGCTGCAGCGGGTCGCCGACAAGGTGGCCGAGTGGTTCGTGCCGATCGTGGTCGCCTGCGCGCTGATCGCGTTCGCGCTGTGGGCCTGGCTGGGGCCGGACCCTCGGATGACGCGCGCGCTGATCGCCGCCGTGTCGGTGCTGATCATCGCCTGCCCCTGTGCGCTGGGTCTGGCCACGCCGATCTCGATCATGGTCGCCAGCGGTCGCGGCGCGCATCTGGGCGTGCTGTTCAAGGATGCCGGCAGCATCGAGGCGATGCGTGACATCGACACGCTGGTAGTGGACAAGACCGGTACGCTGACCGAGGGCAAGCCCGCATTGCGCGAACTGGTGCCGTTGGGTGGGCGCTCGCGCGATCGGCTGCTGGTGCTCGCCGCCGCGCTGGAGGCACCGAGCGAACACCCGCTGGCCCGCGCGATCGTGCAGGCGGTCGGGCAGGAAGCGCTGCCCGCGGTGGAGGATTTCCGCAGCATCGCCGGGCAGGGTGTGCAGGGGCGCATCGACGGCCAGGTCGTGGCGCTGGGCAACCGGGCGATGATGCGGGCCTTGTCGGTCGACGTGGACACCGGCGCCGTGACCCGTGCCGACCAGTTGCGCGGCGAGGGGGCAACGGTGATGTACCTGGCGCTCGAGGGTGTGCTGGCCGGATTGATCGCGTTGTCCGACCGCCTGAAGGACGGTGCGGCCGAGGCGATCCGTCACCTGCACGCCGGGGGCCTGCAGCTGGTGATGCTCACCGGCGACCACCTGTTGAGCGCTCAGGCGGTGGCGCGTGAGCTGGGCATCGACGAGGTGCATGCGGAGGTGTCGCCTGCGGGCAAGGCTGCGGTGGTGCAGTCGCTCAGGAGGAGCGGTCGTCGCGTGGCGATGGCCGGCGATGGCATCAACGACGCGCCGGCGCTGGCTGCGGCCAACGTCGGCATCGCCATGGGCACCGGCACCGACGTGGCGATGGAGAGCGCCCAGGTGACCCTGGTGAAGGGCGACCTGGCCGGCATCGTGCGGGCGCGGGCGCTGTCGCGCGCCACGGTGCGCAACATCCACCAGAACCTGTTCTTCGCGTTCGTCTACAACGGCATCGGCGTGCCGCTGGCGGCCGGCGCGCTGTATCCGTGGCTGGGACTGATGCTGTCGCCGATGGTCGCCGCGCTGGCCATGAGCTTCAGCTCGGTGTCGGTGGTGAGCAACGCGCTGCGCCTGCGCTCGGCACGGCTGTGATGCGCTGGTGACGTCTGTCACCGGCGGTCGCTGACGGAACGGACTGCCGCGGGAGAGGGCGTCGCTCGATGATGTTCCCACGCCAATCGCGGCGAGGGAGCACACGCATGAACACCATCAATGACACCCGCAGCCTGCTGGACCGCCACCTGCCCCTGCTGGTCGGTCTGTTGGCCGCGCTGCTGGCCGGCAAGGCGTTGAAGAAGATGTTCTGGACCGCGTTCGGCATGTACTGGGCACTGCGCGCCAGCGGGATCCATCCGTTTGGCTGAGCGGCGTCGGGAGCAGGCGATGGCTTACACTTTCGCGTTCCCCGCCACGCCACGGAGTCGCCCGCCATGTCCGACGCGATCGCCCTGATCCAGCGCTACTACGCCGCCTTCAACGCCGGCGACTGGGAAGCGATGCTGGCCTGCCTCACCGACGACGTGGCGCACGACCTCAATCAGGGCGAGCGCGAGCACGGTCGCGAGGCGTTCCGCGCGTTCCTGGCACGGATGAACCGCAGCTACGCCGAGCGGCTGGAGAAGATCGTGGTGATGGCCGCGGCCGACGGCACCCGCGCCGCGGCCGAATACGAAGTGCACGGCAGTTACCTTGCCGATGACGAGGGCCTGCCGCCGGCGCACGGCCAGCGCTACGTGCTGCCTGGCGGCGCATTCTTCGACCTCCGCGACGGGCGCATCAGCCGCGTCACCAACTACTACAACCTCGCCGACTGGATCGCGCAGGTCTCCGGCGGCTGAGTCGATGACCGTTCGTACCATCACCTGCACCGGCGAGGCGGTGGCGCCGTACCTGGCCGACCTGGCGCGGCTGCGCACCACCGTGTTCCGCGACTACCCGTATCTCTACGAGGGCAGTGCCGACTACGAGAACGAATACCTGACCGCCTACGCGCGCTCGCCGCGCAGCGTGTTCGTGCTGGCGCTCGATGGCGACGCGGTGGTCGGCGCGTCCACCGGCATCCCGCTGCTGGACGACCAGCCGGCTTTCCAGGCGCCGTTCCGCGAGAAGGGCTTTGCCCTGGACGAGGTGTTCTACTTCGGCGAATCGGTGCTGCTGCACGGTTACCGCGGGCAGGGCCTGGGCCATCGCTTCTTCGACGAGCGCGAAGCCCATGCACGGCGGCTGGGCGGCTTCGCGCTTACCGCCTTCTGCGCGGTGGAGCGTGCCGAGGACGATCCGCGCAAGCCGGCCGGCTATCGCCCCAACGACGCCTTCTGGATCAAGCGGGGGTATCGCCGGCAGGACGATCTGTTCAGCACGCTGGAGTGGAAAGAGCTTGGGGATGCGGCCGCCAGCCCCCACCTGCTGCGGTTCTGGTTGCGTCCGCTGGAGGGCTGAGCGTTGATCGTGAAGGTGGCCGTGGCGCAGTGGCAGATCGGTGCCCCTGCGAGTTTCGAGGATTTCGCCGCGCGCGTGGAGCGCGAGCTCGCCGCCGTGGCTGCGCAGGGGGCCCAGTTCGCGGTGCTGCCCGAGTACCTGGCGTTGGAGCTGGCGCACGCCTTCGGTCCCGCCGTCTACGGCGACCTGCATAGTTCACTGCGTGCGGTGGACGATCTGTATGCCGACTGGCGTGCGCTGTTTGCCGGGCTGGCGCGCCGCCACGGCATGCATGTGGTGGCCGGCAGCTTCCTGCGGCGGCAGGGTGAGGCGTTCCGCAACCGCGCGCTGCTGTTTACGCCGGACGGTCGCGTCGGCGCGCAGGACAAGCTGCGCCTGACCGGCTACGAGAAGCAGGCCGGCTGCATCGTGCCGGGCGACGCGCTGAAGGTGTTCGACACCGAGTTCGGCCGCGTCGGCATCAACATCTGCTACGACGTCGAGTTCCCGCTGTTCGCGCGCGCCCAGGCCGAGGCCGGCGCTGCGCTGCTGCTGGTGCCGAGCTGCACCGACACCGAAGCGGGCGCCTGGCGCGTGCGCATCGGTTGCCAGGCCCGCGCGCTGGAGAGCCAGCTGCCGGTGGTGTGCGCGGTGACCGCGGGCAGCAGCGACTGGAGCCCGGCGCTGGACGTCAACACCGGCCGGGCCGCCGTCTACGTGCCGCCGGACCGCGGCCTGCCCGAGACCGGCGTGCTGGCCGTGCTTGACGCCGACGCAGGCTGGCTGCTGGCCGACGTGGACGTCGCCGCGGTGCGCAAGGCCCGCGCCATCGGCCAGGTCGGCGTCGCCGCCGACTGGCCCGGACAACTCCTACCCGCCGTGCAGCGCGCGCGGCTTGCCGGATTCGAACCCGCGTGAATACCCGCACCCTTGCCGACTGGCTGAGCTACCAGGAACAGGTCAATCCCCGCGCCATCGAATTGGGGCTGGAACGCGTGCGCGCGGTGTGGCAGCGGATGGGCGCAAAGCGGCCGGCGCGCCACGTGATCACCGTCGGCGGCACCAACGGCAAGGGCTCCACCGTGGCCCTGCTGGAGGCGATGCTGCGCCAGGCCGGCCGGCGGGTGGGCTGTTTCACCTCGCCCCACCTGCTGGCCTACAACGAGCGCGTACGCATCGACGGCACCGACGTGGACGACGCGTCGCTGGTTGCCGCGTTCGAGCGCATCGAGGCGGCACGCATGCAGGGGCCGGGCGAGCCGATCCCGCTGACCTACTTCGAGTTCGGCACGCTGGCCGCGCTGGACCTGTTCGCCCGCGCCGGGCTCGACGTGGCGGTGCTGGAGGTGGGCCTGGGCGGCAGGCTCGACGCGGTGAACATCGTCGATGCCGACGTGGTGGCGATCACCACGGTGGATCTGGACCACATGGACTGGCTGGGTCCGGACCGCGACAGTATCGGGCGGGAAAAGGCCGGCATCGCGCGGCCCGGGCGTCCGGCCGTCGTCGGCGAAGCCGAGCCGCCGGCAGGCCTGCTCGAGGCGCTGCATGCGCTGGACGCGACGGTGATCCGCGCCGGCGTCGATTTTCGCGTGGAGCGCCTGCCGTCCGGCTGGCGCTGGACGCATCGAGACGGCACCGCGATGACGCTGCCCGACCCGGCACTCGCCGCGCCGGTGCAGTACGCCAACGCCGCCACGGCGATCGCCACCCTGCATGCGCTGGGGCACGGGCTGCTCGGGGCGGACCCGCTGCCGGTGGTGGCCGCGGCGATGCGCGGGGTCTCGGTATCGGCGCGGTTGCAGGCGCTGGGCGGCGATCCGGCGCTGTACGTGGATGTGGGCCACAATCCCCAGGCCGCGCGCGCGCTGGCGCAGTGGCTGGATGCCGTGCCGCACGGGCGCGTGCACGCGGTGTTCGGCGCGCTGTCGGACAAGGACGTGGCTGGCGTGATCGGTGCGCTGGGCCCGCGCATCGACCACTGGCACCTGGCCGGGCTGGAGCGTGATACGCCCCGCGGCCTGTCGGCGCATGCCCTGGCCGACGCCCTGGTCGCCGGCCGGCCCGACGCCCGGTTCGAGCTGCATCCCGGCGTCGCCGAGGCGCTGGATGCAGCACGGGCAGCCGCGCTTCCCGGCGAGACGATCCTTGCGTTCGGTTCGTTTTTCGTCGCCTCGGCGGTGCTCGTCGCGCATCGCGCCTGAACGCGGAGGCCCGGCCGTTTCCGGCGGCAGGGGTACGCCGGGTATAATTCCGCCGCTTCGCGCCGCGCCCGCCACCCCTGGAGCCCGTCTTGAAAACTCGCCTGCTGGGAGCTGCCGTTCTCATCGCGCTGCTGGTCCTCATCGTCCCGATGTTCTTCCCGAGCCACCCGCCAGCGGCGCCGGGCGACCAGTCGGTGAGCCTGGCGATCCCGCCGGCGCCGGATCGCGATCTGCAGACCCGCACGATGAGCCTGAATCCGGACGCCTCGGCACCGGCGATTCCGGCCAGCACCGGCGCGACGGTGATCCCGGCGGCCAACAACGGCAGCAGCGACCAGCTGGCCACGGTCGACATCCCGTCCCACCGGCCGACTGACGTGGAGACCGGCGCTGTCGGCGCGTCCTCGGCCGCGCCCGCCGCCCAGGCCGCGGCGCAGCCCGCCCCGCCAGCCGCCCAGCAGCCGGTGATCCCGTCGCAGGCGCCCGCCTCCAAGACTCCCTCGACGCCCAAGCCGGCCCCGCAGGCTCCGGCCAGCAAGCCGACCCCGGCGTCGGAGCCGGCGATGCCGTCGGCCACCGCGGCGCGCGGCAGCTACACCCTCAATCTCAGCGCCTACGCTTCCAGCAGCGGCGCAGCCAGCCTGATGCAGAAGGTGCGCGCGCTTGGCTATCCGGTGCGCAGCCATGCCGTCCACCAGGGCGGCAAGACGCTCACCGCGGTGGAGGCCGGTCCGTTCCCGTCGCGCACCGCGGCCGAGAGCGCGCGACTGAAGATCACCCAGAGCATCGCCGGCGTGCCGGCGAAGCTGGAGAGCAGCGCCAGCACCCCGGTCGGCGACGAGCCGGCCAGCGTGCCGGCCAAGGCCCGCCGGGCCGGCGGCTGGGCGGTGCAGGTGGCTGCGATGAGCAGCCAGTCCGACGCCATCGCCCTGCGCGACAAGCTGCGTGCGAACGGCTTCGACGGCTTCGTCGACTCGGTCGTCGTGGGCGGCAAGAAACTCTGGCGCGTGCGTGCCGGGCCGCAGACCCAGCGGGACGACGCGATGCGCGTGCGCGAGCAGATCAAGTCCAAGCTTGGCCTGTCCGGCAACGTCGTCAGCGTCCCCTGAGCAGCAGTCGTAACGGAGTGACCGCAGGATGAACTGGGCCGATTACGTCATCGCTGCGGTGATCGCCATTTCGGTGCTGATCGGCCTGTGGCGCGGGCTGGTGGCGGAGGTCCTGTCGCTGGCGATCTGGATCGGCTCGATCTGGGTCGCCTGGGCATTCGGTCCGACCGTCGCGGGTTATTTCGACCACAGCATCCACACGCCCGAACTGCGCCTGGTGACCGGCTACGGCCTGTGCATCGTCGGCATGCTGATCGTCGGCGCGCTGGTCAATGCGATCTTCCACCGGCTGGTGGTCGGTGCCGGCCTGTCTGGGCCGGATCGCGCGCTGGGCGTGTTGTTCGGTTTCGCCCGCGGCGTGCTGCTGGTGGCATTGATGGTGTTCCTGCTCGGTTTCACCGCCGTGGTGCGCGAGCCCTGGTGGCACCAGTCGCTGTTGCTGCCGCAGTTCCAGGGCGTGGCGGTCGCCGTCGGCCAGCACCTGCCGGCCAGCACGGGGCGTTACCTGCACCCTTCGCCCGAGGTGAGCGACAGCCTGTCCCGGCTCAAGACCGGCGCGGAAGGTGCCGATCTCTCCGGCATGCGGCGCCTGCTCGACGCGCAGGCCGCGACCTTGCGCGGGCCGCTTGCCGCACCCACATCGCCCGCTCCGGCGACGTCTTCTCCCGCGGTGGCTCCGGCCGGCGCGCCCTCGCATCCGTAATCGCAACACCCCACGCAGGCACCCAACATCATGTGCGGAATCATCGGCATTGTCGGCATCACCGAGGTCGCCTCGGCGCTCTATGACGGGCTCACCGTCCTCCAGCACCGGGGCCAGGACGCCGCGGGCATCGCCACCGTGGATGGATCCCGCCTGCGCCTGCACAAAGGCAACGGCCTGGTGCGCGACGTGTTCAACCAGACGACGATGAGCCGCCTGCGCGGGCGCATCGGCATCGGCCACTGCCGTTATCCCACGGCCGGCTCCGAGGGGGCCGACGAGGCGCAGCCGCTGTACGTGAACTCGCCGTACGGCATCGCCTTCGCGCACAACGGCAACCTGGTGAACACCGATACGCTGCGCAAGGAGATGTTCGAGGACGACCGGCGCCACATCAACACCGATTCCGACTCCGAGGTGCTGCTGAACGTGCTGGCACACGAGCTGCAGATCCAGGAGCGCATGGCGATCACCCCGGACAACATCTTCAAGGCGGTGGCCGGCGTGCACGCGCGCGCCAAGGGTGGCTACGCCTGCATCGGCCTGATCCTCGGCTACGGCCTGGTCGCCTTCCGCGACCCCAACGGCATCCGTCCGCTGGTGCTGGGCGAGCGCGTCACCGAGGAGGGCCGCGAGTACGCGGTGGCGTCCGAGTCGGTGGCGCTGGACGTGCTGGGCTTCAAGCGCCTGCGCGACATCGAGCCGGGCGAGGCGGTGGTGATCACCGACGACGGCCAGCTGTTCAGCCGCCACTGCGCCGAGGCTGCGGTGCACGCGCCGTGCATCTTCGAATACGTCTACCTGGCCCGCCCGGACTCGATGATCGAGGACGTGTCGGTGTACAAGGCGCGCCTGCGCATGGGCGAGAAGCTGGCGCAGAAGATCATGCGGCTGCGCCCGGACCACGGCATCGACGCGGTGATCCCGATTCCCGACACCTCGCGCACCGCCGCCAGCGCGCTGGCCGGCGCGCTCGGCGTGCCGTTCCGCGAGGGCCTGGTGAAGAACCGCTACGTCGGCCGCACGTTCATCATGCCGGGGCAGGGCGATCGCGTGAAATCGGTGCGCCGCAAGCTCAACGCGGTGGACCTGGAGTTCCGCAAGAAGACCGTGCTGCTGGTCGACGACTCCATCGTGCGCGGCACCACCTCCAAGCAGATCATCCAGATGGCGCGCGATGCCGGCGCCAAGCGCGTGTATTTCGCCTCGGCCGCGCCGCCGGTGCGCTATCCGAACGTCTACGGCATCGACATGCCGTCGGCGCACGAGCTGGTCGCGGCCGGCAAGACCGAGCAGGAAGTCGAGCAGATGCTCGGCGCCGACTGGCTGATCTACCAGGATCTGGAGGATCTGATCTGGGCGGTGCAGGACGGCAACGAGGACCTGCAGCAGTTCGATACCTCGTGCTTCTCCGGCGAGTACGTCACCGGTCTGGAGAAGGACTACCTGCAGCAGATCGAGCTGATGCGCTCGGACGACGCCAAGGCGGCGCGCCGCATCGCCTGACCCGTCGAGGCGGGAACCCGCGGACGGTTCAGCCGTCCGCGAGCGGGCGTCCGCCGATGTTCTGGGCGATGCGCCAGAGCACGCCGGACGGATCGGTCATGCAGAAATCGCGCATCCGCCAGGGCCGGTCGGCCGGCGTGTCCAGACGGACGCCGTAGCGCTCGGCGATGCCCCGTTCGCACAGGTGCCGGTGCCAGGCATCGACATCGGCAACCAGCAGGTGCATGACCAAATTGCCGGCCAGGTCGGGATGGTGAAAGTCCTGCAGCAGGAAGCTGCAGTCGCCGGCCGCGAAGTAGGCGACGCCATCGCCCTCGGATTTTTCCTCGAAGCCGGCATCGGCGTAGAAGCGCCGCGACAGCGCGTAGTCGCGGGCGGGAACGAAAGCCTTGATCTCGATGGTGTCCAGGCGGTCCATGCGAATATCTCCGGGGTTGGGGTCCGTGCCTGGCCGGCCACGGCCGGCGACGATCTAGACTTGCCACGATGAACGATCTGCACGCCGCCGCCAAGACCTGCCTGGACGCCGCCGACCCGGTCGAGAAGCTGCGCCTGACCCATGAAACCTGGCAGGCCCTGCTGGCCGGCGAGCTCGGGCCGGATGCGGGCTCGCCGCCACCGGCGCCGATCGGGGCGCCGGGCCGACCGCCGCGGCCCCGACTGGTGCCGGCCCGCCAGGTGCCGCAGCGTGGCCTGGGTACGCCGGCCGGCCGCGCCGCGCTCGTGCACGCGGTGGCGCATATCGAATTCAACGCGATCAACCTGGCCTGGGACGCGGTCTACCGTTTCCGCGGCATGCCGGCCGGGTACTACCGCGACTGGGCCAGCTGTGCGCATGACGAGGCACGGCACTTCGCGATGTTGGCCGAGCGGCTGGCCGAGCTGGACCACGCCTACGGCGACTTCGATGCGCACAACGGCCTGTGGGAGATGGCCGAGAAAACCGCCCACCACGACACGGCCCGCATGGCGCTGGTGCCGCGCGTGCTCGAGGCGCGTGGACTGGACGTGACGCCGGGCATCATCGAGCGGCTGACCACCGTCGGCGACACGCGGACCATCGCGATCCTCGAAGTGATCCTGCGCGAGGAGGTGGCCCACGTGGCCGCCGGTACCCGCTGGTTCCACTGGTGCTGCGCGCGCGACGGCGTGGAACCACGCGACACCTTCATCGCGCTGCTGCGTCAGTACATGGGCCCCGGCCTGCGCGGGCCGTTCAACCACGAGGCGCGACTGCGCGCCGGCTTCGATGCCGGGGAAATGGATCGCCTGCTGGAACTGGCGAACGCCTGAACGGGCGCTGCGCTGCACCTTTCTCCGGGGACGGCAGGCGGGTAGGGTCGGTCGGGTCGCTGCCGGAATCGCCGGATCGCGATTCCGCTGCGACAGCCGATCCCCACCGGAGGAGCTGTCATGCTGAGTGTGTCCGAAGCTGCCGAACTGAACGTGCCCGCGGACGTCGTCTGGAAGACGCTGGGGGATTTCGGTGCCGCCGATCGTTACCTCGACGTGGTCGAACGATGCGAGTTGCGGCATCACGGGAGCAGCGTGGAGCGGCTGCTCCACCTGCGCGGAGGCGGCTTGGTGCATGAGCGCCTGGTACAGGACTGCCCGCATGACCGCGCGCTGCGCTACACCATCGTCGATTCGCCGTTGCCGGTGGCCGACTACGTCAGCACGCTTCGCGTCGACGCCCTGGATGGCGAGCGCTGCCGTGTCAGCTGGTCGGCGACGTTCGATCCGGACGGGGCCGCCGAGGAGCAGGCCCGCGACGCTGTCGCCGCGATCTACCGCATGGGTTTCGATGGCCTGCGACGCCTGCATGCCACGTAGGTCGCCACCACGAGGGAGACAACGCCATGCCGAAATTCCTGATCGAACGCGAGATCCCCGGAGCTGGCGCGCTCACGCCGGAGCAGCTCAAGAGCATTTCCCAGACCTCCTGCGGCGTGCTGGGTGCGATGGGACCACAGATCCAGTGGGTCCATAGCTACGTCACCGACGACAAGGTGTACTGCGTCTACATCGCCCCGGACGAAGCCGCCGTGCGGGAGCACGCCAGCCGGGGCGGATTCCCGGCCAACCGGGTCACCCCGGTCCACGCCATCATCGATCCGACCACGGCGGAATGACGGCCACAAAAAAGCCGGCGCAAGGCCGGCTTTTTCGTCGAATTTTGGTCGGGGAGACAGGATTCGAACCTGCGACTTCTACGTCCCGAACGTAGCGCTCTACCAGGCTGAGCTACACCCCGTGGGAGCCGCGCATTCTAGCGATGGTCCGGGACCTTGGCAACAGGGGGCGCGACATTCCGGTGCCGTCCGTGCGGTCGGGTGCGGGCGGCCATCTGCTAATCTTAAGGGCTGCCGTTTTGCGGCGTTCCACCCCGTCAAGCAGAGGATTCCATGGCGCTTACCCCGGCCCGCACCATGCCCGGCGTGCTCGAGCTGTTGCCGCTCGACCAGATCGCGTTCCAGCGCATGCTGGACACGATCCGCCGCAACTACGAGCGCTTCGGCTTCCTGCCGGTGGAAACGCCGGTGATCGAATACTCCGACGTGTTGCTGACCAAGACCGGCGGCGAGACCGAGCGCCAGGTGTACTTCGTGCAGTCCACCGGAGCGCTGCAGTCGGAGAAGTCCGCCGAGGGCGTGCCTGAACTGGCGCTGCGTTTCGACCTCACCGTACCGCTGGCCCGCTACGTGGCCGAGCACGAGCGCGAGTTGAGCTTCCCGTTCCGCCGCTACCAGATGCAGCGCGTGTACCGCGGCGAGCGCGCCCAGCGCGGCCGCTTCCGCGAGTTCTACCAGTGCGACATCGACGTGATCGGCAAGGACAGCCTGTCGGTGCGCTACGACGCCGAGGTGCCGGCGGTGATCTACAGCGTGTTCCGCGAGCTGGACATCGGCCCGTTCACCATCCAGCTCAACAACCGCAAGCTGATGCGCGGCTTCTTCGAGAAGCTGGGCATCGCCGACGCCGAGCAGCAGATGCTGGTGCTGCGCGAGGTGGACAAGCTGGACAAGCGCGGCGAGGGCTACGTGCGCGACACGCTGACCGGCGAGGGCTTCGGTCTGTCGGCCGAAGTGGCGCAGCAGATCCTGGATTTCGTGCAGGTGCGCTCCAGCTCGCTGCAGGACGCCTACGACAAGCTCGACGCGCTGGGCGAGGGCCCGGAGGCGATGGAGCTCGGTCGCGCCGAGCTGAAGGAGGTGCTGGGCCTGATCCACGCCTTCGGCGTGCCGGAGACGCACTACGCGCTCAACCTGTCGATCGCGCGCGGCCTGGACTACTACACCGGCACCGTCTACGAGACCACGCTCAACGACCACCCGCAGATCGGCTCGATCTGCTCCGGCGGCCGCTACGAGAACCTGGCCGGCCAGTACACCAAGTCGCACCTGCCGGGCGTGGGCATCTCGATCGGCCTGACCCGCCTGTACTGGCAGCTGCGCGACGCCGGCCTGATCGACACCGCGCAGAGCACGGTGGATGTGCTGGTGACCCAGATGGACCCGGCGCAGCTGCCGGCCTACCTGGCGGTGGCCAACGAACTGCGCAGCGCCGGCATCGCCACCGAAGTGGTGTTGGAGGCCGGCAAGCTGGGCAAGCAGTTCAAGTACGCCGACCGCGCCGGCATCCGCTTCGTGCTGGTGCTGGGCGAGGACGAGCTGGCCAAGGGCGTGGTGACGGTGAAGGACCTGCGTCGCGAGGACCAGTTCGAGGTGGCGCGCAGCGAGCTGATCAAGACCCTGCGGGTGGAGCTGGAACAGGCGGCCGTCATGGGCTGATGTTCCTGCGATGGCGCGGCGCAGCTTGCCCGCCATCGCCGCAACCCCGAGCATGCGCCGTCGCCGCGAGCCCCCTGGGTGGTTCGCGCGACGGCTTTTCACATCCGGCGCCGGTCACGACCGCGCCCCACCATCCGGTGACCCCGCGACACAGGCGCGTGTCACCCGCAGGGAGAATCGAGTGACTTCGCAGGACTTCATCACGCTGGACGGCTCCAGCCTGACCCGCAAGCAGCTGGTAGCCGCGGCACGTGGCGGTGCATCGGTCCGGCTGGATCCCGCGCAACTGGCCCGCGTGCAGCGCGCGGCCGACTTCCTCGCCGAGAAGGTGAGCTGCGGCGAGCCGACCTACGGCGTCACCACCGGCTTCGGCTCCAACGCCGACAAGCTGCTGGGTGCGCATCGCCTGCGCGACGAGCTGCCGGGCGGCAACCCGCACCAGCCGGAAGGCACCCTGCTGGACGAGCTGCAGCACAACCTGATCATCACCCACGCGGTGTGCGTGGGTAAGCCGTTTGCCGAGGACGTGGTGCGGGCGATGCTGGTGATCCGCATCAACACCCTGATGCGCGGCCATTCCGGCATCCGCGTGTCCACGCTGGAAGCGCTCACTGCCATGCTCAATGCCGGCATCGTGCCGGTGGTGCCGGAGAAGGGCTCGGTCGGCGCCAGCGGCGACTTGGCACCACTGTCGCACCTGGCAATCGTGCTGCTCGGCGGTGGCGAGGCGTTCTACCGCGGCGAGCGCATGGCCGGCGGTGAAGCGCTCAAGCGCGCCGGCCTTGCGCCGATCCGCCTGTCGTTCAAGGAAGGCCTGGCGTTGAACAACGGCACCGCGCAGATGCTGGCCACCGGCGCGCTGGCGCTGGATACGCTGGAGCGCCTGCTGGATACCGCCGACCTGGCCGCCGCAATGACGCTGGACGCCTTCGCCGGCCGCAGTGGCGCGCTCAGGCCGGAGGTGCACGCACTGCGTCCGCATCCGGGCCAGGTGGACACCGCGGCCCAGGTGCGCGAACTGCTCGACGGCTCGACCCTGGTCGACATCCCCTATCACCTGGTGCCGCGCTTCCGGCAGTGGACGTCCGATGCGTGGACGACGCCGGAGGACCAGGCGCTCAGCTTCGACATCGGTTGGGAATGGGTGCCGGCCAACCAGCGGCACGGCCGCGAGGCCTTCTACAGCCGCTTCCTGCCGTTCAAGGGCGGCAAGAAGCACCAGCCGCAGGACGCCTATTGCCTGCGCTGCATGCCGCAGGTGCACGGCGCTGTGCGCGATGCCTGGAACCAGGCCTGCCGCGTGTTCGACATCGAGTTGAACGCGGTCACCGACAATCCGCTGATCTTCCCGGACAACGACGGGGCGCAGTTCATCGAGGAGCAGGTGATCTCCGCCGGCCACTTCCACGGCATGCCGCTGGCGCTGGCGATGAGCTACGTGAAGGCGGCGATCCCGGTGCTGGCCTCGATCTCCGAGCGGCGCCTCAACAAGCTGGTCGATCCGGCCACCAACGACGGCCTGCCGGCCTTCCTCACCGGCAACGAGGACGCCACCGATTCCGGCTTCATGATCGTGCAGTACACCGCCGCGGCGCTGGTCAACGACCTGGCCACGCGCGCGCATCCGGCCAGCGTGTATTCGGTGCCGACCAGCGCCAACGCCGAGGACCACGTGTCGATGGGCGCCAACGAGGCGCGCCACGTGCTGGACATGTGCGAGGACCTCGGCCACGTGCTGGCACTGGAGCTGTATACCGCCGCGCAGGCGCTGGATTACCGGCAGGAGATGCTCAACGCCGCCCGCCGGCTCGCTGCGCGTGGCGACTGGCGCGCGCTGGCGGCCAAGATCACCAACGCGCCGCGCGAGGACAGCCCGCACTACGCCCAGTTCGTGGACGAGGTGAAGGCGCTCACCGCCGCGCTCGCCGAGGTCGGCGATTATCACGCCGGTGCTGCCGTGCGCCGCGCGCACGAGCGCCTGCGCGGGCGCATCGCCTTCATGCACCGCGACCGCGCGATGGACGGCGATGTGCGCACCGTGTGTGAGCTGATCGCGCAGGGGGCGGTGCTGGACGGCGCCGCCTGAAACGCCCACGGACGACCCTGATCCGCCGATTTTCCCGGTGCGCCGGCAGGCGCACCGCACGACTCCGGAGTTATCGATGAGCCAGATCCAGACCCCCGTCTCCTACGGCGAACTGATCGACAAGATCACCATCCTGGAGATCAAGTCGCAGCAGATCCGCGATCCGGCCAAGCTGGCCAACGTGCGCACCGAGCTTGACCTGCTCAACGCCACCTGGGCCGCCCACCCGGCTTCGCAGACCGACATCACCGACGAGCGCGCCCGCCTGCTGGCGGTGAACCAGGCGCTGTGGGACATCGAGGACCACATCCGCCTGAAGGAAAAGGCCCAGGCGTTCGACGCCGAGTTCATCGAACTGGCCCGCTCGGTCTACTTCCGCAACGACGAGCGCGCCGCGGTGAAGCGGGAGATCAACCTCAAGCTCGGCTCGCAGCTGGTGGAAGAGAAGTCCTACCAGGATTACCGGGCTTCCTGATCCGACCGTCGCCGCCCTCCTTGTAGGAGCCCACCCTGTGGGCGACAAGACACGGCTACGGCGGCGCGTTCCGGTCGCGCACAGGGTGCGCTCCTACATGTGGTCTCGCAGCGGCAGGCTCCTCCGTAGGAGCCCACCCTGTGGGCGACAAGATACGGCTACGACAGCGAGCTGCTGGTCGCGCACAGGGTGCGCCCCTACACGCGGTCTCGCAGCGGCAGGCTCCTCCGTAGGAGCCCACCCTGTGGGCGACAAGATGCGGCTACGACGGCGAGCTGCTGGTCGCGCACAGGGTGCGCTCCTACATGCGGTCTCGCAGCGGCAGGCTCCTCCGTAGGAGCCGACCCTGTGGGCGACAAGATACGGCTACGACAGCGAGCTGCTGGTCGCGCACAGGGTGCGCTCCTACATGCGGTCTCGCAGCGGCAGGCTCCCCCGTAGGAGCCCACCCTGTGGGCGACAAGACACGGCTACGACAGCGAGCTGCTGGTCGCGCATAGGGTGCGCTCCTACAGATGGTCAGAAACCGCGCTCCGCAGCGAATGCCTCGAAGCGCTCGATCACGTCGTCCACCGTGATCAGGTCCATCACTCCGGGCTTCTCGATCTTGGTGCCCCAGGCCAGTTCGCCGGCCGGCTTGCCGAGGAATTTCCGTGCGGCGTCGTCATAGAGGTTCACGCACCAGCGGCGGTCGGAATAGGGGCCGGAACGGTCCGGGTTGCTGGCCGCGTGCAGGCCGAGTACGGCGGTGCCCACCGCATTGGCCATGTGCATCGGGCCGGAATCCGGGGTGAGCAGCAGGTTTGCGCGCTCGAACAGGGCCAGCGCGCGCTTCAGCGTGTCCTTGCCGGTCAGGTCGATTGGGCGGTGCCGGCAGGCGGCGAGCACCGCGTCCGCCATCGCGCGCTCGGGTCCGGATGGACCGCCGGCCAGCGCCACGCGCCAGCCCCTGTCCATCACGTGGTCGACCACGGCTGCATAACGCTCGGCGCGCCAGTTGCGCAGCGCATGGCTGGACGTGGGGCTGACCAGCAGGGTGGCGCGTTCGCCGGGCAGTTGCTCCTCGGCCCAGGCGCGGTCGGCCTCGGGGATCGGGATGTCCCAGCGCACCTCGGTCTGCTTCAGACCGAGCGGCTCGCAGAAGCTGCCGATGGCGTCGAGCACGTGCTCGCCGGTGCGCGCCGGGATGCGTTCGTTGATGACCAGGCCGTGCAGGTCCTTCGAGCGGGCGCGGTCGTAGCCGATACGCCGTTCGGCGCGGATACCCAGGCTGAGCAGGTTGGAGCGCATCGCCACCTGCATCTGCAGCAGGGCGTCGAAACGCTCGCCTTTCAGCTCGGCGTGCACGGCGCGCATGCCGGCGCGGCCGGCGGACTTGTCGAAGGTGACGAACCGCACGCCGGGCAGGTCGCCCACCAGCCGACGTTCCAGCTTGCCCACGATCCAGGTCAGGGCCGTGGCGGGCAGCGCCCGTTGCAGGGTGCGCACCAGCGGCACCACGTGGGTGACGTCGCCGATGGCGGAGGTGCGCAGCAGGCAGATCGAGGCGGGAACGGTCATCGGCTTGGGCTAGAATCGGCGGGCCATGAATGCAGACATCGCCCCCGACGCGCCGGACACGAGCGCGCGAGAACAGATCCGCCGGGGCGCGGAAGGCGTGATTCTGTTCGACCCCGGCGTGTTCCCACAAGTCGATGCTGACTGGTTTGACCCGGATTACTGGCGGCGTCATGGTGTGCTGAAGACCCAGCGGGGCGGTCGCGGCGGCGTGGCGGTGATCGAGACGCCGGTCGGCGAGTGCGTGCTCAGGCATTACCGCCGCGGCGGTGTCGTGGCCGTGTTGATGGGTGACCTCTACCTGTGGACCGGCGCCGCGCGGACCCGTTGTTTCGCCGAGTTCCGCCTGCTGCAGGCGTTGCAGGCGCGCGGCCTGCCGGTACCCGTGCCGGTAGCCGTGCGCTACCGGCGCCGGACGCTCTGGTACAACGCCGACCTGATCACCCGCCGCATCGCCCGCGCCGAGACGCTGGCCGAGCGGCTCACCGTGACCGGTATCGACACCGAGCTGGCCGAGGAGGTTGGGTCCCTGGTGGCGCGCTTCCACCGCGAGGGCGTCTGGCACGCCGATCTCAATGCCCACAACATCCTGATCGCACCGCAGGGCCTGTTCCTGATCGATTTCGACCGCGGCCGCCTGCGCCCGTTGGCGGAGGGCTGGCGACTGGCCAACCTGCAGCGCCTGCGTCGTTCGCTGCTCAAGCTCGGGGCCATGGAGGACGAGCAGGGCGAGTTCGACCGGCGCATCTGGGCCCCGCTGCTGCGCGGCTACGAGCGGACCTTCAGCGCGTGAGCTGGGTGCTGCATTTTCTCGGCACCGGCGCGGCGCATGCCGTGGAGCTCGGTTCCTCGTCCGCGGTGCTGGAACGCGACGGCCGCCCGATACTGCTGATCGATTGCGGCCCGGACACGCTGGACCGTTACGAGGCCGCCTATGGCGAGCCGCCGTGTGCGCTGTATGTCACGCATACCCACATGGACCACGTGGCGGGGATGGAGCGTCTGTTTTTCCGGCTCTGGTTCGATTCGGAACGCCGGGGGCGCACCCGTGTGTTCCTGCATGCCGACCTGCTGCCGTGGTTGCAGATGCGGGTGGCCGATTATCCCGGTGCGCTGGCCGAGGGCGGCGCGAACTACTGGGAGGCCTTCCATCTGGTGCCATGCACGCGTGGCTTCTGGCTGGACGGTCTGTGGTTCGACGTGTTCGCCACGCGCCACCATCGCCCGGGTACCTCGTTCGGCGTGGCCCTGCGTGGCAGCTTCGTCTATACCGGCGATACCCGGCCGATCCCGGAGATGCTCGCCGTGCATGGCTCCGGGACCGGATGCATCGCGCATGACTGCGGGATGGTGGGCAACCCCTCCCACACCGGCGTGGACGATATCGAGCGCGAGTACGACGCTGCACTGCGCGCCCGACTGTGTCTGTACCACTACGGCAGCGCGGCGGACGGCGAGGCCCTGGCCGCCCGCGGTTACCGCATCGCCCGCCCGGGCGGGCGCATCGCGCTGGATCCGCCGCCGGCACCGCGCGCCGACGCTGGCTGAACGCCGCGCCGCTTGTCTCGGCCCATGGGTGCCGCTATTCTTCCGCCTCTTTGCCGGGGCGGATCCGCCCGGCACGCAGGGCGCCCGTCCAAGGGTGTCTGCGGACCGGCGCCGCAGGACGCAGCCCGGGGAAGTTTTGCGGAGAGGTGTCCGAGTGGTTGAAGGAGCACGCCTGGAAAGTGTGTATACGGCTTATCCCCGTATCGCGGGTTCGAATCCCGCCCTCTCCGCCAGTTTTTGAATCGCGACGGCTTGCTGTCGCATGGGCGCAAAGCCCAACGTCTATGGTGGCCCCGTCGGTCCCCCCGCGACGATAGTCCGCAAACCCCGCCAGGTCCGGAAGGAAGCAACGGTAGTGGATGATTCGGGTGCCGGGGTGTGGCTGGCGGGGCCGCCACCTTTCCGGGATCCGCGCGGCTGACTTGCCCGCCTCGACTTGGCACAATCGGCCTTTGCCCCCACGTCCGCACGGACCGACCCGGCGCAGCAACACAGGCCCTCATTCGCATGTCCTACCAGGTACTCGCGCGCAAGTGGCGCCCCCGCAAGTTCGCCGAACTGGTGGGCCAGGAGCACGTGGTGCGCGCGCTGACCAATGCGCTCGACACCGGCCGCATGCACCACGCCTACCTGTTCACCGGCACGCGGGGCGTGGGCAAGACCACCATCGCGCGCATCTTCGCCAAGTCGCTGAACTGCGAGCGCGGCGAATCGGCCGATCCCTGCGGTGAGTGCTCAGTGTGCACGGCGGTGGACGCCGGTCGCTTCGTCGATCTGCTGGAGATCGACGCGGCCAGCAACACCGGCGTGGACGACGTGCGCGAGGTGATCGAGAACGCGCAGTACGCGCCCTCGCGCGGCCGCTTCAAGGTGTACTTGGTCGACGAGGTGCACATGCTCTCCAAGCCGGCCTTCAACGCCCTGCTGAAGACGCTGGAGGAGCCGCCGCCGCACGTGAAGTTCCTGCTCGCCACCACCGACCCGCAGAAGCTGCCGGTGACGGTGCTGTCGCGCTGCCTGAAGTTCAACCTCAAGCGCCTGCTGCCGGAACAGATCTCCGGACAAATGCGGCACATCCTCGGTGCGGAGGGCATCGCCTTCGAGGACGCGGCGATCGTCGAGCTGGCACGCGGCGCCGACGGCTCGCTGCGCGACGGCCTGTCGCTGCTCGACCAGGCGATCGCCTACGGCGGCGGTGCGCTGAAGGCCGACGACGTGCGCGCCATGCTCGGTAGCGTGGCGCGCGGCCAGGTGCTGGGCCTGTTGCAGGCGCTGGCGGCCGGGCAGGGCGAGGCGCTGATGCTGGAGTGCGCGCGGATCGCCTCGTATTCGCCGGATTTCGGCGGCGTGCTCGACGACGTGGCTGCGGTGCTGCACCGGATCCAGCTGATGCAGCTGGTGCCAGGCTACCAGGCCGAGGGCGACGAGGGGGCCGGCGAGGAGCTGGCCGCGCTGGCGCAGCAGTTCGCTCCGGAAGACGTGCAGCTGTACTACCAGATCGCCACGACCGGTCGGCGCGACCTGCCGATGGCGCCGGATGCCCGCACTGGCTTCGAGATGGCCGTGTTGCGCATGCTGGCGTTCCGGCCGGGCGAGGTTGGCGATGCGGCGGCAGCCCGTTCGGTGGCTGCGCGGGCGATGCCGGCAGCCGCCACGGTATCCAGCCCGGTGCGGCCGACGCCCGCGCGCGTGGTGCCGCCCGCCGGTGCCGCCGCCGCTCCGGTACCGGCCGAGCGCCCGGCCGCCGCACCTGTCGCGTCGCCGGCACCTGCGCCGCGCCGTGCTGTCCCCGTGGATGCCCGCGGCCTGCCGGACTGGGCGGCACTGGTCGATCAGGCCGGTCTGCGCGGACCGTTGGGCCAGCTGGCGCAGAACGCCGCACTGCGCGACCGCGACGGCCAGACGCTGACCCTGCTGCTGCAGGAGGCGCACATGCACCTGGCGGTGGAGCCGATGGTCGGCCAGATGGAGGAGCGCGTCAGCGATGCGCTGGGCGAACGCATCCGCCTGCGCTTCGTCAGCGATGCCAGCGCCGCCACCCAGACTCCGGCCGCCCGCGCGGCCGAGGCGCGCGACGCTGCCCAGGCGCGCGCCGAGCAGTCCATCGAGGAAGATCCCCTGGTGCAGGCGCTCAAGCGCGATTTCGGCGCCCGCGTCGTACCGCAATCCATCAAGCCCGTGTCGGGCTGACCCCCAAGAACGACGGAGTACCCCCATGAGAGGACAGATCGGCCAGCTGATGCAGCAGGCGCAGCGCATGCAGGAAGACATGAAGCGTGCGCAGGATGAACTGGCGAAGATGGAAGTCACCGGCAGCGCTGGTGGCGGACTGGTCAGCGTGGTGATGACCGGTGCGCACGAAGTCCGCCGCGTGCAGATCGACCGCAAGCTGTTCGCCGACGACCCGGAGATGGCCGAGGACCTGGTCGCCGCGGCGGTGAACGACGCGGTGAACAAGGTGGCTGCTGCAAGCAAGGACCGGCTCGGTGGCGTGACCGCCGGCCTGAACCTGCCACCCGGCTTCAAGATGCCGTTCTGAAAGCAGGAGTGAGTAACGAGAAGTGAGGAGTGAGAAGGGCTCCGGCCCTCGAATCTCCGCTTTTCTCTCACTTCTCACACCTCTTCCCTCACTACTCGCTCCCATGTCCTCCAGCTCCCCTCTCCTTGCCGAACTGATCGACGCCCTGCGCTGCCTCCCCGGCGTGGGCGCGAAGAGCGCCCAGCGCATGGCTTTCCATCTGCTCGAGCGTGAGCGCGAGCGGGGACTGAAACTGGCCGGTGTGCTGGAGCAGGCGATGCAGCGCATCGGCAACTGCAGCCGCTGCCGCAACTTCAGCGAGGAGCCGGTATGCGCGCTGTGTGCCAGCTCCAGTCGCGACCGCCACGTGCTGTGCGTGGTCGAGTCGCCCACCGACCTGGCGGCGGTGGAGCAGGCGACCGGCTATCGCGGGCAGTACTTCGTGCTGCTTGGCCGGCTCTCGCCTCTGGATGGCCTGGGCCCGCGGGAGCTCGGCCTGCACCTGTTGACCGAGCGGCTGGCCGAAGGCGAGGTGGAAGAGCTCATCCTCGCCACCAGTCCGACCGTGGAAGGTGAGGCGACCTCGCACTATCTGGTGCAGCTGGCGCGGGCGGGCGGCGTGAAGGCCACACGTCTCGCCCATGGCGTGCCGCTGGGTGGCGAACTCGAGTACGTCGATCGCGGCACGCTGGCTCACGCCTTCGGCAGTCGTCAGTCGGTAGAGTGAGGCCATGGTGCCTGAGCTCTCCATGGCGGTTCCCGGGGAAGACGAATACCGCGCGCTGCGCGTCGCAGCCGGTCTCAGCGCGATGAGCTCCGAGGGTGCGCGACTCGGCCTGCCGGCCAGCTGGTGCTCGGTGTGCCTGCGCCACGGGGGGGAACTGGTTGGCATGGGGCGTGTGGTGGGCGACGGCGGGTTGTTCCTGTTCGTCGTCGACATTGCGGTGACTCCGGCCTGGCAAGGTCGGGGGCTGGGACGGCGGATCATGCAGGCGCTGATGGACGAGGTGCACTCGCGCGCGCCGGCGCGCACCATGGTCGGCCTGATCGCCGATGGTACCGCGCACAAGCTCTACGAGAAATTCGGTTTCCGGCTCGTTGGGCCGGGAGCGCAAGGCATGCTGCTGCGTCTTTGAAACGAGAGGAACCAGGCCATGGGCGACACGATCTTCGGCAAGATCATCAAGCGCGAGATTCCCGCCGACATCGTCTACGAGGACGACGAGGTGCTCGCTTTCCGCGACCTCAATCCGCAGGCTCCGGTGCACGTGCTGTTCATCCCGAAGCGGGCCATCGCCACGCTCAACGACGCCACGCCCGATGACGCGGCCCTGCTCGGCAAGATGCTGCTGGCTGCGGCGAACTACGCGAAGCAGCAGGGCTTTGCCGAGGACGGCTACCGCACGGTCGTCAACTGCAACACCCACGGCGGACAGACCGTCTACCACCTGCATGTGCACCTGCTGGCCGGCCGCCGGATGACCTGGCCGCCCGGCTGAGGTGCGCCGCCGCGAGCAACGAAAAACGCCGGCCAGGAGCCGGCGTTTTTCATGGGCGCGGGACGCTTACTTCTTTGGCGGCGGCGGGGGCGGTGCGGGCACCACGATCACCCGCGGCTGGTACCAGTACGGGTAGCCGAAGCCCGGTCCCCAGGGTCCCCAGAACGGGTCGTAGAAGCCCGGCGGGTACGGGTAGTTCACGGTCACCGGACGACGCGGCCACAGGTACACCACGTCGGCTTCCACGCGCGGATAAGCGTAGTCGTAGTCACCCACCTTGCGGGTGACCATGCCATGCACGGTACCGGTGACGGTCAATTCGCGACCCTTGGAGAACACTTCCGGATCGTAGAAGCCTGCATGGCAGGCGACGAAGCGGCCATCCTGCCTGTCGTCGCCCCGGCCGGCGCGCGGGCGGGCCTGCGAATCGAGCGGATGGGCCAGCATGTAGAAGCAGGTCTCCTGCGGGCCGGGTTCGGTCTTGATGATCTCGCCGCCCCAGCGCACCTTGGTGCCGCCGGCTCCGCCCTGCTGGGCGTTGACTGTGCTGACGTCGGCGTAGGTGCCTTCCAGTGGCTTGGGCACGGTGGCGCAGCCGGCGAGCAAGGCGACGGCTGCGGCAAGCGTGAGCGTTCGGTAGTGAGCCATGAGTCTCTCCAGCAGGGACGATGGACGTGCCATCGCGTCGATGTTTATTGGACCACGCGAGCGGCCCGAAAATCCCGCACCTTTCTGCGGAAGTCCCGCAGTGATTCATCGGCCGGTTCATCGCCGGCGTAGCGCAATTGCAGATACTGCTCCATCAGCACCCGCAGCGCCTCGCGATGCCCGGGCAGGGCGCGCGCGGCACGGCGCAGGTAGTGCTGTGGTCCTTCGCCGCGTCGCCGTGCCACGCCCGCACGGGCGAGCTTGCGCTCGAGCCGGCGGAGCGCCGACAGCGCCGGGTCGATCCGCTGGCGCCGCGCCATCGCCCACGCCAACCCGGCGCCGCCGAACAGCAGGCTGCCGGCCACCAGCAACCAGGCCAGCGTCTGGTTGTCGGTCTGCTCCACGCCGAATGGCGTGAGCAGGCCACGCTGACGTAGTGCATCGAACCCGATAACGCCCTTGTCCCACCAGCGGTTGACGATGTCCCAGCGGTTGCGCAGGTTCTGCAGCCAGGCGTCCTGGTACCACGGACGTACTCCGCCACCGGCCGCCGCGGCCCCCAGGCTGACCCGCTCGGGGCGTACTGCGGCGGTGGGATCCACGCGGACCCAGCCGCGCCCCTCCATCCATACCTCGCTCCAGGCATGGGCGTCGGACTGCCGTACCAGCAGGTAGTTGCCCAGGCGGTTCCAGAAGCCGCCCTGGTAGCCGGTGACCACCCGGGCCGGTACACCCGCGGCACGCATCAGCACGGTGAAGGCCGAGGCATAGTGCTCGCAGAAGCCCTCGCGGGTGGAGAACAAGAAGTCGTCCATGGCGTCACGTCCCAGTGGTGCCGGGGTCAGCGTGTAGCTGAATCCGCCGTCATGGAACAGGGCCAGCGCGGCACCGACGATCGCCGCCGTATCGCCGTGGAGGCGCTCGCGCCACTCGCGTCCAAGTGCCAGCGTGCGTGGATTGAGGCCTGACGGGAGTTCCAGGGCGGGAGCCCGTTCCGGGCCGATCGCTGCACCGAGCCGGTAGTGAAGCGCCGAGGTCAGCCGGTAGCGCAGTAGATCGTCGACAGGCTTGTCGCGGGCCAGGACGCGGCCTGCACGAAGCACGGCGCCGTCCGGGACGCCCAGCGGCACCCCCAGCGCCGGAAGGACCCGCTGCCCGTTCGGCAGCAGCGTCACCGCGTAGCTGACACGGTCCGTCGCGTCGACCGGCTCGGGCTTCGCGTAGGGGGGCGACGCCCGCCAGCTCGTGCCGTCGTAATTCCACATCACGAAGGCACGGAAATACAGGTCGCCGCGCGGTGGCGGTGCCGTGTCGAAGCTGACGCGCATGGCCGGGCTGTCGTCGACCAGCAACTGGGTCATGTCGCCGGGCGACATTTCGCTGCTCAGCCCGGTGCGCGCCTGGTCGTCCTGCGGCGCCCCCCACAGCGGCGTACTGAGCCGGGGTACGACCGCAAAGGCGAACAGCGTCAGCGGCAGCGACACCGCGAGCAGGGTCAGCCCCGGCAGCAGCTGTCGCGGCAGGGAGACCAGCGTCTGTGCCGGCTCCAGCGAACGCAATGCGGCCAGCACCGGCAGCAGACCGAGCGCCACGCCGAGCGTGGCTACCAGGCCCTGGTCGAACAGCAGCGCGGCCATCAGCGCGAAGCAGGCGAAGGCGATGCCGACCCGGGCATCGCGGGCCGTTTCGGTCTCCAGCAGCTTCAATACCAGCAGGCCGACCGCCAGCGATGCGCCCGGGGCGCGTCCGAACACGGTGCCATAGGTGGTGACGATGGCCAGCGCAAGCAGGGCGATCAGCGGCAGCTTGAGCCAGGCCGGTGTCTTGCCCGGGGCGCGGCGCCGCTGCCACCAGCGCAGCGCCAGCACGCTGCCGAGCCCAAGGCTCAGCCACACCGGCAGGTGCGGGGCATGCACCGCGAGCACCATCAGCATGGTCAGCACGGTGAGGTCGAAGCTGCGCGGTGACAGCAGCGGACCCTCGACGCGTCGGCGCCAGTGGATGCGCCAGTTCATGGCAACAGTGCCAGCGCACTCATGCAGCGCGCGTAATGGTCGCTGCCGCTGTCGGCGGCGATCTCCAGTGTGGGCAGCCACAAGCCGTAGCGGCGACGTTGTGCGTGGGCCTCGCCGACCCAGCGGGCCAGTCGGGCGATGCGCGCCTCGTTGTCGAGCGCGCCAAGTTCGCGCCAGTCCAGGCGCCATTCCTCGTGTGCACGGGGCTGCTCGAAATCCTTCACCAGCAGCCCCTCGTGGCGGGCGCTGGCCTTCCACGCCACATGGCGCGGCGGATCGCCGGTGCGGTAGTTGCGCAGGGCGGCGAGATCCTCCCCGTGATGGAGCTGGCGCTCCGCGGCGTCGCTTTCAGGCAGGCGCGGCGGCGGGCCCTTGGCCTCCGGTTGCGGCCAGACCAGCACCGACTGCTCGGGATGCAGCCAGCTCCAGGCGCGGAACATGCCCAGTGGCCAGGTGCTCCACACGCGCATTCGCGGCAACGGCTGCCAGCCGCGGCGGCTCGTGGGCAGCTGGAAGACCAGTTCGGCCTCGCCGGCGGTGGTGAGATGGAATGCCTGCAACTGGCCGGTCAGCTCCACGCGGATCGACTCGCGCGCCCGCGTGGCGGCGAAAACCAGATGCAGGTCAAGCGGCTGTCCCGCGACGGCCTGGCCGGCGCGCACCGATGCCAGGCTCAGTCCATCCAGCGCGCGGAAAGTCAGCAGCATGCTGGTCATGCTGGATGCACCGAGCAGGCACGTGAGCAGCAGGGCGGCGTTGTTGGTGTAGTTGAGAGCGCCGACCAGCATCACCAGCAGTAGTACCCCGAAACCGAGGCCGAAGCCGGTCGGGACGATATAGATGCGTCGTCGGTGCAGCTCGATCGGCAACGACTCCGCGCGCCGGTAGCGGGTGAGCGCAGGCAGGCGCCGTTCGGCCCACTGCTGCAGGCGTGCCAGCCAGGCCCGCATCAGTCCACCGCAACCTCGGCGAGCAGTTCGCGCGCCAGCGCCTCGCCGCTGGAGCCGCGGCTGGGTACAAGGCGATGGCCGGCCAGTGGCACGAACAGCGCCTGCAGATCCTCCGGCAGCACGTGCGCGCGGCCGCTCAGCAGTGCCCATGCGCGTGCCGCGGCCAGCAGCGAGAGGCCGGCCCGTGGCGACAGTCCCACGCGGATCTCGGCGTGGCGGCGGCTCGCGGTCAGCAGCGCCTGCAGGTAGTCCAGCAATGCCGTGCTGGTGGTGATCGTCTGCGCGCGATCACGCAGGGCGACCAGGCTCGCGGCATCGAGCTGCGGAACGAGTCGGGCCAGCAGGTCGCGGCGATCGGCCCCGGACAGCAATGCCCGTTCCGCGCCGGCATCCGGGTAGCCGAGCGAAATGCGCAGCATGAAGCGGTCGAGCTGCGAGTCGGGCAGGGCGAAGGTGCCATGCAAGTCCAGCGGATTCTGCGTGGCCACCACGTAGAACGGCTGCGGCAAGGCGTGGGTCTGGCCGTCGACGGTGACCTGGCCCTCGGCCATCGCCTCGAGCAGTGCGCTCTGTGTCTTCGGCGTGGCGCGGTTGATCTCGTCGGCGAGCAGCAACCCGGCGAAGATGGGCCCCGGGTGGAAGCGGAACTGCGATGTCTCGCGCTCGTATACGCTCACGCCGATAATGTCCGACGGCAGCAGGTCGCTGGTGAACTGCACGCGCTGGAAGTCGAGCGAGAACGTGGCAGCCAGCGCATGGGCCAGCGTGGTCTTGCCCACGCCTGGCACATCCTCCAGCAGCAGGTGGCCGCCGGCGAGCAGGCAGGTGAGGGCCAGCTTGACCTGGCGCGGCTTGCCGAGCAGCACCTGGTTGACCTGCGCCAGCGCCGCTTCCAGGCGCTGCATCAGCGGATCGTCGCGGAGGGGAGTGGCAGACATGGCGATGGGTGGTTTCCTTGCGGCTGGCTGCGTCGTGGCGCATGCCTGACCGGATCAGTGTAGTGGTGCCCGTCGCGCGCTGGCGAGCCGTTTTCCTCACGGTTTTCGCCGTGCAGTTCGCCATCAAGGCGTGGCTGGCGGCCACGCTGGCGCCATTCACCGACGAGGCCTTCTACTGGCTGGAAAGCCGGCATCCGGCATGGGGTTACAGCGATTTGCCGCCCCTCACGGCATGGCTGATCCGGGGCGGCGAGGCAGTTGCCGGGCACGGGGTGATCGGCATGCGCTGGCCGTTCCTGGTGCTCGGTGCGGCGCTGCCCTGGATCGTGGTGCGTTTTGCGCGCGAGGCGTTCGATCCGCGCATTGGCTGGCAGGCCGGACTGCTCTGCCTGGTGCTGCCGCTGGCCGGCACGCTGGGCGTGCTGGCGGTGCCCGATGTCCCGCTGACGGCGGCGATCATGCTGGCCGTGCTCGCGTTGCTGCGGGCGGCGGCGAAGGATCGTTTGCGCGACTGGCTGCTGCTCGGCGGTTCTCTCGCGCTGGCGTGGACGACCCATTACCGCGCGGCGATGCCCATGCTCGTCGGGTTGCTGTTTGTGCTGGGCGCTCCGCGTGGACGGGCGCTCTGGCGCCGTCCGGGGCTGTGGCTGGCCATGGCGGTGGCGGCCATGGGGCTGGTGCCGATGGCGATATCGAACTGGCACCAGCACGGCGCGGGTCTCGCCTTTCAGCTGGTCGATCGCAACCCCTGGCGATTCCATGCCGGCGCGCTGGTACAGCCGCTCGAGCAGGCGCTGGCCTGTACTCCTTTGTTGTACGCCATGCTGCTCTGGGCCGGCGGGTGTGCCTGGCGTCGTCGCGAGGAGGGGGCGCCATGGGATGTGATCGCTTTCGTCTCGATCGGCTTTCTCGCCTTGTATTTCCTGCTCGGCCTGTTTGCCGACGACGTGCGCTTTCGTGCGCACTGGCCGTTGCCGGGCTATCTGCCATTGCTGGCGGCGCTGCCAGCCCTGGTGGCGGCAAAGACGGGGACGTTGGCCCGTCGCTGGCTGGGGGGCGCGGTGTTCGTGGCTGTGCTGGGGCAAGGCCTGGGCCTGGCCTGGCTCGGCATGGCGGCGACGCCGGGGGGCGCCACGCGGCTGGCGGATCTCAAGGCGTTTCCCTATGCCTTCGTCGGCTGGCGCGAGGCGGCAGCGCGGGTCGGGCCGCTGCGGCATGAAGGCGTGCTGGTGGCGGACAATTTCGCCCTGGCTGCCGAGCTGGCGTTCTTTCTGGGCGATCGGCAACCGGTGTACAGCCTGGACAGTCCGCTGAACGTCAAGCACGGACGCGCGCCGCAACTGGCGCTTTGGCATCTGGACGAGGCGGGCCTGCGCGCCGCACACGCCGGCCAGGCAATGCTGCTGGCGGTGGAGGAGACCGCGCAGAGCGAACGCGAGCGCTTCACCTGGCTGGGCACGATCTGTCGCCGCATCGATGCCCCGAGGGCGGTGGCGCGCGTGTCGCTCTACGACGGACGCAAACGGGTGGCCTTGTATCTGGGGACGGTGCCGCTGGACATGCCGGCGTCTGTCGCAGCCACGCCCGTCGAGCGAGGGGCCTGTCCGATCTGGCTGGCGGCCCATGCGGCCGACAGCCCCCGTTGACCTCAGGGGATGCTGTGGCCAGCCTGACGCAGCAGGCGTGCGAGCGCGATCAGCGGCAGCCCGACGAGCGCCGTGGGATCGTCCGTCTCGATGCGTTCGAACAGGCTGATGCCCAGTCCCTCGCACTTGAAGCTGCCGGCGCAGTCCAGTGGCTGTTCGCGTGCGACGTAGCGCTCGATCTCGCGGTCCGAAAGGGGGCGGAACACGGCACGGGTAACGTCCACGTGCACATGTTGCGCACCGTCGCGAGCATCGAGCAGGCACAGCGCGGTGTGGAATTGCACGGTGCGGCCGGACGAGCGCCGCAGCTGTTCCCGTGCGCCCTCGGCCGTGCCCGGCTTGTCCAGGACGAAGCCGTCCAGTTCGGCGACCTGGTCGGAGCCGATCACCAGCGCCCCCGGATGCCTGGCGGCCACCGCCCCGGCCTTGGCGATCGCCAGCCGGAGTGCGCGGGCGGCCGGCGGCTCGTCAGCCAGGTGGGCTTCGTCGGTGCCGGGGGCGTCCTGGACGAAGTCCTCGCACACTCTGCGCAGAAGTTCGGCCCGGTAGCGCGAGGTCGAGCCGAGCACCAGCGGCGGCGTCACGCGCCCGGTCCCCGGTGGATGTGTTCGCGCATCGCACTGTCCAGGTCCTGCTGGGCCTGGCTCAGCGCTTCGAGCAGGGGGCGCAGGCGGCCGCGGGTGTCGCGCATTGACTGGGCCGTGGCCTCCAATTGCTGCTCGCTGGCCTCGCTGGCGCAATCGCGGATCCACAGCCGCTGCTGCAGCAGCGCCCGCAGTCCGGCGTCGATCGCCTGGCGGGCATCCTTCTCGCTCGGTTGCGGGCTGTCGGGATTGAGCGACATCACCGAATGGGCTTTCTGCAGTCCGGTGCGGCAGGTCTTCAGATCGCCTTCCAGTCGATCGGCGAGGTCGAGCAGGGTCTGCAGGTTTTCGTGGTGCCGCCGTTCACGCTGTCGCTGGCGCAGCAGCACGACCACCACGATGATGGCCAGTCCGAGCAGGGCCGCGCCGCCCGCTATCATCATTTCGGGAGTCACTGGGGGCGTTCGCCGCAAGAAAATCGGGCAGCCAGTCTGCCTGAAGCGATCCTTTGCAGGCAAAATGCCCCGCCGCCCGCCGGATCGGGGCCGATCCGCGGCGGGTTGACTTGGATCGCCGTCAAACCGATAATTTCGCGATTATGTCCGTGACACTGCCAGAGTCCGTGGACGCTTGGCGCATGGTTTCGGCGCGGCGTTCCTTCGCGGGAACGCTTCCGGTGGCCTCGATGCCCCGCCTTTGCGGGATGCTCGCAGGCGATGCGGGGGAGGTTGCCTACGAGCTGGAGTTCGGCCGCGACGACCTCGGCATGGCTTATCTCGACGTTCGTGCGGATGCGCCGCTGTCAGTCACCTGCCAGCGATCGCTCGAGCCGTTCGTGCTGCCGGTTTCGGTCAGCAGCCGGCTGGGATTGATCCGCTCGGAGCGCGAGGAGTCCGGGTTGTCGCCCGAGTCCGAGCCGCTGCTGGTGGATGAGGATGGCAAGCTGGCCATGGCCGATGTCATCGAGGACGAATTGCTGTTGGCGCTGCCGCTGGTCCCGGTCAACCCGGACAGCGAGCTGCCCGAAGAAGTCACCCGTCCGCCGTCGGAGTCCGAAGCCGGCGACGAACGTACCGAAAACCCGTTCGCGGTGTTGCGCGAACTTAAGAAATAACCCGCTAGCTACAAGCGATTACGTTGGAGATTCGCCATGGCCGTTGCCAAGAGCCGCAAAACCCCGTCCACCCGCGGCATGCGTCGTTCGCACGACAAGCTGAAGACCGTGCAGCTGTCGACCGACCCGACCAGCGGTGAGGTGCACCTGCGCCATCACGTGACGGCCGATGGTTACTACCGCGGCAAGAAGGTGATCGACACCGCCACGGCGGTGGTCGAAGAGGATTGATCGGTCCCGCAAGGGATTCCGATGGCAAAGCGGCGCGGTAACGCGCCGCTTTGCTTTTGCGCGCGCGCGAACGTACCTTTCCCGGCTTCGGTGCAGTTGCAGCATCCCGTGGGGATGTGCGACGCCCGATCGACCGCACTGACTGGATAGTGGAATGACCCCGATCTACTCCCGCATCACCGGTACCGGCAGCGCCCTGCCGGAGCGCATCCTCACCAATGCCGACCTGGAGAAGCTGGTCGAGACCAGCGACGAGTGGATCCGGACCCGTACCGGCATCCGTCAGCGCCACGTCGCCGCCGAGGGCGAGACCACCGGCGACCTCGCCACGCTGGCTGCGCAGCGCGCGCTGGAGGCGGCCGGCGTCAAGGCGTCCGAGATCGACCTGATCGTGCTCGGTACCACCACGCCGGACATCATCTTTCCCTCGACCGCCTGCCTCGTGCAGCATCGCCTGGGCGCGAACGGTTGCGCGGCATTCGATGTCAATGCGGCCTGCTCGGGCTTCATGTACGCGCTGGGCGTGGCCGACAAGTTCATCAAGAGCGGCCAGTCGAAGAAGGTACTGGTGATCGGTGCCGAGACGCTGACCCGCATGGTCGACTGGACCGAGCGCGAGACCTGCGTGCTGTTCGGCGATGGCGCGGGTGCCGTGGTGCTGGAGGCATCCGGCGAACCGGGCATCTACGCCACCTGTCTGCATGCCGACGGCGGCCACAAGGAGCTGCTGTACAACCCGGTCGGCGTGTCGGCCGGCTTCACCGACGAGCCGAACCATGGCGTGCGCATTCGGATGGCCGGGCGCGAAGTGTTCAAGGTCGCGGTCAAGACGCTCGACTCCCTGGTCGACGAGACGCTGCAGGCCGCCGGCATGCAGGAATCGGATATCGACTGGCTGATCCCGCACCAGGCCAACCTGCGCATCATCGAGGCGACCGCCAAGCGGCTGAAGATGTCGATGGACCGCGTGGTAGTCACCGTCGACAAGCACGCCAATACCTCGTCCGGCTCGGTGCCGTTGGCGCTGGACTTCGCCGTGCGCTCGGGCAAGGTGCAGCGTGGTCAGAACCTGTTGCTGGAGGCATTCGGCGGCGGTTTCACCTGGGCGTCGGCGCTGCTGCGCTACTGACACCCGGTCCGGAATCCCGCTTCGCATGGGCCGCCCTCCGGGGCGGCTTTTGCGCTCTACGGCACGTAACGTCGCGATACGGCTGCGTACGTCATCGATTGCTGGCAACATGCCGCTTTTCCCTCGACGGTTTTCCCATCCATGACTGCTTCCGCACCCTCGCTGGCCTTCGTGTTTCCCGGGCAGGGCTCCCAGTCGGTCGGCATGCTGGCCGAGCTGGCCGAGTTGCATCCGGAAGTGCAGGCCACTTTCGAGGAAGCCTCCGAGGGGGCCGGCATGGATCTGTGGGCGCTGAGCCAGCAGGGGCCGGAGGAGCAGCTCAACCGCACCGAGTACACCCAGCCGGCGCTGCTCGCGGCGAGCATCGCGGTGTGGCGCGTCTGGATGGCCCAGGGCGGCGCCATGCCGGCACAGCTGGCCGGCCACAGCCTGGGCGAGTACAGCGCGCTGGTCGCTGCCGGATCGATCGCCCTGGTCGACGCGGCGCACCTGGTGCGCATCCGTGGACAGGCCATGCAGGACGCCGCGCCGGCGGGGACCGGCGCTATGGCCGCCGTGCTCGGCGCCGAGGACGCCGTGGTCCAGCAGGCGTGCCAGGACGCATCCGGTGTGCACGTGGTGGTCCCGGCCAACTTCAATTCGCCCGGCCAGGTCGTGATCGGCGGTCATATCGAGGCGGTGGACAAGGCGCTGGCGCTGCTGGCCGAGCGCGGTGTGCGTAAGGCGATCAAGCTGCCGGTGAGCGTGCCATCGCATACGCCGCTGATGCGCGAGGCCGCCAACCGGCTGGCCGAGGCGATGACCGCCTACGCATGGCGCGAACCGGCGATCCCGGTCGTGCAGAACGTGGACGCCCAGGTGCATGAGGGCGTCGACTCGATCCGCGAGGCGCTGGTCAGCCAGCTTTACCAGCCGGTGCGCTGGACCCAGTGCGTACAGGCGCTGGCTGCCGGTGGCGCCACCCGTTTCGCCGAGTGCGGTCCGGGCAAGGTGCTGGCGGGACTGGTCAAGCGGATCGACAAGAGCCTGGAGGCGCGCGCCCTGGGCACGCCGGGCGACTTCGAGGCTGCCCGCACCGAGTGGGCCTGAGCCCTTTCGATCACGAACTGCAAGGACACATGCATGAACGACGTACTCAAGGGTGAGGTCGCCCTCGTCACCGGGGCCAGCCGCGGCATCGGTGCGGCCATTGCCGACGAGTTGGCGGCGATGGGCGCCACGGTGATCGGCACCGCCACCAGTGAGGCTGGCGCGGCTGCTATTGGCGAGCGGCTGGCGGCCAGCGGCGGTCACGGGCGCAAGCTGGACGTCACCGACGGGGCGGCGGTCGCGACCCTGATCGACGCCATCGGCAAGGAGTTCGGCCCGGTCTCGATCCTGGTCAACAACGCCGGCATTACCCGCGACCAGTTGCTGATGCGCATGAGCGACGAGGACTGGCAGGCGATCCTGGACACCAACCTGTCCTCGGTCTATCGCACCTCCAAGGCGGTAATGCGCGGGATGATGAAGGCGCGCAAGGGTCGCATCATCTCGATCGCCTCGGTGGTCGGCGTCACCGGTAACCCGGGTCAGGCCAACTACGCGGCGGCCAAGGCCGGCATCATCGCGTTTTCCAAGTCGCTGGCGCGCGAGATCGGCAGCCGTGGCATCACCGTGAACGTGGTCGCCCCGGGCTTCATCGATACCGACATGACCCGCGCCCTCAGCGAGGAGCAGCGTGGCGCGCTGGTCGGCCAGATCGCGCTGGGCCGGCTGGGCGAAGCGGTGGACATCGCGAAAGCGGTCGGTTTCCTGGCCTCGCCCGCTGCCGCCTACATCACCGGCGAGACGCTGCACGTCAACGGCGGGATGTACATGCCCTGAGTTTCCGGGGCGGGGTGCAAGCCCTGTCCCATGCCATTTGGCCGGTTGTCGCCAGCAGACGTTTTTTGGGCGACAATGGCCACTTCGCGCCGGCCGGATGGCCAGCGTTGCTCCACTGTCCGCGACAAGGTGGCCGGCTCCCAGGGGAGCCGCGCAGCGCCAGACGCGGGCCTCTGCCGGAACAAGCCGGCGCAGCACGAAAATTTCTCCTTGGGAGGTTTGGCAACATGAGCACCATCGAAGAACGCGTCAAGAAAATCGTCATCGAGCAGCTGGGCGTGAAGGAAGATGAAGTCACGGCGAACGCTTCGTTCGTGGACGATCTGGGCGCGGACTCGCTGGACACGGTCGAGCTGGTGATGGCCCTCGAAGAAGAGTTCGAGACCGAGATTCCGGACGAGGAAGCCGAGAAGATCACCACCGTGCAGCAGGCCGTCGACTACATCAAGGCCCACTCCAAGGAGTAATCGCTACGCGGGAGAGTGCCGCTGCGGTGGCGCCGATCTCTCCGCGTTCCGATCACGAAAGCTGCGCCGCACCGGCGCAGTTTTCGTTTCCGCATTTCGTAACCTGCGACCGCGTATGGTTCGCGCGGCCTCAGTGAAGGAACAGACGCATGAGCAAACGACGCGTGGTAGTGACCGGCATGGGCATCGTCTCGCCGGTCGGCAACGACATCGCCACCGCCTGGAAGAACGTGCTCGAGGGCAACACCGGCATTGGCCCGGTCACCGCCTTCGACGCCTCCGCCTATGCCACCCGCATTGCCGGCGAGGTCCGTGACTTCGATCCGGTCGAGGCCTACTTCGTCGGCTCCGACGCCCCGGACGACGAGCGGCGCGCGATCGCCAAGGACTTCAAGCGGATGGACCCGTTCATCCACTACGGCATCGTGGCCGGTACGCATGCGTTCCGTCAGTCCGGCCTGGTCGTCACCGACGAGAATGCCGGACGTATCGGTATTGCGGCAGGCGCCGGCATCGGTGGCCTGCATACGATCGAGAGCACAGCGCTGGAGCTGGCCGAGAAGGGGCCGCGCAAGGTGTCGCCGTTCTACGTGCCCAGTTCGATCATCAACATGGTCGCCGGCAACCTGTCGATCTACCACGGCATGAAGGGGCCCAACATCGCGCTGGTGTCGGCCTGCACCACGGCCGCGCACAACATCGGCATGGCGATGCGGCTGATCCAGTATGGCGACGCCGATGCGATGCTGGCCGGTGGCGCCGAGTTCGCCACCACGCCGACGGCGATGGCCGGCTTCTGCTCGGCCAAGGCGATGTCCACCCGCAACGACGACCCGGCGCACGCCAGCCGTCCGTGGGATACCGGTCGCGACGGCTTCCTGCTGTCCAACGGCGCCGGCATGCTGATGCTCGAGGAATACGAGTTCGCCAAGGCGCGTGGCGCCACCATCCTGGCCGAGATCATCGGCTTCGGCATGAGCGGCGACGCGTACCACATCACCGCGCCCAGCGGCGACGGCGCCGAGCTGGCGATGCGCAATGCGTTGCATGATGCCGGCCTGAAGGCGGAGGACGTGCAGTACGTCAACGCCCACGGCACCTCGACCCCGGTCGGCGACCTGGGGGAGGCAAAAGCGATCCGCAACGTGTTCGGCGAGTACGCCACGCACAAGGGCAAGTTCGCGGTGAGCTCCACCAAGTCGGTTACCGGCCATCTGCTCGGTGCGGCCGGCGGCGTCGAGGCGATCTTCTCGATCATGGCGCTGCGCGATGGTGTGATGCCGCCGACCATGAACCTGGAAAGCCTGGACCCCGAGGTCGAAGCGCTGGGGATGGACTTGGTGCCGAACCAGGCGGAAAAGGCCGACCTCAACGTGGCGATGTCCAACTCGTTCGGCTTCGGCGGAACCAACGGCACGCTGGTTTTCCGTCGCATCTGAGCGACGGATGGACGGCCATCGCCGCACTCTCGGCGGCCGGCGCGATCTGCTCGCGCCGGCCGCGTCGTTTCCGCAGCGCTATCCCGGCCTGCTGCAGAGCGTGGTCTCCGGCACGCCGCAGGCACGTCATGACCTGCTGTTTGCCGCGATCGACGAATCCATCGCGCTGCACGCCGATGGCGTGGTGCGCGACGAGACGGGCCGCGCGTTGCCCGGCCGCTTTCTCGATCTGCTCGACGCGCGCTGGAGCGAGCTCCGGATCGACCAGCCAACCGACGAAACGCTGCCGTTCCGCGGTGGCTGGCTGTTGTTCCTTGGCTATGAACTGGCCGGCGAGATCGAGCCGCGTCTGCGCCTGCATCCGCATACCGTGCTGCCGGTCGCGCTGGCGCTGCGCTGTCCAGCCGCGGCGATCGTCGACCACGCGCGCGACGTGACCGAGCTGGTCGCCGAGCCGGGGCACGAGACACTGCTCGAGCAGATGGCCGCCGATCTCGAGGTGCCGGCACGCTGGCCGGCAGCGGAGGCGCCGCTGGCGATCGAGGAAGACGATCCGCAGCACTTCCTCGATGGCGTGGCGCGCATCCACGAGCACCTGCACGCCGGCGACATTTTCCAGGTCAACCTCTCGCGTGCCTGGCGTGCGCGTTATGCTGCCGCGCCCCGGCCGGCTGCGCTGTACGACGCGCTGCGCCGTGCCAATCCCGCGCCCTTCGCCGGCCTGCTGCAGCAGCCCGGCTGGTCGATCGCCAGCTCGTCGCCGGAGCGGCTGGTCGAGTCGCGCGGCGGCATGGCGCAGACCCGGCCGATCGCCGGCACGCGCCCGCGTCTAGCCGGTGACGACGAGGCGGCGCGCATCCGCGAGCTCAGCGGTCACCCGAAGGAGCGCGCCGAGCACGTGATGCTGATCGACCTGGAGCGCAATGACCTCGGTCGCGTCTGTGTGCCGGGTACGGTCGAGGTGGACGAGCTGATGGTGGTGGAGAGCTACGCCCATGTGCACCACATCGTCTCCAATGTACGCGGTCGGCTGCGGGCGGGCGTCACGCCCGGCGAGCTGATCGCGGCCACCTTTCCCGGTGGCACCATCACCGGCTGTCCCAAGGTGCGCTGCATGGAGATCATCGCGGCGCTGGAACAGTCGCCGCGCGCGGCCTACACCGGCGCACTGGGCTACCTAGACCGCTCGGGCGACATGGACCTCAACATCCTGATCCGCACGCTGACCCAGATCGGCGGCGAGGTAAGCCTGCGGGCGGGGGCGGGCATCGTGGCCGACTCGGTCGCCGCGAACGAGCTGGAAGAAACCCGCGCCAAGGCGCGCGGACTGCTGCGTGCGCTCGGGGCGACCAGCGCATGACCGTGCGCATGCTTGTCGACGGTCGGCCGGGCGACACCGTGTCGGCCCAGGACCGCGGGCTCAGCTACGGCGACGGACTGTTCGAGACGGTGAGCGTGATCGGTGGCCGCGCGCCGTTGTGGTCCAGGCATATGGAGCGGCTGGCCGAGGGCGGTCGCCGTCTGGCCATCCCGCTGCCGGATGCCGGGATGCTGGCGAGGGAGATGGGCGCCGTCGCGGCCGGGATGGCTGCCGCCGTGGCACGTATCACCGTTACCCGGGGTGTCGGCCCGCGTGGCTACGCGCCGCCGGTCGCGTCGATACCTACCCGCATCGTTGCGGCCTTTCCGATGCCGGCGCCGGAGCTGCGCCTGGCGAGTGAAGGCGTGCGCCTGCGCGTGTGCGACCTGCGCCTGGCCGAACAGCCAGCTTTGGCCGGCCTCAAGCACCTCAATCGCCTCGAGCAGGTGCTGGCCCGGGCCGAATGGGCCGATCCGTCGATCCACGATGGGCTGCTGCTCGATGTCGCGGGTCGCGTCACGTGCACCACCATGGCGAACGTGTTCGCGGTGATCGACGGCGCCCTCGTCACGCCCTCGCTTGCTCGTTGCGGTGTGGCCGGCGTCGCCCGCGCCGAGGTGCTGGCGACGATTCCGGCAGTGCAGGTGCGCGATCTGGCGCTGGAAGAGCTGCTTCGTGCCGACGAGCTCTTCCTCACTTCGAGCGTTCGCGGCATCCTGCCGGTTCAGGCCGTCGGCGATAAGGTCTTCGCCACCGGCCCCGTGGCGCGCGCGATGCAGGGGCATTGGCGCGGGCTGGGTTTTCCATTGGAGCTGGCATGAGTCGTTTCCTGGTGCGTGGCCGCGCAGTGTGGCGTGCGCTGATCCTGCTGTTGCTGCTGGCGGCGCTTGCCGCCGCATGGCTGTGGCGTGACCTCGACCGCTTCGGGCGGACGCCGCTGGACATCGCTTCGGCCGGGCAGACGATCGACATCGCTCGCGGCACCGGTTTCAAGCAGATCGTCGACGAGCTGCGCAGCCGCGGGTTGACTCGTGCCGCGCCGCTGTACTGGCGCGCGCTGGCCGAGCAGATGCACGTGGCTGGCCGCCTGCATGCGGGCGAATACGCGCTGGTACCGGGCCTCACGCCGCGCTCGCTGCTGGAGAACATGGCTGCCGGCCGCGTGCTGCAACACGATTTCACCATCATCGATGGCTGGACCTTCGCCGAGCTGCGGGCCGCGTTGGACAAGGCCACGCCGCTGCGCCACCTCACCCGGGGCATGGACAACGCCACGATCATGCAGAAGATCGGCGCGCCCGGTGAAATGCCCGAGGGCCGCTTTCTGCCTGAAACCTACGCCTACGTGAAAGGCGACAGCGACCTGGACGTGCTCAAGCGCTCTTACGCCGCCATGCACAAGACGCTCGATGCGTTGTGGCCCGGGCGCGATCAGGGGCTGCCGCTGACCACGCCCTACGATGCGCTGATCCTGGCTTCCATCGTGGAAAAGGAGACCGGTCGCGCGGACGAGCGCAAGCGCATCGCCGGCGTGTTCGTGCGCCGGCTCGAACATCACATGCTGCTGCAGACCGACCCCAGCGTGATCTACGGCATGGGGGCCAGCTATACCGGCAACATCCACAAGCGTGACCTGACCACCGACACGCCCTACAACACCTATACCCGGCCCGGTCTTCCGCCCACGCCGATCGCCCTGCCGGGCAAGCCGGCGATCGAGGCCGCGTTGCACCCCGCATCCGGCGATGAGCTTTATTTCGTGGCCAAGGGCGACGGCACGCACGTGTTCGCCAGGACGCTGGCCGAGCACGACCGCAACGTCGACTGCTACCAGCTCAAGCGGTGCCGCTGACGATGCGCGGTGTGTTCATCAGCCTGGAAGGGGGCGAGGGTGCGGGCAAGAGCACGCTGCTGGCCGGTCTGCGCGATCACCTGGTGGGGCGCGGTATCGATCTGGTGCAGACGCGCGAACCGGGCGGCACGCCGCTGGGCGAGGCACTGCGCGCGATCCTGCTCGATCCGGCCATGCGCGGGATGAGCGCGGAGAGCGAGTTGCTGATGATGTTCGCTTCGCGTGCCCAGCTGGTGCGCGAATGCATCGCACCGGCACTGGTGGCCGGGCGGTGGGTGCTGTGCGATCGCTTCGCCGACGCCAGCTACGCCTACCAGGGTGGTGGGCGCGGCCAGCCGGTGGAGCGCATCGCCGGGCTCGAGGCCTGGGCCTGCGCCGGGATTGCCCCCGACCTGACCCTGCTGCTCGACCTGCCGGTGGCCGATGGTCGTGCGCGGGCGGCCGGCCGTGGCGAGGCCGATCGCATCGAAAGCGAGGCCGATGCGTTCTTCGAGCGGGTGCGTGCCACTTACCGCGCGCGTGCCGTGGCCGAGCCGAACCGCTTCCGCGTGCTCGACGCCAGCGGGACACCGGAGCAGGTGCTGGCTGCGGCGATCGCTGCGGTGACGCCGCTGCTGGAGCGTGATCGATGAGCGCGATGCCCTGGCTGGACGACGCCTGGTCGCGGCTGCAGGCGCGTCGCGAGCGCGGTGCGCTGCCTCACGCCTTGCTGCTCTGTGGCCCCGAGGGTCTTGGCAAGCGCGATTTCGCCGACCGCTTCGTCCGTGGCCTGCTGTGCCAGCAACCGGAGCATGGCGAGGCGTGCGGACATTGCCGCAGTTGCGTGCTGCTTGACGCGGGTACGCACCCGGATCGCGTCGCGGTGGGCTACGGCCTGCGCAAGGACGGCGTGCAGCGCAGCGAGATCGTGATCGACCAGGTCCGTGACCTCTCCGCCCGCCTGGCCATGGCCAGCCAGTTCGGTGGCTGGCAGGTGGCGACCATCGACCCGGCCGACGCGCTGAATGCCGCGGCGGCCAACGCCCTGCTCAAGACGCTGGAGGAGCCGGCGGCGCAGACCATGCTGGTGCTGGTGGCCGACGCGCCGTGGCGCTTGCCGCAGACGATCCGCAGCCGTTGCCAGCGGATCGAGTTCCATCTGCCCGAACCGGCCCAGGCGCTGGCATGGTTGCAGGCCCGGGGGGTGGACGATCCCGCCTCGGCGCTGCAGGCGGCCGGCGGCAATCCCGGCCTGGCCCGGCGTTGGGCGGAGGAGGGGGCGTTGGATCGTCGCCGCGAGGTGCGTCGCGACCTTGCGGCCCTGGCTGCCGGCCGTGGCGAGGCCACGGAGGTCGTTCGACGCTGGCTGGACAGCGAGCCGGCCCAGCGGGTCTGGTTCGCGGCGCAGGCCGTGGCCGACGAAAGTCGCGCCCGGGCGGCTGGCGAGGCCGGACCGCTGGTCAGCGGTCTGGACGCGGCGGGGCTGGCTGACTGGTACGATCGTGCCAACCGCACGCGCGAATCGCTGCGCGGACCCCTGCGCAACGACCTGGCGCTGCTGGAGCTGCTGGCCCGCTGGCGCTGAGCGCGGCACGGACAGCCTCGATCATGGACATTCTGTCGGCACGTACGCGACTGCTGGTGGTCGCGCCCCATCCGGACGACGAGACGCTGGCCACCGGCATCCTCATCCAGCGGGTGCTCGCTGCCGGGGGCTCGGTACACGTACTGCTGCTCACCGATGGCGACAACAATCCGTGGCCGCAGCGTCGGCTGGAGCGGCGGCTGTGGGTCGGGCGGCAGGCCCGCGCGCGGTGGGCGAGCCGTCGTCGCGGCGAATTCATGGCGGCGCTCGGGGAGCTCGGCCTGTCCGGCACCGACATGACGGCGATGAGCTGGCCGGACCAGGGGCTCACCCGGATGATCGCCAGCGCCGCGGGCGCCTGCATGGAGGCGCTGGACGCGGTGATCGCGCGGGTGCAACCCACGCTGGTGGCGATGCCTGCACTGGATGATCGTCATCCTGACCATGGTGCGGCCCATGTGCTGATGCGGCTGGTGCTGGAGCGGCAGGCCCGGGCGCCCGTCGTCTGGCTCTATCGGGTGCATGGCGGTGCGCGCAGGGCGTGCCCTTCGGTGGCCTGTGTCGCCGATGCGTCCACCTGGTCGCGGAAGCGGGCGGCACTCGCCCGGCATGCCAGCCAGTTGGTGCTGAGCCGGCGTCGCATGGAGCGACTCGCCGCCCGCACCGAACGGTACGAGGTGTTGTCGACCGGGCCACTGCCCAGGGATTTGCCCTGGGCGCCACGTTGGCCGCAGCGGACGTGTCTGCGCCTGACCGCGGCCGCGGCGGGCACCGGAGTCGCGTGGCGATGGGCGCGTGCGCCGGTCCAGCGGGAGCCGGGGCAGGGGGGCCGGCTGGCCGCACAGGCACTGCCGGCGGGTGAGGGGGCCTTGTTCGTCAAGCTCGAGCTGACGCTGCCATCGTTCTGGATCTTCGACCACTGGGGCTGGCGCGAATTGCGCCGGTAGTGCGACCTGCCTGCTTTGCGCAAGCCCGTGTGCATCGCTAGGATTCGATATCCGATGCGCTCGCGGATGGTCCGCCAGGAGCACGCATGAACCCCGTCGTCGCCCGCCAGGGCATCATCTCGCTGAAGATCAAGGACATCCCGACGCTGTACAGCGCCTACATGCCGTTCCTGAAGAACGGCGGGTTGTTCGCGGCGACCACCCAGCGCTACGCGTTGGGCGACGAGGTGGTGCTGCTGCTCAGCCTGATCGACGAGAGCGAACGCATCTCGGTGGCCGGCAAGGTGGTGTGGATCAGTCCGGTCGGCGCGCAGGGCAACCGGCCCGCGGGCATCGGCGTGCACTTCAACGAGTCCAGCGACGGCGAGGTGGCGCGTCAGCGCATCGAGAACCTGCTCGCCGGCATGACCGCCTCGGACCGCGTGACCAGCACGATGTAGTGCGACGGCGCGCTCGCCGATCGCGCACCGCTTTCGAAAGTCCGTTCGAAAGCGGCTGAATACTTGTCGTGTCACCTGCCCTCGCTGGTACAATGGCGCGATCCCCGAACCAGACCGTGGTCAATCGGACGCTCGCAAACGGACCGTGAGCGATGGTGATGGCGCCCTGAGCGTCCATTGCTTTCCGCTGATCACTTCCGGACCGTCATCCTCACGGTCACTGATGCGCCTGCGGGCGCGGAGGTACGCTGCATCGTGCTTGCCGAATACTGGCCCATCCTGCTGTTTATCGGCGTCGCCACCGGGCTTGGCCTGGTGCTGCTCGCCCTCGGCCTGCTCGCCGGCCCGCGTCGTCCCGAATCGGAGAAGCTCTCGCCCTACGAGTGCGGCTTCGAGGCCTTCGAGGACGCCCGCATGCGCTTCGACGTGCGCTACTACCTGCTGGCCATCCTGTTCATCATCTTCGACCTGGAAATCGCCTTCCTTTTCCCGTGGGCGGTGGTGTTCAAGTCGATTGGCCTGACTGCGCTCATCGAGATGGCGCTGTTCCTGCTGCTGCTGGTGATCGGTTTCGCCTACGTCTGGAAGAAGGGAGCACTGGAATGGGAGTGATGTCTTCCATCGACCGGGTGATGCACAACCCGCAGCCGCTGAACCTGGTGGACGACATCCTGCGTCCGGCAGGGGACAATCCGGTGATCCAGCGCGGCTTCGTCACCACCAGCGTCGATGCGCTGATGAACTGGGCGCGCACCGGTTCGATGTGGCCGATGACCTTCGGCCTGGCCTGCTGCGCGGTGGAGATGATGCACGCCGGCGCGGCGCGACTGGATCTGGACCGCTACGGCGTGATCTTCCGCCCGTCGCCGCGCCAGTCCGACGTGATGATCGTCGCCGGCACCCTGGTCAACAAGATGGCCCCCGCGCTGCGCAAGGTCTACGACCAGATGCCCGACCCGAAGTGGGTCATTTCCATGGGCAGCTGCGCCAATGGCGGCGGCTACTACCACTACTCCTACTCGGTGGTGCGCGGCTGCGACCGCGTCGTGCCGGTGGACATCTACGTACCGGGCTGTCCGCCGACGGCCGAGGCGCTGATCCACGGCATCCTGCAGTTGCAGAAGAAGATCCGCCGCACCAGCACCATCGCGCGTTCCTGAAGGCGTCCGTACCATGACTGATACGCAAGACACCTCGCTCGCCGGCCGCCTTGCCGCGCGCTTTGGCGACACGCTGGCGATCCGCGTCGAGCGCAACGAGACCATCGCCGAGGTGCGTCCGGCCGACCTGATCGCCGTGGCCACCGCGCTGCGCGACGAGGCGCCGTTCCGCTTCGGTCAGCTGATCGACCTGTGCGGCATCGATTATCTCGGCTACGGCCAGAGCGAGTGGGAAACCAACACCGCGGGCGGTGAGGGTTTCTCGCGCGGCGTGGAAGGTGAGGCCATGGGGCGTTTCGCCTGGGCCAACCGCCCACGCGCCGGGCATGATCCGCGCCGTTTCGCCGCGGTGATCCAGCTGCTTTCGATCGAGCACAACCACCGTCTGCGCCTGCGTGTGTTCTGCGAAGACGACACGCTGCCGGTGATGCCGTCGGTCACCGGCATCTGGGCGGGTTCCAACTGGTTCGAGCGCGAGGCGTTCGACCTGTACGGCATCCTGTTCGAAGGGCACCCGGACCTGCGCCGCATCCTCACCGACTACGGCTTCGTCGGTCACCCGTTCCGCAAGGACTTCCCGCTGATCGGCAACGTCGAGGTGCGCTACGACGCCGAGCAGAAGCGCGTGGTGTACGAGCCGGTCTCGATCGAGCCGCGCGTGCTCGTGCCGCGCACCATCCGCGACGACGCGGACCTTTTGCAGGCCCAGGCCGAGGCCGCCGACGACTGGCGCAGGAACTGACATGGCCCAGGAAATCCGCAATTACACGATGAACTTCGGCCCGCAGCATCCCGCTGCGCACGGCGTGCTGCGCCTGGTGCTGGAGATGGACGGCGAGACCATCGTCCGGGCCGATCCGCACGTGGGGCTGCTCCACCGCGGCACCGAGAAGCTGGCCGAGTCCAAGCCGTTCAACCAGTCGATCGGCTACATGGACCGCCTCGACTACGTGTCGATGATGTGCAACGAGCACGCCTATGTGCGCGCCATCGAGAACCTGATGGGGATCGAGGCACCGGAGCGTGCGCAGTACATCCGCACCATGTTCGACGAGATCACCCGCATCCTGAACCACCTGATGTGGATCGGTTCGAATGCGCTCGACCTCGGTGCGATGGCGGTGTTCCTGTACGCCTTCCGCGAGCGCGAGGAGCTGATGGACTGCTACGAGGCGGTCTCCGGCGCGCGCATGCATGCCACCTACTACCGCCCCGGCGGCGTCTACCGTGACCTGCCGGCGCAGATGCCGCAGTACCGCGAGTCGCCCTGGCACAAGGGCAAGGACCTCAAGCGCCTGAACAGCTGGCGCGAGGGTTCCATGCTCGACTTCCTCGATGCGTTCACCGCGGACTTCCCGTCCAAGGTCGACGAGTACGAGGAGCTGCTGACCAACAACCGCATCTGGAAGCAGCGCACCGTCGGCATCGGCGTGGTGTCGCCGGAGCTGGCCCAGCAGTGGGGCATGACCGGCGCGATGCTGCGCGGCTCGGGCGTGGCCTGGGACCTGCGCAAGAAGCAGCCCTACGCCAAGTACGCCGAGATGGATTTCGACATCCCGCTGGGCGTCAACGGCGACTGCTACGACCGCTACCTGGTGCGCGTGGAAGAGATGCGCCAGTCCAACCGCATCATCCAGCAGTGCGTGAAGTGGCTGCGCGCCAACCCCGGTCCGGTGATGCTGAAGAACTTCAAGGTGGCGCCGCCTTCCCGTGTCGAGATGAAGGACGACATGGAAGCGCTGATCCATCACTTCAAACTGTTCACCGAGGGCTACGGCGTGCCGGCCGGCGAGACCTATGCCGCGGTCGAGGCGCCGAAGGGCGAGTTCGGCTGCTACCTGGTCTCCGATGGCGCCAACAAGCCGTTCCGCGTGCACCTGCGTGCACCGGGCTTCGCCCACCTGTCGTCGATCGACACTGTCGTCAAGGGCCACATGCTGGCCGACGTGGTGGCGATGATCGGCACCTATGACCTCGTGTTCGGCGAAGTCGATCGCTGAGCGCACGGGAGCCAAGACCATGAAAGCCACCGGACATTACGATCAGGTCAAGGACGTCGATCCCCAGGTCGTCCTCAACGAACACACCCGCCAGCACATCGAGGAGTGGGTGGCCCGGTTCCCGCCGGACCGCAAGCGCTCGGCGCTGATCCAGTCGCTGTTCGCGGCGCAGGAGCAGAACCACGGCTTCCTCACCGATGAGCTGATCACCGCGGTCGCCAAGTACCTCGGCCTGCCGGCTGTGTGGGCGTACGAGGTGGCGAGTTTCTACTCGATGCTCGAGACCCGGCCGGTCGGCCGCAACAACGTGGCCATCTGCACCAACATCTCGTGCTGGCTCAACGGCGCCGAAGAGCTGGTGAGGCACTGCGAGCAGAAGCTCGGCATCAAGCTTGGCGAGAGCACGCCGGATGGCCGCGTATACCTGAAGCGTGAGGAAGAGTGCATCGCGGCCTGCGTGTACGCGCCGGCGATGACGGTCAACGGGCATTATCACGAACGGCTCACCACCGAAAAGCTCGATGCCATCCTGGACGGGCTGGAGTAAGACGATGGCGAACACCACCACCGGTCCGGTCGGACCCGCACCGAAGGACCACCAGGTCGTCTACACCACGCTGCATTTCGACAAGCCCTGGGCGATGTCGAGCTACGAGCAGGTGGACGGCTACAAGGCCTGGCGCAAGATCCTTGCCGAGAAGACCGATCCGACCGCGATCATCGAGGAAGTGAAGAAGTCGAACCTGCGCGGCCGCGGCGGCGCGGGCTTCCCGACCGGCCTGAAGTGGTCTTTCATGCCGAAGGGCGACATGCAGAAGTACATCCTCTGCAACTCCGACGAATCCGAGCCGGGCACCGCCAAGGACCGCGACATCCTGCGCTACAACCCGCATGCGGTGATCGAGGGCCTGGCCATCGCCTGCTACGCGACCGGTTCCACCGTGGCCTACAACTACCTGCGCGGCGAGTTCCACCATGAGCCGTTCGAGCACTTCGAGGAAGCGCTCAAGGAAGCCTACGCGGCCGGCCTGCTGGGCAAGAACATCCAGGGCAGCGGCATTGATGTGGACATCTATGGCGCGCTGGGCGCCGGTGCCTACATCTGCGGCGAGGAAACCGCGCTGATGGAGTCGCTCGAGGGCAAGAAGGGCCAGCCGCGCTTCAAGCCGCCGTTCCCGGCCAACTTCGGCCTGTACGGCAAGCCGACCACGATCAACAACACCGAGACCTACGCCTCGGTGCCGGCGATCCTGCGCAACGGCGCCGATTGGTTCCTCAACCTCGGCAAGCCGAACAACGGCGGCCCGAAGATCTTCTCGGTCTCCGGCCACGTGGCCAGGCCGGGCAACTTCGAGATCCGCCTCGGCACCCCGTTCGCGGAGCTGCTGGAAATGGCCGGCGGTGTGCGCAACGGCAACAAGCTCAAGGCGGTGATCCCGGGCGGTTCCTCGATGAAGGTGCTGCCGGCGGACACCATGATGGAAGCCACCATGGACTACGACTGCCTGCAGAAGGCGGGTTCGGGCCTGGGGTCCGGCGCGGTCATCGTGATGGACGAGACCACCTGCATGGTCAAGGCCTGCCATCGCATCTCGCGCTTCTACTACGCCGAGTCCTGCGGCCAGTGCACCCCGTGCCGCGAGGGCACCGGCTGGATGTACCGCGTGCTCAGCCGCATCGTGGACGGGAAGGGTACCGAGGATGACCTGCATCGCCTGAAGGCGGTCGCCGGCCAGATCGAGGGCCACACCATCTGCGCCTTCGGCGAAGCCGCCGCCTGGCCGGTGCAGGGCTTCCTGCACCACTTCTGGGACGAGTTCGAATACTTCGTGCGCAACGGTCGCTCCATGACGGACGACAAGCTTGCCGCCGCAAACCAGGGAGTCGCCGCCTGATGAGCGCGCAGCCAACCCCCGCCGCCCCCGATCTTCTGAACATCGAGATCGACGGCAAGCCCACCCAGATCCGCAAGGGCGCGATGATCATCGAGGCGGCCGACGCCATCGGTGTCTCGATCCCGCGCTTCTGCTATCACCGCAAGCTTCCCATCGCCGCCAACTGCCGCATGTGCCTGGTGGACGTGGAGATGGGCGGCCGGATGATGCCCAAGCCGCAGCCGGCCTGTGCTACTCCCGTCGCGGAAGGCATGAAGGTGATGACGCGCTCGGAGAAGGCGCTGAAGTTCCAGAAGGACGTGATGGAATTCCTTCTGATCAACCACCCGCTGGACTGCCCGATCTGCGACCAGGGCGGCGAGTGCGAGCTGCAGGACGTCTCGCTGGGCTACGGCCGCAGCGTGTCCCGCTACACCGAGCGCAAGCGCACCGTGGCCGACGAGAACATCGGCCCGCTGGTCGCCACCGAGATGACCCGCTGCATCCAGTGCACCCGCTGCGTGCGTTTCACCAGCGAGATCGCCGGTACCTACGAGCTCGGCGGCATGAACCGCGGCGAGAACCTGCAGATCGGTACCTACATCGGCAAGACGATCGAGACGGAGCTGTCAGGCAACATCATCGACGTCTGCCCGGTCGGCGCGCTGACCAACAAGCCGTTCCAGTTCAAGGCGCGCGCCTGGGAGCTGACGGCGAAGCCGTCGATCGGCTACCACGACGCGCTCGGCTCCAACCTGTGGCTGCACACGCGCCGCGGCGAGGTACTGCGCACGGTGCCGCGCGACAACGAGTCGATCAACGAGTGCTGGCTGTCCGATCGTGACCGCTACAGCTACCAGGGACTGTATGCCACCGACCGCGTCAGTGCGCCGGAAGTGAAGCGCAACGGCCAGTGGCAGGCGACCACCTGGGAGGACGCCCTGTCGTTCGCCGCCGAGGCGCTGCGCAAGGTCCCCTCAGGCGAACTGGGCGTGCTGGCCAACCCGGCCGCCACGAGCGAGGAGGGCGACCTGCTGGTGCGTCTGGCGCGCGGCCTGGGCAGTGCCCACGTCGACCACCGCCTGCGTCAACTCGACTTCGCCGATGGTGCCGTCGCCGGCACGTTCGCGATGCCGGTCGCCGACGTGGCCAAGGTGCGCGGCGCATTGCTGGTTGGCTCCAACCTGCGCCACGAAATGCCGCTGCTCAACCATCGCCTGCACCAGGCGGTGAAGAAGGGCGCGAAGGTCTACACGGTCAATCCGGCCGCGTTCGACTTCAACTACAAGCTGGCTGGCGAAGCCATCGCCGCGCCGCAGTCGCTGGTCGACGCACTGCTCGGTCTGGCCAAGGCGGCGGTGGGCGCCGGTGCGTCCGCGCCGGCGGCGCTGGCCGAGGCGATCGCTGCGGCGTCGTCCGACCAGGGCGATGCCGATGCGCTGGCCCAGCTGAAGAGCGGTCCGTCGGTGATCGTGCTTGGCGAACTGGCCGTCACCCATCCGCAGGCTTCGTGGCTGCGTGCCATCGCCCGCTTCATCGGCGAGGCGACCGGGGCCGCGGTCAACGAGCTGCCGGTCGGCGCCAATGCGCTGGGCCTGGCCCGTGCCGGCGTGCTGCCGGGCAATGGCGGCCTGGATGCACAGGCCATGCTGGCCAATCCGCGCAAGGGCTATGTGCTGTTCGGCATCGAGCCGCCGTACGACTTCGCCGATGGTGGCAAGGCGCTCAATGCGCTGCTCGGCGCGGATTCGGTGGTCGCCTTCGCGGCATTCGCCAGCCCCACGCTGCGTGACGTGGCCGACGTGATCCTGCCGATCGCGCTGTTGCCGGAGACCGATGGCACGCTGGTCAATGTCGACGGCGTGCCGCAGCAGGTGCGGGCCGGTGCGAAGCTGCCGGGGCAGGCCCGGCCGGGCTGGAAGGTGCTGCGCGCGCTGGGTGGCATGCTGCAGTTCGCCGGTTTCGAATTCGACGACCTGGCCGGGCTGCGTGCAGGCATGGCCGAGGTGTCGAGCCGTCCGGGCGCGGCGGGCCTGGCCACCCGCGAAGCGGTTTCCGGCCTGACGCGGCTGGCCAGCTGGCCGATCTATCGCACCGACGCGGTGTTGCGTCGTGCCGAAGCGCTGAACGCACACCCACTCAACCGCGCGCCGGCCGCCCGTCTGAATGCTGACGAGGCCGCCCGCCAGGGGCTCGTCGTCGACGCGGCGGTCAAGCTCGGGCAGTCGGTGCTGCCGGTTGTGATCGACGCCGCGGTGCCCGACGGTGCCGTCTGGATCGAGGCCGCGCACGACCTCACCGCGACGCTGCCGGCCTACGGCGCAACCCTCACCCTGAGCAAGGCTTGACCATGGGCGACCAGATCCTCAACCAGCTCGTCTGGCCGATCGTACATATCCTCGCCATCGTGCTGCCGCTGGTGCTGGCAGTGGCGATGTTCGTGTACTGGGAGCGCAAGATCATCGGCTGGATGCACGTGCGCATGGGGCCGAACAAGATCGGTCCGCTCGGCCTGCTGCAGGCCTTCGCCGACGTGGTCAAGCTGCTGATCAAGGAAGTGATCCTGCCGACCAACGCAAACCGCTTCCTGTACTACCTCGCGCCGTTGTTGGCGCTGGTGCCGGCGCTGGCCGCCTGGTCGGTGATCCCGTTCGGCACCAAGATGGTGCTGGCCAACGTCAATGCCGGCCTGCTGTACCTGCTGGCGATGACCTCGCTGGGCGTGTACGGCATCATCCTCGCCGGCTGGGCCTCGAACTCGCGTTATGCGCTGCTCGGCGCGATGCGCTCGGCCGCCCAGGTGATCTCCTACGAGCTGGCCATGGGCCTGTGCCTGGTCTGCGTGCTGGTGCTGGCCGGCTCGCTGAACCTGACCGACATCGTGATGGCGCAGGCGGGCAGCAAAGGCATCGGCGAGTGGTTCATGTGGCCCCTGCTGCCGGTGTTCGTCATCTACTTCATCTCCGGCGTCGCCGAGACCAACCGCGCGCCGTTCGACGTGGCCGAGGGCGAGTCTGAGATCGTGGCCGGCTTCCACGTGGAGTACTCCGGCTCGGCGTTCGCGCTGTTCTTCCTGGCCGAGTACGCCAACATGATCCTGGTGAGCTTCCTCGCCTCGATCCTGTTCATGGGCGGGTGGCTCAGCCCGTTCCCGGAGAGCTGGGGCTGGATCGGCCACGGCAACTTCTTCTGGCTGTTCGCCAAGGCCTTCGCCTTCGCTTTCCTGTTCCTCTGGTTCCGCGCCAGCTTCCCGCGCTACCGCTATGACCAGATCATGCGGCTGGGCTGGAAGGTGTTCATTCCCATCACCATCGTGTGGGTCCTCGTCGCCGGCTGCATGAAGTACTACGGCTGGGTCACCATCGGCACGGGGGTCTGAAGAAAGCCATGTCCCGCATTACCCATTACTTCAAGAGCCTGCTGCTCATCGAGCTTCTCAAGGGCATGGCGCTGACCTGGCGCTACCTGTTCGCGCCCAAGTACACGATGCGCTACCCGATGGAGCACATCCCCAAGTCGAATCGCTTCCGTGGCCTGCATGCGCTTCGCCGCTATCCGAACGGCGAGGAGCGCTGCATCGCGTGCAAGCTGTGCGAGGCGGTGTGCCCGGCGCTGGCGATCACCATTGATTCGGCCCCGCGTGCCAGCGATGGCCAGCGCCGCACGACGCGCTACGACATCGACCTGTTCAAGTGCATCTTCTGCGGTTTCTGCGAGGAGAGCTGCCCGGTCGACTCGATCGTCGAGACGCACGTGCATGAATACCACTTCGAACAGCGCGGCGAGAACGTGGTGACCAAGCCGCAGCTGCTCGCCATCGGCGACCGCTTCGAGGCCGACATCGCCGCCGCCCGCGCGCAGGACGCGGCGTACCGCTGAGGGCAGGGGAAACACATGATCAATCCACAACTGTTCCAGCTGATCTGCTTCTACGCCTTCGCCACGGTGACCGTGGCCTCGGCGCTGGCGGTGATCACCCTGCGCAACTCGGTGCATGCCGTGCTCGCACTGGTGCTGACCTTCTTCAGTTCGGCCTGCATATGGCTGCTGGCCGAGGCGGAATTCCTGGCGATCGCGCTGATCGTCGTCTACGTCGGCGCGGTGATGGTGCTGTTCCTGTTCGTCGTGATGATGCTCGACATCGATCAGGAAAAGATGCGCGAGGGTTTCGTGAAGTTCCTGCCGGTCGGCCTGATCGTGGCGCTGGTGATGCTCGGGGAGATGCTCGCGCTGATCGGTGTGCGTGCCATGCATGCGAAGGTGCTGGGCGCGAACCCGGCGACCGAGGCGGGCCTGTCCAACACCGCCTGGCTGGGCCATGCGCTGTACACCGACTATCTGCTGCCGTTCGAGATCGCCGCGCTGATCCTGACCGTTGGCGTGGTCGCGGCAGTCGCGCTGACCCTGCGTCATCGCGGTGGCGTGCGCTACCAGACCGCCAGCCAGCAGGTGGCGGTCAAGGCCAGCGACCGCGTGCGCATCGTCAAGATGGACGCGGATACGAACTACGGTCGCACGCCGGCGCCGACCGCTTCCGAGGAGACCAAGTGATGCTCACGCTCTCGCACTACATCGTGCTCGGCGCGGTGCTGTTCTGCATCTCCGTGGCCGGCCTGTTCATCAACCGCAAGAACGTCATCGTGCTGCTGATGGCGATCGAGTTGATGCTGCTGGCCGTGAACATGAACTTCGTGGCGTTCTCGCGCTTCCTGGGCGACGTGTCCGGCCAGGTGTTCGTGTTCTTCATTCTCACCGTGGCCGCGGCGGAATCCGCCATCGGCCTGGCGATCCTGGTCCTGCTGTTCCGCAACCGCAGCACGATCAACGTCGCCGAAATCGACAGCATGAAGGGTTGATTGGATGGAACTCTCGACGGCAATCCTTCTCACCATCCCGCTGGCGCCGCTGGTCGGCTGCCTGCTGGCGGGCTTCTTCGGCAAGTTCATCGGCCGGGCCGGCGCGCACAGCGTGACCATCCTGGGCCTGCTGGTCGCCTGCGGCCTGTCCTTCTACGTGCTGTACCAGATCACCGCGGGCGGCGCGCCGGTCTACAACCACAACCTGTACACCTGGTTCGAGATCGGCAAGTTCAGCGCGAGCGTCGGCTTCCTGATCGACCGGCTGACCGCGATGATGATGGTGGTGGTGACCTTCGTGTCGCTACTGGTCCACGTCTACACGATCGGCTACATGGCCGATGACCCGGGCTACCAGCGCTTCTTCAGCTACATCTCGCTGTTCACCTTCTCGATGCTGATGCTCGTGATGAGCAACAATTTCATGCAGCTGTTCTTCGGCTGGGAAGCGGTGGGCCTGGTGTCGTACCTGTTGATCGGCTTCTGGTACAAGCGGCCGACCGCGATCTTCGCCAACCTGAAGGCGTTCCTGGTCAACCGCGTCGGTGACTTCGGCTTCCTGCTGGGCATCTCGGCGGTGCTGTACTTCCTCGGCACGCTGGACTACGCCACCGCCTTCGCCGGTGCCGATTCGCTGGTCGGCAAGACGCTGACGATCACCCAGGGCATGCACTGGGATGCGCCGACCGTGATCTGCGTGCTGCTGTTCATCGGCGCAATGGGCAAGTCGGCCCAGGTGCCGCTGCACGTGTGGCTGCCCGACTCGATGGAAGGCCCGACCCCGATCTCGGCGCTGATCCACGCCGCGACGATGGTGACCGCCGGCATCTTCATGGTGGCCCGCATGTCGCCGCTGTACGAGCTGTCCGGCTCGGCGCTCAGCTTCGTCATGGTGATCGGCGCCACCGGCGCGCTGTTCACCGGCCTGATCGGCATCGTGCAGAACGACATCAAGCGCGTGGTGGCCTACTCGACGCTGTCGCAGCTCGGTTACATGACCGTGGCGCTGGGCGTTTCGGCCTACTCGGGTGCGGTCTACCACCTGATGACCCACGCCTTCTTCAAGGCGCTGCTGTTCCTCGGCGCGGGCTCGGTGATCATCGCCATGCACCACGAGCAGGACATGCGCTACATGGGCGGTCTGCGCAAGTACATGCCGATCACCTGGGTCACCATGTGGATCGGTTCGCTGGCGCTGTGCGGCGTGCCGTTCTTCTCCGGCTTCTACTCGAAGGACGCGATCATCGAGGCGGTCGGCGAGTCGCATCGCTGGGGCGCCCACTATGCCTACTTCTGCGTGATGGCCGGCGCACTGGTCACCGCGCTGTACACCTTCCGCCAGATGTACCTGACCTTCCACGGCAAGGAGCGCTTCACGGTGAAGGCCCATCACGGCCACGGTCACGATGCGCACCATGACGACCATCATGACGATCACGGCCACCACGAGCCGGGTGTGCTCGAGCACGCACCGACCGAGTCGCCGTGGGTGGTGACCCTGCCGTTGATCCTGCTGGCGATCCCGTCGCTGCTGGTGGGCATCTTCACCGTGGGCCCGATGCTGTTCGGCGGCTGGTTCGGCCAGGCGATCCACGTGGACGAGGCCAACAACGTGCTGGGCGAAATGGCGGGCGAGTTCCACGGCGCGATGGCGATGGCGCTGCACGGCTTCACGCAGCTGCCGTTCTTCCTCGTGCTGGCGGGCTTCGTCATCCAGACCTACATCTATCTGTTCAACCCGGCGCTGGCCGGCCGGATCAAGAGCGCGCTGAAGCCGCTGTGGACCGTGCTGGACCGCAAGTACTGGGTGGACGACGTCTACTTCGCGGTCTTCGCCCGCGGTGGCGTGAAGCTCGGTCGCCTGTTCTGGAAGGCCGGTGACGCCGCGGTGATCGACGGTGCCATGGTCAACGGTTCGGCCAGCCTGGTGCAGAAGATCGCTGCGGCGATGCGCCGCCTGCAGTCCGGCTACCTCTACCACTACGCCTTCGCGATGATTCTCGGCCTCATCCTGCTGCTCGGCGGGTTCTGGCTGGTCGGGCACTAAAGGGAATCCAGCTCCATGTTCAATCACCTGCTCAGCCTGCTGATCTGGCTTCCCGTGGTCGGCGCCGTCCCGGTGCTCCTCGCGGGCTCCGGCCGTCCCTCGCTGGCCCGCTGGCTCGCCCTGGCCGTCGCCGTGCTCACCTTCGCGGTGAGCCTGTTCCTGATCCCGCAGTACCACCTCGACGGTGCAGTGATGCAGCTGCGCGAGGATCACCTGTGGATCGCCTCGCTCGGCGTGCACTACGGCCTCGCGGTGGACGGCATCTCGGTCGCCCTGATCCTGCTCACCACCTTCGTCAGCATCCTGGTCATCGTCGGCGCGTGGGAGGTCATCCAGGACAAGCCGCACCAGTACATGGCCGCCATGCTGGTGCTCGAGGGCCTGATGATCGGCGTGTTCTGCGCCACCGACGCGTTGCTGTTCTACGTGTTCTTCGAGGCGATGCTGATCCCGATGTTCATCCTCATCGGTATCTGGGGTGGCCCGCGTCGCGTCTACGCCACGATCAAGTTCTTCATCTACACGTTCCTCGGTTCGATCTTCATGCTGATCGGGCTGATCTACCTGTACCAGAAGGCCGGGACGTTCAACCTGCATGCGCTGGCGGCGTTGCCGCTGTCGATGACCGAGCAGACCTGGCTGTTCTTCGCCTTCCTGCTGGCCTTTGCGGTGAAGGTGCCGATGGTGCCAGTGCATACCTGGCTGCCGGACGCCCACGTGGAGGCGCCGACCGGCGGTTCGGTGGTGCTGGCGGCGGTGATGCTGAAGATCGGCGGATACGGCTTCCTGCGCTTCTCGCTGCCGATCACCCCGGATGCCGCTGCACACTTCGCGCCGCTGGTGATCGTGCTCAGCCTGGTCGCGGTGGTCTACATTGGTTACGTGGCCTTGGTGCAGGACGACATGAAGAAGCTGGTGGCCTACTCGTCGGTGGCCCACATGGGCTTCGTGACGCTGGGCATCTTCATCGCCTTCATGCTGGTGCGTGATGCCGGCAACCTGGATGCGGCCAAGCTCGGCATGCAGGGTGCGATGGTGCAGATGATCTCGCACGGCTTCGTCTCCGGCGCGATGTTCTCCTGCATCGGCGTGCTGTACGACCGCCTGCATACGCGCCAGATCAAGGACTACGGTGGCGTCATCAACGTGATGCCCTGGTTCGGCTTCTTCTACGTGCTGTTCGCCATGGCCAACTCGGGCCTCCCGGGTACCAGCGGTTTCGTGGGCGAGTTCATGGTGGTGCTGGCCAGCTTCAGCGCCAATCCGTGGATCGCGCTGTTCGCCGCCTTCACCTTGATCATCGGCGCGGCCTACACGCTGTGGATGGTCAAGCGCGTGCTGTGGGGCGACATCACCAACCCGCACGTGGCGGAAATGAAGGAGATCAACGGGCGCGAGACCTTCGTGCTGGCCGCCTTCGCTGCCGCAGTGCTCGCGCTGGGCATCTGGCCGCAGCCGCTGATCCATCTGATGGACAACTCGGTGGCGCAGCTGGTCCAGCAGCTGGCTGTTCACAAGATCTGATCGGGACCGACCATGCCCTCAATGAATGACATCCTGATCCTTGCGCCGGAGTTCTACCTGGTCGCCGCCGCGTGCTTGCTGTTGCTGCTCGACGCGTTCATGAAGCCCGAGCAGCGGCACTGGCTGCACTGGCTTTCGATCGCCGTGCTGGCGGTGGCGATCTACATGGTGGTCGGTGCTGCGCCGCCGGTTGCGGTGAGCGCGTTCCACGGCATGTTTGTGCGCGACGGCGTGGCGACCATCCTCAAGGTGTTCGCGCTGCTGACCACGATCCTCGTGTTCGTGTATTCCCGTCCCTACCTGCGCGACCGCAAGCTGTTCATCGGCGAGTTCTACACGCTGATGATCTTCGCTGTGATCGGCGTGATGCTGCTGGTTTCGGCCGGCAGCCTGGTCACCGTCTACCTCGGCCTGGAGCTGCTGTCGCTGTCGTCCTATGCGCTGGTGGCGTTGAACCGCGACGCGCCGCTGCCTTCCGAGGCCGCGATGAAGTACTTCGTGCTGGGTGCACTGGCCTCGGGCATGCTGCTGTATGGCATGTCGATGGTCTACGGCGCCTCCGGCATGGGCGGGCAGGCCACGCTGGACCTGGCACAGCTGAAGTCCGTGATGGGTTACACCCAGGCGCCGACCCTGCTGCTGTTCGGCCTGGTGTTCATGGTCGTGGGCATCAGCTTCAAGCTCGGTGTCGCGCCGTTCCATATGTGGATCCCGGACGTCTATCAGGGCGCGCCGACGCCGATCACCACCTTCATCGCCTCGGCTTCCAAGCTGGCGGCGTTCGGCATGGCCTATCGCCTGCTGGCCGGTGGCATGGCCGAGGTCGCGCACCAGTGGCAGCTGATGCTGGCGGTGCTGGCGGTGCTCTCGCTGGCGATCGGCAACCTCGTCGCCATCGTGCAGACCAACCTCAAGCGCATGCTGGCGTACTCGACCATCTCGCACATGGGTTACCTGCTGCTGGGCCTTTCGGCGGCCAACCCCGAGGGCTATTCGGCGGCGATGTTCTATGCGATCAGCTATGCACTGATGAGCACGGCGTCGTTCGGCGTGATCCTGGCGCTGAGCCGGGCGGGCTTCGAGTGCGAGGAGATCGACGACCTGCGCGGTCTCAACCAGCGCTCGCCCTGGCTGGCCTTCCTGATGATGCTGGTGATGGTCTCGCTGGCCGGCGTGCCGCCGATGTTCGGCTTCTTCGCCAAGCTGCTGGTGCTGCAGGCGGCCGTGCACGCGAACATGTTGTGGCTGGCCATCGTCGGCGCGGTGTTCGCCATCATCGGCCTGTACTACTACCTGCGCGTGGTCAAGGTGATGTACTTCGACAAGGCAGTCGAGGGCTCGGAACTGCGCATGCAGCCCGACGGTTCGCTGCGCGTGGTGCTGTCGCTCAACGCACTGGGCCTGCTGGTGATCGGCCTGTACTGGGGGCCGCTGATCGCGTGGTGCCGCGACGCGCTGGCCGGCTGAGTCCCTTTCCCGGGGAAATATTTCCGGAAAGACTTGCAAGAAACCGGCCATGTCGCTATAGTCTTCGGACTCTGATGCGGGGTGGAGCAGTCTGGCAGCTCGTCGGGCTCATAACCCGAAGGTCGCAGGTTCGAATCCTGCCCCCGCTACCAGATCTTTCTTAGAACAAGAAAGCCTCCTCGTGAGGCTTTTTTGTTGGGCGCAAGGAAGCGTCGCCAGTCGGCCGAGGGCAGCGCCCCATGGGCGCCGTGGCTCGGGAAGGCTGGATGAGCCGGTACATCGGCGAGTTTAGGGAATGGGCCACTTGAGCCCATTTTTTGTTTCTGGCACCGGAAAACCGACCATGGATACCCTGGCACTGGCAAATCGGTTCAGCGAAGTTCTGGCGGATCTCCAGCTGGAATGCCTCGGCGTGGAGTTCACCCCGTCGCAGGGGCAGAGTACGCTTCGGGTTTACCTGGACGTCCTGGACCACTCGGGTGGACGCGAGGTCGGCATCGACGACTGCGAAGCGGCCAGCCGCGAACTGTCGGCCCTGCTGGACGTCGAGGACCCCGTGCCGGGCCATTACGTGCTGGAGGTGTCCTCGCCGGGCATCGATCGTCCGCTCTTCACGGCCGAGCAGTTCGGGCGTGTGCTCGGGCAGGAAGTGAAGGTGTTGCTGAAGGCGCCGATCGAAGGTCGCCGCCGCCTGCGCGGCAAGCTGGTGCAGGTGGACGGCGAGCGGATCGTGCTGGAGGCGGAAGGCAAGTCGTTCGAATTCGACCAGGCGGATATGGAAAGCGCCCGCGTGGTACCGGACTGGGTGGCGCTCGGTTACGTGCCGCAGCCCAAGCCGGGTGGCAAGAAGCCGGCCAAGAAGGCCAAGTAAGACCTATCCCTAGCGAGCGGGCGCCGGAGAGCGGCGACCCACGGAGTAGCTGCAATGAGCAAAGAACTGTTGCTGGTCGTCGACGCAGTCGCCAACGAGAAGGGCGTGCCGCGCGAGGTCATCTTCGAGGCGATGGAAGCCGCGCTGGCGTCTGCGGCGAAGAAGCGCTACCCCGATGAGGATCCCGACATCCGCGTGGAGATCGACCGCCACTCCGGTGAATACGAGACCTTCCGTCGCTGGGAAGTCATCGCCGACGACGGCGAGATGGAGTCGCCGTTCTACCAGGTGCGCCTGATGGACGCCGTGGACGAGCGCGAGGACGCCCAGGTCGGCGAGTTCGTCGAGCAGCAGATCGAGAACGCCGAGTTCGGCCGCATCGCGGCTCAGGCCGCCAAGCAGGTGATCGTGCAGCGAGTGCGCGAGGCCGAGCGCCAGCAGGTGGTCGATGCCTTCCGCGATCGCGTCGGCGAGCTGGTGGTGGGTATCGTCAAGCGCGTCGAGCGCGGCAACGTCTATCTCGACCTCGGCAGCAACGCCGAGGCGTTCATTCCCCGCGACAAGACCATCCCGCGCGAGTCGCACCGCGTCGGCGACCGCGTGCGCGGCTACCTCTACGAAGTGAAGTCCGAAGTGCGCGGACCGCAGCTGTTCGTGTCGCGCGCCGCACCGGAATTCATGATCGAGCTGTTCAAGCTCGAGGTGCCGGAAGTCGGCCAGGGCCTGGTCGAGATCAAGGGCTGTGCCCGCGATCCGGGCGACCGCGCCAAGATCGCCGTGCTGGCCCACGACAGCCGTACCGATCCCATCGGCGCGTGCATCGGCATGCGCGGCTCCCGCGTGCAGGCGGTGTCCAACGAGCTCAACGGCGAGCGCGTGGACATCATCCTGTGGCACGAGAACCAGGCCCAGTTCGTGATCAACGCGATGGCGCCGGCCGAGGTGCAGTCCATCATCATGGACGAGGAAAAGCATTCGATGGACATCGCGGTGGCCGAGGACAAGCTGTCCCAGGCGATCGGCCGCGGTGGTCAGAACGTGCGCCTGGCCAGCAAGCTCACCGGCTGGCAGCTCAACGTGATGACGCAGGACCAGGTCACCGCCAAGAGCGAGGCCGAGCAGCAGGCTGCGCTTGCGCTGTTCATGGAGAAGCTCGAGGTCGACGAGGAGATCGCCAACATCCTGGTGCAGGAAGGCTTCTCCAGCGTCGAGGAAATCGCCTACGTGCCCAGCGCCGAGCTGCTGGCGGTCGAGGGCTTCGACGAGGACATCGTCGAGGAGCTGCGGGCCCGCGCCCGCGACGCGCTGCTGACCGAGGCGCTGGCGGTCGAGGAGGGGCTGGAGGAGCACCAGCCGTCCGAGGACCTGCTTGCGCTCGAGGGCATGGACGAGGCCACGGCCTACGCCCTCGCGGCGCGCGAAGTGAGTACGGTGGACGATCTGGCCGACCTCGCGGTCGACGACCTGATCGATATCGAGGGCATGGACGAGGAACGTGCTGCGGCGCTGATCATGGCTGCACGCCAGCCGATGATCGAGCGCCTGGAGAAGGGCGGCTAACCGCGAGCGGCCGCGCCCTGGGACGGGCGCGCCGGGGAGAGTCCATGCGGACTCTCCACCAGGGACGGTGGTGGACGTGCAGGCATGGCCGCACGGACGTGAAGCGCGGGAACGGCGGAGAAAGAACACGATGTCGGATGTCACGATCAAACAACTCGCCAAGGTACTTGGCATGCCGGTGGACAAGCTGCTCGGACAGCTTGGCGAGGCAGGCATGAAATTCTCCGATCCGGAGCAGGTCATCAGCAGCACCGAGAAGGTGAAGCTGCTCGGCTTCCTGCGCCGTACCCACGGCAAGAACGAGGCGGCACCGGAGGTCGACGATGCGGCGCCCCGGCAGATCACCCTCAAGCGCCGCAAGGTCAGCGAGCTGAAGGTCGCGACCCCGGGCGGGCGTGGCGCGGCCAGCAGTGCCAAGACGGTCAACGTCGAGGTGCGCGCCAAGCGCACCTACGTCAAGCGCAGCGTGATCGCCGAGGAGACCGCGGTCGACAGCGAGCGCGAGGATGCCGCACGCAAGCTGGCCGAATCGCAGCGCCAGCGCGAGCAGGAAGAGCAGGACCGTATCGAGGCAGAGCGCCGCCGCGAGGAAGAGGCGCGCCAGCGCGCCGCCGAGGAAGAGGCCCGCTCCGCCGAGGAGGCGCGCCGGCAGGCCGAGGCCGAGCATGCACGCCAGGCCGCGGAAGCCCAGGCGACGAGCGAACCCGAGGCGGCATCCGAGGCGCCCGCTGCTGCACCGGTCCAGGACAAGCCTGCCGAGGCCGCGGAAGCGTCCGCCCAGACCACGTCCGGTGGCAGCACCGACCACAGCGCCTTTGGCCTGATCGTCCCCCGCATCCACGAGCCGCGTCGCCGTGAAAAGAAGGTCGTGGCTGCGCCGGCACCTGCACCGGCACCCGCGCCTGCCCCCGCGCCGGCGGCAGCACCGGGTTCGGATGCCGCGCGCGGTGCGAAGGCGCGGCATGGTCGCGATCGTGACGACGTCGCCGGTGGCAAGCGTTTCGCCTCGGGCGAGCTGCATCTGTCCGATGCCGACCGCGCCCGGCGTTCCAGCAAACGTGGCAAGCCGGGCCGCTCCGGTCGCGATTCCGGTCGCAGTGCGTCGGCGTCCACCAGTGGCGGACCGCATGGCTTCACCCGTCCGACTGCCGCGGTCGTGCGCGAAGTGGTGGTCGGCGACGCCAACCTGGTCGCCGACCTCGCCCAGAAGATGGCGGTCAAGGGCTCGGAAGTGGTCAAGGCGCTCTTCAAGATGGGCGTGATGGCCACCATCAACCAGACCATCGATCACGACACCGCGGTGCTGGTGGTCGAGGAACTCGGTCACAAGGCCGTGGCCGCGAGCGAGGACAACGCCGAGGCGGCACTGGCCGCGCACACCCAGAACGCCGAACTGGAAGGCGAGAAGGTGTCGCGCCCGCCGGTCGTCACCATCATGGGCCACGTCGACCACGGCAAGACCTCGCTGCTGGACTACATCCGCCGCGCCAAGGTGGCGGCGGGCGAGGCCGGCGGCATCACCCAGCACATCGGTGCATACCACGTGGATACGCCCAAGGGCGTGATCACCTTCCTGGATACCCCGGGCCACGCGGCGTTCACCTCGATGCGCGCCCGCGGCGCCCAGTCCACCGACATCGTGGTGCTGGTGGTCGCGGCCGACGACGGTGTCATGCCGCAGACCAAGGAGGCCGTGCAGCACGCGCGCGCCGCCAAGGTGCCGCTGATCGTCGCGCTGAACAAGATGGACAAGTCCGACGCCAACCCGGACAACGTCAAGCAGGGTCTGGCGAACCTGGAAGTGGTTCCGGAAGACTGGGGCGGCGACACCATGTTCGTGCCGGTGTCGGCCAAGACCGGCATGGGCGTGGACGAGCTGCTCGACGCGATCTCGGTGCAGGCCGAGGTGATGGAGCTGAAGGCGGTCGAGGACGGCCCGGCGTCCGGCGTGGTGATCGAGTCCAGCCTGGACAAGGGCCGCGGCCCGGTCGCAACTGTGCTGGTGCAGCAGGGCACGCTCAAGCGCGGCGACTTCGTCGTTTGCGGTATCGAGTATGGCCGCATGCGTGCGCTGGTGGACGAGCGCGGCAAGACCGTGCAGGAAGCCGGTCCTTCGATCCCGGTGCAGGTGCTCGGTCTCTCCGGCGTGCCGGAAGCGGGCGACGACTTCGTGGTCGTGGCCGATGAGCGCCTGGCCCGCGAAGTGGCCGCCGAGCGTCAGCAGAAGCGCCGCGAGACGCGGCTGGTCAGCAAGGCCAACCGCCTCGAGGACATCATCGCCCAGATGGGCCAGGGCGCCGAGCAGCAGACGCTCAACATCCTGGTCAAGGCCGACGTGCAGGGCTCGGTCGAGGCGCTGCGTGAGTCGCTGAGCGCGATCGGCAACGAGAACGTGAAGGTCAACGTGATCGCGGCGGGCGTCGGTGGCATCACCGAGTCGGATGCCACGCTGGCCGCCGCCTCGAAGGCGCTGGTGATCGGCTTCAACGTGCGTGCCGACGCCTCGGCGCGCAAGGTGATCGATACCGCCGGCCTGGACGTGCGCTACTTCTCGATCATCTACGACGTGATCGACCAGGTGAAGCAGGCCGCGTCCGGTCTGCTGGGCGTGGAGATCCGCGAGGAGATCATCGGCATCGCCCAGGTGCGCGAGGTGTTCCGCAGCTCCAAGTTCGGCGCGGTGGCCGGTTGCATGGTCACCGAGGGTTCGGTCAAGCGCTCCAAGCCGATCCGCGTGCTGCGCGACAACACCGTGGTCTTCGAAGGCGAGCTGGAGTCGCTGCGTCGCTTCAAGGACCTGGTCGACGAGGTGCGCAACGGCATGGAGTGCGGTATCGCCGTGAAGCAGTACAACGACGTCAAGGTCGGCGACCAGATCGAGTGCTTCGAGCGCATCGAGGTGGCTCGCACGCTGTAACGGACCGTCCGGGCCGGCGTTTCCCGCCGGACCCGCGGCCCGAGATACGGAGCCCGGGCAGGCCTGCCCGGGCTTCCTGCTTTTTGTGAACATCCGGCGCGTTGCGCCCGAAGGAGGCCCCATGCCCTCACGCGATTTCAAACGGACCGACCGGGTCGGCGCCGAACTGCGCCGCGAACTCGGCCTGCTGGTGCACGCCGCCGTGCGCGATCATGCGCTGCCGTCGGTGAGCGTGTCCGACGTGGAGGTGACCCGCGACATGGATTGGGCCACGGTGTGGATCACCGCGCTGCAGGCCGAGCAGGCGCCGGTGGCGCTGAAGGCGCTGAAGGAGCTGGCCGGCGAGTTCCGCCGCTCGCTTGCCCGCGGCATGCGCCTGCGGCGGGTGCCGGAGTTGCGCTTCAAGTACGACGACTCGGTCGACAAGGGCGAGCGCATCGACCAACTGCTGCGCGCCGACGAGCCGACGGCGGCCGACGGAGCCGTCGAGGACTGATGGGTCGGATCGCTTTCCGCGAGCTGCACGGCCTTGTGCTGCTCGACAAGCCGCTGGGACTGAGTTCCAACCAGGCGCTGCAGGAAGTGCGCCGGCTGTTCCGCGCCGCCAAAGGCGGTCACACCGGTGCGCTGGATCCGCTGGCTACCGGCCTGCTGCCGCTGTGCTTCGGCGAAGGCACCAAGCTGGCCGCACACCTGCTCGGGGCGCGCAAGGCGTATCGGGCCACCTGCCGGCTGGGCGTCACCACCACCACGGGCGACCTCGAGGGCGAGGTCGCGAGCCATCGCGCGGTGCCGGCGCTTGATGGCGCGGTGATCGAGGCGGCGCTGGTGCCGCTGCGTGGACGCATCCGGCAGGTGCCACCGGTCTACTCGGCGATCAAGCAGGGCGGCGAGCCGCTCTATGCCAAGGCGCGCCGCGGCGAGGCCGTGGATGTCCCCGCCCGGGAGGTCGACGTTTACCGCCTGGTGCTGCTCGGCCGCGAAGGCGACCTGCTGCACCTGGAGATCGAGTGCGGCACGGGCACCTACATCCGCAGCCTGGCCGTCGACCTGGGGGAGGCACTGGGGTGCGGGGCGCACCTGACCGCCTTGCGCAGGATCTGGGTCGAGCCGTTCACCTCGCCGCGGATGTACTCGCTGGACGAATTGCGCGAGCGGGCCGGGCAGGGCGACGCTGCCCTGCTCGAGGCCTTGCTGCCGGTCTCCGCGGGAGTGGCACACCTGCCGGCGCTCCATCTGGATGCCGCACAAAGCCAGGCGATCGCCCAGGGGCGACGGATCGCGCTGGACGGGGAGGGTATTCCCGTCGGGCTTTGTACGGCGTTCGCCGAAGATGGCGCCCTGTTGGCCCTGGTCGAATGCGGCCCGGATGGACTGCTGCGGGTACAACGCGGCTTCAACCTGCCGCCCGGCGGCTGAGGCGTCGATGGAGTTCGGCGACAGCCCGGTGGCGGGGGGATGACGGTCTTGTTGTAGCGCGGCTCCCCTCGCTACAATAAGGAGCTTGATTCAACCGTTCCAATCAACCAGTCGAAGCTTGCGCAACGTCATCGGGTGGTGACGTTGCGCAAGCTTCGCATTCGCTTTTGAGGAAGAAACACTCATGTCCCTGACCGCAGAACAGACCAGCAAGATCATTGCTGAATTCGGCCGCGTGCCCAACGACACCGGTTCGCCGGAAGTGCAGGTGGCCCTGCTGTCGGCCCGGATCGAACACCTCACCGGCCACTTCAAGACCCACAAGCAGGACCACCACTCGCGTCGCGGCCTGCTGCAGCTGGTCAACCGCCGCAAGAGCCTGCTCGCGTATCTGAAGGATCGCGACCTGGCTCGCTACCAGAGCCTGATCGAACGTCTCGGCCTCCGCCGTTAATCCACGAGGAGACCTAACGTGGCGAAAGTAACCAAGTCATTCCAGTACGGTAATCACGAAGTCACACTGGAGACGGGCGAAATCGCCCGGCAGGCATCCGGTGCGGTGATGGTCAGCATGGGCGGCACCGTGGTGCTGGTCACCGCGGTGGCCGCGGCCAAGCCCCGCGAGGGCCAGGACTTCTTCCCGCTCACCGTCGACTATGTCGAGAAGTTCTACTCCGCCGGCCGTATCCCCGGCGGCTTCTTCAAGCGCGAAGGCCGCCCGACCGAGAAGGAGACGCTGACCTCGCGCCTGATCGATCGCCCGGTGCGTCCGCTGTTCCCGGAAGACTTCAAGAACGAAGTCCAGGTGATCGCCCAGGTCGTCTCGCTGAACCCGGAAATCGACGGCGACATCCCGGCGATGCTCGGTGCCTCCGCTGCGCTGTCGCTGGCGGGCATCCCGTTCCAGGGCCCGATCGGTGCCGCGCGCGTCGGCTATGTCGACGGCAAGTACGTGCTGAACCCGACGCACGCCGATCTGAAGACCTCCGACCTCGACCTCGTCGTGGCCGGCACCTCCGGCGCCGTGCTGATGGTGGAGTCCGAGGCCAAGCTGCTGTCCGAGGACGTGATGCTCGGCGCGGTGATGTTCGGTCACCAGCAGATGCAGGTGGCGATCAACGCCATCGCCGAGCTGGCCGCCGAAGCCGCCAAGCCCTCGTGGAACTGGCAGGCGCCGGCCCGCAACGAGTCGCTGGTCGCCGCGCTGAAGGGCGCCGTGGGCGACAAGCTGGAGCAGGCCTTCCAGGTGCGCGACAAGCTGCAGCGCCGCGACGCCATCTCGGCGATCAAGGCCGACGTGATGGAGTCGCTCAAGGCGCAGGCCGAGCAGCACGGCTGGACCTCCGCCGAGCTGGGCAAGGAGTTTGCCGAGCTCGAATACCGCACCATGCGCGACAGCGTGCTGAAGACCAAGGTGCGCATCGACGGCCGCAACCTCGACGACGTGCGTCCGATCTCGGTGCGCGTGGGCGTGCTGCCGCGCACGCACGGCTCGGCGCTGTTCACCCGCGGCGAGACGCAGGCGCTGGTCGTGGCCACGCTGGGCACCACCCGCGACGCGCAGATCATCGACGCGCCGGAAGGCGAGTCTAAGGATCCGTTCCTGTTCCACTACAACTTCCCGCCGTTCTCGGTGGGCGAGGCCGGTCGCTTCGGCGCGCCGAAGCGTCGCGAGATCGGCCACGGCCGTCTCGCCAAGCGCGGCGTGCAGGCAGTCAAGCCGAGCATCGAGGAGTTCCCGTACGTGGTGCGCGTGGTCTCGGAAATCACCGAGTCCAACGGCTCCTCGTCGATGGCTTCGGTGTGCGGTTCCTCGCTGGCGATGATGGATGCCGGCGTGCCGCTGAAGGCACCGGTGGCCGGCATCGCCATGGGCCTGGTGAAGGAAGGCAGCGATTTCGTCGTGCTGTCGGACATCCTGGGCGACGAGGATCACCTCGGCGACATGGACTTCAAGGTGGCCGGTAGCGCCGATGGCATCTCCGCGCTGCAGATGGACATCAAGATCGACGGCATCACCGAAGAGATCATGAAGGTGGCGCTGGAGCAGGCCAAGCGTGGCCGCCTGCACATCCTGGGCGAGATGGCCAAGGTGATCAGCACGCCGCGGTCGGAGATGAGCGAGTACGCCCCGCGCCTGCTCACCATCAAGATCCATCCGGACAAGATCCGCGAAGTGATCGGCAAGGGTGGCGCGACCATCCGCTCGATCACCGAGGAGACCGGCACCACCATCGACATCAGCGACGACGGCACCGTCATCATCGCCTCGGTCAACCGCCTGGCGGCCGACGAGGCGAAGAAGCGCATCGAGCAGATCGTCTCCGACGTCGAGCCGGGCCGCATCTACGAGGGCAAGGTCGCCAAGCTGATGGACTTCGGCGCGTTCGTCACGATCATGCCGGGCAAGGACGGTCTGGTGCACGTGTCGCAGATCTCCTCCGAGCGCGTCGAGAAGGTGTCCGACAAGCTGAAGGAAGGCGACATCGTCAAGGTGAAGGTGCTGGAAGTGGACAAGCAGGGGCGTATCCGCCTGTCCATGAAGGCGGTGACCGAGGACGAAGCCGCCGGCGCCTGACCGGCTGCTCCGTGGTAATCGAACGAAGGCCCGGCGGCGACGCCGGGCCTTCGTCGTTTTATCGCCACGCCCATTTGCTACGATGCCGGGTGACCCGCATCCGGAGGCAGGCATGGCCGATCAGGCAAGCGATTTCATCAGGCAATCCCAGGCCATGGCAGAACAGTCCTGGTCCCAGTGGATGCGCTTCCTGCAGCAGGCCGGCGGCCAACCCGCCTCGCCGTTCGCCGGATTCGGCGTGCCCGGCATGCCGGGTATGGCAGGCATGCCGGGCATGGCTGCGCCCTCGGCCCCGGTGAGCGACATGCTGGAGCGTGGCTTGTCGGGCATCTCCTCTTACCTGGAGTGGATGCAGCGTGCGGCAACCGCGCAGGCAATTCCGCCCGGAGTGGACTGGCAGGCGTCGATGAAGGACTTCCTGGGCGGCGCGGCCCAACCCTTCGCCCAGGCGTTCAGCGGCATCGACAGCACAGCGGCTCAGGGCTTCGTGCAGCAGTGGCAGGCCTGGCTGGCCGCGGCGAGCCAGGCGGGCACGGCCGACTGGCGTACGCCGTCGTACATGCCCGGGTTCGGCCTGCACCGCGAACAGCAGGCCCAGCAGCAGGCGCTCGTCGCCGCCATGATGGAGAGTGCCGAGCAGCAGCGCCGCTACCAGGCCTTGATCCTCAAGGCCAACGCCCAGGGACTGGAGCGCCTGCAGGACAAGCTGGCCGACCACGTCGAGCCCGGACGCCAGCTCGAATCGCTCAAGGCACTTTACGACCTGTGGGTGGACGCGGCCGAAGAGGCCTATGCCGAGATCGCGCTCAGCGACGAGTTCCGCGAGGTCTATGGCGCGATGGTCAACGCACAGATGCGCGAGCGCCAGCTCGTGCAACAGCACCTGGAAGACCTCTGCCGGCAGCTCGGCTTGCCGACGCGCAGCGAGATCGACAGCCTGGGGCGCCGCCTGCAGGAGGTCCGTCGCGAGTTGCGCGCCATGGAAGGCGGTGCCGCCGCAGGCGAGCTGGCTGCGCTGCGCGCGGAGTTGCAGGCGCTGAAGAGGTCGCAGCCCGGGGCCGCAAAGGCCACGCCCGCCGCACCCGCCGCACCCGCCGTGGCCGATGCGGCGCCGGCCAGGCCGAAACGCAAGGCTACGACCGCCGGGACCCGGTCGATGGCCCAGGCAACACGCAAGAAGAGCGCGGGTAAAAAGGCGGGCTCCGCGAAGTCCGCAGCCAAGGCGCCCGCAACCGGGAAATCCCCTTCCGGCAAAACCGCCGCGAAACCGGCGACCGGCTCGCCCCCGCCGGCCAAGGACAGCCGCAAGCGCGCCGCTTCGCGGACCCGTCGCGCCGCTGCCGTCAAGTCGACCGGAGCCAGCCGTCGCTCGCTGGTCAGCCCGGGCATTCCTGCCCCGCATCGCGCACGGCGCAAGTAAGGAATGATCATGGACACGCCACTGCGCATCGACCCGGCCGCGGCCCTGGCCGAGATCAACCGTTTCCAGCACAAGCTCGCCGCAGGGCTGCGGCACCTGCCCGGGATGGGTGAGCCGGAGTACGCCAACACGCCGCGCGAGCTGGTCTATGCCGAGGACAAGCTCAAGGTGTGGCATTTCACCGGTACCCGGCCGACCGCCAGGACGCCGGTGCTGATCGTCTACGCCCTGGTCAACACGGTGTGGATGACCGATCTGCAGGCCGACCGCTCGCTGGTGCGCAACCTGCTCGAGCAGGGCGAGGATGTCTATCTGATCGACTGGGGCTATCCGGACGGCGCCGACCGCTGGCTGACCCTGGACGATTACCTCAACGGCTACCTCGACCGCTGCGTCGATGCCGTGCGCCACCGCCACGGGCTGGACGCGATCAACCTGCTCGGCATCTGCCAGGGCGGTGCGTTCTCGCTGTGCTACACGGCGATGCACCCGGACAAGGTGAAGAACCTCATCACCATGGTCACCCCGGTGGATTTCCATACGCCGGACAACATGCTTTCGCACTGGGTACAGCAGTTGGACGTGGATCGCTTCGTCGACGTGATGGGCAACATCCCGGCGGCGCTGATGAACTGGGTCTACCTCACGCTCAAGCCGTTGCGGCTGAACCAGCAGAAGTACGTGGGGCTGGTGGAGATCCTCGACAATCCGGCGGAGCTGGAGAATTTCCTGCGCATGGAGCGCTGGATCTTCGACTCCCCCGACCAGGCCGGCGAGGCGTTCCGCCAGTTCATCAAGGATTTCTACCAGGGCAACAAGCTGGTCCGGCACGATCTCGAGATCGGTGGTCGCCCGGTCGACCTGGGCCTGATCCAGCAGCCGGTGCTGAACATCTACGCCCAGCAGGACCATCTGGTGCCGCCGGATGCCTCGCGTGCGCTGGGCAAGCACATCGGTACCCAGGACTACACCGAGATCGCCTTCAAGGGCGGTCATATCGGCATCTACGTATCCGGTCGCGCCCAGCGCGAAGTCCCGCCGGCGATCCACCGCTGGCTCCGCGCACGCGATTGACGGCGAAGGACAAGCCATGAACCAACCGAAGCGACTGACCCGTTCCCGCGCCAACCGCAGCATCGCCGGCGTGTGCGGCGGCATTGCCGAGTACTACGGCTGGGACCCGACCATCGTGCGGGTGGCGTGGATCGTGCTGACCCTGCTGGGTGGCTCCGGCATACTGCTCTACCTGATCTTCTGGCTGGTGATGCCCGACGCTTCCTGAGTCGGCACCCTCCACCGGCCGCAAAGCCCCGGCGCGATGCCGGGCGCCGCTTTTTCCCTCTTCGAAGAACGAACCCGATGGACTACGACCGTTACGACCGCGTCCGTGCCGTGCAGTGGCAGGGCGACCACCTGCGCCTGCTCGATCAGCGCCTGCTTCCGCGCGAGGAGCGCTGGATCGACTGCAGCCATGCGGCCGAAGTGACCCGGGCCATCCGCGACCTCGTGGTGCGCGGCGCGCCCGCGATCGGTATCGCCGCTGCCTGGGGCGTGGTGCTGGCCGCGCAGCAGGGCGAGGCCCTGGATCCGGCGCTGGCCATGCTGCGCGCCGCCCGTCCGACCGCGGTGAACCTGATGTGGGCGCTGGATCGCATGAAATCGCGTATCGCGGCGGGTGCCGACGCCGCGGCACTGGCGGTCGAAGCGCAGGCGATCCAGGACGAGGACCTGGCCGCCAACCGCCACATGGGCGAACTGGGTGCGGCACTGATCGCGCCCGGCTCGGGAGTGCTGACCCATTGCAATACCGGTTCGTTGGCCACCGCCGGCTTCGGCACGGCGCTGGGCGTCATCCGCGCCGGTGTTGCCGGCGGCCGCATCGATCGCGTGTATGCCGGCGAGACCCGGCCGTGGCAGCAGGGTGCCCGCCTGACCATGTACGAGCTGGTCCGCGACGGCATTCCCGCCAGGCTGATCGCCGATTCGGCCGCAGCCCACCTGATGAAGTCGGGCGAGGTGCAGTGGGTGATCGTCGGTGCCGACCGCATCGCCGCCAACGGCGACACCGCCAACAAGATCGGCACCTACCAGCTGGCTATCGCCGCGCGCCACCACGGCGTGAAGTTCATGGTGGTGGCACCGTCGTCCACGGTGGACATGGCCACGCCGGACGGCGAGGCCATCGAGATCGAGATGCGCGATCCGGCCGAGCTGCTGGCCACCGCAGGCCAGCGCACGGTCGTCGAGGGGGCCGAGGCCTGGAATCCGGTGTTCGACGTGACCCCGGCGGGGCTGATCGACGCCATCGTCACCGAGCGCGGCGTGATCGAGCATCCGAACGCGCTGGCAATGCAGGCGGTGTTCGGGCGGTGAGGGAAATACGCACCATCGGCTTGTTCGCCGTCGGCGGCGTGATCGGCCTGGTGGTCGATGCCGGCATATCCCAGGCGCTGGTGAGCTTCGGCCACTGGAATGCCTACCTTGCCCGCATCGTCTCCTTTCTCGCCGCGGCCGTGGTGACCTGGTGGTGGAATCGCCGGCACACTTTCGCCGGTCGCTCCAGCGGGCGCCGGGCGCATGCCGAGCTGCTGCACTGGCTGGCCCTGATGAGCGTGGGCGCCGTCGTCAACTACGGCATTTTCGCCGCTTGCCTGATGCTGTTCCCGAGCCTGCACCGCTGGCCGGCGGTGGCCGTCGCGGCCGGTTCGGCGGTGGCAGCGCTGGTTAATTTTTCGACAGCCCGCGGACTGCTTTTCCGGCACCCCAAGGCTTCGCGCTAAGTTATTGATCTAAAAGATCAAAATACTGTCACGAAATGGCCATTCGTGATACACTCCGGCAGTTGATTTCAGGGCCGCTTGCGCACGCACCTGAGGTGTTGGCGGAGCGGCCTTTTTTCGTTCACTGGGAAGCCGATTGATGGCAGAACTCGCCAAAGAAGTCATCCGCGTCAACATCGAAGACGAGATGCGCCAGAGCTACCTCGACTACGCCATGAGCGTGATCGTGGGACGCGCCCTCCCGGACGTGCGCGACGGCCTGAAGCCGGTCCATCGCCGCGTACTGTTCGCGATGAACGAACTGGGCAACGTCTGGAACAAGCCCTACAAGAAGTCGGCCCGCGTGGTCGGTGACGTCATCGGTAAATACCATCCGCACGGCGACTCGTCGGTCTACGACGCGATCGTGCGCATGGCCCAGCCGTTCTCGCTGCGCTACATGCTGGTCGACGGCCAGGGCAACTTCGGTTCGGTCGACGGCGACAACGCGGCGGCAATGCGATACACCGAGGTGCGCATGTCGCGCCTCACCCACGAGTTGCTTGCCGACATCGACAAGGAAACCGTCGACTTCGGCCCCAACTACGACGAGAGCGAGCACGAGCCGCTGGTGCTGCCCACCCGCGTGCCGAACCTGCTGGTCAACGGCTCGGCCGGCATCGCGGTGGGCATGGCCACCAACATCCCGCCGCACAACCTGTCCGAGGTGATCAGCGCCACGATCGCGCTGATCGACGATCCCTCGCTGGGCATCGACGAGCTGATGACCTACATCCCGGGGCCGGACTTCCCGACCCACGGCATCATCAACGGCGCCGCCGGCATCGTCGAGGCCTACCGCACCGGTCGCGGCCGCATCCTGGTGCGCGCCAAGACCGAGATCGAGACCGAGCCGAACGGCCGCGAGACGATCATCGTCCACGAGCTGCCGTACCAGGTGAACAAGGCGCGGCTGATCGAGAAGATCGCCGAGCTGGTGAAGGAGAAGAAGCTCGAGGGCATCAGCGAGCTGCGCGACGAGTCCGACAAGGACGGCATGCGCATGGTCATCGAGATCCGCCGCGATGCGATGGCCGACGTCGTGCTGAACAACCTGTTCCAGCAGACCCAGATGCAGGTCACCTTCGGCATCAACATGGTGGCGCTGTCCGAGGGCCAGCCGAAGCTGCTGAACCTGAAGGACATCCTCGAGGCGTTCATCCGCCACCGCCGCGAGGTGGTGACCCGCCGCACCATCTTCGAGCTGCGCAAGGCGCGCGCCCGCGCGCACATCCTGGAAGGCCTCACCGTCGCGCTCGCCAACATCGACGAGATGATCGAGCTGATCAAGACCTCGGCCTCGCCGGCCGAGGCGCGCGAGCGCATGCTGGCGCGCAAGTGGCAGCCCGGCGTGGTCGGTGCGCTGTTGTCGGCGGCCGGCGCGGACGCCTCGCGCCCGGAAGACATGGATCCGCGCGATGGCCTGAAGCCCGAGGGCTACCAGCTGTCCGAAGTCCAGGCGCAGGAAATCCTTGCGATGCGCCTGCACCGCCTGACCGGTCTGGAGCAGGAGAAGCTCAGCGACGAGTACCGGCAGATCCTGGAAACCATCCGCGGCCTGATCGAGATCCTGGAGAACCCCGAGGTGCTGCTGCAGGTGATCCGCGAGGAGCTGGAGGCCGTCAAGGCCGAGTTCGGCGATGCCCGCCGCACCGAGATCCAGGCTTCGCAGGAAGACCTCAACGTGCTCGACCTGATCGCCCCGGAAGACGTGGTGGTCACCCTGTCGCACACCGGCTACATCAAGCGTCAGCCGGCCAGTACCTACCGTGCGCAGCGCCGCGGCGGCAAGGGTCGCTCGGCCTCGGCGCTGAAGGACGAGGATGTGGTCGAGCAGCTGTGGGTGGTCAACACCCACGACACGTTGCTGACCTTCTCCAGCACCGGTCGCGTCTACTGGCTCAAGGTCTACCAGATGCCGGAGGCCGGCCCGGCCGCGCGCGGCAAGCCGATCGTCAACCTGCTGCCGCTGGCCGAGGGCGAGAAGGTGCAGGCGGTGCTGCCGGTGCGCGAATACGAGGAGGATCGCTTCGTGTTCTTCGCCACCAGGAACGGCACGGTGAAGAAGACCCCGCTGACCGAGTTTGCCTTCCAGCTGCAGAAGGGCAAGCAGGCGATCAACCTCGCCGAGGGCGACGCGCTGGTCAACGTGGCGCTCACCGACGGCAACAGCGACGTGCTGCTGTTCGCCTCCAACGGCAAGGTCAACCGCTTCGACGAGAACACCGTGCGCTCGATGGGCCGCACCGCGACCGGCGTGCGCGGCATGCGCCTGGCCGACGATGCCGAGGTGGTGTCGATGATCGTGGCGGCCGAGGGCGACATCCTCACCGCCACCGCCCGCGGCTACGGCAAGCGCACCGCGCTGGACGAGTTCCCCAAGAAGGGACGCGGCACGCAGGGCGTGATCGGTATCCAGTGCTCGGATCGCAACGGCGCGCTGGTGGCCGCGGTGCAGGTGACCGAGGCACACGAGCTGATGCTGATCTCCAACCAGGGCACCCTGGTGCGCACCCGCGTGGCCGAGGTCTCGCAGCTCAGCCGCAACACCCAGGGCGTCACCCTGATCAAGCTGCCGGCCGACGAGGCCCTGGTCAGCGTGGTGCGGCTGGACGCGGAAGAGGAGAACGGCGAAGAAGGCGAGACGGCAAACTCCGACGGCCTGCCGCCGCAGGGCGAGGGGGATGCCACCGTCGCCGAGCCGGCGGGTGGCGACGAGGCCTGATCGGCGCTGCCGCGCACGAAAAACCCCGGCTCCGGCCGGGGTTTTTCGTTTCCGGAGGCGGCGTCAGCCGCCGATGGCTTCCAGCATTGCCTCGGCTGACGACACCCGGAATTCGCCCGGCGCCTCCACTGCCAACGCCGTCACCACGCCATCCTCGGCCACCAGGGCGAAGCGGCGAACGCGCAGGCCCATGCCGTAGGCGCTGCCATCCAGTTCCAGGCCCAGCGCCCGGGTGAACTCGCCATTGCCGTCGGCCAGCATCTTCAGGCCGGGCGGCACGCCCTGCGCCAGGGCCCAGGCCTGCATCACGAAGGCATCGTTGACCGACAGGCAGAACACCTCGAAGCCGCGCGCGCGGAAGGCATCGAACCGGGCGACGAAGCCGGGCAGGTGCTTCTCCGAGCAGGTGGGGGTGAAGGCGCCGGGCACGGCGAACATCACCACCCTGCGCCCGGCGAACAGTTCGCCGCTGCGGGTGTTCTGGCGCTCGCCGCCGTCGACGACGGCGAGGGGCACGTCGGGCAGCGGCTGGCCGGTCTGGATGGTCATGGCGTCTCCATGCTGAAAGGTGGGCAACCGCCGGATGCTAACCCCGCCGTGGCGTTCTGTCGCCTTGAATCGCCGCCGCCCGCACCTACTTGACAGGGCAAGCGGCGACCGCGCCGTAACCGATTCGAGGAGTCTGACATGAGCAACCGCAATCCGACGCACTGGAGTGCCACCCGCATGTTCCCGGAGGAGGTGCGCCAGGCCTTCGACCGTCTGTTCCAGAACGAGGAAGGCGACGCATCCAACGTGGTCACCAGCCAGTGGGCGCCGCGCGTGGATATCCGCGAAGACGAGCAGCGCTTCGTGATCCTGGCCGATATTCCGGGCGTGGATCCGGCGCAGATCGAGGTGAGCATGGACAAGGGCATCCTGACCATCAAGGGCGAACGCCAGGCAGTGAACGGCGAGGGGGGCAAGTACACCCGGGTCGAGCGCGCGCATGGCGTGTTCCACCGTCGCTTCACCCTGCCGGACAGCGCCGATGCCGAGGGCATCACCGCCACCGGCAAGTTCGGCGTGCTGGAGATTGCCATCCCCAAGAAGCCGCTGGCCACGCCGCGTCGCATCACCATCAACGCGGCCGGGTAAGCTTGTGGTCCATGGGATCGTGGCAGGCGCCGGCCTGCCACGATCCAGTGACGTATCGGTCGGGGGAAGGTGAGTGGAGTTCAAAGACTATTACGACATCCTGGGCGTGAAGCCCGATGCCAGCGAGGCGGATATCAAGGCCGCCTACCGCAAGCTGGCGCGGCAGTACCACCCGGACAAGAACAAGGAACCGGGCGCCGAGGAGAAGTTCAAGGCCGTCAACGAGGCCAACGAGGTGCTGCGCGACAAGGAGAAGCGCCGCGCCTACGACCAGGTGCGTGCCGGCGGCTACCGCGGCGGCGAGCAGTTCCGTCCGCCACCGGGTTTCGGCCAGGGCTTCGATTTCGGCGAGGGCGGCGGCGAAGGCGACTTCAGCGACTTCTTCGAGAGCCTGTTCGGTCGCGGTGGTGGGCATCGGGGCCAGCCACGGGCGCGGCGCGGTCGCGACGTGCAGGCGCAGGTGCAGATCGACCTGCAGACCGCGTTCGATGGCGGCCGCACCCGGGTGGCGCTGCATGACAGCCACGGCCACGAGCGCGTGCTCGAGGTGAAGATCCCGGCCGGCATCCAGCCGGGGCAGGTGATCCGCCTGTCCGGGCAGGGCCACGCCGGCTCCGCCGGCGGACCCAGCGGCGACCTGCTGCTGGAGGTGGCGATCCGCGACGATGCCCGCTTCAAGCTCGACGGCCGCAACGTGCTGCACGTGCTGCCGATCACTCCGTGGGAAGCGGCGCTGGGCGCCACGGTGCCGGTGCCTACGCTCGGAGGTGCGGTCGACCTGCGGATCCCCGCCGGCTCGCAGTCCGGTCGCAAGCTGCGTCTGAAGGGGCGCGGCATGCCGGGGGCGCATCCGGGGGATCAGCTGGTGGAGCTGTCCATCCGCACGCCGCCGGCAGAGGACGACAAGCAGCGCAAGGCCTATGAGGCCCTGCAGAAGCATTTCGCGGACTACAACCCGCGCAGCTGATCCGTTTTCGGAGCGAGATAGCAGAACGGCGCCCTGGGGCGCCGTTCTCATGTCCGGAAGCGGAAAAGCTCAGCCCGGCAGCAGCTCGGTCAGCGTGGCAACCAGCTCGTCTTCCTTGATCGGCTTGGTCACGTAGGCCTTGGCGCCCTGGCGCATGCCCCAGACCTTGTCGGTCTCCTGGTCCTTGGTGGTCACCAGCACCACCGGGATGTGCGCCGTGGTCGGGTCCTTGCTGATCGTGCGAGTGGCCTGGAACCCGTTGAGGTTCGGCATGACCACGTCCATCAGGATCAGGTCGGGCAGTTCGCGCTTGGCGGCTTCCACGCCGGCGGCACCGTCCTCGGCGGTGAGGGCCTCGTGGCCAAGCTTCTCCACGACGCGTTTGAGACCGAGCAGCTGCGACGGGGAGTCGTCGACGATGAGGATGCGGGCCATAAGGTGGGGATCCCTTGTTCGAAGTGAATGGATTCTAAGGCGCGCCCGACGCGCTTCCAAGTCGAGGCGGCGATTGGAGTCAAGTGTCGGCGTGGCGCACGATGGTACGGCCAAAGGAGCCGCCGGCGAGCATGGCGGGGAACACCCCGGGCAGTTCCTCCAGCGTGACTTCGCGCGTGGCGATGCGATCCAGGTGCAGCGGCTTCCACGGGGCGGCCAGGTGCTCCCAGACGCGCAGGCGCTGGTCCCGCGCGGTTCCGGCGGACGCAACGCCCAGCAGGTTCACGCCGCGGATGATGAACGGCATCACGGTGCTCTCGAAGCCGATGCCGCCGGCATTGCCACACAGCGCCACGTTGCCATAGGGGGCGATCAGCGGCAGCAGGCCGGCGAGCATCGCTCCGCCGACGTTGTCCAGCGCGCCGCCGAAACGGGCAGAGTCCATCGGTTTGCCGCTGAATGCCAGTTCGTGGCGGTCCAGGCACTGCGCTGCACCGAGCTGGCGCAGAAAATCGAAATGGTCGGCCTTGCCGCTGATCGCGTGGACTTCGAAGCCGGCGCGGCTGTAGATGTCGATCGCCAGCATGCCCACGCCGCCGGTGGCACCGGTCACGGCGAGCGGGCCCTGTTCCGGGATCTGGCGGTTGTCGAGCATCTGCAGCAGGCCCAGCGCAGCGGTGAAGCCGGCGGTGCCGAGGATCATGCTCTCGCGCAGCGAGAGGCCGTCGGGCAGGGGAATCGTCCAGCGAGCGTCCAGCCGCACGTATTCGCCGTAGCCGCCGTCGCGCGTCTCGGACAGGCCGGAGCCGGTGCACAGCACGGCGTCGCCCTCCCGGAACGCCGGATCGGTCGAGGCGACCACGTGGCCGGCGACGTCGATGCCGCCGTTGAGCGGGAACTGGCGCAGGATCCGCCCCTTGCCGCTACCTGCCAGTGCGTCCTTGTAGTTGACCGAGGAGTAGGCCGCCTTGACCAGCACTTCGCCGGGCGAGAGATCGCCGCTGTCCATGGCTTCGATGCCGGCACGGTAGCCGGCATCGTCCTGGCGGATGCGAAAGGCGCGGAAAGCGGTCATCGGCATGTCCTCGGATCAGGCCCGGATGCTGGCCGGGCCGATTACGCGGGCGGCCTGGCCGCCGTCGTAGTCGACCATCCAGTCGAACAGATCGGGCATCGAAGAGCCGAACCATACACTGTCACGCTGCCCCGGTTGAACGAAGCCCTCGTCGACCATGTGGGTCATCAACGTCTTCAGCCCGGCGTAGTAATCGCGCACGTCCAGGAATGCGCAGGGATAACGGTGCAGGCCGAGCTGTGCCCAGGTGAGCATCTCGAACATCTCGTCCATGGTGCCGAAGCCGCCGGGCAGGGCGACGAACGCATCGGACAGCTCGTACATGCGGGTCTTGCGCTGGTGCATCGTCTCGACCACCACCAGCTCGGTCAGGCCGGTGTGCGCGACCTCCTTTTCGACCAGCTGGCGCGGGATCACGCCCACCACCTTGCCGCCAGCGGCCAGTACCGCATCGGCCACCGTGCCCATCAGGCCGACCTTGCCGCCGCCGTAGACCAGAGCGATCCCGCGCCGGGCCAGTTCCATGCCGAAGTCGCGCGCCAGCGCGAGGTAGGCCGGGTCGTTGCCGTTGGCGGAGCCGCAGTAGACGCAGAGAGAGGTGATGTGGGGCATGGGGGTGAGGAGTGAGTGCAGAGAAGTGAGAAGTGAGAGGTGTGGTGCGAGGCAGCAGGTTGATCGTGGCGATGAGGAAGGGATCAGGGGATAGGGAGAAAAGAGTGAGCCGGCTTTGGCTTTTCTCTCACTCCTCTCTTCACTCACTCCTGAAAAGATGCGGCCCGCCCATGTCGCCACGAGCGGGCCGCGATGTGTCATCCGGGCGATCAGTTGCCCTTGTGGATGGCGCGCTTGTCAACCGACAGGGCGGCCTCGTGCACGGCTTCGGAAAGCGTCGGATGGGCGTGGACGATGCGGGCCAGATCTTCCGACGAGCCCTTGAACTCCATCGCCACCACGCACTCGGCGATCAGCTCGGAGACGCCCGGGCCGACCATGTGCACGCCGAGGATGCGGTCGGTCTCGGCATGGGCCAGCATCTTCACCTGGCCGAACGCCTCGTTCATCGCCACGGCGCGGCCGATGGCGGCGAACGGGAAGGTGCCGACCTTGTACGGCACGCCCTCTTCCTTGAGCTGTTTCTCGGTCTTGCCGGCCCAGGCGATCTCAGGCTCGGTGTAAATCACCCACGGGATGGTGTCGAAGTTGACGTGGCCGGCCTTGCCGGCGATCCACTCGGCCACCGCCACGCCTTCCTCGGAACCCTTGTGCGCAAGCATCGGGCCGCGCACCGCGTCGCCGATCGCCCACACACCGTCGACGCCGGTGTGGTTGTGCTCGTCGACCACGATGCGGCCGCGCTCGTCCAGCTTGACGCCGGTGTCGTCGGCCAGCAGGCCGTCGGTGTAGGCGCGGCGGCCCACGGCCACCAGCAGCTTGTCGACCACCAGGCTCTGCTCGCCGTCCTTGTCGGCGTAGACCAGGTGCACGCCGTCCTTCTTGACCTCAGCCTTGGACAGCTTGGCGCCCATCTTGATGTTGAGGCCCAGCTTGGTGAATTCCTTGAACGCGATCTTGGCGATGTCCGCATCGGCGGCGCCCAGGAAATCCGGCATGGCTTCGAGCACGGTCACTTCCGCACCCAGGCGGCGCCACACGCTGCCCAGCTCCAGGCCGATCACGCCGGCGCCGATCACGCCCAGCCGCTTCGGCACCTCGGTGAAGTCGAGCGCGCCGGCGTTGTCAACGATGTGCTTGCCGTCGAACTTGGCGAACGGCAGCTCGATCGGCACCGAGCCCGAGGCCAGCACGACGTTGGTCGCACTGATGGTCTGCTTGCTGCCGTCCTGGGCAGTGATTTCCACCTGGTTGCCCTTGAGCAGCTTGCCCTTGCCGTAGAACGGCGTGACCTTGTTCGCCTTGAACAGCTGGCCGATGCCGCCGGTGAACTGCTTGACGATCTTGTCCTTGCGGCCGATGAAGGTGGTCAGGTCGACCTTGGCGCCATCGACGGTGATGCCATGCACCGGCAGGTTGTGCGCGATGTTGTAGAACTGCTTGGACGAGTCCAGCAGCGCCTTGGACGGGATGCAGCCGACGTTGAGGCAGGTGCCGCCGAGGGCCTGCTTGCCGTCCTTGCCGGTGAAGGCGTCGACGCAGGCCACTTTCAGCCCGAGCTGCGCGGCGCGGATCGCGCCGACGTAGCCGGCGGGGCCGGCGCCGATGAAGATGACGTCGAATTTCTGGTCGCTCATGGCGGGTTTCCTTGCGGGCGAGCACCGGGCTCGCTGGTGAAGCGGAAGGTGGGCCCTGTTGCCGAAAAGGCAACCGGCAAGGCCATGGTTTCAGGCGCTTGCCGGTATCAGAGCGTCGTGCCTATGGCATGTGAGCGGGGGCGCTCAGATGCGCGCTCAAATGCCGAGCAGCATCCGCTGCGGGTTCTCGAGCTGGTTCTTGATGTCGACCAGGAACAGCACCGCATCCTTGCCATCGATGATGCGATGGTCGTACGACAGCGCCAGGTACATCATCGGCGCGGCGATCACCTGGCCGTTCTCCACCACCGGACGCTCCTTGATGGTGTGCATGCCCAGGATCGCGCTCTGCGGCGGGTTCACGATCGGCGTGGACAGCAGCGAACCGAAGGTGCCGCCATTGGTGATGGTGAAGGTGCCGCCCTGCAGGTCGTCCAGGCCCAGCTTGCCGTCGCGCGCCTTCTTGGCGTAGCCGGCGATGCCCTTCTCAACGTCGGCGAAGCTCATGTCCTGCACGTCGCGCAGCACCGGCGTCACCAGGCCCTTGTCGGTGGACACGGCGATCGAGATGTCCTGGTAGCCGTGGTAGATGATGTCGTTGCTGTCCACCGAGGCGTTGATCACCGGGTGGCGCTTGAGCGCCTCGGCCGCGGCCTTCACGAAGAAGCTCATGAAGCCGAGCTTGATGCCGTTCGCCTTCTCGAACGACTCGCCCAGCGTCTTGCGCATCTTCACCACCTCGGCCAGGTTCACCTCGTTGAACGAGGTCAGCATGGCGATCGAGTTCTTCGACTGCATCAGGCGCTCGGCGATGCGGGCGCGGATGCGGGTCATCGGCACGCGCTCTTCCGGGCGGGCACCCGGGGTCGGCTTCGCGGCCGGCGCGGCGGCCGGGGCGCTGCCTCCCTTGGCGTAATTGACCAGGTCTTCCTTGGTCACGCGGCCGTCGCGGCCGGTGCCGGCGACCCTGGAAGGGTCGATGTGCTCTTCCTCGGCGACGCGGCGGCCGGCGGGGGACAGGTCCTCGGTGCCCTTGCCGGAGGTCGCGGGGGCGGCGGCCGGGGCGGGCGCTGCCGCCTTCGGCGCTTCCGCCGCCGGGGCCGGAGCGGCAGCAACAGCGCCTTCCTCGATGATCGCGATCACCTGTTCGCTGTTCACCGTGTCGCCTTCGGCGTGGCGGATCTCCTTGAGCACGCCGTCGACGGTGGCGGGCACCTCGAGCACGACCTTGTCGGTCTCGAGATCGACCAGGTTCTCGTCGCGCTTGACCGCGTCGCCCACCTTCTTGTGCCAGGTCGCGATGGTGGCGTCGGAGACGGACTCGGGAAGAACGGGGACTTTGACTTCGATGGACATCACAGGGTCCTTGCTGGGGTTGGCACCCGTCCGTGGGTGCAGGAGCAAAGCGGCCGTCCCGGCCACGCTATTCGGAATAGGTTACTCGGCCGAATGATCGGTGCCGATCGGGGCGACCAGCGCCTGCTCGACCAGTGCCGCCTGTTCGGCGTTGTGCTCGTTGAGGTGGCCGGCGGCCGGTGCCGCCGAGCGCGCGCGGCCGGCATACGACAGCGTGTGCTTCGGACCGATGCAGGCCTGCAGGTGGTGGCGGATCTGGAACCAGGCGCCCTGGTTCATCGGCTCCTCCTGGCACCAGATCACCTCCTTGGTGGCGCTGAAGCGGGCCAGCTCGGCCGACACTTCCGGACGCGGGAACGGATACAACTGCTCCACGCGCACCAGCGCCACGTCCTCGAGACCGCGCTTCTCGGCTTCCTCGAGCAGGTCGTAGTAGACCTTGCCCGCGCAAAGCACCACGCGCTTGACCTTCTTCACCGGCAGCTCGCGATGTTCGCCCAGCACCAGCTGGAACGAACCGTTGGCCAGCTCGTCCAGCGTGGAAACGGCCAGCTTGTGGCGCAGCAGCGACTTCGGCGTCATCACGATCAGCGGCTTGCGCACCGGGCGCAGCATCTGGCGGCGGATCATGTGGAAGTCCTGCGCCGGGGTGGTCGGCACGCAGACCTGCATGTTGTTCACCGCGCACAGCTGCAGGAAGCGTTCGAGACGGGCGGAGGAGTGCTCCGGGCCCTGGCCCTCGTAGCCGTGCGGCAGGTACAGCGCCAGGCCGCACAGCCGGTTCCACTTCGACTCGCCGGAGCTGATGAACTGGTCGATCACCACCTGGGCGCCATTGGCGAAGTCGCCGAACTGACCTTCCCAGATGTGCAGCGTGTCGGGATCGGTGGTCGAGTGGCCGTACTCGAAGGCCATCACCGCCTCCTCACTGAGCAGCGAGTCGATCACCTCGACGTTGGCGCCGTCGCGGAGGGTGGCCAGCGGCATGTAGGTGTGACCGTCCTTCTGGTCGTGCAGCACCGCGTGGCGATGGAAGAACGTGCCGCGGCCGGAGTCCTGGCCGACCAGGCGCAGGTTGCTGCCGCCATCGATCAGGGTGGCGTAGGCGAGGTTCTCGGCGAAGCCCCAGTCGGCCGGCTGCTCGCCGGCGGCCATCTTGCGGCGGTCGTCGTAGATCTTGTTCACGCGCGACTGCAGGGTCAGGTCGCCCGGCAGGTCGAGGATGCGGTGGGCCAGCTCCACCAGCTTCTTCTTCGGTACGGTGGTATCGGCCGGAGTGTCGAGCGAGTTGTTGGTGAAGCGGGCCCAGTCGATTTCCAGGTCGCGCACCGGCGTCGGGTTGAACTCGGCCAGCGGCGCACCGGCCTCGAGCCGGTCGCGGTAGGCGTCCAGGCGCTTCTGGCCGTCGCCCTCGTCGATCACGCCTTCCTTCTGCAGCGCCTGGGCGTACAGGTCGCGGGTGGTCGGGCGCTTGCGGATGATCTGGTACATCAGCGGCTGGGTGGCCGCCGGCTCGTCGGCCTCGTTGTGGCCGTGGCGGCGGTAGCACACCACGTCGATGACCACGTCCTTGCGGAAGGTCTTGCGGAACTCGTAGGCCAGGCGGGTGACCTCGATCACCGCTTCCGGGTCGTCGCCGTTCACGTGGAACACCGGCGCGTTGACCATCTTGGCCAGGTCGGTGCAGTACATCGTGGAGCGGGCGTCCTGCGGGTTGGAGGTGGTGAAGCCGACCTGGTTGTTGACCACCACGTGCAGGGTGCCGCCGATCCTGAAGCCGCGGGCCTGCGACATGTTGAACAGTTCCATGTTCACGCCCTGGCCGGCCAGCGCCGCGTCGCCATGCACCAGTACCGCCATCGACTGGTTGTGCTCGGTGTCGTGGCGGCGCAGCTGGCGCGCGTGCACGGAGCCGGCCACCACCGGGTTGACGATCTCCAGGTGCGACGGATTGAACGCCAGCGCCACGTGCACGCCGCCCTTGGGCGTCTTCAGGTCGGACGAGAAGCCCATGTGGTACTTCACGTCACCGGAATAGGACGGGTCGTCGATGTGCTCGAACTTGCCCTCGAACTCGTCGAAAAGGGTCTTCGGCGGCTTGCCGAGGATGTTGACCAGCACGTTGAGGCGGCCGCGGTGGGCCATGCCGATCACCAGCTCCTTGATGCCGTTGTCGCCGGCCATGCGCACGACGTCGTCGACCAGCGGGATCAGGCTGTCGCCGCCTTCCAGCGAGAAGCGCTTCTGGCCGACGTACTTGGTGTGCAGGTAGCGCTCCAGGCCCTCGGTGGCAGTGAGCACGTCGAGCAGGTGGCTCTTTTCGGACTTGTCGAGGCCGGCACTGCCGTTGGCCTGCTCCAGGCGGGAGTAGATCCAGTTCCGCTGGGCGTGATCGGAGATGTACATGAACTCGGCGCCGATGGTGCCGGTGTACACCTTCTTCAGGCGCGCCCAGAGGTCGCGCAGCTTCATGCGGTGGCCACCGCCGGCATAGGTGCCGCAGTCGAACTCGGTGTCCAGGTCGGCCTCGCTCAGGCCGTGGAAGGCCAGGCCGAGGTCCGGGGCGTCCATCTTCTGGGCCAGGCCCAGCGGGTCGAGATCGGCGCCGAGGTGACCGCGCGAGCGGTAGGCGGTGAGCAGTCGAAGCACGCCGGCCTGCTTGCGCGCATGGGCGTCGTCGACCGTGGCGACGGCACTGCGACGCTGCTTTTGCGCGGACTCAATACGCGCAATGGCCGCGGTGTGGGAGACATCTCCCGACGCGCGGCCATTGAAGGTCTGGAAGTAGCTGTTCCACTCGGCGGGCACGGAGCCCGGATCGCTCAGCCACGCCTCGTAAAGTGCTTCGACATAATCGGCGTTGCCGCCTGCGAGTTGAGAGGACTCGAAGAACTCGCGAATCAGGTTTGTGCTCACGTGACCACCGGTTGGGGGGAGGGTGCCGTCGACGCTGCCCGTGGCGCAGCGGAGGGCTGGCAAAAATCTTGTTAATTATAGCGCCGGGCTGCTGCGTCGCGACAACCCGGGCGTGGGGTTGGACGATGGTCTATGCAAGGGGGCGGACCGCCCCGATCGCCGGCCGGGCGGGACTTGTGCCGGAACCGCGGCCCGGATCGGGCGGTCCCGCTCGTTCAGCCACCGTCTAGAGCCCAAGCGCGAGCAGTTCGGTAGCCGGCACCGAGCGCTCCCAGACCTCGTCGAACTGCTGCATCAGCGGCGCCTGCCCGGCACGGTCGTGGCGCGAAGCCCGACCCTGCGGGCGATCGTGGTCGGGCAGGAACAGGTAGCCACCGGCATCGTTGAGCAGCCAGCCGGCGCGATTGGCCAGGTCCACCTCCTCCACCGGGCGACGGATCTGGATCACGCTGGAGAGGCGCTGCGCCAGAGCGACCAGCCGGTGTCCGTCGCGCAGGGCAGCCCCGGTGTCGTGCAGCAGGATACGGATGCGGGCACCGCGACCGGAGGTGGCGATGCGGCGGAGCTCGGCCAGCTCCCCGGGGCTGGTGTAGTGCTCGCCGTCCAGTCGCGGCAGGTGGATCGCCAGCATATGGCGCGCATCGGCGAGCAGCAGGCGCCGGGTGGCGTCCACCGAGGCTCGATCCTCGGCCGGCATCAGGCCCGGGTCGCGGGCGGGGCGCGCGTCTGCGGAGGTGGGTGCCAGCGCGCGGCGTAGCGGCTGGTGCATGCGCCCCGCCGCTTCGAACAATTCTCCGGCCGGTACGAAGCCTTGCCGGGCGTAGAAAGGCGCCAGTTCCACCGGGGCGTCCAGTCGCAACTCGTCCCAGCCGAAGCTGCTTGCCCGCTCGATCAGCTGGCGCAGCAGGGCGGTGCCGACCCCGTGACGCTGCCAGGTGGGCAATACCGCGACGCGGCTGATCCGCTGGTCCGGCGTGAGCCGGGCGGCGCCGATCGGGCAGTCGGCATCGTCACGGGCGATCAGGTGAAGGGCCTGCGGATCGCCGTCGTCGAACTCCCACGCGGCCGGCAAACCCAGCCCATCGATCAGCACCATCCGGCGCAGCTGACGGACTGCCTCGCGGTCGCCATCACGGGCCCAGTCGGCACTGACGACGTGGAAGTTCTCGAGCTTCACCCGCGCTTCGCCTTGCGTGGAACCAGGTGACCGTCGTCGAGCAGGGCGACCAGCAGGGCCTGCTCGGTGGCGTCGGGCTCGCCGGTGAGGGCGATCTCGCGTTCGGCGCACAGTCGCTGGGCCAGCGTCGGCGTGGCCGGGTGGGCCTGGCCGTTGACGAACAGCATGCAGTCGTTGCGGGTGCGTGCCCAGGCCATGCGCGACCACGGGTGACGCACGAACGACACGCCTTTGGCCAGCAGCTTGTCCAGGGCGGCGGCCGTGACCGGCCGTTCGGCCGGCGCCGGTTGCTGGGCCAGCCGGTAGCGGGTGATGAAGCGGCCGAACCAGTCCAGCAGTGTCGCGTCGTTGTAGGCCCCGGCGAACGGCAGCACGGAGCGCAGGCGCTCCAGCGCGTTGCGGTCGATTTCGCCCAGATTGCGGGCCGCCGCCAGGTCCGGGTCGGTATAGCGTGCCTCCTCGGGCAGGCGGTCGGCCAGATAGTCGGCGAAATCGCCGATCAGCTCGGCCTGGGATGGAGCGCGCATGCCGACCGAGAAGGTCATGCAGGGGCCGCCGAAGGCCACCCCGTCATGCGGCACGTTGGGCGGCAGGTAGAGCATGTCGCCCGGCTCCAGCAGCCATTCGTGGGTAGGCTCGAACTGCGCCAGCTGCTTCAGCTCGACGTCGGGGCGGAAGTCCTTCGGCGCATCCGGGTCGGTGCTGATCGCCCAGTGACGCTGGCCCAGGCCCTGGATCAGGAACACGTCGTACTGGTCCACGTGCGCGCCCACGCCACCGCCGGGCTCGGCGTAGGAAATCATGACGTCGTCCACGCGCCAGCTCGGCAGGAAGGCGAACGGCTCGAGCAGGGCCGCGACGTCGGCATCCCACTTGTCCACGTCCTGCACCAGCAGCGTCCAGTTGGCGTCGCCGGTGGTGGCGAAGTCGGCTTCGTCCAGCGGACCGGTCTTCACCTGCCAGCGGTCGCGTTTCTCGTCGTGGCGGATCAGTCGCGACAGCGCGCCGTCCTCGCAGGCCAGGCCGGCGAGGTCTTCCGGCGCGATCGGCGGTTCGAAGCCGGGGAAGGCATTGCGCACCAGCAGCGGGCGTTTTTGCCAGTAGTCGCGCAGGAACTGGGCGGTGGACATGCCGAGCGGCTGGCGGGCGGAACCGCGTACCTCGATCGGCAGCGGCTTGCGGGAGGGGGAAGAGATGGCCATGGGCGCAATTGTAGCCACGGCCGGGGGCGCCATGTCCGGTCGGCATAACGACATCGCCAATCATCCTTTGGGTGGGGCGCCCGGGCGGGGGCAAGCTGGTGCCCTTCCGGTTTGGACGTCCAAAGGATTTGCCCGTGAACGCTACGCAGCCCGCCCTCACGGCGCCACCCGGCCTGGGCGAGGAACGCCAGGCGTTGCTGCGCCAGCTGGTCGACGGCCTGGAGCCTGCCCAGCTGTACTGGATCGCCGCCTACGCTGCGCAGCAGGCCGCCCATCCGGCAGCCCGCCCAGTGCCGGCATCGGCCGTCCGGCTCACCGTGCTGTACGGCAGCCAGACCGGCAATGCCAGGCGGGTGGCCGAGCGGTTTGCTGCCGAGGCCGAGGCGAACGGTCTGCCGGTGCGTCTGCTGCGTGCCGGCGCCTATCCGGTGCGCGAGCTGGCCGACGAGCGCTACCTCGCCGTGGTGGTCAGCACCCAGGGCGAGGGCGAACCGCCGGACGACGCGCGCGGATTCGTCGAGTTCCTCGCCTCGCGCCGTGCGCCGAAGCTGCCGAAGCTGCACTACGCCGTGCTGGGGCTGGGCGATTCCAGCTACCCGCTTTTCAATGCGATGGGACGCAGCGTGGACGCCCGATTGGCCGAACTCGGCGCGCAGCGGCTGGCGCCGCTGGCCGAGGCCGACGTGGACATCGAGCCGGTGGCCGGCCCCTGGACCGAAGGCGCGCTGGCTTTGGTGCGCGAGAAGCTCACCCGCGAGTTGCCCACCGCCTCGGTGACGCCCTTACGGGCAGCGCCGACACGACCGCAGTTCCATCGCGACCGGCCATTCCCGGCGCCGGTGCTGGCCAACCAGCGCATCGTCTCGCGCCATGCCGACCGCGATGTGCGCCACGTGGAGCTGTCGCTCGAAGGCTCCGGCCTGCGCTATGCGCCCGGCGACGCGCTGGGCGTGTGGCATCGCAATCCGCGCGTGTTGGTGGACACCTTCCTTGCCGTGGCGGGATTGGACGGCGACACCGAAACCGTCCACGACGGCAAGACGCAGCCGCTGCGCGAATGGCTGGCGCGCGAACGCGAGCTGACCCGGCTCAGCCGCCCGCTGGTGCAGGCGGTGGCCGCGCGCGCAGACAGCGCCGAGCTGCGCATCGCGCTGGAGAGACCCGAGGCACTGAAGGAGCTGTTCGACAGCCACCAGCCGATCGACCTGTTGCGAGCCCATCCGGCCGACTGGGACGCCGACGGCCTGGTCGCCGCGCTGCGCCCGCTGACGCCGCGGCTGTACTCGATCGCCTCCAGCCCGCAGGCGGTGGGCGAGGACGAAGTGCACCTGACGCTGGCCGTGGTGGACTACCACGCGCACGGCGAGCGGCACCTGGGCGCCGCATCGCGCTGGATCGCCGACGCCGACGAGGACGCCACGCTGGATGTCTTCATCGAGCCGAACGAGCGCTTCCGCCTGCCGGCTGACGGTGCTCGCGACGTGATCATGATCGGCCCGGGCACCGGCGTGGCGCCGTTCCGTGCCTTCGTGCAGGCGCGCCAGCAGGCCGGCGGGACCGGCCGCAACTGGCTGGTGTTCGGCAACCGGCATGTCGCCGACGACTTCCTCTACCAGGTCGAGTGGCAGCAGGCGCTCAAGGACCGCGCACTGCACCGGCTGGACGTGGCCTTCTCGCGCGACCAGGCCGAGAAGCGCTACGTGCAGCACGTGCTGCGCGAGCGCGGTGCCGAGCTGTACGACTGGCTTTCCGGTGGCGCGCACCTCTACGTCTGCGGCGACGCCGCGCAGATGGCGAAGGACGTGCACGCCGCGCTCGCCGACATCGTCGCCACCCACGGCGGCAAGTCGCCCGAGGCGGCGCAGGCCTGGCTTTCCGAACGGCTGCAAGACGGGCGCTACGCCCGCGACGTGTACTGACATGAGCGATACCGCTTTTCCCCTGTCCGAGATGGAGCGCATCAAGGCCGCCAGCCGGCTGCTGCGCGGAACGATCGAGGAAGGCCTCGCCGACCCGATCACCGGCGCCATCAGCGACGACGACAACAAGCTGCTCAAGTTCCACGGCAGCTATCAGCAGGACGACCGCGACCTGCGCGACGAACGCCGTCGGCAGAAACTGGAGCCGGCGTACGCCTTCATGATCCGCGCGCGCCTGCCGGGCGGCGTGGTGACGCCGGCGCAGTGGCTGGCGTTCGACCGCATCGCCACCGGGCACGGCAACGGCTCGATGCGCATCACCACAAGGCAGACCTTCCAGTGGCACGGCGTGATCAAGCGCCGCCTGAAGCCGACCCTGCGCGCCATCCACGACGCGCTGGCCACCACCATCGCGGCCTGCGGCGACGTGGTGCGCACCGTGGTCAGCAGCGCCAATCCGGAAGTCCCCGACACGCACGCGCTGGCCTACGCCTGGGCGGCGAAGCTGTCCGAGCACCTGGAGCCGCAGACACGGGCGTACCACGAGATCTGGCTGGACGGCGAAAAGGTCTCCGGCGAGGAACACGAGCCGCTGTACGGCCCGACCTATCTGCCGCGCAAGTTCAAGATCGGCCTGGCGATCCCGCCGCTCAACGACGTCGACGTTTTCGCCCAGGACCTGGGTCTGATCGCCATCATCGAGGACGGCGAGCTGTTCGGCTTCAACGTCGCCATCGGCGGCGGCATGGGCGCCAGCCACGGCGACCCGACCACCTATCCGCGGCTGGCCAGCGTGATTGGCTTCGCCACGCCGGAGCAGCTGATTGCCGTGGCGGAAGGCGTGGTGGCGGTGCAGCGCGACTGGGGCAACCGCAGCGAGCGCAAGCACGCGCGCCTGAAGTACACGCTGGACCACCGCGGTCTGGACCACTTCGTCGCCGAACTGGAATCGCGTCTCGGCTTTGCGCTGGCACCGGCGCGGCCTCAGTCGTTCGAGCACAACGGCGACCGTTATGGCTGGGTGGAAGGCGAGGGCGGCCGCTGGCACCTCACCCTGCTCATCGAGGCCGGCCGGCTGATCGACGCCGGTGCGGTGCGCTCGCTCAGTGGCCTGCGCGAATTGGCGAAGGTGCACACGGGTACGTTCCGCATGACCTGCAACCAGAACGTGATCGTCGCCGACGTGGCCGCCGCCGACCGCGCGAGCATCGACGCGCTGGTGGCCGAGTACGGGCTGGACGATTACCGCAAGGCCCGTCCGATCCGCCGTCACGCGGTGGCCTGCGTGGCCCTGCCGACCTGCGGCCTGGCCATGGCCGAGAGCGAGCGTTACCTGCCGGAGCTGCTGCCTAAGCTGGAGGCGCAGCTCGACCGCCATGGCCTGGCCGATGCGCCGATCCTGCTGCGCCTGTCCGGCTGCCCCAACGGTTGCTCGCGGCCGTACCTGGGCGAGATCGCGCTGGTCGGCCGTGCGCCCGGTCGTTACGACCTGCGCCTGGGCGCCGACTTCCGCGGCCAGCGGCTCAACCGGATCTACCGCGAGAACATCGACGAGGCCGCCATTCTCGCCGCGCTCGACCCGCTGTTCGCCCGCTACGCCGTCGAGCGCGAAGCGGGCGAGGGCTTCGGCGACTTCCTCGTGCGCAGCGGCGAGGTCAGCGCACCGCAGAAGATTCCCGCACAGGTGAGCGCGTGAATCCGTCCTACCTCGACGCCGCCGCCCGCGATCCGGCCGTGCTCGGAAGACTCGACGAATGGCTGGGCCGGCTCGACGCGTCGGAGCGGGTGCGCTGGGTGCTGCGCAACGTGCCCGGTCCGCTGGTGCTTTCGTCCAGCTTCGGCGCGCAGTCGGCGCTGATGCTGCACCTGCTGACGCGCGAGCAGCCGGACATCCCGGTGGTGCTGATCGATACCGGCTACCTGTTCGCCGAGACCTATCGCTTCGTGGACCAGCTGGTCGACCGCCTCAAGCTCAACCTCAAGGTCTACCGCCCCGCGATGAGCCCCGCATGGATGGAGGCCCGCCACGGCCGGCTGTGGGAGCAGGGAGAGGCGGGCATCAAGCGCTACAACGAGCTGCGCAAGGTGGAGCCGATGCAGCGCGCACTGGCCGAACTGGGCGCTGCGGGCTGGTTCTCCGGCCTGCGCCGCGTGCAGTCGCGCAGCCGCGAGCAGATTCCGTTCGCCCAGCGCCGCAACGATCGCTGGAAGTTCCACCCGATCGCCGACTGGCGCGACCGCGACGTGGGCCAGTACCTCGCCCAGCACGGCCTGCCGTATCACCCCCTGTGGGACAAGGGTTATGTCTCGATCGGCGACGTGCACACCACGCGCCCGTGGGAACCGGGGATGGAGGCCGAGGAGACGCGGTTTTTCGGGCTGCATCGTGAGTGCGGCCTGCACGAGGCGGTGTAGGCAAGGCGGCCGGCAGCGTCGCTTCGCCCGTTGGATGCGGAGGGCAGGCGACGGATCCGGCATGCGCTGGAATCGAGTCGGGGGAAATTCCTGACCGCGGAACAGGCCAGCCGTGCGGCGGCGGTAGGGTGAGCCCGATCCGGGCGCCACGCGGACCAACCATACTCCGCCAAGCTGTCATGCCAGCGGGCGTCTGCGCCCAGCGACTCCTGGCACGTCCCCGGCTCCGGGAATATCCCGTGCACCTGCCCATATGGGCCGCCGCGGGATCGGCATGAAGCGCCCGTCAGGCCTTCGCGGCCACCTGCTTGCCCCCCGCCTTTACCGCCCGCTCGCGCCACGTCGGTGCTGTGGGCCACTCCACCGCCTCGCCGGCGGACAGATGCCGGGTCAGCGCCCTGCGATCCAGTTGCGGTGCGAAGTCGGCGATGAATGCGAGCGCGAATTCCCGCGGTACGCCGTCCCGCCGCAGCACCACCCAGGTGGTGCACGGAGCGAACAGTGCGTCGGCGGAAAGGATGCGCAGATCCGAGCTGTCCGAGGGCAGCAGGGCCATCTCGGCCAGCACGCCGATGCCGAGGCCGGCGCGCACGTAGGTCTTGATCAGGTCGGCATCCGCCGCGGTCATCGCGATCTGCGGGGTCAGCCCGCGCGATTCGAACGCCCGGCGCAGCGAGGACTCTGGTTTCAGCGACGAGTCGTAGCTGACCAGCGGGTGGGCGGCCAGCTCTTCCAGCGTGGGCGCGCGGTCGAGCGCCGCCAGCGGGTGATCCTTCGGCACCACTACGCGACGTTGCCAGCGGTAGGCGGGCAGGGCGATCACGCCGGCCGGGGGCGCGCCGGCGGTGCTTACCACGGCCATGTCCACACCGCCGCCGGCGAGCAGGTCCATCAGTTCGGCGTCGGCGGCCGGCTGCAGGTGCACGCTCACCTCCGGATACTGCCGGTTGAGCGCGGCAATCGCGCCGGGCAGGGCGAAGCGTGCCTGGGTATGGGTGGTGGCGATACGCAGGGTGCCGCGCGCCTCGTTGCGCAGGTTGGCGGCCACCGACTGGATGTTGCCTACCTCGGCCAGGATCGTCCGCGCGCGCTCGAGTACCTTGCCTCCGGCGTGGGTGATTGCGTCCAGGCTCTTGCCCTTGCGGTTGAACAGCTGGAAGCCCAGCTCCTCCTCCAGTTGCTTGAGCTGCTTGCTCAGGCCTGGCTGGGTCGCGTGTACGCGTTCGGCGGCGAGGGTGATGTTGAGCCCGGAGTCGGCGATCGCGATCAGGTAGCGGAGCTGGGTCAGCGTCATGCGGATGCCCCCGGCGGGCGCGGGCGGGGGCCGGGCTGTACCGGCGGGAGGTCGGTGGGGGTGCCGGCAGGCGGGGTGATCTTCATTTGGACGTCTATACATCTATTTGTTGCGATGCGTCAAGCAGGCGTCGCCCCGGCGCGTTCATAACCGGGTGGAATAAACACCTTTCCACAAATCATTTGTGGACGAGGGGTTGCGTTCCTAGCTTGGCCGGATGCGCTGCCCGACGCGCCCCCCGAGCGAGTAACCGACCGCGATGAAGCTGTATCCCCTGTTCGCCGATCTTCACGACCGCCCGGTGCTGGTGGCGGGGGGCGGCGCCGTGGCCGAGCGCAAGGTGGCGATGCTGCTCGAGGCCGGTGCCCGGGTCACCGTCGGCGCACCGCTGCTGTCGCCGGCGTTGCAGGGCTGGGTCGAGGCAGGGCGGGTCATCCATCGCGCTGGTGCGTTCGAGCCGCGCTGGCTCGATGGGGCGTGGCTGGTGATTGCCGCGACCGATGACCCTCGACTGCACCAGCACATCGCCGGGCTTGCTGCGGAACGGCGGATCTTCGTCAACGTGGTGGACGACGCGGCGCGCTCCAGCTTCCAGGTGCCGGCGGTGATCGATCGGGCGCCCATCACCATCGCCATTTCCAGCGGTGGCGATGCGCCGATGTTTGCCCGGCTGATCCGCGAGCGGCTGGAGACGGTGCTCGATCATTCGCTGGGCCGCCTCGCCGTGCTGGCGTCGAGGCTCCGCAAGCGCATCCGCCTGCGCTATCCAGAACCATCCACGCGACGGCGCTTCTACGAACAACTGTTCTCCGGAACGGTGGCCGACCTGGTCCGCCGCGGCCAGCCGGCCCAGGCGCAGGCCGAGGCCGAGCGCCTGCTGGCTTCGCCAGTCGACGCGCCCCGGGGCAGCGTGGTGCTGGTCGGCGCCGGTCCCGGCGATCCCGGGCTGCTCACGCTGCGTGGTCTGCGCGCGTTGAACGAGGCTGACGTGATCCTGCACGACCGGCTGGTCAGTGCCGAGGTGCTGGCGCTGGCGCGCCGCGACGCCGAGCGCATCGAGGTGGGCAAGCAGTCCGGTCACCACCACACCACCCAGGACGGCATTCATGCGTTGATGCTCGAGCACGCAAGCAAGGGCCGCCGCGTAGTGCGCCTGAAGGGCGGCGACCCGTTCGTGTTCGGTCGCGGCGGCGAGGAGCTGGAGTTCCTGCGTGGCCACGATATCCCCTACGAAGTCGTGCCCGGCATCACCGCTGCCGTGGCATGTGCCGCCTACGCCGGCATCCCGCTCACCCACCGCGATCACGCGCAGTCGGTGCGCCTGCTCACGGCGCACTGCAAGGCCTCGCACGACACGCTGGACTGGCCGGCACTGGCCAGCGAGCGGCAGACCCTGGCGGTGTACATGGGCGTGGCCCAGCTCGAAGCGTTCCAGCAGCGCCTGATCGCGCACGGCCGCGCCGCGTCCACCCCGTTTGCCCTGGTCGAGAACGGCTCGCGGCCGGAACAGCGGGTGGTCACCGGCACGCTGGGGCAGCTTGCGCGACGCGCTGTCGAGCAGGCGGTGAAATCCCCGGCGCTGCTGATCCTGGGCGAAGTGGCGACGCTGGCCGGGTCGCTGGCCTGGTTCGGCGCTCCTCCGGTAGACGAAACGCTGGTCCCACCTCCGGGGTGTGTCGATCGGGTGGCCGATGCCGATCGCCTGCTCGCCGCCATTCACCACGCCTGAACACCTTTCCCCCGGAATAGGCGCACCATCGCCGATTCCGTTCCCACCTTCCGGTCTCAGGAGCGATCCATGATCTACGACAACATTCTCGACACCATCGGCAACACCCCGATCGTGAAGCTGCACCGCCTGGCACCGAAGGGCGTGGACATCTACGTCAAGGTAGAGGCATTCAATCCCGGCGGCTCGGTGAAGGACCGCCTGGCGCTGGCGATTATCCTCGATGCCGAGAAGCGCGGTGTGCTCAAGCCCGGCCAGACCGTGGTGGAGGCCACCTCGGGCAACACCGGCGTCGGCCTGGCGATGGTCTGCGCGGCGCGCGGCTACCCGTTCGTGGCGGTGATGAGCGACTCGTTCTCGGTCGAGCGCCGCAAGCTGATGCGGGCCTACGGCGCCAAGGTGCTGCTGACCCCGGCCGCCGAGCGCGGCACCGGCATGGTGAAGAAGGCAAAGGAGCTGGCCGAGAAGCACGGCTGGTTCTGGGCCAGCCAGTTCGAGAATCCGGCCAATCCCGCGTACCACCGCAGCACCACCGGTCCGGAGATCCTGCGCGATTTCGCCGGCAAGCGGCTGGACTACTTCGTCAGCGGCTGGGGCACCGGCGGCACGCTCACCGGTGTGGGCGAGATGCTCAAGCTGGCGCGTCCGGACGTGAAGATCATCGCCGCCGAACCGGAGGGGGCGGCCCTGCTCGCCGGCAAGGAGTGGCAGCCGCACAAGATCCAGGGCTGGAACCCGGACTTCATCCCGGCCGTGCTCAACCGCGAGGTGTTCGACGAGATCAAGCTGATCCCCGACGAGCGCTCGCGCGAGGTGGCCCGGGCGCTGGCCGCGCAGGAAGGCATCTTCGTCGGCCTGTCCTGCGGCGGCACCCTGGCCGCGGCCTTGGAGGTCGCCAGGGATGCGCCGCAGGGCTCGGTACTGCTGGCGATGCTGCCGGACACCGGCGAGCGCTATCTGTCCACCTACCTTTTCGAAGGCGTCAACGAGGGTTCGGACGAGGTCGAGTAGTTCCCGTCAGCTGTGCATCGGGGAGCCGGGTCGTCCCGATGCACGGCTTCCCGCCAGGTCGCGGCTTGCGGCCTGCTTCGACGTTCAGGGGTTTCCGCCGCGCTTCACCACCAGGTCGCCCTTGCGTGTGCCGGGAACGACAACCCAGCCCGGTTTCAACGTGAGCTTCCAGCCGTGGCCGTGAAGGTCGGACGCATCGACGCTTGCGGCTGACACCGTGGCGATCTTCGCGCGCGGGTCGACCCGCGCATCGCCATCCACCTCGAGCACTCCCCAGTCGTCGTCCAGGCGCAGGGTCGGATAGACGGTGCCGAGGTTCCCCAGTGGTACCAGGGTCTGCGGATTGAACTGGAAGCTGCTGTGATCGAGCGGAAGCACCAGCACCGGGCCGTCGACCAGCTTCGTCTTCAGTTCGGCGAGATGGACGCGCCGCGCCTCGTCGCGCTTCACTTCGCTGGCGCGTAGTGTCCCGTCGTCATAGACCGCCTCCCGCGCCTTGAGCGTGGCGAACGCCGTTGGAGTCAGGTGCAGGGCATGGCCCAGCAACCGATCCAGCCGTTGGCCGGGTACGAAGCGGCGATGCCAGCCCGGATCCGCCAGGTCCAGAAGCAGCCCGTAGGCCGGGCCGGTGGCATAGGCGAACGAGCGCACGAAGCTCGGCGCGTTCACGAAAGCCGTCAGGTCGTGCAGGGCATAACGGATGCGCGCCTGCGGCGTGGCCAGGCCGAGCCGCGTGCCGGTGTATTCGGCGATGCCCTCGTTCGACTCCAGGTCGTTCTCGTTGGTTGCGGCTCCCGGGAACAGCCGGTAACGCTCGCGCCGGAACAACAGCGCATCGGCGATGGCCTGCCGGCGGGCGGCGGTGGTCGGTGCGCGCAGCGCGGCCGCCAATGCCCGCCACTCCAGTTGGATCAGGTAGCGACCCTCCAGGGTGTCAAGATGCCGGTTGTCGCCTTCCACCAGCTTCATCTTCAGCATCGGCTGGATGCGGTGGAACATCTCGTGGGCGAGCATCACCTGCCGCTGATCGGCGTCGCCCTGGACGGGCCAGAGGATCTCGCTCCAACGGAGGCCGGACCACTCGATCGAGGTGTTCGCCAGGATCACCGACGCCGGCAGGGTGCCGGTGAAGACCGCGCCGGATCGCTTCAGCACGCCGTGGCCGTCGGTGCGGTTGGCGACGACGCTGCGGTCGACCGGATCCACCAGCAACATCGGACCGCACAGGCTGTGCCCCCAGAAGGCGCCCGCGTCCCGTGTGCAGATGGCCTTGGCTTCGCCGAGGACGTGGGCGGCACCGGCCGGATCGATCGTGCCGAATGCCGGCGCCGCGGCGAGGAGGGCGGAGGCGGCGAGGCCGAAGGCAAGCGCCTGCCGGGAGCGTCGCGAAGCGAAACCGGATGCCATGGTCGTCCCTCTACGATGTGTGTCGTAGTTTGTACGATGAGCGTCGTAGCAAGTCAATCCGGCACAAGGCCTGCTACGGGCGGCCGTCCCATTCGATGCGATCCTGCGGCGTCACCGTCAGGGCCAGGATCGGTTGCTGCGCGGCGTCCAGCAGGGTGACGCGGTCGCCGTGCTGGCGGATGCGGTCGCGGGCCAGCGCTTGTTGCCCCACAGTGGCGGCGAGCACCTGTCCGTGCCGGATCTGCAACGCGAACGAACCCGCGTCGTCGTGTGCAAGGACGGATACCGTCGGCCCGAAGCTGCTGGCGTGGTAGAGGTCGGCCATCGAGGTGTCGGTTTGCCCCAGCCGCCCTCCGGCCAGCGCCAGCAGGCACAGCGCCGAGAGCGCCAGGGCCACCGGACGTGCACCTGCTGCCGGTGTCCCGGGCACGGCATCGACGCCGAGCAGGCGGTGGATGCGCGCGACGAAATCGCCGTCGCCGGTGACCGCCATCGCCAATGCTGCCGGAGCGCGGTGCCCGACAAGGCGTATCAATCCCCGGGCGAGCGCCAGCGGCGCGGCCCCGTGGCGAAGGGCCTGCACGTCGCAGCGCATCTCGCGTTCGCGCATCACCCGGCGATAGAGCATCCACGCGGCGGGGTGGAACCAGAGTGCCGCCAGCGTGATGCGCTGCAGGAGATTCCAGCGGAAGTCGCCTTGCCTCACGTGGGCAAGCTCGTGCAGCAGCAAGGCCTCGTATTCGGCCTGCGGCAGATGTATCAGGGTGTCGGGCACCAGCACGACCGTGCGCCAAAGGCCGACGACCTGCGGCGAGGCGACCTGTGCCACCTTCACGTCCGGGGTGGCCATTCCCATGCGCCCGCGCGCCAGGCGATGCACGGTGCGACGCAACCCTGCCGGCGCCGGTCGGCAACGCAGACGGGCCAGTTGCCGTGCCTCCCGCACGAGTCCCAGCAGCATGGCCAGGCCACCCGCCATCCACACGCCGGCCAGCAGCAGGGCCAGGGCGAGAAAGCTGCGATAGCTGGCCATCTGCCGCGCCAGTTCCGCCACCGGGGAGCCGTGCGGCGGTGCGATGCTCATGTGGCTCACCGTCCAGTGCAGCACCATAGCGGTGATCGCCGGAAGCACGGCAAGCGCAGCGAGATGGACGCAGGCCAGGCGATGGCGCGCGGCCGGCGACGAGCGCCGGGTGACGCGCTCCCATCCGAACCATGAAAGCATCACCAACGCGCCCTGCAGACATACAGCCGCCAGTCCCCACACTTCCAGCCGTGCGAGGTAGGCGACGGTGAAGAAGCTCACGATCCGCCCTCGAGCTTCTCGATCATCGCCTTGAGCTGGGCGAGTTCTTCCGGTGCCACGGGGCGTGCATCGAGTGCCTGCATGGCCAGCGCCAGCGAGGAGCCGGCGAACGCGCTGTCCATCCAGCCGCGCACCAGCCGGTTGAGGGTGGGGCGCTCGGACACTGCCGCCGAGTAGACGTGCTGGCGGACATCCTCGCTGCGGGTGACCAGACCCTTGGCCAGCATGTTCTGCATGATCTTCAGTGCGCTGGTGTAGCCGGTGTCGGTATCTCCGTAGACGGCTTCGTGCACCTCGCGCACTGTCGAGGGCCCGCGGCGCCAGAGAACCTGGAGGACTGCCAGTTCCGCGGTAGTGGGTGCGGCGGTTTTCATTCGCGCAGCATGCGACGCGGAAGCGGGCCAGGCAAGCAAGCTCACCGCCAGGCAAGTACCGATGCGTTAGGGTCGACAAGTCACGATTCCGGGGACAGGCGAGCCCATGCCCAACATCAGCTATCAGACCCTTATCTGTGCCATCCAGGCGGTGTCCGTGGAGATCCGCAGCCTGCGCGCGGCGCTCGCCGACGGTGACGCCATGCCGGAGGATTACCAGCTGATCGAGGACTGGCAACGTGCTGCCGACGACCTGGAGCGGGCCTACGACGAGGCGGCCAGAACGGTACTCAACCTGCCGCCGTACGATGAACTGGTCGGTGGATAGCGCCAGCGTTTCCGGCACCCGCCTGCAGCGCTAGCATGCGTGTTTCCCCCCGACCCGGAGATCGTGCATGAAGCTCTACTACCTCCCCGGTGCCTGCTCGCTGTCGCCCAACATCGTGGCGCACGAACTGGGCATTACGCTCACGCTGGACAAGGTGGACGGCAAGACCAAGCTCACCGCGTCGGGCGAGAACTTCCTCGAGGTGAACCCCAAGGGCTACGTGCCGGCCATCCGCCTGGACGACGGCGAGGTGCTCACCGAGGGGCCGGCGATCATGCAGTACCTGGCGGACCTGAAGCCGGAGAGCGGGCTGGCCCCACCGAACGGCACGTTGGCGCGCTACCGCCTGCAGGAGATCCTCACCTACATCAACTCCGAGCTGCACAAGACCTTCAGTCCGCTGTTCAACCCGGCCACCGCGGACGAGGCGAGGGCCGAGCGCGTCGAATACCTCAAGCGCCGTTACGGCTACATCGAGAGCATCCTTTCACGTCAGCCGTACCTCATGGGTGACCACTTCACGGTGGCTGACGCCTACCTGTTCGTGGTAACCCACTGGTCACGCGTGATCAAGCTGGACCTGAGCGAATTTCCGGCGTTGCTGGCGTTCCAGAAGCGCATCGCCGAGCGGCCCGCCGTGCAGGCGGCGATGCGTGAGGAAGGCCTGGTCAAGTAACACGGAAGGGTGAAGGGCGCCGCTGCACGGCGCCTTTCGCCCGACAAGCCCCCCATCGTTCGGGGCACCATGCTATGGCGCGTAGCGTCAGCTACTTGGCCGGGTGACCGTCGGCGCCGGTGATATCGATTCGCTGGTGATCCTTTGCGTTTTCCAGCACGGCCTGGTCAAGCCTCCACTGGCCAAGCGCCTCGGTGGCCTTCACGTACAACGTCCCCTTGCCCTGCGGCCCTTCGACGTCGAATACGAGGCTGGCCTCGCCATCGGGTCCGGAGACGCGGATATTGCCGTTGGGAAAGCCACCGGCAATCGGCTGGCCAAGCATCTGCACGGCCGTGGGATTGGCGTTGACGGCCCTGACGGCCATCTCGTAGGCCTCCGAGTTCTTCAGCATCGCGATGATGGCGGCGAACAGGCCGGCCATCATGATCGCGAACAGCCCCAATCCAAGCACACCCCCCAGAGCCCATTTGCGCTGGGTTGCCTTGAACGCCTCGACACTCTCCCAGCGCTTGTTCTGCCAGGCCCAGGCGCTGCCCTTGGCGCCAAGCACGAAGGGCATCGCCATGTTCACCAGCGGCACGAACATCAGGAAGGCGATGAAGGTGTTGTTGCCGATGCCCCAGATCCAGCTGAGCAGGAACGCGCCCCAGTTCCAGCGTCTGATCTCGGCTGGTACGGCGGCAGCGCTGCCGCCGCCTGATGTGTTTTCCATGAACTTCCCCATGGTTGGCAGGCGGATGCCCAGATGAAGCGCTGCGCTGGACCGATGGCGGTATTGCCGGCCTGAACTGGGCGCGCACCGGAAGAGCTGCGTCGTCGGGAGCGCTGGACCCAGCCTCGATGCCTGCTGAATGCCGGTCTAGTGGTTTTCGCTTCTGGCCAGTCGCGCCTGCAGCTCCTGAACCTGCTCCTGCAGCCGGAGCACAGAGCCTTGACCGAGCAGCACGATACCCAGCGCAAAGGCCGCCAGGAGCCAGCCCTCGGCACCCAGGCCGGTGTGCCGTGCAATGGCCGAGCCGGAAAATGAGGCGATGACGACGCCGACGATGGCGGACAGCCCGCCGAGTGCTTTCATATTCATGGGTCTTCCCTGAAGTAGCCTGCCGCGAGGCTACCGCGAATAGCTTACCCCGGGTACTTCGCCGTGCCGTGGCGGGTTACTGCTCAGGCAAAGTGTTCTGCTGCCTCTGGCGGCACCACCCAGCTATGCATGCGTGATTCGTAGACCGAGACCGTCGGTGGCGGAAAGTGCGGATCGGCGAAGGCGCCGACCGGGATGATGACAAAGGCAGGCATGGCCTGGGGTTCGTAGTACACGGTGTCGCCGCACACCGGGCAGAAGTGGAAGATGCAGGTCGTCCCTTCGTCTCCGGTTCGCGCATACCGGGTGGATGTGCCGGAGATGCTGACGTCCTCGCGCCGAAATCGCGCCTGCTCGGCGAAGGGGCCGCCCGTGCGCCGCTGGCAGGCCAGGCAATGGCAGATCGAGATGCGCACCGGATCACCGTTCACTTCGGCGGTGAGCTGACCGCAGCTGCATGAGGCATGGCGTGTTGGCATGGTCGGTACCTGCTGAAAGATGTCCGCGGAACGGCGGATAACCCACGCCGCAATGCTTGCATTGTTTGCGCATGTTGTTGCGATTGTTGCGAATGGCACGCTGCGGTTGGACTCGGATATTGTCATCGTATTGCTGGCACACGGAGGTGTATTTCGATGCAGGACGCCCCCTTCTCGCGTCGCTTCATGCATGGACTGTTTCCCGCGACCCGGTCGATCGAGGTCGTGCCCCGCTGGCGCGATGTCGCCGAAGGTGTTCGGGCGGTGGAGGCCGGTCGTCATCCCAAGGCGCATCGAAGGGTGCGGGTTTTCGGTATTCGCCTCCCGTCTCTGCGGGCAAACGGGATTCGATCCACGCGGCAACCGGTCCATCTTGCCGCCATCGTGCTCCTGATCCTGCTGGGGTGCCTTGTCGGCCCGGTCGGCGCGCAGTCGTTGCACGTGGATATCGTCGGAGGCACCAGGACGGCGATGCCGATTGCCGTGGTGCCGTTTGCCGTGGATGGCAGTTCGCCCTTGCCGACCGACGTTGCCGATGTGATCCGTAACGACTTCAACCGGTCGGGCACGTTTCGCTCGCTGGACAGGAGTGAGATCGTCGAGACGCCGTCGCAGGGCGCGGATATCCATTTCGCCACCTGGCGGCTGCTCAAGCAGGACTACATCGTCGTCGGCCGGGTGACGGATGCCGGCAACGGCATGGTGCAGGTGGCCTACGAGCTGTGGGACGTGAACAAGGGGCAGTGCCTGCTCTCCCTGTCCACGTCGACGGTTCCCGCGGCCGGGCTGCGCGGTGTGGCGCACCAGATCGCCGATGCGATCTACGAGAAGATCACCGGCGTGCGTGGCGCGTTCTGGACACGCATTGCCTATGTCACCGCCGTCGGCTTGGGTGACCACCGCAGGTACTCGCTGATCGTGGCCGATTCCGATGGCTTCGATCCGCAGGTGGTCGTGGGCCATGCGAAGGAGCCGCTGCTTTCGCCCGCGTGGTCGCCGGACGGCAGCAAGCTGGCTTATGTGTCGTTCGAGAGCGGGAATTCGGCGATCTACGTGCAGGACCTCACCACTGGCGCGCGCACTCTGGTGTCCGGCCGCGCAGAGGGAATCAACGGTGCGCCGGCGTGGTCACCGGACGGCACGCGGCTGGCGATGTCGCTTTCCTACCCGGGGAACCCCGAGATCTTCGTGATGAACCTGGCCACGCATCGCGAAACCCGCCTGACCGACAACCTGGCGATCGACACCGAACCGGTGTGGGCGCCGGATGGAAAGAGCCTCTACTTCACCTCCGACCGTTCCGGTCAGCCGCAGATCTATTCGGTCCCGGCGACGGGTGGCGCGCCGACCCGCGTGACCTTCCAGGGCCAGAGCAATTACGACTGTGACGTGAGCTACGACGGCAAGCTGCTGGCGATGGTGCAGGGGAACGACAACGTGTACCGGATCGCCATCCTCGACCGCAGCCTGGGCGATCAGGTGCGTTTCGTGTCACCGGGGCCGTACGAGGAATCCCCCAGCTTTGCGCCGAACGCCAGCATGCTGCTGTATGCCTCCAACGACGGGTCGCACAGCGTGCTGTATTCCGTCTCGGCCGATGGCAGCGTCCGCCAGCGCCTTATGCTGTCCGACGGCGATGTACGCTCACCGGCTTGGGGACCGTTTCGCCCGCGTTGAGCGACCGGCCAGAACAGAACGCCCCGGCGGATGGCCGGGGCGCTCTGCAGGCAGCGGGGACCAGCGACCGTCAGATGTCTTTGGCCAGCCCCTCGGCCAGGCCGATATAGCCGCCCGGGGTGAGGTCGAGCAGGCGCTGCTTGTCGGCGGCGGGCAGGGCCAGGCCATCGATGAACTGGCGCATGGAATCCCGGGTGATGCCCTGGCCGCGGGTCAGCGCCTTGAGCTGCTCGTAGGGCTCGGGCAGGCCGTAGCGGCGCATCACGGTCTGTACCGCTTCGGCGAGCACTTCCCAGCTGGCGTCCAGGTCCGCGGCGAGGCGGTCCGGGTTCACCTGCAGCTTGCCCAGGCCCTTGGCCAGCGACTCCAGTGCGACCAGGGTGTGGCCGAACGCGGTGCCAAGCGCGCGCAGCACGGTGGAGTCGGTCAGGTCGCGCTGCCAGCGGCTGATTGGCAGCTTCTCGGCGAAGTGGCCGAGCAGCGCGTTGGCCAGGCCGAAGTTGCCTTCGGCGTTCTCGAAGTCGATCGGGTTGACCTTGTGCGGCATGGTCGAGGAGCCGACCTCGCCGGCCTTCAGCGCCTGCTTGAAGTAGCCCAGCGAGATATAGCCCCAGATGTCGCGGGACAGGTCGACCAGCACGGTGTTGGCGCGGCGCACCGCGTCGCAGTACTCGGCCACGCCGTCGTGCGGCTCGATCTGGGTGGTGTAGGCGTTGTAGTCCAGGCCCAGGCTCTCGACGAAGCGCTGGGAGAACGCGCGCCAGTCCAGCTCGGGGTAGGTGATGGCGTGGGCGTTGTAGTTGCCCACCGCACCGTTGATCTTGCCGCTGATCTCCACCTCGGCCAGCTGCTTGCGCTGGCGCTCCAGGCGGGCGACCACGTTGGCCAGTTCCTTGCCGAGCGTGGTGGGCGAGGCGGTCTGGCCGTGGGTGCGCGAGAGCATCGGCAGCGCAGCGTGGGTATGCGCCAGGCCGCGCAGGGTGGCAATGATCTTGTCGAACGCCGGCAGCAGCACCTGGCTGCGGGCGTCACGCAGCATCAGCGCGTAGGACAGGTTGTTGATGTCCTCGCTGGTGCAGGCGAAGTGCACGAACTCCTTCGCCTTGGCCAGCGCCGGATCGGCGTCCATGCGTTCCTTGATGAAGTACTCCACCGCCTTGACGTCGTGGTTGGTGGTGGCCTCGATGGCCTTGATGCGTGAGCCGTCCTCCACCGCGAAGCGGTCGGCGATGGCCTGGAGCGTGGCGACCTGGGCGTCGGCGAACGCTGGCAGCTCGGCGATGCCCGGCTCGGCGGCCAGCGCCAGCAGCCAGGCGATCTCCACCTGCACGCGCCGGTGCATCAGGCCGTATTCGCTGAAGATCGGACGCAGCGATTCGGCCTTGCTGGCGTAGCGGCCGTCCAGCGGGGACAGGGCGGTGAGGGCGTGGGTGGACATCGAGGGCGTTCCGGCAACGGGAAAACCGCCATTTTACATGGCGACCCGCCCTGACGGCTCGCGCGCTGTTGCCCTTGTAGGAGCCCGCTCGCGGGCGATGCTCTTTGGCTTGGCTTGGCTTGGCTGTGCCTTGCCGGTGGCCTCGATGAGCATCAGGAGCAAGGGCATC